>NZ_CP107008.1:1205279-1807918 GCF_025725685.1 Halomonas sp. M4R1S46
AGGTTCACGGCGATGGTGTAGATGTCCTGCAGGTACATCGATACCGGGTCCTTGTTGGCGCCCAGGTCGAAGGCCGGGGTCGGCGAGGCCGGGCCCATCAGCACGTCGACCTCGTCGAAGGCGTCGAGGAAGTCCTGGCGGATCAGCCGGCGGACCTTTTGTGCCTGCTTGTAGTAGGCATCGAAGAAGCCCTCGGAGAGGGTGTGGGTGCCGATCAGGATGCGTCGCTTGACTTCCTCGCCGAAGCCCTCGGCGCGGGAGCGCTTGTAGAGGTCGATCAGGTCCTCGGGCGCCTCGCAGCGATGGCCGAAGCGCACGCCGTCATAGCGCGACAGGTTGGAGGAGGCCTCGGCCGGGGCGATCACGTAGTAGGCCGGAATCGCGTAGTGGGTGTGCGGCAGGCTCACCTCGCGGACCGTGGCGCCCAGCGACTCGTAGACCTTGACCGCCTCGCGCACCGCGCCCTCCACCTCGGGGGACAGGCCGTCGCCGAAGTATTCCCGGGGCAGGCCGATCGTGAGGCCGGACAGCGGCGCGTCGAGGTCCTCGGTGTAGTCCGGGACGCCGCGGGCCACCGAGGTGGAGTCGCGCAGGTCGTGGCCGGCGATGGCACCGAGCAGGTGGGCGCAGTCCGCGGCCGAGCGCGCCATGGGCCCCGCCTGGTCGAGGCTCGAGGCGTAGGCGATCATGCCGTAGCGGGAGACCCGGCCATAGGTGGGCTTGAGGCCGGTGATGCCGCAGAAGGCGGCGGGCTGGCGGATCGAGCCACCGGTGTCGGTGCCCATGGCCGCCGGCACCAGGCCCGCGGCGACCGCGGCGGCGCTGCCGCCGGAGGAGCCGCCGGGGACCGCCGCGAGGTCCCAGGGGTTCTTTACCGGGCCATAGAAGCTGTTCTCGTTGGACGAGCCCATGGCGAACTCGTCCATGTTGGTCTTGCCGAGGCTGACGGTGCCGGCGGCCGCGAGTTTTTCGACCACGGTAGCGTCATAGGGGGCGGTGAAGGTGTCGAGCATCCGCGAGCCGCAGCTGGTCTTCACCCCGCGGGTGCAGAAGATGTCCTTCAGGGCCAGCGGCAGGCCGGTGAGCGGGCCGGCCTCGCCGTTGGCGCGGGCGGCATCGGCCCGGTCGGCGGCCTCGAGGGCGGCATCAGGCGTCACGGTGATAAAGCTGTTGAGCGATCCGTCGAGGCGCTCGATGCGTGCCAGCAGGCTCCGGGTGAGCTCGCGGCTGGAGAACTCGCCGGCGGCCAGGCCGGCGGCGAGCTCGGTCAGTGTCTTGTCGTGCATGGGCCCGTGGCTCCGTGAAGACTTGCCGTTGACGTTGGGGGACGAGGGGGTCATTCGACGACCCGTGGCACCAGGTAGAGACCGTTTTCCACCGCCGGCGCGCAGCGCTGGAAGGTCTCGCGCTGGTCGGTCTCGGTGACCTCGTCGGCGCGCAGGCGCTGGGTGGCGTCGAGCGGGTGGGCCAGCGGGGCGACGCCCTCGGTGTCGAGCCCCTGCAACTGGTCGACCATCTCCAGGATGCGCCCCAGGTCGTCGAGGTAGTGGGCGGCCTCACTCTCGTCCAGGCCGAGTCGGGCCAGGTGGGCGGCCCTGAGAACGTCTGCGTGTTCAAGCGCCATGATCGGGTGTCCTCGAAGGGGTGGGGAAAAGACCGCAAAAGGTACCACATTCGCGCCCGCGCTGGCAGGTCCGTCGCATCCGGCCGCGGGGCGTTTCGCTTGCCGCTCGGGGGGTGCAGTGATACCGTTTGCCCCCGCACAGGGTTCCCGGTCTGCACTAGGTAACGACTTCATGTTCAAACGTTTGAGGGGGCTGTTCTCCAGCGATCTGTCGATCGACCTGGGGACCGCCAATACGCTGATCTACGTCCGCGGGCGCGGCATCGTGCTCGACGAGCCGTCGGTCGTGGCGATCCGCCAGTCCGGCAACATGCGTAGCGTGGCTGCCGTGGGCGTCGACGCCAAGCGCATGCTGGGACGCACGCCCGGCAACATCACCGCCATCCGGCCGATGAAGGACGGCGTCATCGCCGACTTCACCGTTACCGAGCAGATGCTCCAGTACTTCATCCGCAAGGTCCATCAGAGCACCTTCCTGACGCCGAGCCCGCGGGTCCTGGTGTGCGTACCCTGCATGTCGACCCAGGTGGAGCGACGGGCCATCAAGGAGTCGGCCGAGGGCGCCGGCGCCCGCGAAGTCTTCCTGATCGAGGAGCCCATGGCGGCGGCCATCGGTGCCGGGCTGCCGGTCGAGGAGGCCCAGGGGTCCATGGTCGTCGACATCGGCGGCGGTACCAGCGAGATCGCCATCATTTCGCTCAACGGCGTGGTCTACTCGGAGTCCATCCGCGTCGGCGGCGACCGCTTCGACGAGGCCATCATCGCCTACGTGCGCCGCCATTACGGCAGCCTGATCGGCGAGTCCACCGCCGAGCGCATCAAGGAAGAGATCGGCTGTGCCTACCCCGGCGGCGAGCTGCGCGAGATCGACGTGCGTGGCCGCAACCTCGCCGAGGGCATCCCGCGCAGTTTCACCCTGAATTCCCACGAGATCCTCGATGCCCTGCAGGAGACCCTGGGCTCCATCGTCGCCGCGGTGAAGAGTGCCCTGGAGCAGTCGCCGCCCGAGCTGGCCTCCGACATCGCCGAGCGCGGCCTGGTGCTGACCGGCGGCGGGGCCCTGCTGCGCGACCTGGACAAGCTGATCGCCGAGGAGACCGGCCTGCCCGTGGTGGTCGCCGAGGACCCGCTGACCTGCGTGGCTCGCGGCGGCGGCAAGGCGCTCGAGATGATCGATCAGCATACCTTCGAGCTGCTCTCCAGCGACTAGGGAAATCCTGATTCATGGCTGCGCTCGACGACCCATAGGGAATAAGGAAGTGCGCAGGTTCGTCGCGAACGAACCTGGCCATCCTGGCCGCCGGCGGTGCCGGAGCGCCGGCCCGGTCGCCGCCTCATGTAGCAGGCGACACGGCGGGCGCTGCGCTCCGGCGGCGACCAGACCAGGCGTCCCCGTCTCTCGTCGCTCGCGACATGAATCAGCGCTCCCCTGGAGAACTCGGAACTCTGTGATTGCGGGCGGTGCCCCGTGAGGTGCTGTGCTGTCAGGCGTCTCGGCCAGGCCTCGAGCGCCGGAACGAG
The DNA here is from genome assembly GCF_025725685.1 of Halomonas sp. M4R1S46. Taxonomy (NCBI): domain Bacteria; kingdom Pseudomonadati; phylum Pseudomonadota; class Gammaproteobacteria; order Oceanospirillales; family Halomonadaceae; genus Halomonas; species Halomonas sp. M4R1S46. The sequence goes on from NZ_CP107008.1 coordinate 1,208,425, forward strand.
ATAGGGGGAGAACGCTATCAAGCCGCTGTTCTCGCACGGATCGGTGCCGGGCTATCGCATGCTGCTGTGTGCGATCCTCGCCGCTGCACTGATGTTCGTCGATCTGCGCTTCTCTCGCATGGAGCCCGTGCGGGCCCAGCTCTCCACCCTGGTGGCGCCGATCCAGTGGGCCGTCAGCCTGCCCAGCGACGTGCTCAACTGGGCCGCCCTGGCGCTGTCCGACCAGCGGGCGCTGGTGGAGGAGAATCGGCGCCTGCGGGAGCAGATCCTGACCCTGTCCCACCGGGTGCAGCGCATGGCCAGCCTCACCGCCGAGAACGTCCGCCTGCGCGAGCTGCTGGACGCCACCCGGGAGGATGATATCCCCTTCTTCACCGCCGAGCTGCTGTCGCTGGACCCTGACCCCTTCAGCCATCGCATGGTGATCGATCGCGGTCGCCGCGACGGCGTCTTCGTCGGTCAGCCGGTCATGGATGCCGCGGGGCTGGTGGGGCAGGTCACGGCCGTGTCGGCCTATTCCAGCCGGGTGCTGCTGGTGGCCGATGCCAGCCATGCGCTGCCGATCCAGGTCAATCGCAACGGCCTGCGCTTCATCATCCAGGGTACCGGCCGGTACGAGGCCCTGAGCGTGCTGCATGTCCCCGACACCGCCGATATCCGCGAGGGGGACCTGCTGGTGACCTCGGGGCTGGCGGGGCGTTTCCCGCCCGGCTACCCGGTCGCCCGGGTCACCCAGGTAGTACACGATCCCGGCGAGCCCTTCGCCCGGGTCGACGCACGCCCCGTGGCCCAGCTGCAGCGCTCGCGCCACTTCCTGCTGCTGTTTCCCCCGGAGCCCCCCGAGGCCCCCGGGCGGGGCGGCTGGACCGTACGGCTCGATCCCGTCGCCATCCGCGCCGCGCTGGAGGCCGCCGGTCCCCTCGAGGAGGAGCCCTGATGGCCGCCCCGTCTTCCGCCAGCCTGCCGTGGATCTGGTTGACGCTACTGTTGGCGCTGTGCCTGCAGGTGATGCCCCTGGCCGACGGCTGGCAGATCTGGCGGCCCGACTGGCTGGGGCTGATGCTGATCTACTGGTGCATGAAGGCGCCGCAGCGGGTGGGGGTCTTCCATGGCTTCGTGCTGGGGATCCTGCTCGACCTGATCGAAGGGGCGCCGCTCGGCCAGAACGCCTTGCTGCTGTCCCTGCTGGCCTTCCTCTGTGCCCTGGTCTATCCCCGCTTCCGGGCCTATTCCCTGCTCCAGCAGGCGGTGCTGATCCTGGTGCTGCTGGGCACGGTACAGCTCGTCGAGCAATGGCTGCGGACCCTGCTCGGGCCCTTCTCGATCCACCTTTCCTTCCTCTTGCCCTCGCTGATCGGGGCGGTGCTTTGGCCCTGGCTGACCACGCTGTTCCGGGCCTTCCGTCGCCGTCCCGCCGGCGATTGACCCCGGAGACGCCATGCCCGCCGCTTCCCCGCTGATCTGTCTGGCCTCGGCCTCGCCGAGGCGACGCGAGCTGCTGGCATCCATCGACGTGCCCGTCGAGGTGCGCCCGGTGGACATCGACGAGAGGCCGCGGCCCGGCGAGGCCGCCGAGGCCTACGTGCTGCGCCTGGCCGAGGAGAAGGCCCGGGCGGGCGCCGCCCTGGGTGCCTTGCCGACCCTGGGCGCCGACACCGCCGTGGTGTGCGACGAGACGATCCTCGGCAAGCCCCGGGACCATGAGCACGCCGCCGCCATGCTGCGCGCGCTGTCGGGCCGTAGCCACGAGGTGCTGACCGCCGTGGCGGTGACCGGCCCGGCAGGGCTGCTCTCGACCCGCGTGGTCACGCGGGTGACGATGCGTGAGATCGCCGAGGAGGAGATCGCCGCCTACTGGGCCACCGGCGAGCCCGCCGACAAGGCCGGCGGCTATGCCATCCAGGGGCGGGGCGCGGTGTTCGTCGCGCGCCTGGAGGGCAGTCACTCGGCGGTGGTGGGGCTGCCGCTGTTCGAGACGGCCGCGCTGCTGTCGCGCCAGGGCGTGCCCCTGTGGAACCGGTCGCGGCCGGCGCCGGCTATGTCATAATGGCCCGAGTTTCCTCTGGACAAGGATTTCCGCATGAGCGGTGAAGTACTCATCAACCTGACGCCGATGGAGACCCGCGTCGCCGTGGTGGAGAACGGCGTGCTGCAGGAGGCCTTCATCGAGCGCGCTCGCCGCCGGGGCATCGTCGGCAACATCTACAAGGGCCGGGTCGTGCGCGTCCTGCCGGGCATGCAGGCTGCCTTCGTCGATATCGGCCTCGACCGCGCCGCCTTCATCCATGCCCATGAGGTGATGCCGCCGGGCACCCCCGCCGACGAGCAGGTCTCCATCGCTCAGCTGCTCCACGAGGGTCAGGCCCTGGTGGTCCAGGTCACCAAGGACCCCATCGGCTCCAAGGGCGCCCGGCTGACCACCCACCTCTCGGTGCCGTCCCGTTACCTGGTCTACATGCCCGACTCGCCCCACCATGGCGTTTCCCAGCGCATCGAGGACGACGGCGAGCGAGAGCGGCTGCGGGCGCTGGTCGAGGCGGCCACCGGGGAACAGAGCCTCGAGGTCACCGGGGGCTTCATCGTGCGGACCGCCGCCGAGGGGGTCAGCCTCGAGGAGCTCGCCGGCGACATGCACTTCCTGCTGCGGCTGTGGCGCAAGGTCAGCGAGCGCAAGGTCACCGCCTCGGCCCCCAGCGCCATCTACGATGACCTGCCGCTGTTCATGCGCACCCTGCGCGACGTGATGCGCGACGATATCGAGAAGGTGCGCATCGACTCCCGGGAGAACCACGTCAAGCTGCTGGAGTTCGCCGAGGAGTTCATGCCCGCGGCGGTGGAGCGCATCGAGCACTACGCCGGCGAGCGCCCGATCTTCGACCTGTTCAGCGTCGAGGACGAGATCCAGAAGGCGCTGGGCCGCAAGGTGCAGCTCAAGTCGGGGGGCTACCTGGTCATCGATCCCACCGAGGCGATGACCACCATCGACGTCAACACCGGCGGCTATGTGGGACACCGCAACCTCGAGGAGACGATCTTCAAGACCAACCTCGAGGCCGCCACCGCCATCGCCCGTCAGCTGCGGCTGCGCAATCTGGGCGGCATCATCATCATCGACTTCATCGACATGGAGGACCCGGAGCACCAGCGCCAGGTGCTGCGGGTGCTGGAGAAGTCGCTGGAGCGCGACCACGCCAAGACCAAGTGCACCGGCGTCACCGAGCTCGGCCTGGTCCAGGTGACCCGCAAGCGCACCCGGGAGAGCCTGGAGCAGACGCTCTGCGAGGCCTGTCCCTCCTGCCATGGCCGCGGCACGCTCAAGACCCCCGAGTCGGTGTGCTACGAGATCTTCCGCGAGATCCTGCGCGAGGAACGGGCCTACAGCGCCGAGACCTATACGGTGCTGGCCTCGCAGTCGGTGGTCGACCGGCTGCTCGACGAGGAATCGGCGGCCGTGGCGGACCTGGAGGAATTCATCGGCAAGACCATCCGCTTCCAGGTGGAGTCCCACTATTCCCAGGAGCAGTACGACATCGTGCTGATGTGAGCCATGTCGCCGACCCGTCTGGTCATCCGCTGGTCACTGACGCTGCTGGCCCTGCTACTGACGCTGGCGGCGATGCTGGTGATCCTGGTGCAGCTGCTGCTCGGCCAGGCCGATCGGCTGACGCCGCGTCTCGAGGCGCTGCTCGCCAGCCGCTTCGAGGCGGCGGTCTCCCTGGGCGGCATCGAGGGCGGCATGGCCGGCCTCGATCCCCGGCTCGAGATGGCCGACCTGGAGATCACGGCCCGGCCGGGGCTGGGCGACGTGCCGCTGCTGGAGATAGACACCGCGCGCCTGCGCCTGGACACCGCGGCGAGCCTGCGCCAGGGCATGCCGGTGGTGGCGGATGCGCGGCTCACCGGGCTCACCCTGCACCTCTACCAGGCCGCGGACCGGAGCTGGCAGTGGCCGGCCCCCGCCGAACTGCCCCCCGAACTGATTCCCGAGACCGAGTTCAACCTGTCGCGCCTGGACTTCTGGGTCGGCGTGCTGCTGCGCCAGCGTGCCTGGGCCGAGGAGGTCCGGGTGGTGCTGCACGGCCGCAAGGGCGAGGCGGTATTCGAGGCGCCGCGCCTGCTGATGGTCGGCGACGCGCGCAGCGCCCACCTGGAAGGCGAGGTGCACCGCCGCGACCGGCCGGGTCAGGCCTTCCAGGTGGTGATGGAGGTGGTGCCGGGAGAGCGGGGGCTGGACGACTTCGGCGCCGCCCTGCAGGCCGACATGCCGCTTGCGAGCCTGATCGGGCTGTCCGAGCGGCTGGGCTACGAGGACCTGCTGAGTGTCGACGCGGCGGAGGGCGAGGCGCGGCTCTGGGGGCGCTGGACCCGCGGTCGCCTCGCCGATGTCCGCCTGGATATCGAGGCCTCGCGGCTGGCCCTCAACCAGCAGACGCCGCCGCCCGACGGCGCCCCCGAGAGCGGGATCGTGCTCGAGGAGGCGATGCTCAAGGGCCAGTGGCTGCGTGACGAGGCCGGCGAGGGCTGGCAGGCCTGGTTCGAGGGCGACGCCCGCAATGCCACCGTCGGCGTCGACCCGGCGGCCGGCCCCCCCGTGCCTCGCTACTGGCACTTGCAGAGCCGGCCGGACGGCTGGTGGCTCAATGCCAGCGCCTTCGACCTGGGGGCGCTGGCCGCCTGGCGGGAGCGGCTGCCATTGCCCGAGGGGCTGTCGCGGGTCATCGCCAGCCTGGCCCCCCGGGGGCGGATCTCGGCGCTGGGCCTCGGCTGGCGCGACGACCAGTGGCGGGCCCGGGTCAGCGCCACCGACGTCGCCGTCGCCCCCTGGCAGCAGGCCCCGGGGGGCGGGCCCCTGGATATCTGGCTCGAGGCCGACGGCAGCCGCGGGCGGGTGCGCTTCGTCGACAGCGGCGATGCCGAGCTGGTGTTCCCCGAGATCTTCACCGCGCCGCTGGCCCTCGACCACGCCAGCGGCCGGGTCGACTGGGTGTATGACGGGCCCCGCAGCTTCGTCAGCGGCCGCCAGCTGGCGGTCGGCTGGCAGGGCGCCGAGGTCGAGGGGGGCTTCGGCCTATCCATCGGCGCTCCCGGACGCGGCGGCTTCGGCCTGCAGCTGGACTTCCGGGACGTGGACGCCGTGTCGCGGTCCCTGACCGACTGGCTGCCCATGGCGCTGCTGCGCGAGCGGGTCGACGCCGACCTCGCCGACTGGCTCGCCGGGGGCCTGGCCGGCCGGGTGCCGGCGGGCGCACTGCGCCTGCATGTGCCCGTGTCCCGCGAGTCCCGCAGCGAGGCCGCGCCGATCGACCCGACGCTGCGCCTGGCGCTCGAGGTCCGCGACGGACACCTGCCCTTCGCCCCCGGCTGGCCGGCCGTGGACGGCGTCGAGGGTCGCCTCGAGCTCGAGGGGCAGCGACTCACCGCCCGGGTGGCGCGCGCCGAGAGCCTCGGGGTCGAGGCCCGGGACGCCGTGGTGCGGATGGCCGACGAGACCCTCGAGGTCGACGCCCCCCTGACCGCCGACGTCCCGGCATTGACCCGCTATCTCGCCACCATGCCCGTCGATGGCACCGCGCTGGCCGCCGACTGGCAGGGCGACGGCCGGGTGGCCGGACGCCTCGACCTGACCCTGCCGCTGGCCGACCCCGAGGCCCTGTCGCTGGATATCAGCGGCGAGGCGACGCTGCCGCGGCTGGTGCATGCGCCCACCGGCCTGGTCATCGAGTCCCTGGCGGGCCCCCTGGCCTGGCACCAGCGGGGCGAGACCGGGACCCTGGAGGGACGGCTCGCCGGGCGCCTGCTGGGCGGGCCCCTGGAGGCCGATATCGACACCGGCGGGGAGGGCGTCGCGATGTCCGGGACCGCCGCCGTCGAGGCGCTGCTCGACCTGGGCGCGCCGGCCGGGGCGAAGCAGATCGTCTCGGGGCGGCTGCCCTGGCAGGGACGCCTGTCGATCGGCGAGGGGCCGCCCGGCCTGGCCCTGGAGAGTACCCTTCAGGGCACCGCCATCGACCTGCCGGCCCCCCTCGGCAAGGCGGCCGACGAGATCCGGCCGCTGCGGCTGTCCGTGGAGCTGGCCGAGACGCTGCGCGTGTCCGGCCGTCTTGGCGCACAACTCGGACTGCGCTGGCGGGACCAGGGCGGCGGCCAGGGCCAGGTGTGGCTGGGCGGGGGCGGGCCCTCGACCTGGCCGGCCGAGCCCGGCTGGTCGGTGCAGGCCTACCTGCCGCGGCTGGCGCCCGGCGACTGGGCGCGGCGGCTCTCGCCCCTGGCCGGTGACCTCGGGGCGCCGGGCGGCGGCCAGGGGCTGTCGCGGGTGACCCTGGACACCGACTGCCTGAGCGTCCGGGAGCGCTGTCTCGGCTCGCTGATCATCGATGGCCGGCCCGTGTCCGGGGGCTGGGACCTGGCCCTCGACGGCACCCTGCTGGCCGGCCGGGTCGCCTATCGCAAGGGCCAGGCCATGCCGCTGGACGTGTCGTTGAGCAGCCTGTCGCTGGACGGCTGGCTGCCCGGCGAGGCCGGGGGCAGCGGCGAACTCTTCGACGAGCTGGAGGCGGCGACGGAGCCGGCGCCCATGCCGGCGTGGCTCGGGGAGCTGCCGTCGGGGCGCCTGCGGGTGGCCGACATCCACTGGCGGGCCCGGCGCCTCGGCCCCGTTACCGCCTACTGGCGGGCCACCCCCGAGCAACTGGTGGTGGACCCGGTGGGCCTGACCCTGGGGGAGATCGCGGCCCACGGCAACCTGACCTGGGAGGCCACCGGCCCCGCGGCCAGCCTGACCCGGGCACGGCTGTCGCTGGACGGCCGCGACCTGGGCTCGGCCCTGGAGGTGCTGGGCCAGCCGGTGGCGGTGCGCAGCGAGGAGACCCGGGTCGACAGCCAGCTGGCCTGGCCCGGCGCCCCCTGGCAGTTCGCCCTGGCCCGGTCGCGGGGCAGCCTCGAGGTCGAGCTGCGCGACGGCCGCTTCGTCAACCTCGAGTCACCCTCCGCCCGGGTGGTCGGCCTGCTCAACGTCGACAACCTGCTGCGCCGGCTGACCCTGGACTTTTCCGACATCTCCGGCCGGGGCACGGCCTTCGATCGTGTCAGCGGCGCGGCGACCCTGTATGGTGGCGTGCTGGAGACCCGTGGCCCGGTGACCATCGACGGGCCGGCGACCACCTTCACCCTGGAGGGCAGTGTCGACCTGGCCCGTCGGGAACTCGACCAGCGGCTCGGCGTCACAGTCCCGGTGAGCAACAACCTGCCACTGGCGGCGGTGATCGCCGGCGCCCCCGTGGTGGGCGGCGCGCTGTTCATCGCCGACAAGATCTTCGGCGAGGCCATCGACCGCGTGACCCGAATTCACTATCGCGTGCGGGGGCCCTGGACCTCGCCGCGCATCTCTCTGGAAAGTGCCGAATGACATCACAGACCCACTCCCTGCTCGACCCGGCCGCCGAGGTGCTGCTCGCCCCCGGTGGGCTCGACCTCGCGGCCATGGAGGCCGGCCTCGGCCATGCCCTGGGGCCCGGCATCGACTACGCCGATCTCTACTTCCAGCGCAGCTGGCACGAGGGCTGGGTGCTGGAGGACGGCGAGGTCAAGGAGGCCAGCTACAACATCGACGGCGGCGTCGGGGTGCGGGCCATGGCCGGCGAGAAGACCGGCTTCGCCTATTCCAACCAGATCACCGCCGATGCGCTGGCCGAGACCGGGCGCACCGCCGCCGGTATCGTCAGGAGCGGCGCCCGGCTGGCGGCGGCCCCCCGGGTGCTGGCCGCGCCGGCGGGCCGCTATGCCGGCATCGACCCGCTGTCGGGGCTGTCCGCCGACGACAAGATCGCCATGCTCAAGCTGGCCGATCGGGTGGCCCGTTCGGCGGACCCGGCGGTGAGCCAGGTCAGCGCCTCTCTCACCGGGGTCCACGAGGTGGTGCTGGTACGCGCCAGTGACGGCACCCTGGCCGCGGACATCCGCCCGCTGGTGCGCCTCAATGTCAGCGTCATCGCGGTGCGCGACGGCCGCCGGGAACGCGGCAGCGCCGGTGGCGGCGGCCGCTATCCCATGGCGCGCCTGCGCGACGAGAACGTCGCCGAGCGCTATGCCCGGGAGGCGGTGCGCCAGGCCCTGGTCAACCTCGATGCCGTGGACGCCCCGGCCGGCCAGATGCCGGTGGTGCTGGGCGCCGGCTGGCCGGGCATCCTGCTCCACGAGGCCGTCGGCCACGGCCTGGAAGGGGACTTCAACCGCAAAGGCAGTTCGGCCTTCGCCGGCCGCATGGGCCAGCGCGTGGCCGCTCCCGGTGTCACCGTGGTCGACGACGCGACCCTGGCCGACCGACGCGGCTCGATGACCGTCGACGACGAGGGCACGCCGGGGCAGAGCACGACCCTGATCGAGGACGGCATCCTCACCGGCTACATGCAGGACAAGCTCAACGCCCGGCTGATGGGCATGGCGCCCACCGGCAACGCCCGTCGCGAGTCCTTCGCCCACCTGCCCATGCCGCGCATGACCAACACCTACATGCGAGCCGGCCAGGACGACCCCGCCGACATCATCAAGAGCGTCTCGCGGGGGCTCTATGCGGTCAGCTTCGGCGGCGGCCAGGTGGATATCACCTCGGGCAAGTTCGTGTTCTCGGCGAGCGAGGCCTACCTGATCGAGGACGGCCGGATCACCGCGCCGGTGAAGGGCGCGACCCTGATCGGCAACGGTCCCGAGGCCATGGGGCGGGTCTCGATGATCGGCCACGACCTGGAACTGGATACCGGGATCGGCGTGTGCGGCAAGGAAGGCCAGGGCGTGCCGGTGGGCGTGGGCCAGCCCACCCTGAAGCTGGACGAGCTGACCGTGGGCGGAACGCAATCCTGAGGGGAAGCCGCTGCGCTCGACGAGGCGGCGTTGGCGGCGAACTCGCCATGCTCATTTAGAAGTGACTAAACTCCGCTGGCTCGTTCGCCGCCGCCTGGCCTCGTCTTCGCTCGCTGGCTTCTCGAGCCATGGGAAGACAGGAGACGAGGTTCAGAGACTGGCGGTGTCGCGGATCAGCCGGAACAGCCGGCGGGCGTTGGTGGGCGGCTTGCCCTGGTCGCGCTCGCGGCGGGCGTTGCGGATCAGCTGGCGCAGCGCCTGGCGGTCGACGTCGGGGAACTCGGCGATGAAGGCCTCGACGGCGTCGTCGCCCTCGTCGACCAGCCGGTCGCGCCACTTCTCCAGGCGGTGGAAGGCATGGTCGCGGCGCAGCTGCTCCTGGTCGATCTCGTCGAACACCGCCTGGATGCCGGTGAGGTCCTCGCGGCGCATCAGCTTGCCGACGTACTGCATATGGCGTCGGCGGGCTTCCCGGGCGCGAATCCGCCCGGTCTCCTCGATGGCCGCGAGCAGGTCGTCGGAGAGGGGAAAGCGGGCCCGCTCGGCCGCGCTCATGGCGATCAGCCGTTCGCCGAGGGACTGCAGCGCGTGCATCTCGCGCTTGAGCTGGGACTTGCTGGGCCGTTCGTCGGCCGGAGAGAGATCATCCTGGGTCATGCGGCGTCCTGGGTCGTGAAGATTCGGGGCGTGGGGCATCGGTCCAGTATACCAGCCCGTCGCGGCGGGCTGGACGAATGCCATATTCTGGAGCATCGGCCCGCGGGCCGGTCGAGTTAAGGAGAGAGACCATGACACAGGCTTTCGATGCCGCCGCCCAGCAGTCGCTGCTGGAAACCCGCGCCGAGGCGGCCCTGGCGCTGGCACGCCGGCTGGGCGCCGACGCCTGCGAGGTGGGGGCCAGCGTCGACCAGGGGGTCGGCGTCAACGTGCGCGAGGGCGAGGTGGAGACCGTCGAGCTGTCCCGGGACCAGGGCATCGCGGTGACCGTCTATGTGGGGCAACGCAAGGGCAGTGCCTCGTCCACGGATGCCGGTGAGGCCTCGATCCGCGACGTGGTGGAGAAGGCCCTGGCCATCGCCCGCCACACCGGCGAGGATCCGGCCGCGGGGCTGGCCGATGCGGCGCTGATGGCCCGCCACCTGCCGGACCTCGACGTCCACCATCCCTGGCCGCTGACCACCGAGCAGGCCATCGACCTGGCCCTGGCCTGCGAGGGCGCCGGTCGCGGCATGGCGGGGATCAAGAGTTCCGACGGCGCCGGGCTCTCCAGCGGCGAGGGCGTGCGGGTCTACGCCAACAGCCACGGCTTCCTGGGCAGCCAGCGCGGCAGTCGTCATTCGCTGTCCTGCATGCTGATCGCCGAGGACGAGGGGGGCATGCAGCGCGACTACGACTACACCAGCGCGCGTGACCCCCGCGACCTGCTCGCCCCGGAGGCGGTGGGCGAGAGTGCGGCGCGGCGGACCCTGCGGCGGCTGGGGGCGCGGCGCCCGGCCACCGGTCGCCTGCCGGTGCTCTTCGATCCGACCCTGGCCGCGGGCCTGGTCGGCCACCTGATGGGGGCGATCGCCGGCGGGGCCCTGTACCGCCAGTCCTCCTTCCTCTGCGAGCGGCTCGGCGAGACCCTCTTCCCGGACTGGTTCTCGCTGTACGAGCGACCCATGGAGGTCGGCGCCATGGCCAGCAGCCCCTTCGACAACGACGGCGTCCAGACCCGCGACAACGTCTTCATCGAGCGTGGCCGGCTGGCCAGCTACATGCTCTCCGCCTACAGCGCCCGGCGCCTGGGCATGGCGACCACCGGCAATGCCGGCGGGGCCCGCAACCTGCGCCTCGACGCGCCGCTCGCCTCCCGGGACGCCCTGCTCGCGCGCATGGGGCGTGGGGTACTGGTCACCGAGCTGATGGGCCAGGGGGTCAACGGCGTCACCGGCGACTATTCGCGGGGGGCGGCGGGCTTCTGGGTCGAGGACGGCGAGATCCAGCACCCGGTGGAGGAGTTCACCATCGCCGGCAACCTGGAGGCGATGTTCAAGGGGCTGGTCGGCGTCGGTGACGACATCGACACCCGCGGCAGCATCCACTCCGGCAGCTGGCTGATCGACGAGATGACGGTGGCCGGCGGCTAAACCGGGCTTCGCCCGGAGCGATAAGCCATAAGCTTGAAGCTGGAAGAAAACGCTTGACGCCTCGGGTGGCGAATTCAGGCTGCCTTCCAGCTTCCAGCTTCCAGCTTCCAGCTTCCAGCTTCCAGCTTCCAGCTTCCAGCTTCCAGCTTCCAGCTTCCAGCTTCCAGCTTCCAGCTTCCAGCTTCCAGCTTCCAGCTTTCAAACGTCCTCGTCGAAGCGGGCGTGGAAGAGCGCCTCGAGGGCATCCAGGACCGCCTCGCCATCCTCGCCCTCGGCTTCCAGGGTGAGCTCGGTGCCGCAGGGCGCGGCCAGCATCAACAGTGCCATGATATTGGCCGCGTCGGCCTGCTGCTCCCCATGGTAGACGGTGACCCGCGAGGCATAGGGCTGGCAGCACTGTACCAGGCGGGTGGCCGCGCGGGCGTGCAGGCCGCGCTTGTTGGTCAGGGTGAGCTTGCGTCTTGGCACGTCTCAGCGGTCCTCGTCGGTATCGGGGGCGGGCAGGTTGCGCTGCAGGCCGAGCTCTCGATGGCGGAGTCGGACCCCGGGGGAGGCCGCGGCCAGGCGATGGGCCAGCCCTTCGGCGAGGTACACCGAGCGGTGCTGGCCGCCGGTGCAGCCGATGGCGACGGTGAGATAGCTACGCTGGCTGGCCTGGTAACGGGGCAGCCAGCGCTCGACCCAGGCCAGGATATCGGCGGCCATCTCGGCGACCATCGGGTAGCTGTCGAGGAAGGCGATCACGCTGTCATCGCGGCCGGTGGCGTCACGCAGCTGGGGATCCCAGTAGGGGTTCGGCAGGCAGCGGGCATCGAAGACGATATCGGCATCCAGGGGCACGCCCCGCTTGAAGCCGAAGGACTCCACGGTGAGGGTCAGCCCCTCGCGGCGATGACCGGCCACCTGGTCGGTGATGCGGCCCCGGAGGTCGTGCACCGAGAGACGCGAGGTGTCGATCACCAGGTCGGCGAGGTCGCGGATCTCCGCCAGGGCGGCCTCCTCGCAGTCGATCGCCTCCGCCAGGGTCATCTGGCTGTCCCGGGTCAGGGGGTGGCGGCGACGGGTCGCCGAGTAGCGCTCCAGCAGGATACGGGCATCGGTGGTCAGGTAGACCACCTGGCAGTGGATGTTGCGGGCCCGCACGTCCTCGAGCAGGGCAGGGAAGCGTTCCAGGGCGTGGGGCAGGTTGCGGGCATCGATGCTCACGGCGATGGAGCTGCGCAGCGACTGGCCGCTGCGCAGCTCGTCCACCAGGGGGCCGAGCAGCATGGCCGGAAGATTGTCGATGGCGTAGTAGCCGAGGTCCTCCAGGGCCTGCAGTGCGATCGACTTGCCCGAGCCGGAGCGGCCGCTGATGATCACGAGCTGCATGGGGGATCTCCTGGTCGGGGCCGGCCGGCCCGGGCCGGCTAGCCGTTGCCGTCGGCCGGTGTCTGTCGTCGGATGGCCTCGGTGAGGCGGTCGTGGAGCTCCTGCTGGCTCTCGGCGTGGCGCAGGGCGCTGCGGGTTTCGGCGTCGTTCATCACCCCGGCCACCTGGCCGAGCAGGGCGAGGTGGGCATCGTCCGCCTCCTCGGGCACCAGCAGCACGAACACCAGGTCGACGGGATCACCGTCCACGGCGTCGAAGTCCACCGGCTCGGCGAGCCGGAGGAAGCCGGCGATGGGTGCCTTGCAGTGGGGGTTGCGGGCATGCGGGATGGCCACCCCGTGGCCGATGCCGGTGCTGCCGAGGCGCTCGCGGCCGATCAGCCGGCTGAAGACCTCCTGGCTGTCGAGGCTCGGGGTGTTCTGGGCGATGAAGGTGCTGAAGAATTCCAGGACCCGCTTCTTGCTTCCCCCCGGCACCGCGAAGAGCGTGCGCTCGGGGGGCAGGATGGTTTCCAGTGACATGGGGCGGCTCAACGGACGCCGGCGGCGCCCTGAGCGCGAGCCTGGGTCTTTTCCTTGTGCTTGACCAGCTGGCGATCCAGCTTGTCGGCGAGGGCATCGATGGCGGCGTACATGTCACCGTCCATGGCTTCGGCATGAAGATCGGCACCGGCGGCATGCAGGGTGCAAGCGGCCTGCTGGCGTTCCTTCTCGACGGAGAGCGTGACCTGCACGGTCGTGATGTTGTCGTAGTGGCGTTCCAGGCGCGTGAGCTTTTCCTGCACATAGTCACGCAGGGGGTCGGTCAGTTCCACGTGGTGGCCGGTGAGATTGACTTGCATGACACGCTCCTTGCTCCTTGGGTGGTGCCTCGATTGTAACCCTTTTTGGTGCCGTGCAAACCCCCCGTGCCAGGGGCCCTTCCACGCTGTCGACGGCGCCGCCGGACGGCATCAGGCGAGGCGCTTGCGCTGGCTCGACGAGGGGATGTGCATGGCCTCGCGGTACTTGGCCACGGTGCGCCTGGCCACCTCGATGCCTTCCTCGGCGAGCAGGTCGACGAGCTTGCTGTCCGACAGCGGCTTGCGCGGCGGCTCCTCCTGGATCAGCTTGCGGATGCGGGCGCGGATCGCGGTGCTGGAATGGGCCTCGTCACCACCGCCCACCTGGCTGGAGAAGAAGTACTTGAGCTCGAACACGCCCCGCGGGGTGTGGATGAACTTCTGGGTGGTGACCCGGGAGATGGTCGACTCGTGCATCTCCACGGCCTGGGCGATATCGGCGAGGATCAGCGGCCTCATGGCCTCCTCGCCGCGTTCCAGGAAGTCCAGCTGGCGGGCCATGACCTCGCGACCGACGCGCAGCAGGGTGTCGTTGCGGCTGGTCAGGCTCTTGAGCAGCCAGCGCGCCTCCTGGAGGTGGTCCTTGAGGAACTGGTTGTCCTGGCTCTTGTCGGCACGCTTGATCAGTGCCGCATAGTCGGGCTGGATACGCAGCCGCGGCAGCGCCTCCGGGTTGAGCTCGATCCGCCAGCCCTGCTCGCTGGGGCGGGCGATCAGGTCGGGGATCACGTAGTCGCTGTCGCCGGCGGCGAAGGCACTGCCCGGGCGCGGATCGAGGCCGCGTATCAGCGCGATCACCTCGTCGAGCACGGCATCTTCCAGCCCCAGCCGGCGCTTGAGCAGGCGCCGGTCGTTGCCGGCCAGGGCCTCGAGGAACTGGCGGACCAGCCGCCGGGCCTGGGGGAGCAGGGGGGTGTCCTGGGGCAGGGCGGCGAGCTGCAGCAGCAGGCACTCGCGCAGGTCCCGGGCGAAGACCCCGGTGGGCTCGAACTGCTGAAGGCGCAGCAGCACGCCCTCGACCTCGCGGGTGGCGAGCCCCTCCAGGCCCTGGGGGCGCAGCCCCTCGCGCAGCTCGTCGAGGGACTGCTCCAGGTAGCCATCGCCGTTCACGGCGTCGATCAGGCTCTCGGCGATGTGCGTCTCCCGCTCGCCCAGGCCGCTCATGGCCAGCTGCCAGGTCAGGTGGCCCTGCAGGCTCTGGCCGGCGGCCTGGCGTTCGAAGTCCGGGGCCTCGCCGCCACTGCCCAGGCCGGCGTCCTGGAAGGTGTCGGCCCAGTCGCTGTCCACGGCCAGCTCGTCGGGGATCTCGCTGGCCCAGTCGTCGTCCGCGGCCTCGCTGACGGCCTGTTCGCCGAACTCATCCTCCATTTCCAGCATCGGGTTGGCCTCCAGGGCCTGCTGGATCTCCTGGCGCAGGTCCAGGGTGGAGAGCTGCAGCAGGGCGATGGCCTGCTGCAGCTGGGGGGTCATGGTCAGCTGGGTGCCGACGCGGAGTTGCAGGGAAGCCTTCATGGCCATGGGGGGATCCATTCGACTGGCGATGAAGCCACCACCCTAGTGCGCCGGAGGGAGGCATGCAAGCCCCGAGGCTAGCAATTAGCGTGCCAATGGCAAACAGCGTGCCTGTCGTCGCTTGGCGACATTATATCAGTAACTTACCAATAAGGGTCGGCTCACAGGCGGAAGTCCTGGCCCAGATAGACGTCGCGGACCTTCTGGTTGGCGAGGATTGCCTCGGCATCGCCCTCGGCGATGATCTGGCCGTCGCCGACGATGTAGGCCCCGTCGCAGATGTCGAGGGTCTCGCGCACGTTGTGATCGGTGATCAGCACGCCGATCTCGCGGGCCTTGAGCTGGCGAATGATGCCCTTGATCTCGCCCACCGAGATCGGGTCGACCCCGGCGAAGGGCTCGTCGAGCAGGATGAAGTCAGGTTCGGTGGCCAGGGCGCGGGCGATCTCGACTCGCCGACGCTCGCCGCCGGACAGGCTCATGCCCGGGTTGTCGCGGATATGGGTGACGTGGAAGTCCTCCAGCAGCTGCTCCAGGCGGGCCTGGCGGCCGGCGCGGTCGAGGTCCCGGCGGGTCTCGAGGATGGCCATGATGTTGTCGGCCACGGAGAGCTTGCGGAAGATCGAGGCCTCCTGGGGCAGGTAGCCGATGCCGGCCCGGGCGCGCTCGTGCATGGCGGTGCCGGAGAGGTCCCGGTCGTCGATGGCCACCGAGCCCGCATCGGCCCGCACCAGGCCGACGATCATGTAGAAGGAGGTGGTCTTGCCGGCGCCGTTGGGGCCGAGCAGGCCGACGATGCGTCCCTGCTCGATCTCCAGGCTGATGTCGTGCACGACACGGCGACGCTTGTAGCTCTTGGCGAGGTGGCGGGCGCTGAGGGTCTTCATGGGGCGTCCTGCTGCTCCGGCTCCAGGGTCATGCGGACCCGCTGGCGCTCGTCGACCCCCTCGGCCGCGGAACGGGCCTGGACCACGCGGCGGTCGAGGAAGTACTCCAGGTAGCCCCCGTCGAAGGTGTCACCCCCCTGGTGCAGCTCGGCCTGGTCGATCAGCTCGATGCGGCGCTCGGCCACATGGTAGACCACGGTACGTCCCCAGCCGCGCACCAGCGGCTCGTCGGGGGCGGGCTTCTGCTCGAGGTAGGCCCGCTCCCCGGTGGCGGTGGCCCGGGTCAGCCGACCGGCCGCATTGCGCTGGATCTCGACGCGCTCGCCGGTCAGTTGCATGCTGCCCTGGGTGATCGTCACGTCGCCGCGATAGACGGCCGTGCCGGCGCGATCGTCCAGGTCGAGACGATCGGCCTCGACCTGGATGGGGGCGCTGGCATCGCCCTCCAGCGCCAGCGCCGGGCCGGCGGCCAGGGACAGGGCGGCGAGGCTCAGGGCCAGCAGGGTCGCGGGGGGCGGTCGCATCATGGCTCGGGGTCCTCTGGGGTGGTCGGCGGGTGATGGCCGCGCACATTGTCGGCCAGCCGGGCACGATTGTCATGGATCCAGGCATCGAACCGCTCGCCCCGCATCCGCTGCGGGGGCTGGCGGAGCAGGGCCGGTGTCTCGCTCCAGGCATGCCCGGTATCGGCGTCGTAGTGAAGGGCCTCGGTTTCCAGGTGCCAGCGCTCCCGGGGGGCCGTGAGCCGGGCGTCCCCCTCCAGCAGCAGGGGGTTGCCGCCGGCGCCCAGGCGCCCGCGGGCGGCGGTGGCCAGCCAGCGTCGCCCGCTGTCGTCGCGCAGTCGGACGTCGGGCGTCTCGAGGCGGGTGACGTCATCGTCGGGGGTGTGCACCAGGCGCGGGGTCTCGAGGCGCTGGTGGGGACGGCCCTGGGCATCGAAGCGGGTCAGGCGCGCGTCCTCGAGGAAGTAGTCCGGCTCGCCGGCGGCATCCCGGGGCACCGCGCCCGGGCGCGAGGCCTCGCGCTGGTCGAGCAGCGCCAGGCCGCCGCCCAGGGCGAGCAGCACCAGCAACAGCCAGGTCCGGAACCCGGGGCGCGGCAGGCGCATGGCGTCAGGCCTTGCCGTGCAGGTAGGTGTCGAGTACGGCGTCCCAGTGTCCCTGGGCCTGCAGCAGGGTGTCGCAGATCTCGCGCACCGCGCCGTGGCCGCCCTCGCGCTCGGTCACCCAGTCGGCGTGCTGGCGGATATAGCTCGGCGCGCCGGGCACGCTGATGCCGACGCCGGCCTGGCGGATGGCGGCCACGTCGGGCATGTCGTCGCCGCAGTAGGCCACCTGCTCGAGGCCGATGCCCAGTCGGGTGCACAGCTGGCGCAGCGTCGGCAGCTTCTTCTCGATGCCCTGGTAGAGGTGCTGGATGCCCAGGGCGGCGGCGCGGCGGCTGACCATGGGCGAGTCACGCCCGGTGATCAGGGCCACCTCGATGCCGGCGCGGTGCAGCAGCTTGATCCCATGGCCGTCCAAGGTATGGAAGGCCTTGGTCTCGCCGCCGTCGGACTGGAAGTAGAGGCGGCCATCGGTCAGCACGCCGTCCACGTCCATGGCCAGCAGGCGGATACGACGCAGGCGGTCGACGAGACCGGGGTCCATCAGGGGGGCATCGAGGGTCATGGGAGCTCCTTGGGGTCAGATCACGCCACTGGCGAGCAGGTCGTGCATGTGCAGGGCGCCGACCGGGCGTCCCTCGTTGTCCACCACGGCCAGGGCCGTGATGCGGTTGTCATCCATGATGCGTACCGCCTCGGCGGCCAGCATGTCGGGGGCCACCCGCTTGCCGGGCACGGTCATCACCGCATCCACCCGAAGCCCGGTGAGGTCGCTGTGCTGGTCGAGGGTGCGGCGCAGGTCGCCGTCGGTGTAGACGCCGGCCAGCCGGCCGTCGTCGTCGACCACGCAGGTGAAGCCCAGGCCCTGGCGGGTGATCTCCAGCAGCGCATCGCGCAGCGGGCTGCCGAGTGCCACCCGGGGCAGGCGGCTGCCCTGGTGCATCAGGTCCGCGACCCTGAGCAGCAGCCGCTTGCCGAGGCTGCCGCCCGGGTGGGAGAGGGCGAAGTCCTCGGCCGTGAAGCCCCGGCACTCGAGCAGCGCCACGGCCAGGGCGTCGCCCAGCGCCAGGGAGGCGGTGGTCGAGGAGGTGGGCGCCAGGTCCAGCGGGCAGGCCTCGCGCTCGACGCCGGCGTCCAGGTGGGCGTCGGCATGGCGGGCGAGGGTCGAGCCGGGGCGGCCGGTCATGCTGATCAGGGGCGTGCCGAGGCGCTTGAGCAGGGGCAGCAGGGCGGTGACCTCGGCGGTCTCGCCGGAATTGGACAGCGCCAGGACCACGTCGCCGGGGGTGATCATGCCCAGGTCGCCATGGCTGGCCTCGCCGGGATGCACGAAGAAGGCCGGCGTACCGGTGCTGGCCAGGGTGGCGGCGATCTTGCCGGCGATGTGTCCGGACTTGCCCATGCCGGTGACCACGACACGGCCGCGACAGGCCAGGATCAGCTCGCACGCCCGTTCGAAGTCGCCATCCAGCCGCTCGATGAGGGCGGCGATGGCCTGCTGTTCCAGGGTCAGGGTGCGCACGGCGCTGTCGAGAAGGCCGGCGGCGGGAGTCGAAGTGTCGTCAGTCATGGCGGTGATTGTTGCCCGTTGCGGGGATTGTCTCAAGTGGTCAGGCAGCGGCGCCGACGAAGCGGTCGGGGCTCCACAGCCGGCCGATGAAGCCGAGGAGTACGGTGAGCGAGGGAACCAGCATGGCGAGGGCGGGCGTCCGGTGGCTGAAAGGGCGCCCATTGAACCTGTTGCGTCCCGCCGGCGCAAGCCGCGACACCCCGGCGCTGGCGCCCCGGGACCCCGTTAGGATACGATGTTCGATAATTTTACAGGGAAGGCTAGTGGATGACCGATTCCCCTCTCGTCGAAGTGGAGGGCCTGCACTTCTCCCGCGGAGAGACGGAGATCTTCCGTGGCATCGACATGGCCGTGCCCAAGGGCAAGATCACGGCGATCATGGGCCCCAGCGGCACCGGCAAGACCACCCTGCTCAAGCTGATCGGCGGCCAGTTGACGCCCGATGCCGGGCGGGTGCACATCGATGGCCAGGAGGTGCACGCCCTGTCGCGCAAGGCGCTGTTCCGGCTGCGTCGGCGCATGGGCATGCTGTTCCAGAGCGGGGCCCTGTTCTCGGATCTCGATGTCTTCGAGAACGTGGCCTTCCCCCTGCGCGTGCATACCGACCTGCCCGAGGCGATGATCCGTGACCTGGTGCTGATGAAGCTCCAGGCGGTCGGGCTGCGCGGCGCCCGGGAGCTGATGCCCGCGGAGCTGTCCGGGGGGATGGCGCGGCGCGTGGCGCTGGCCCGTGCCATCGCCCTGGATCCCGAGCTGATCCTCTACGACGAGCCCTTCGTCGGCCAGGACCCCATCTCCATGGGCGTGCTGGTCCAACTGATCCGGCGCCTCAACGACGCCCTGGGGCTGACCGCGGTGGTGGTTTCCCACGACATCAAGGAGACCCTGTCCATCGCCGACTATGTGTATGTGATCTCCGACGGCCAGGTCATGGCCCATGGCACCCCGGAGAGCCTCGACGTGAACCGCGACCCGCGGGTCAGCCAGTTCATTCACGGTGAGCCCGACGGTCCGGTGCCCTTCCACTACCCGGCCGTGGACTTCCATGCCGACCTGCTGGGCACGGGAGGGCCGCGATGATCGAGCGCATCCGCCATCTCGGCCGGCTGGGCTGCGAGGTGCTCGAGGGCCTCGGCCGGGCCGCGATCTTCCTGGGCCTGTCGGTCGTCGGCCTGCCCTCGGCCGAGGGCCTCCGGCTGTGGCTGCGCCAGATGCACTTCGTCGGGGTGATGTCGCTGGCCATCATCCTGGTCTCGGGACTGTTCATCGGCATGGTGCTGGCCCTGCAGGGTTACACCATCCTGGTGGACTTCGGGGCCGAGGATGCCCTGGGCCAGATGGTCGCCCTGTCGCTGTTGCGTGAGCTCGCGCCGGTGGTCGCCGCGCTGCTGTTCGCCGGGCGGGCGGGGTCGGCCCTGACCGCCGAGATCGGCCTGATGAAGGCCACCGAGCAGCTCACCAGCATGGAGATGATCGGCGTCGACCCCCTGCGGCGTGTCGTGGCGCCCCGGCTGTGGGCCGGCTTCGTGGCCCTGCCGCTGCTGACCATCGGCTTCAGCGTGATCGGCATCTGGGGCGGTCAGCTCGTCGGGGTGCAGTGGCTGGGGGTGTTCGAGGGCTCCTACTGGGGCAACATGCAGGCCAGCGTCGACTTCCTCGATGACGTGGCCAACGGCCTGATCAAGAGCCTGGTGTTCGCCCTGGTGGTGACCTGGATCGCGGTGTATCAGGGGTATGCGCTGATCCCTACCTCGGAAGGCATCTCGCGGGCCACCACCCGCACGGTGGTCTACGCCTCCCTGGCGGTGCTGGGGCTGGATTTCCTGCTGACCGCGCTGATGTTCGGGGAACTGTCCTGATGGCGGCCTGCCGGCAGGGCCCGAGGCAGGCCACCCCGACGCGTCCCTCCGGCGGGGCGGGGGCGTCGGGTGCGTTGCGACTTTTTGGAGACATGGAATGAAACGCAGCAAGACGATGGAGCTGGGGGTCGGCCTGTTCATGCTGGCCGGGATCCTCGGCCTGATATTCCTCGGCCTGCGCGTCAGCGGCCTGAGCCTGGAAGCGCCCGGTGACAGCTTCCGGCTGGAGGCCAATTTCGCCAATGTCGGCGGCCTCAAGCCGCGGGCCCGGGTGACCATGGCCGGCGTCACCGTGGGCCGGGTCGAGACCATCGAGCTCGATACCGAGTGGTATGACGCCCGGGTGGTCATGAAACTCGACGCCGAGCTCGAGGGCGCGCTTCCCGAGGACAGCACGGCGGCGATCCTGACGTCGGGGCTGCTCGGCGAGCAGTACGTGGGCCTCTCCGTCGGCGGGGCCCCCGAAACGCTGGGCGACGGGGACCGCATCCGCGATACCCAGTCGGCCCTGGTGCTGGAAGAACTCATCCAGCAGTTCGTGTCCAACATGATCGAGGAGTGATGACGATGCCCCTGCCTTCCCCGTTCGCCCGGTGCCGTACCGGGCTTCTCGTCCTGGTGCTGATGCTGGCCGCGCTTCCGGCGCTGGCCCAGGGGGCGACCTCGCCGGAGCAGTTGATCCGTGACAGCGTCGACGAGTTGATGTCGCGCATCGAGGGGCGCGAGAGCTATTTCGCCGAGCACACCGAGGAGCTCGAGACCATCGTCGACGACAGCCTCGCCGGCATCGCCGACTTCCGCTATATCGGGGCCAGCGTCATGGGGCGCTACTTCCGCAATGCCACCCCCGAGCAGCGCTCGCGCTTCGCCGAGACCTTCCGCCAGACGCTCATCGACACCTACGCCAAGGGCCTGGTGACCTTCGACTACCGCGAGGTGCGGGTCCTCGACAACCAGGACGCCAGCCGCTACGAGGACCAGGCCAGCGTGGCCATGGAGGTCGTCGCCAAGGATGGCACCGTCTATCCCGTCAGCTACACCCTGCGCCTGGACGACGACCGGTGGCAGGTGGTCAACGTGATCGTCAACGGCATCAACCTCGGCCTGACCTTCCGCAACCAGTTCGACGAGGCCATGCGCGCGCAGAACCGCGACTACGATGCGGTGATCCAGGGCTGGGCCCCGGAGCTGGAGGTCGAGGAGCTGGAGCAGGGCGGCCAGGGATGAGCCTGCTGCTCGAGAATGGCGACAACCGTCTCGAGGCGAACGCGGCCACCCTGGCGGTGACCGGTGAGGTGGACTTCGACGGGGCGGCGGCCCTGGCCGCGGCCGGTCGCGCCTGGCTCGCCGAGCGGCCCGGGGGCACCCCGGTGACCTTCGACCTGTGCGGTGTCGACCGGGTCAGCAGCGCGGCGATCAGCGTGCTGCTGGAATGGACCCGCCAGGTCCGCGCCCGGGGGCTCGAGCTCGAGGTGGTGCGCCTGTCACGGCCCCTGGCCCGACTCACCCAGGTGGCGGGGCTGGACACCCTGCTGCCCGTGGAGGTCCCCGCCGACGCGGTGGAGGCCTGAGGGACGAGGTTCGAGGGGTTCCTCGCCCCTTACCCCTTGCTCCTCTCCCACGCGCCCGTCGCCAAGCGCGCCGCTTTTCTTTACCATGACGTCTCCCGTTATCCCGCCGGGCGGCGCCTGCCGCCGCTGGCGTATCCACCGATCCAACACACAAGCGAGGGTTCGATGCATCCCAGTGAGGTCAAGGCGCTGCTCGAGAGCCGACTCGACGGCTGCGAATTTCATATCCAGGGCGAGGGCTGCGACTTCCAGGTGGTCGCCGTGGGCGAGGTGTTCGAGGGACTGTCCCGGGTCAAGCGCCAGCAGCTGATCTACGGGGCGCTGTCCGAGGAGATCGCCTCCGGCGCCCTGCATGCCGTGACCATCCGCACCTACACCCCCGAGCAGTGGCAGTCCGCCGCCGAGAACAAGGGGGCCTGAGGCTCGAGCGATCATGGACAAGCTGATCATAACCGGCAACGGCCCCGTCGACGGCGAGGTCTGGGCCAGCGGCGCCAAGAATGCCGCCCTGCCCATTCTCTGCGCCACCCTGCTGGCCGACGAGCCGGTGACCATCGGGAACCTGCCGCACCTGCAGGACATCACCACCACCCTCGAGCTGCTCGGCCACATGGGCGTGCAGCCGGTGATGGGCGAGCGCATGAGCATCCAGCTCGACGGCTCCCAGGTGAGCGACTGTCACGCGCCCTACGAGCTGGTCAAGAAGATGCGTGCCTCCATCCTGGTGCTGGGCCCGCTGCTGGCGCATTTCGGCCATGCCGATGTGTCCCTGCCCGGCGGTTGTGCCATCGGCTCGCGCCCGGTCGATCTGCATATCCGCGGCCTCGAGACCATGGGGGCGGAGATCCGCGTCGAGGGCGGCTACATCCGCGCCCGGGTCGACGGGCGGCTCAAGGGCGCCACCATCTTCTTCGACACCGTCACCGTCACCGGCACCGAGAACCTGCTGATGGCCGCGGCTCTGGCCGAGGGCACCACGGTGCTCGAGAACGCCGCCCGGGAGCCGGAGGTGGTCGACCTGGCCGAGTGCCTGATCAAGATGGGCGCCAGGATCCGCGGGCATGGCAGCGACACCATCGTCGTCGAGGGCGTCGAGCGGCTGCACGGCGCCGAGCACGACGTCATGCCCGACCGCATCGAGACCGGCACCTTCCTGGTGGCCGCGGCCCTGTCCCGGGGCCGGGTCCGGGTGCGCAACACCCGGGCCGACATCCTCGAGGCGGTGCTGGCCAAGCTGGAGGAGGCCGGGGCCACCGTGACCACCGGCGACGGCTGGATCGCCCTGGACATGCAGGGCCGGCGGCCCAAGGCGGTCAACGTGCGCACCGCCCCCTATCCGGCCTTTCCCACCGACATGCAGGCCCAGTTCGTGGCGCTGAACGCGGTCGCCGAGGGGACCGCCCGGGTGGTCGAGACGATCTTCGAGAACCGCTTCATGCATGTCCAGGAGCTCAACCGCATGGGGGCGAGTATCGCCCTGGAAGGCAATACCGCCGTCGTCACCGGGGTCGAGAGCCTCTCCGGTGCCCCGGTGATGGCCACCGACCTGCGGGCCTCGGCCTCGCTGGTGATCGCGGCGATGATGGCCGAGGGCGAGACGCTGGTCGACCGCATCTACCACATCGACCGTGGCTACGAGTGCATCGAGGAAAAGCTGCAGCTGCTGGGCGCCAGGATACGGCGTATTCCGGGCTGAGCCGACAACAGGCGAGATCATGAGCAAGCAACTGATTCTGGCCCTCTCCAAGGGCCGTATTCTCGACGAGACCCTGCCGCTGCTGGCCGAGGCGGGGATCGCCCCCGCCGAGGACCTGGGCGCCAGCCGCAAGCTGCTGTTCGACACCAACCTGCCGGACGTCAAGCTGGTGGTCATCCGCGCCACGGATGTGCCCACCTATGTCCAGCTCGGCGCCGCCGACGTGGGCGTGGCCGGCAAGGACGTGCTGCTGGAGCACGGCGCGGAGGGGCTCTACGAGCCGCTGGACCTGGAGATCGCCCGCTGCAAGCTGATGACCGCGGGCATCACCGGCGCCGAGCCGGCCCGGGCGCGGCGCCGGGTGGCCACCAAGTTCGTCAACGTGGCCAAGCGCTACTATGCCGAGCAGGGCATCCAGGCCGAGGTGATCAAGCTTTACGGCGCCATGGAGCTGGCCCCGTTGATGAACCTAGCCGACGAGATCGTCGATATCGTCGACACCGGCAACACCCTGCGGGCCAACGGCATGGAGCCCCGCGAGCTGATTGCTCCGATCAGCACCCGGCTGGTGGTCAACAAGGCCGCGATGACCATGAAGCACGCGCGGCTGAAGCCCCTTATCCATCGCCTGCGCGAGGCCGTGGAAGGCCGCCGCAGCGAGGCCACCGCCTAGTGGCGGGCGGGCCCGCCCCGATTCCATTCCTTGCGAGAGGATCCTATGGCCATGACTGACTCTTCCGCCGCCGGCCTCGAGCTCGCCAGGCTCTCCACCGCGGATGATGACTTCGTCGCTCGCCTCGATGCCCTGCTAGCCTGGGAGGGCGTCTCCAGCGGCGAGGTCCAGGGTCGCGTCGACGAGATCCTGACCGCGGTGAAGGCCCGCGGCGATGCCGCCCTGATCGAATACAGCAACCGCTTCGACCGCCTCTCGGCGTCGAGCATGGCGGAGTTGACCCTGGGGCCGGCGCGCCTGCGCGAGGCCTTCGAGGGCCTGCCCGAGGCCCAGCGCCAGGCATTGTCCACCGCCGCCGAGCGGGTGCGCCGCTACCACGAACACCAGAAGCCCGCATCCTGGCAGTACACCGAGGCCGACGGCACCGTGCTCGGCCAGCAGGTTACCCCGCTGGACCGGGCCGGTATCTATGTGCCCGGCGGCAAGGCCGCCTATCCGTCCTCGGTGCTGATGAACGCCCTGCCGGCCCACGTGGCCGGGGTGCGCGAGATCGTCATGGTGGTGCCGACCCCCGATGGCGTGCTCAATGAGCTGGTGCTGGCCGCCGCCCACCTGGCCGGCGTCGATCATGTCTTCACCATCGGCGGGGCCCAGGCGGTGGCCGCCCTGGCCTACGGCACCGAGACGGTGCCGCGGGTCGACAAGATCGTCGGGCCCGGCAATATCTAT
Organism: Halomonas sp. M4R1S46; assembly: GCF_025725685.1. NCBI lineage: Bacteria > Pseudomonadati > Pseudomonadota > Gammaproteobacteria > Oceanospirillales > Halomonadaceae > Halomonas > Halomonas sp. M4R1S46. Next base: position 1,233,224 of record NZ_CP107008.1, read on the forward strand.
GTGGCCACCGCCAAGCGGGCGGTGTTCGGCCAGGTGGGGATCGACATGATCGCTGGTCCCTCGGAGATCCTGGTCATCTCCGACGGCGGCACCGATCCGGACTGGCTGGCCATGGACCTGTTCTCCCAGGCCGAGCATGACGAGGACGCCCAGGCGATCCTGGTGAGCTGGGACGCCGAGCACCTGGAGGCGGTCGCCGAGGCGATGGCCTGCCAGTTGCCGACCATGGAGCGCGAGGGCATGATTCGCGCCTCCCTGGCCGCCCGGGGCGCGCTGATCCACTGCCGCGACCGTGGCGAGGCGGTCGAGCTGCTCAACCGCATCGCCCCGGAGCACCTGGAGCTCTCGGTGGCCGATCCCGAGGCCTGGCTGCCCGAGGTGCGCCATGCCGGGGCCGTCTTCATGGGCCGCTATACCGCCGAGGCCCTGGGCGACTACTGTGCCGGCCCCAACCATGTGCTGCCGACCTCCGGCACGGCCCGCTTCTCCTCGCCGCTCGGCGTCTACGACTTCCAGAAGCGCTCCTCGCTGATCCAGTGCTCGGCCGAGGGCGCCTCCACTCTGGGGGCCACCGCTTCGGTGCTGGCCCGGGGCGAGTCGTTGACCGCCCATGCGCGCAGCGCCGAGTACCGTATCCGCGACTGAGCACCGGACCGCAACGCCATGCCCCCGGCCCCGTCAGTGACGGGGCCGGGGTCGTTGTGGACGGGGTGGGGCTCAGGGCGTGTCGGTGGTGGCGGGTCGCCGCGGGGTGGGGCGCTCGGCGACCTCCAGGGTCACCCGCATGGTCTCGCCGCCGCGCACCACCGTCACCGGCAGCTGGCTGCCCGGTGTCACCGCGGCGATCTCGCTCATGGTCTGGCGGGGGTCGAGGATGGGCTGGCCGTTGACCTCGAGCAGCACGTCTCCGGCCTGCAGGCCGGCCTGGTCGGCGGGGCCCTTCGGCACCACCCCGGCGATGATCACTCCGGTGGGGGCCTCGAGGCCGAAGGAGGCGGCGAGCTCGGGATTGAGCTCCTGGGCCTCGATGCCCAGCCAGCCGCGGATCACCCGCCCCTGGGTGACGATCTCCTCGAGGATGTTGCGGGCCAGGTTGGTAGGGATGGCGAAGCCGATGCCCTGGGAGCCGCCGGAGCGGGAAAAGATGGCGGTGTTGATGCCGACCAGGGCGCCCTCGGGGTTGATCAGGGCGCCGCCGGAGTTGCCCGGGTTGATGGCCGCATCGGTCTGGATGAAGTCCTCGTAGGCGTTGAGTCCCAGGTGGCTGCGCCCGGTGGCGCTGATGATGCCCATGGTCACGGTCTGCCCCACGCCGAAGGGATTGCCGATGGCCAGGGAGACATCGCCCACCGCCACCCGGGTGGAGTCGGTGAGTTCGATGATCGGCAGGTCGTCGAGGTCGATACGCAGCACCGCCAGGTCGCTCTCCGGGTCGGTGCCGATCACCTCGGCGAGGGTCTCGCGCCCGTCACGCAGGGCCACCCGGATCTGGTCGGCGCCGCTGATCACGTGATGGTTGGTCAGGACATAGCCGTCATCGCTGACGATGACCCCGGAGCCGAGGCTCGACAGCATCCGCTGCCGGCGGGGCATGTCGTCGCCATAGAACTGGCGGAAGAAGGGGTCCGACATCAGCGGATGGCCCTCCTGCTCGACGACCCGCGACGAGTAGATGTTGACCACCGCCGGGGCGGCCCGCTCCACCGCCTCGGCATAGCTCACCGGTCCCTGGTCGCGGGACATCGGGGCGGCCTCGCGCAACTCGGGGGAGGGCCGCGATACCGGCTCCGGTGCCGGGGTTTGGGGCTGCTGCTCGGGGACCGGGGTGGGCGGGCTCGGCTGGACGGCCCGGCGCCCCAGCAGCTGCGGAAAGGCATTAAGCAGCACGATGGCCACCAGCAGGCCGATCAGAGCGGGCCAGAGGTAGGGGAGGGCGCGTCGCATGCGGCGGGGTTCCTTCTCGGTGGTGCGTTGTCGCAGGGCGGGAGGGTGCCGGGTAGAATGAGCGAATTGTAACATTGCATCCCCGAGCACGCCCGGAGGCGACATGACGACTTGCGACGAACTGCTGGCGGCCTGTGACCGGCTGCTGGTCCCCGAACGCTTCAAGGATTACACCGCCAACGGCCTCCAGGTTGGCGGTCGCGAGCGCATCGGTCGGGTGATGACCGGCGTCACGGCCTGCCAGGCCCTGCTCGACGAGGCGGTGGCCTGGCAGGCGGACCTGCTGCTGGTCCACCACGGCTATTTCTGGAAGAACGAACCGGTCAACATCACCGGCATGAAGCGGCGCCGGCTAGCCACCCTGCTGACCCATGACATCGGCCTGCTGGCCTATCATCTGCCGCTGGATGCCCACGCGACCCTGGGCAACAATGCCGCCCTGGCGCGCCGGCTGGACTTCGAGGTCGAGGGCTGCGTCGATGGCGAGCTGGGCGAGGGGCTGCTCTGGCGGGGCGCGCCGCCGGCACCGATGAGCGCCGGCGAGCTGGCCGCCCATGTCGGCGCGCGCCTGGCGCGGGCGCCGCTGCTGGTGGAGGCCCCCGGTGGCGGCGCGGTGCGTCGCGTCGCCTGGTGCACCGGCGGCGCCCAGGACATGATCCTGCAGGCCGCCGAGGCCGGCGCCGACGCCTTCATCTCCGGCGAGATCTCCGAGCGGACCACCCACCTGGCGCGCGAGATGGGGATTCATTACCTCGCCGCGGGACATCATGCCACCGAACGCTACGGGGTCCAGGCGCTGGGCGCCTGGCTGGCCGAGACCTTCGCCGTCGAGCATCGCTTCGTGGATATCGACAACCCGGCCTGAGGGCGACGCGCAAGACGGCGCCCCGGGGCGCCGTCGGCGTTCAGTAGCGGGGCGGCTGGGGCGTGCTGGCCTCCCCGGGTTTCAGGCCGAAGTCTTCGGAGAGGGTGCCGCGATTGCCATCGGCATAGTCGCGGGGGGCCGCCGGGCTGTCCTCGCCGTCCCCCGTGTCCGGGGGGGCGCTCGGCGTGAGGTCCGGCTTGCGTGGCGGGGTCGCGCCCAGGGTCGCGCTGGCTTCCGCCATCTCGCGGTGCAGCGCCTGGCCGTCACGGTTCAGCGCCTCGGTGAGCGCGCCGACGCGCTCGAGGTGCTCGCCGAGGCCATCACGCAGCTCGGCGAGCTGGCGGTCGCGTTCGGCGAGGCGCTGGCGGAGCCGCTGGACATTGCCGGCGCCGGCGTCGAGCAGGCGATAGCCCAGGGCGCCGATGCCCACGCCGGCCAGCAGGCAGGCGATGGCCAGCACCCAGTTGATATTGCTTTCTTCCACGTCTGTCTCCCTGAGCTGTCGGACGGCCCGGCCGTCGGTCCGGTGCCGGTGGCCGGGCGAGGCCGGCGGCCCATTATAGGGCCGAGGCCGTCGGCGCGGTCAACGGCCGGCCGGCGATGCCAAGCGGCCTCGCGGCGCGTATAATGCCGGTTTCGATGCCACCCGAGGACAGGTCGCCAGGTATGCCGAAGACCGAACGCCACAGGACGCCGAATGCCCCCGATGAACGCCGGCCGGCCTCGCCGCTGGCGCGCTACCGCGCCGACCTCGAGCGCGACGACTTCCAGTATGACCCGGCCCAGGAGCGGGCCGTGGAGCATCTCCAGCGGCTCTTCGACGAGCTGGTGGCCATGCCCCGCGAGCGGCCGCGGGCCGCGAGCCAGGGCAGGGGGCTGAAGTCGCGGGTGGCCGGGCTGTTCGGCCGGCGCGAGATCCCGGCCGAGCCGGCGCTGCCGCCAGTGGCCGGGCTCTACTTCTGGGGCGGGGTCGGCCGCGGCAAGACCTACCTGGTCGACACCTTCTTCGAGGCCCTGCCCTTTTCCGAGAAGATGCGCACCCACTTCCACCGCTTCATGCAGCGGGTGCACAACGAGCTCGAGCACTACAAGGGCGAGCGCAATCCCCTGACGCTGGTCGCCGACAAGTTCGCCGACGAGGCCCGGGTGATCTGCTTCGACGAGTTCTTCGTCAAGGACATCACCGACGCGATGATCCTGGCCAACCTCCTCGAGGCGCTCTTCGCCCGCGGCGTGGTGCTGGTGGCGACCTCCAACATCGTGCCCGGCGAGCTCTACAGGGACGGCCTGCAGCGGGCGCGTTTCCTGCCGGCCATCGACCTGCTCGAGCGTCACTGCGAGGTGGTCAACGTGGATTCGGGCATCGACTACCGGCTGCGCGCCCTGGAGCGAGCCGAGATCTTCCATTCGCCCCTGGACGCCGAGGCCGAGGCCGAACTGGCGCGCAGCTTCCGCGAGATCGCCGGCAGCGAGGGCGAGGAGGGGGCGCCCATCGAGATCAACCACCGGGTGCTGCATACCCGCCGGCTCCACGACGACGTGGTGTGGTTCGAGTTCACCGAGCTCTGCGATGGGCCGCGCAGCCAGAACGACTACATCGAGCTGGCCCGGGAGTATCACAGCGTGCTGGTGTCCAACGTCACCCGCATGGGGGGGGCCACCGACGACCAGGCGCGACGCTTCATCAACATGGTCGACGAGTTCTACGATCGCGGCGTCAAGCTGCTGATGTCCGCCGAGACGCCGGCCGAGTCGCTGTACCGGGACGGGCGGCTGGGGTTCGAATTCGAGCGCACCCTGTCGCGGCTGCAGGAGATGCAGTCCCGCGAGTATCTGGCGCTGCCGCACAAGCCCTGACCCGGACTGCGTCCGGGAGCTGTAAGCCGTAAGCTTTAAGCTGGAAGAAAACCCTTGATGCCTTTGGTGGCGGATTCAGCCTGCCTTCCAGCTTCCAGCTTCCAGCTTCCAGCTTCCAGCTTCCAGCTTCCAGCTTCCAGCTTCCAGCTTCCAGCTTCCAGCTTGCGCGTGCCGGCATTGCCTTGCCGGTGGCGGGTCGTGTAGAATGCGCGCTCGCTCGACCGTTGTCGCCCGCGTGGCGGCAACCAAGAAGAATAGGGATGGTCCTCGCCGGCGGCAGGACCCAACACATCGATTTGGTGATTCACCCATGAAGACGTTCACTGCCAAACCGCAGTCCGTCCAGCGCGACTGGTACGTCGTCGACGCTGCGGACAAGACGCTCGGCCGTCTGGCCACCGAGATCGCTCGCCGCCTGCGTGGCAAGCACAAGCCGGAATACACCCCGCATGTCGATACCGGCGACTACATCGTCGTGATCAATGCCGAGAAGGTGAAGGTCACCGGCAACAAGGCCAGCGCCAAGAACTACTATCGCCACACCGGCTATCCGGGTGGCCTGCGTTCCATGAACTTCGAGAAGATGATCGCTCACGCCCCCGAGCGCGTCATCGAGTCCGCGGTCAAGGGCATGCTCCCGAAGGGCCCGCTGGGTCGTGCCATGTACTCCAAGCTCAAGGTCTACGCCGGCACCGAGCATCCGCACGCCGCCCAGCAGCCGCAAGAACTGAACATCTGAGGGAGTCTTCGCCATGACACAGCAGTATTACGGAACCGGGCGCCGCAAGACCTCTACCGCGCGCGTCTTTCTGAAGCCGGGCACCGGCAAGATCACCGTCAACAGCCGTGATCTCAACGAGTATTTCGGTCGCGTCACCGGTCGCATGGTGGTCCGTCAGCCTCTCGAGCTGACAGAGACCCTCGGCCAGTTCGACGTCTACGTCACCGTCAAGGGCGGCGGCGGCAGTGCCCAGGCCGGCGCCATCCGTCACGGCATCACCCGTGCCCTGATGGAGTACAACGAGGACTTCCGCAAGCCGCTGCGTGAAGCCGGGTACGTCACCCGTGATGCCCGTGAGGTCGAGCGCAAGAAGATCGGCCTGCGCAAGGCACGTCGCCGTCCGCAGTTCTCCAAGCGTTAAGACGGACGTCTATACGACGAAAAAACGCCCGGGTCCCAGACCTGGGCGTTTTTTTGTTCTGGGTCAAGTATTTGCCGCCAAGTTTCGCCCCCGGGCCCGGGGCTTGTCCTTGTGCGGGACGATCCGTTTTTTTACCATATAACGCATTTCAAAATCCGTGGTCGCGGGTCATCCGGAGCTCGTGATGGAACAGCGGGTAAGCTGATGGGAGAAACCTGAAGATGGCAGATAACGGCGTGAACAAAGGGCGGCGCCGTTTCCTCGTGGGCGCGACCACCGTCGTAGGTGCGGCGGGCGCTGTCGGGGTAGCGGTCCCCTTTGTGGCTTCCTGGCAGCCCAGTGCCAGGGCAAGGGCGGCGGGTGCCCCCGTCAAGGCGGACGTGTCCAAGCTCGAACCCGGGCAGCGCATGACCGTCGAGTGGCGCGGGCGACCCATCTGGATCCTCAATCGTACGCCGGAGATGATCGAGCGCACCGAGGCCCTCGGCGCCGACCGGCTGGCCGATCCCGAGTCCACCGAGCCGCAGCAGCCGAGCTACGCCGACGGCCCCCTGCGTTCCATCAAGCCCGAGATCGGCGTGATCATCGGCATCTGTACCCATCTTGGCTGCTCGCCGCTGTTCAAGCCGGAACCCAATGCCGAGGGTGTCGGGGTCGACGACTGGCCGGGCGGCTTCTTCTGCCCTTGCCACGGGTCGCGGTTCGACCTGGCGGGCCGGGTGTTCCGCAACGTGCCCGCCCCGATCAACCTCGAGGTGCCGCCCTATCGCTTCGAGAGCGATGGCGTCATCGTCGTCGGCGAAGATGAGGAGACTGCCTGATGGGTAATCCGAACAAGGCCAAGGCGGAGCGCGGCTTCATGCGCTGGGTCGACGACCGTTTCCCCGCCACCCAGATGTGGCAGGAGCACCTGTCCAAGTACTACGCCCCGAAGAACTTCAACTTCTGGTACTTCTTCGGATCGCTGGCCCTGCTGGTGCTGGTCAACCAGATCCTCACCGGCGTCTGGCTGACCATGAGCTTCAACCCCTCCGCGGAAGGTGCCTTCGCCTCGGTCGAGTACATCATGCGCGACGTGGAGTGGGGCTGGCTGATCCGCTACATGCACACCACCGGCGCGTCGGCCTTCTTCGTGGTGGTGTACCTGCACATGTTCCGCGGCCTGCTCTACGGCTCCTACAAGGCGCCCCGCGAGCTGGTGTGGATCTTCGGCATGGCCATCTACCTGGCGCTGATGGCCGAGGCCTTCATGGGCTACCTGCTGCCCTGGGGCCAGATGTCCTACTGGGGCGCCCAGGTGATCATCTCGCTGTTCTCCGCCATCCCGGCCATCGGCCCGGACCTGGCCCAATGGGTGCGCGGCGACTTCCTGATCTCCGGCATCACCCTGAACCGCTTCTTCGCCCTGCACGTGGTGGCGCTGCCCATCGTGATCCTGGCGCTGGTGGTGCTGCACATCATCGCCCTGCACGAGGTCGGCTCCAACAACCCCGACGGCATCGACATCAAGAAGAAGAAGGACGAGACCGGCAAGCCGCTGGACGGCATTCCCTTCCATCCCTACTACTCGGTCAAGGATCTGTTCGGCGTCGCCGTCTTCCTGTTCGTGTTCAGCGTGGTGATCTTCTACTTCCCCGAGGGCGGCGGCTACTTCATCGAGAAGCCCAACTTCGAGCCGGCCAACCCGCTGAAGACGCCGGATCACATCGCGCCGGTGTGGTACTTCACGCCCTTCTACGCCATCCTCCGGGCGATCACCTTCTCGCTGTTCGGCCTCGACGCCAAGTTCCTCGGCGTGGTGTGCATGGGCGCGGCCATCGCGGTGCTCTTCGTGCTGCCCTGGCTCGATCGCAGCCCGGTGCGCTCCATGCGCTACAAGGGCTGGTTCTCCAGGGTGATGCTGGCCCTGTTCGCCGTGAGCTTCGTCATCCTCGGCGTGCTGGGCGTGCTGCCGGTCACCGAGGGTCGCACGCTGCTGTCCCAGGTGTGTACCGTCATCTATTTCGCCTTCTTCCTGCTGATGCCGTTCTATACCCGGCTGGAGAAGACCAAACCCGTTCCGGAAAGGGTGACTGGCTAATGAAAAAGCAACTGTTCGCACTGCTCTTCGCGCTGGTGCCGATGGCCGGGTTTGCCGCCGGCGGCGGTGGCGTGCACCTGCAGGAGATGAACCCGGATCTCCATGACAAGGCGTCGCTGCAGAACGGCATGAAGCTCTTCGTCAACTACTGCATGGGCTGTCATTCCCTCGAGCATCAGCGCTTCTCGCGGGCCGCCGAGGACCTGGGCATGCCCCAGGACCTGGTCGAGGACAACCTGATCTTCGCCGAAGAGCTCGGCTTCAACGACCAGATGCACAACGCCATGCGCAGCGAGGATGGCGAGAACTGGTTCGGCGCACCGCCGCCCGACCTGACCCTCGAGGCCCGCCTGCGCGGGACCGACTGGGTCTACTCCTACCTGCTCAGCTTCTACCGGGACCCGTCGCGCCCCACCGGCGTGAACAACCAGGTCTTCCCGCTGGTGGCCATGCCCAACGTGCTGGAGCCGCTGCAGGGCGTGCAGGAGAAGGTCTGCGCGGCTTCCGATCAGCCGATCGAGGGCGCCGAACTCGACCCGCTGACCGGCAAGTACCAGTCCTGCGAGACCCTGCAGGTCACCCAGCCGGGGCAGATGGAGCCCGAGGAGTTCGAGGAGGCGGTCTACGACCTGACCAACTTCCTCGCCTATGTCGGTGAACCCTCCAAGTTACAGGCCCAGGCGCTGGGTCCCAAGGTGCTGATCTTCATCTTCATCTTCGGGGTCATCGCCTACCTGCTCAAGCGCGAGTACTGGCGCGATATCCACTGATCCGTCCTCGACGGAGAGTGCGGGGGCGCATGGTGCGAGCCATGCGCCCCCTGTGGTCTGTGCCCGGTCACGGGCAAGGTCGCGGCGCCCCCGGGAGGGGGGTGTCGTGTTATCATCTCGGCACGAATTGATGCGAGGATTGTTTCATGGGTGTAGTGGCCAAGCGGTCGTCGATGATCTTCTACTCCGGGGGCGATGATCATTACAGTCATCGGGTGCGTATCGTGCTCGCCGAGAAGGGCGTGGCCGTAGACATCGTCGAGGTCACCGAGGAGAGCCACCCCGAGGAGCTCGCCGATCTCAACCCCTACAACAGCGTGCCCACGCTGCTGGATCGCGACCTGGTGCTCTACGAGTCCAAGGTGATGATGGAATACCTGGACGAGCGGTTCCCGCATCCCCCGCTGTTGCCGGTGTATCCCGTGGCCCGTGCCCAGAGCCGGCTGTGGATGCATCGCATCGAGCGCGAGTGGTGCCCGCTGGTCGAGCAGATCCAGCAGGGGCCCAAGAAGGAAGCCGACAAGGCGCGCAAGGAGCTCCGCGAGAGCCTGATCGGCATCTCGCCGATCTTCGAGGACATGCCGTTCTTCATGAGCGAGGAGTTCACCCTGGTCGACTGCTGCCTGGCGCCGATCCTCTGGCGCATGCCGGTGCTGGGCATCGAGTTGCCGGAAAAGCAGGTCAAGCCGCTGATGGGCTACATGGAGCGGGTCTTCGATCGCGAGGGCTTCAAGGCCGCGCTGAGCGAGGGCGAGCGCGAGATGCGCCCCTGATCATCCCTTAATGCCAAGCCCCGGCGTCGTCGGGGCCCCAACCCAGGAGGGTCAATCGATGCAGTCGAGCCGTCCCTATATCGCTCGGGCCCTGTACCAGTGGTTGCTGGACAACGAGCTGACGCCCTACATCGTGGTCGACGCCGAGCAGGAGGGCGTCGAGGTGCCGCGGCAGTTCGTGCAGAACGGCCAGATCGTGCTCAACCTCGGCGTGACCGCGGTACGCGACCTGTCCCTGGAGAACGATGCCATCGTCTTCTCCGCCCGTTTCGGCGGGCAGCCGATGCAGGTGATGGTGCCCATGGAGGCGCTGATCGCGATCTATGCCCGCGAGAACGGTGTGGGCATGGTCTTCGGTCACGAGCCGGTCATGCCGGCCGCGGCCGAGCCCGACGCGCCCGAGGCGGAAACCGGTCCGGCGCTGTCCGGCGTCGAGGGGGCCGGCGGTGATGCCGAGGAGGGCGAGCGCAGCGAGGCCGCCAGGAAGGGGCGTCCCTCGCTGCGCGTCGTCAAGTGACCCTCGAGGCCGGGCGCCCGCGGCGTCCGCCCTCGCCGGGTTGCCGACCTTCTTCTTGAAGGCCTCGAGGCCGGGCGCCCGCGGCGTCCGCTGCCTCGCACCTCGTACCAGGAGAAACGGCAGGCCATCCGGCCTGCCGTTTGCTTTGCGTCGGCGACCGCGGTCGCCATGGCTCAGTCCAGGTAGTCGAAGACCTTGACGATGCGCTGCATGCCGCCGGCGTTGGACACCGCCGAGACGATGCGGTCGGCCTCCGCGCGGCTGACGATCCCCATCAGGTAGACGCTGGCGTTCTCCGTCACGATGTGCAGCCGGCTGGCGTCGATGGCCTCGTTGGCGGCCAGCGTGGTGCGGATCTTGGTGGTGATCCAGGTGTCGCTGAGCCGCTGGCTGGCGGGCAGGTTGGCGGCGACGGTCAGCTCGTTGTGGACCCGGCGCACGTTGCGCACCTGGCCCGCCACCTGTTCGGCCATGCTCTTGAGCTCCTGGCTGGGGACCTGGCCGGTCAGCAGCACCACGCCATTGAAGCTGTCGACGTTGATGCGGGCGTCGCTCAGCCGGGCATCGGTGCGGCCGAGGTTGTGACCGATCTTGGTCTCGATGCTCTGGTCCTCGACCCGGGTGCCCAGGGTGCGCTCGCCATAGTTCTCCTCAATGGTGCCGGGGGTCGTGGCCGCGGTCATGGAGGTGCAGCCGGATACGGCCAGCATCAGGCCGAGGGACAGGGTAAACAACAGGGACTTGTAGGACATGACATCACTCGCTTGCGCCGAAGAGTTGTTCGTCGATCAGGTCGCACAGGCAGTGGATCACCAGCAGGTGCACCTCCTGGATGCGGGCGGTGGAGGTCGCCGGCACGCGGATCTCGCAGTCATCCTGGCCCAGTAGCGAGGCCATGTTGCCGCCGTCGCGGCCGGTCAGGGCGACCACCGTCATTTCGCGGTCATGGGCGGCCTGGATGGCCTGGATGACGTTGCCGGAATTGCCGCTGGTGGAGATCGCCAGCAGGACGTCACCGGGCTGGCCCAGGGCGCGCACCTGCTTCGAATAGACCTCGTTGTAGCTGTAGTCGTTGGCGATCGAGGTCAGCGTCGAGGTATCGGTGGTCAGCGCCAGGGCCGGCAGACTGGGGCGTTCGCGTTCGAAGCGATTGAGCAGCTCGGACGAGAAGTGCTGGCTGTCGCCGGCGCTGCCGCCGTTGCCGCAGGCCAGGATCTTCCCCTCGTTGACCAGGCTCTGCACCATCATCTGGCTGGCCACCTCGATGAAGGGCGGCAGCACCTCGCTGGCGTAGGTCTTGGTATCGATGCTGGCGTTGAAGTGTCCGAGAATGCGGGTCTGGAAATCCATCTTGGCTTCCTGGTCCTTGGGCGGTCAGAACGCTTCGAAGGCGCCCGCCACCCAGTCGAACTCGAGGCGGGGCGGCGTGCCGGTGACGGCCAGCACATCGAAGCGGCAGGCACATGATAGCCGGTTGCGCTGGAGATAAAAACGCGCCGCCCGGATCAGGCGGCGCTGCTTGGTCGTCGTGATGGTCTCGAGGGGATGGCCATGGCGGCAGTCGGCGCGGTGGCGGACCTCGACGAAGACCAGGGTCTCGCCGTCGCGCATCACCAGGTCGAGTTCTCCGCCCTTGGCGTGCTGGTTGCTGGCCTCGAGGGTGAGGCCGCGGGCCATCAGCCAGTCGGCAGCGAGACGCTCGACCTGCGCCCCGCGGGCGCGGGCGTCAGCGGGGCCGGTCATCGTCCAGCAGTCGTGAGCCGAGCACCGGCTGGGGGACGCCATCGACGAAGCGGGCCCAGGGCAGGCTGCGGTGGATGCGGCCGTCGTCCGCGGCGCTCAGGGTGCCGGTGGCGCCGAACAGCTCGCTGCCCGGGATGGCCTGGAACTGCGGCAGGCGTCGGGCCAGCTCGTAGGCGTCCACGCCCATGGCCATCAGCCGGAACATCGTCGGATCCGATTCCTCGCGCAGCTGGCGGTAGCTCGCCAGGAAGGGCAGGGCGTCTTCCCCGCCCGCGGCGGCGTCCGGGATCTGCCAGGGGATGTCGACGAACATCACGCCATTGAGGTCCTGGTCCAGACGCGGCTGCGGGCGTCCCTCGTAGAGGTGCGAGGTGGCGTACACCGGCAGGCCCTGCTCATAGGCGTAGTAGTCGATGGTCGGCGGTACCTGGCGGGCGTAGTCGGGCAGGGCGAGCAGGAAGAGCAGGTCGGCCCGGTTCGCGCCCAGGGCGCGGCGCGTGCTCTCGGTGGCCGGCATGCCGGGGTTGTAGCGCACGGCGTTGGCGATGTCGCCGTCGCGGTCCTGCCAGGCCGTCGCGAAGGCTTCGCCGACCCGCCGGCCCCAGGCATTGTCCGGCACCAGCAGCGAGGCCGTGCGGTGCCCGTCGAGACGGGCGCGGGCGGCCACCTGGCGGGCCTCGTCCTCGGCGGAGAGGCCGTACTGGAAGAGCCCCTCGGCGCCATTGCGTTCGGCCTCGCCGTAGTTGAGCGCGAGCGTCGGCATGGGCACCCGGTCGCGGCGCTCGAGGGCGCTGACGGCATCCTTGTCCAGCGGTCCCACCACCACCTGGGCGCCGCGGTTCCGGGCCTCCCGGTAGAGGGCGTCGAGGTCCCCCCGGGCGGAGTCGAAGAACGTCAGCCGGGTGCCGCTGGCGCCGCCGTTCACGGCACTCAGGTGGTGGGCGCGCAGGCCCTCCTCGATGGCGTCGGCGACGCCGGCCAGGGGGCCGGACTCGGGCAGGAAGACCGCGATATGGCTGACGTCGCGCCCGCGCAGCTCACGCAGGGCGAGGATGTCCGCGGGCAGGCGGCGCGCGGCCGGGTGCTCGGGGTAGCGGCCCCGCCAGTCGTCGAGGCGGGTGAAGAGGCGCTCGATGTCGCCGCTGCTGCTGCGCACCAGGTCGGCCAGCTCCAGCCAGGCGAGGGTCGCCTCGTCGGCACCTTCGCGCAGCTCGGCGACGTCGCCGGGGGAGAGCCGCGAGAGTTGCTCCCAGATCGGGTCGTTGAGGTCCCGGCGGTCGGTGGCCGCCTGCAGGCGCATCAGCACCCGCGCCGCGGCCTGGGGCTCGTCGACCTGGCCGAGGGCGCGGCCCTGGCGCTCGCGCAGCAGGTTGGCCGCCTCCCGGGGCAGCTCGGCCTCGTCGAGGAGCTGGGCGGCCTGGATCACCGCCCAGGGGTCGCCCTCGGTCTCGCCGAGGTCGGAAAGCAGCAGGGCCCAGCGGCGGCGGGCCTCGGCCGGCAGGCGCGCGTCGTCGAGGTCCTTGGCGACCTCCAGCGCCTGGGGGCGGCGTCCCTGGCGTGCTAGGATGTCCGCCGCCTCGAGCCGGGACAGGGCGGCCTGCTCGGGGGCCTGCTGCTCGGCCTGCTGAAGCAGCTGGTCCGGATCGCCGGCGGGCGCGCGCTGGGTGATGCCGGGCTGCAGGGTGCAGCCGGCGACAAGCAGCGCCAGGAGTGCGGCGGCCAGGGGGCCGCGAGACGAGATCTTCATGAATCCTTCCTTGTCCTCATGTCCGGAATGCATCCCAGGGAGCCGAAATGTCAGACGCCGATGAAGGGGTATTGTACGTGGTCGCCACGCCGATTGGGAATCTGGATGACCTGAGCCCCCGGGCCGCCCGGGTGCTCGGCGAGGTTGCCTTGGTGGCTGCCGAGGACACTCGTCATACGGCCCGCCTGCTGCGTCACCTGGGCATCGCGCCGGCCATGCTCTCGCTGCATGAGCACAATGAGGCCGCCCGGGTCGACCGGCTCGATGCCCGGCTGGTCGCCGGCGAGGCCGTGGCCCTGGTCAGTGACGCCGGCACCCCGCTGATCAGCGACCCCGGCTTCGTGCTGGTGCGCGAGCTGAGGGCCCGGGGGCGACGCGTCGTGCCGGTGCCCGGGGCCTGCGCCCTGGTGGCGGCGCTGTCCGCGGCCGGGCTGCCCACCGACCGCTTCCTGTTCAGCGGCTTCCTGCCCGCCAGGGGCGGCGCGCGACGGGCGCGCCTCGAGGCCCTGGCCGAGCGCGACGAGACCCTGGTGTTCTACGAGTCCCCGCACCGCATCCGCGACACCCTGGCCGATCTGGCCGCCACCCTCGGGGCACGTCGGGTGGTGCTGGCCCGGGAACTGACCAAGACCTTCGAGACCTTTCTGGAGGGCAGCGCCCAGGCGCTGCTGGAGCGCCTCGCGGAGGACCCGGACCAGGCCCGCGGCGAGTTCGTGGTCATGGTGGCCGGGGCCGCGCCGCGCCAGGCCGGCGAGGCCGCGGCCATCGAGGCCGACGCACTGCTCGCGGCCCTGCTGGCCGAGGGCGTCGGGGTCAAGCAGGCCGCCGCGGTGGCGGCCCGCACCCTGGGCGGCGCCAAGAAGGCCTGGTACGCCAGGGCCCAGGCGCTCAAGGACGGGGATTGAGAGGGGGGCGGGGCGCTGGTATGCTTGCCGCGGGAGTTGGCCAGGCAGTCGCCGCTGCACCCGATTCTCGGATCGGGGCAGGGGAGGAAAGTCCGGGCTCCACAGGGCAGAGTGCCAGGTAACGCCTGGGCGGCGCGAGCCGACGGAAAGTGCAGCAGAGAGCAGACCGCCTACGTCTCCCCCGGGAGGCCGGTAAGGGTGAAAGGGTGCGGTAAGAGCGCACCGCGCGCCTGGCAACAGTGCGTGGCACGGTAAACCCCACTCGGAGCAAGACCAAATAGGAACCCCATGGCGTGGCCCGCGTTGGGTTCGGGTAGGTTGCTTGAGGACGACGGTGACGTCGTCCCTAGAGGAATGACTGTCCTCGACAGAACCCGGCTTATCGGCCGACTCCCCCATCTTCTGCCTGTTTCGCCGTCGCGCACGGTCCCTACCAGCCGCCAACGAGAAGTGCATGTCGTCATCCGCTCCCGAACAACCCGTCCGCGGTTTTCGCCATGCCAGCGTGCTGCTCGATGGCGCGGTCGACGCCTTGATCCATGATCCGGCCGGTGCCTATCTCGATGGCACCTTCGGCCGCGGTGGCCACTCCCGGGCGATCCTCGAACGCCTGGCGCCCGAGGGACGCCTGCTGGCCATCGATCGCGATCCCCAGGCCATCGCCGAGGCGGCGGCCATCAGCGATCCCCGCTTCGCCATCGAGCGGGGCGACTTCGCTCGCCTGGGGGACTTTGCCCGCCATCACGAGCTTCACGGCCGGCTCGCCGGGGTGCTGCTCGATGTCGGGGTCTCCTCGCCTCAGTTGGATGATCCGGAGCGCGGGTTCAGCTTCCTGCGCGATGGCCCGCTCGACATGCGCATGGACCCGACCCGGGGCGAGAGCGCCGCGGCCTGGCTCGCCCGGGCCGACGAGGGCGAGATCGCCCGGGTCTTCAAGGCCTATGGCGAGGAGCGCTTCGCCCGCCGACTGGCGCGAGCCATCGTCGCGCGCCGCGGCGAGCGGCCCTTCACCCGCACCGCGGATCTCGCCGAAGTGATCAAGGCCGCCCATCCCGCCTGGGAGAAGGGCAAGCACCCGGCGACCCGGGCCTTCCAGGCGCTGCGCATCCAGGTCAACGGCGAGCTGGAGCAGCTCGACGCCGCCCTGGCGGCGGCCCTGGAGGCCCTGTCCCCGGGCGGCCACCTGGTGGTGATCAGCTTCCATTCCCTGGAGGATCGTCGCGTCAAGCGCTTCATCCGCGACCACGTGCGCGGCGATACCCACCTGCCACGCGGCGTGCCGCTGCGCGACGACCAGATCCAGCGCCGCCTCGAGGCCCTGGGCAAGGCGCGCCGGCCCGGCGCGGCGGAGGTCGAGGCCAACCCCCGCGCCCGCAGCGCGGTGATGCGCGCGGCGCGCAAACGCTACTGAGGCTCGACATGGCTCAGGGACGACACGCCTCCACCTCCGCCTTCGCCTGGCCGGTGCGCCTGCGACCCAGCCTCGCGCTGATCGGCAACGGCGTGCTGCTGGTGCTGTGCCTGGGCTCGGCGCTGGCGGTGATCGCCACCAGCCATCTCACCCGCGACCAGTATGCTCGCCTGCAGCAACTCGAACGCGAGCACCAGCAACTGCAGACCGAATGGGGCCAGCTGCTGCTCGAGGAGGGGGCCTGGTCATCGCCGGCCCGCATCGAGCGCCTGGCCACCCAGCGCCTGGAGATGCGTCTGCCGGAGATCGACGAAGTGGAGGTGATCCGGCCATGAGCCAGTCCCCGCGCCCGGCCGTGTCCCCGCGCAAGCCGCCGCCCATGGCGCCCATGGGCAAGGCCCGCTACCGGGTGATGATGACCCTGGTGCTGGTCGGCCTGGCGCTGCTGGCCGGGCGCATCGTCGACCTGCAGGTCTTCGACCGCTCCTTCCTGCAGGGGCAGGGCGATGCCCGCACCCTTCGCGTCGATGCGATCCCCGCCCACCGCGGCATGATCACCGACCGTCACGGCGAGCCGCTGGCGATTTCCACGCCGGTGGTGACCCTCTGGGCGAATCCGCAGGACCTGCCCGAGGACGGCATCCAGCGCCTGCAGCTGGCCCGCGCCCTGGGCCAGGACCTTGACGCCCTGAACGCACGCATCGAACGCTATGCCGATCGCGAATTCATGTACCTGCGCCGTCGCATGACCCCCGAGGCCGCCCAGCGGGTGCTCGACCTGCGCGTCCCCGGCGTGCACAAGCGCGCCGAGTACAAGCGCTACTACCCGGCCGGCGAGGTGATCGCCCAGTTGATCGGGGTGACCAACATCGACGACCAGGGCCAGGAGGGCCTCGAGCTGGCCTATCAGCCCTACCTGGCCGGGGTGCCCGGCCGGCGGCGCGTGATCAAGGACCGCCGGGGGCGGCTGGTCCGGGACCTCGAGGTGCTGCGCGAGGCCGAACCCGGCGGCGACCTGACGCTGTCCATCGATCAGCGCCTGCAGTACATGGCCTACCGCGAGCTCAAGGCGGCGGTGGGCGAGCACGACGCCGACGGCGGGGTGCTGGTGATGCTCGATGCCCACACCGGTGAGGTGCTGGCCATGGCCAACCAGCCGTCCTATAACCCCAACAACCGCGCCGGCCTCGACCCCAAGGGCCTGCGCAACCGCGCCATCGTGGATGTCTACGAGCCCGGGTCGGTGATCAAGCCGCTGGCCATGTCGGCGCTGCTGGAGACCGGCAAGTTCCCGCCCGACACCGTGGTGGACACCTCGCCGGGCTGGATGGTCATCGACCGCTACACCATCAAGGATATCCGCAACTACGGCGAGCTGAGCCTGGCCGGGATCCTCGAGCACTCGTCCAACCTCGGCATGTCCAAGCTGACCCTGCAGCTCGACGACCCGGTGGTGCCCGAGCGCTACCGGGCGCTGGGCCTCGCCAGTGCGCCGGGCACCGGCTTCCCGGGCGAGGCCAGTGGCAGCGTGCCGTCGCCGCGGGTCTGGTCAAGCAGCCAGTGGGCGGCGCTGTCCTACGGCTATGGCCTGTCGGTCTCGGCGCTGCAGCTGGCCAGTGCCTATACCGCCATCGCCAACCATGGCGAGCGCCTGCCACCGTCGCTGCTGCGGCTCGACGAGCCGCCGGCCGGGCAGCCGGTGATCGAGCCGGCGGTCGCCGACCGCGTGCTGGGCATGATGGACCAGGTGGTGGCGCCGGGGACCGGCGCCCGGCGCGGCCTGGTGCCCGGCTACAGCGTGGCCGGCAAGACCGGGACGGTGCGCAAGACCGGCGGCACGGGCTACGAGGAAGATGCCTACCGCTCGCTGTTCGTGGGCATCGCGCCGGTGTCCGACCCGCGTCTGATCGCCGTGGTGATGATCGATCACCCCCGGGGCGATTCCTATTACGGCGGGGCCGTGGCGGCGCCGGTGTTCTCCCGGGTGGCCGGCAACGCCCTGCGGATCCTCGACGTGCCGCCCGACCGGGTGGCGGGCGACCGGGAGTCGGCCGACGATGCGACTTGACCCCTGCCATTCCCCCCGTGACGAGAGACGCCCATGGACCTGACTGCCTCCCGCCTGATCGCCGAGCTGACCCGATTGTGGCCGGACCATCGGGCGGTCCTGGCCGACCTCGAGCTGCCCGCGCGGCTGTCGCTGTGCCTGGATAGCCGGGCCCTGGCCCCGGGCGATGTCTTCCTGGCGGTGCCCGGCGTGGCGGCCGATGGGCGTGACTTCGTGCCCGCCGCCCTGGCGGCGGGGGCCGCCCTGGTGCTGGCTCATGACGATGGGACCGACGCCGGCACGGCGACCGACGATCCCCGGGTGCTGTGGCTTCCGCACCTGCGTCAGCGGCTCGGCGAGCTCGGCGGCGCCCTCTTCGCCGTCCCCGAGGCCCTGGAGCTGATCGGCGTCACCGGCACCAACGGCAAGAGCTCGGTGACCCACTATATCGCCGCCCTCAGCCGGGCCCTGGGCCGCGATGCCGGCATGATCGGCACCCTCGGGCACGGTCGCCCGGGGGCACTGCATCCGGGGGCGCTGACCACGCCGGGCTCCCTGGCGCTGCAGGCCGCCCTCGGCGAGCTGGCCGGCGAAGGCATCACCCGGGTGGCCATGGAGGTCTCGTCCCATGCCCTGGAGCAGGGGCGTCTCGACGGCTGCCGACTCCAGGCCGCCGTCTTCACCAACCTGACCCGCGACCATCTCGACTACCACGGCAGCATGGCCGCCTATGCGGCGGCCAAGGCGCGGCTCTTCCGCCGCCCGGAGCTGGCCCTGGCGGTGGTCAACGCCGATGACCCCCTGGCACGGCTGATGCTGGCCGGCCTGCCCGAGGACGTGCGCGTGCTGGCGGTGGGCGAGGATGAAGCCGTCACCCTGAGAGTGATGGACTGGATCCCGCATGCCGAAGGCCAGCGCGCATTGATTGCCACCCCCGAGGGCGAACGGGTGCTGACGCTGCCCTTGATGGGGCGCTTCACCCTCACCAATGTGCTGCTGGCCATGGCCACCCTCTACGGCCTCGGCGCCGATCTCGAGGCCCTGTTCGCCGCCGCCGCCGAGCTCGGGCCGGTGCCCGGTCGCATGCAGGCGCTGGGCGCCGGGGTGGGGCCCAGGGTGGTCCTCGACTATGCCCACACCCCCGACGCCCTGGAGAATGCCCTGGTGGCGCTGCGCGCCCACCTGCCCGACAGCGGACGCCTGTGGTGCCTGTTCGGCTGCGGCGGGGATCGCGACCGTGGCAAGCGGCCGCTGATGGCCGCCGCCGCCGAGCGCCATGCCGACCGCCTGGTGGTCACCGACGACAATCCCCGCGGCGAGTCGCCGGCGGCGATTCGCGGAGAGATCCTCGACGGCCTCTCGGTCGGGGCGCGCGCTGCCGCCTGGGTGCGCGACGGGCGCGCGGCGGCGATTCGCGAGGCGATCCGCGAGGCCTCCGACGAGGACGTCATCCTGATCGCCGGCAAGGGGCACGAGACCTACCAGGAGGTCGCCGGGGTGCGCCATGCCTTCTCGGACCTCGCCGAGGCCGAGGCCGCCCTGGCGGCGCGGATCACGGGGAGCACCCCATGAGCGGCGTCGGTCCGGCCTCGCTGGCCGAGGTTGCGCGGGCCCTCGGCCTGGCGCCGCCCGCCGAGGACATCCCGCTGACCGGGATCGTCACCGATACCCGCCGCCTGGCCCCGGGGGCGCTGTTCGTGGCACTCGCCGGCGAGCGCTTCGACGCCCATGACTTCCTCGCCCAGGCGCGCGAGGCCGGCGCCGTGGCGGCGCTGGTCGAGCGGCGCGTCGACGATCCCCTGCCGCAGCTCGAGGTGGCCGACACCCGGCTGGCGCTGGGCCTGCTGGGGCGCGCACGACGCCGTGCCTGGGGCGGTCCCCTGGTGGCCGTCACCGGCAACAGTGGCAAGACCACGGTGAAGCAGATGCTGGCCACGCTGCTCGCCCGTCGCGGCGAGACCCTGGCCACCCGCGGCAACCTCAACAACGATATCGGTGCGCCCCTGACGCTGCTCGAGCTGTCTCGCGAGCATCGTCAGGCGGTGGTCGAGCTCGGCGCCAACCATCTGGGCGAGATCGCCTGGACGGCGAGCCTGGCCGAGCCCCGGGTGGCGGTCATCACCAACGTCACCGGCGCCCATGTCGGTGAGTTCGGAAGCCCCGGCCTGATCGCCCAGGCCAAGGCGGAGATCCTGGTATCGCTGCCCGGCGACGGGGTGGCGGTGCTCAACCGCGACGACCGCTACTTCGCCAGCTGGGCGAGTCTCGCCGCTCCGCGGGAGGTGCTGGACTTCTCGGTGGAGGGGCCGGCGCGTCTGCGTGCCGAGACACTGGTCTGTGATGCCCTCGGACGCTATGCTTTCACGCTGTCTTTCGATGGCCGTGAGCTCGGCCGGGTCCAGCTGGCCCTGCTCGGTCGTCACAACGTCGCCAACGCCCTGGCCGCCGCCGGCGCGGCGCTGGCCATGGGCCTGGACGAGGCGGACGTGCTGGCCGGCCTCGAGGCCGTCACGCCGATGCCGGGGCGGCTCAGCGTGGTGGCCGGCATCAAGTCTTCGAGGCTGCTGGACGATACCTATAACGCCAACCCCGGGGCGGTGAAGGCCGCCCTCGACCTGCTGGTGACGCTGCCGGGACCGCGCTGGTGCCTGCTGGGGGCCATGGGCGAGCTGGGCGAGGCCTCCGACCGGCTGCATGGCGAGGTCGGGCGGTATGCAAGAGAACAGGGAATCGACTTTCTCGGCACCCTCGGCGAGGCGGCGCGGCCGGCCAGCCGCGCCTTCGGCGAGGCGGGTTGCCATTTCGACGATCGGGAGGCGCTGACGCGCCACGTCCTCCATCATCTGCCGCCGGGGGCCAGCGTGCTGGTCAAGGGGTCGCGCAGTGCCGGCATGGAAGCCGTGGTGTCGGCGCTGTGTCCGGATGCATCAAGGTAACGCACTACATGCTGCTTTTTCTGGCTGAACTGCTGGCGCAATTCCAGAGCGCCTTCAACGTCTTCAACTATCTGACCCTGCGCATGATCCTGGGTACCCTGACGGCCCTGGTGCTGTGCCTGTGGCTCGGCCCGGTGGTGATCCGCCGGCTGGTGGAACGCCAGATCGGCCAGGCGGTGCGCGACGACGGTCCCCAATCGCACCTCTCCAAGGCCGGCACCCCGACCATGGGCGGCGCCATGATCCTGATGGCCATCGCCGTCAGCACCCTGTTGTGGGGGGATCTGCGCAACCATTACGTCTGGGTGGTGCTGGCCGTGACCCTGGGCTTCGGCGCCATCGGCTGGGTCGACGACTACCGCAAGGTGGTGGAGAAGAATCCCCGGGGGCTGCCGGCCCGCTGGAAGTACTTCTGGCAGTCGGTGATCGGCCTGGTCGCCGCGGTCATCCTCTACGTCACCGCCGCCTCGCCGGTGGAGACCAGCCTGATCGTGCCGCTGTTCAAGGAGTTCGTGCTGCCGCTCGGGGTGTTCTACATCGTGCTCACCTACCTGGTGATCGTCGGCAGCTCCAACGCCGTGAACCTCACCGACGGCCTCGACGGCCTGGCGATCATGCCCACCGTGCTGGTGGCCATGGGCCTGGCGGTGTTCGCCTACGCGAGCGGCAACGCGGTCTTCGCCGACTACCTGCAGATCCCGATGATCCCGGGTGCCGGCGAGCTGGCCGTGTTCTGCGCGACGATCGCCGGGGCCGGGCTCGGCTTCCTGTGGTTCAACACCTATCCGGCCCAGGTCTTCATGGGCGACGTGGGGGCGCTGGCGCTGGGCGCCGCCCTCGGCGTGGTGGCGGTGATCGTGCGCCAGGAGATCGTGCTGTTCATCATGGGCGGCATCTTCGTCATGGAGACCGTCTCGGTGATCCTCCAGGTGGGTTCCTACAAGCTCACCGGGCGGCGCATCTTCCGCATGGCCCCGCTGCATCACCACTACGAGCTCAAGGGCTGGCCGGAACCGCGGGTCATCGTGCGCTTCTGGATCATCACCGTGGTACTGGTGCTGCTGGGACTCGCCACCCTCAAGATCCGTTGACGCTCCCGAGGAGCCCGACATTCGCCGTCCACGCGAGGAGCCGCTGATGGTCAAGGTGCCCAAGGGAATGACGCTGGTGGTCGGGCTCGGCGTGTCCGGCCGGGCCATCTGTCGCCACCTGCAACGCCTGGGGCGTCCCTTCATGGTCGTCGACACCCGGGCCGAGCCGCCCGGCCTCGAGGCCTTCCGCGACGCCCATCCGGCGGTCGAGGTGCACTGCGGGTCGCTCACCGACCTCGACATGGGCGCGGCCCGGGAGGTGGTGGTGAGTCCCGGCGTCGATCCCCGCTCGCCGGGCCTCGCCGACCTGGCCGGCCGCCGCGGGCCGCAGGGCGAGCCCCTGGTGGTGGGGGAGATGGCGCTGTTTGTGCGGGCCTGCCGGGCCCCCATCGCCGCCATCACCGGGGCCAACGCCAAGTCCACGGTGACCACCCTGCTCGGCGAGATGGCGGTCGAGGCCGGCCGTCGGGTGGCGGTGGGCGGCAACCTCGGCACCCCGGCGCTGGACCTGCTCGCCGAGCGGCCCGACGCCGAGTTGTACGTGCTCGAGCTGTCGAGCTTCCAGCTCGAGACCACGCCCTGTCTCGGCGCCGAGACCGCCGCCTTCCTCAATCTCTCCGAGGACCACCTCGATCGCCACGGCGACCTGGCCGGCTACCGGGAGGCCAAGCTCGGGATCTTCCGGGGGGCTCGCCATGGCGTGGTCAACGCCGAGGAGCCCGACACCTGGCCGGTCGCGCCGCTGCCGGCGCTGGACCGCTTCACCACCCGCCCGCCCGAGGCGGGGGAGTGGGGCATCGGCGAGCATGACGACGGCGCGGGGCCCGGGCCCTGGCTGATGCATGGCGTCATGCCCCTGATGCCTGCCGAGGCGGTGCGCCTGCCCGGTCGGCACAACCAGGCCAATGCCCTGGCGGCCCTGGCCATGGGGCATCGCCTGGGGCTTGGGCTAGCCGCCATGCGCCGGGTGCTGGAACGCTTTCCGGGCCTGCCCCATCGCGGCGAGCTGGTGGCCGAGATCCGCGGGGTGCGCTGGATCAACGACTCCAAGGGCACCAACGTGGGGGCCACCCTCGCCGCCATCGCCGGCCTGGGGCCGACCCTGGCGGGCCGCCTGATCCTGCTCGCCGGCGGGGTCGGCAAGGGCGCGGACTTCACCCCCTTGGCCGCGCCGCTGGCCCGCTATGGCCGCGAGGCGATCCTCTTCGGCCAGGATGCCGAGCGCCTGGCGACCGCGCTCGACGGGTCGGTGCCGCTGAGCCGGGTCGACGACCTGGCGGCGGCCATGGCCCGGGCCGCCGAGATCGCCGCGCCGGGGGATTGCGTGCTGCTCTCGCCGGCCTGTGCCAGTCTCGACCAGTTCCGCGACTATCAGGCGCGTGGCGAGGCCTTCCGCCAGGCCGTCGAGCAGCGCCGCCGGGAGGTGGCCTCATGAGCCGGCTATCTCGCCTGAGGCAACGCCTGTCCACCGCCGAGCAGCCCTTCGACGGCTGGCTGGTGCTCGCGGCGCTGGCGCTGCTGCTGATCGGCTGGGTGATGGTCACCTCGGCCTCCACCGAGGTGGCCTCCAGCCTCACCGGCAACGCCTGGTACTTCAGCCTGCGCCACGGCGCCTTCCTGCTGGTGTCGCTGGTCGTGGCGGCCCTGGCGCTGCGGGTGCCCCTGGGTTGGTGGAGGGCCAACGGGCCCCTGTTGCTGCTGGTGGGCATGCTGCTGCTGGCGCTGGTGCTGGTGGTCGGCCGCGAGGTCAACGGCAGCCGCCGTTGGCTGTCGCTGCCCGGCGTGCCCTTCAACCTGCAGGCCTCGGAAGTCGCCAAGCTGTGCCTGATCACCTACCTGGCCGGCTACCTCGAGCGCTTCCTCCCGCAGGTGCGCCGGGAGTGGGGCGCCTTCCTCCGGCCGCTGGCGGTGATGGCGGTGATGGGCGGGTTGCTGATCCTGGAGCCGGACTACGGGGCGGTGGTGGTGATGACCGGCTGCGTGATGGGCATGCTGCTGATGGCGGGGGCGCCCTGGGGGCGCTTCCTGCTGCTGATGCTGCTGGTGGCGGCCCTCGGCGCCATCGCCGCCATTGCCGAGCCCTATCGCATGGCGCGCCTGACCAGCTTCGCCGACCCCTGGGCCGACCAGTTCGCCAGCGGCTATCAGCTCACCCAGGCCCTGATCGCCTTCGGCCGGGGGCACTGGCTGGGGATGGGGCTCGGCAACAGCGTGCAGAAGCTGTTCTACCTGCCCGAGGCCCACACCGACTTCGTGTTCGCCGTGCTCGCCGAGGAGTTGGGCCTGGTCGGCGCCGTCGCCGTGGTGGGGCTGTTCGCGCTGCTGGTGTGGCGGGCCATGGCGGTGGGGCGGCGGGCCGAGCTGGCCAAGCTGCCGTTTGCCGCCTATGTCAGCTACGGCATCGCCCTGGTGATCGGCGCCCAGGCCTTCATCAATATCGCGGTCAGCACCGGCATGCTGCCCACCAAGGGGCTGACCCTGCCGCTGCTCAGTTACGGCGGCTCGAGCCTGGTGGTCAGCTGCGTGATGATGGCGATCCTGCTGCGGGCGGATATCGAGGCCCGCCAGGCGGTGCGTCGTGCTCGGCCCACGGCCGACCGGGCGGCACCGCCCGGCAAGACACAAGGAAGCGGATCATGAGTCGACGCGAGGGACGCCGTGCCCTGATCATGGCCGGCGGCACCGGCGGCCACGTCATCCCCGCCCTGTCGCTGGCCCGTTCGCTGACGGCGGCCGGGGTCGAGGTGGCGTGGCTGGGCAGCCCCCGGGGCATCGAGAATCGCCTGGTGCCGGCCGCCGGCATCCCCCTGCACCATATCGCGGTGAGCGGCCTGCGCGGCAACGGCCTGGTCGGCTGGCTGCTGGCGCCCTGGCGGCTGGCCCGGGCCGTGGGGCAGGCCGCCCAAGTGATCCGCGACGTCGACCCGCAACTGGTGGTGGGGCTGGGCGGCTTCGCCAGCGGCCCTGGCGGCCTGGCCGCCTGGCTCGCGCGGCGACCGCTGGTGATCCACGAGCAGAACGCCGTGGCCGGCCTGACCAACCGCGCCCTGGCACGCCTGGCGCGTCGCGTCTATGCGGCCTTCCCCCAGGCCTTCCCGGGCCGGGCCGAGGTGGTCGGCAACCCGGTGCGCGGCGAGATCGCCGCCCTGGGCGAGGCGCCGCGCCCGGCCGATGCCATGCGCGGGCGCCCCCTGCGCCTGCTGGTGGTGGGGGGCTCCCTCGGCGCCCTGGCCCTGAACCAGCGGCTGCCCGAGGCGTTGGCGCGACTGCCGGCGCCGAGCCGTCCCGAGGTGCACCACCAGGCCGGCCGCGACAAGGACGCGGCGACCCGCGAGGCCTATGAGCGACACGGCGTCGAAGCGGACGTCACGGCCTTCATCGACGACATGGCGGCGGCCTACGACTGGGCCGACCTGGTGGTATGCCGCGCCGGGGCGCTGACCGTGGCCGAGCTGGCGGCGGCGGCCAAGCCGGCGCTCTTCGTGCCCTTCCCCCATGCGGTGGATGACCACCAGACCGCCAATGCCGCGGCCCTGGTGGCGGAGGGCGCCGCCGCCCTGATGCCGCAGAACGAGATGAGCGCAGCGGCGCTGGCCGATCGCCTGGCGACGCTGCTCGACCCCGAAGCCCTTGCCACCATGGCGGCGCAGGCACGACGCTGTGCGCATCTCGACGCCGTCGAGCGCCTGGTGGCCGGTTGCATGGAGACAGCTTTTGAGTGACGAGACCCTCGGGCCGGTTCCCGGCCAAGCCACGCCCCCGCGTCCCGGCCTCGGGCTGGGCATGCGCCGCATCCGGCGCATCCACTTCGTCGGCATCGGCGGCGCCGGCATGTGCGGCATCGCCGAGGTGCTGGCCAACCAGGGCTACACCGTCAGCGGCAGCGACCTGAAGGCCTCGCCGGTGGTGGCCCGGCTGGAGCGGTGCGGCATCGGCGTGGCCATCGGTCATGCGGCGGAGAATGCCCGCGACGCCGATGTGGTGGTGGTCTCCACCGCCGTGGACGAGACCAACCCCGAGATCCGCTGGGCCCACGAGCATCGCGTGCCGGTGGTGCGTCGCGCCGAGATGCTCGCCGAGTTGATGCGCTTCCGCCACGGCATCGCCGTGGCCGGCACCCATGGCAAGACCACCACCACCAGCCTGACCGCCACGTTGCTCGGCGAGGGCGGGCTGGATCCTACCTTCGTGATCGGTGGCCGGCTGACCAGCGCCGGCACCAACGCCCGCCTGGGGGAGGGGGACTACCTGGTGGCCGAGGCCGACGAGTCGGATGCCTCCTTCCTGCACCTGCAGCCGATGGTGGCCATCGTCACCAACATCGATGCCGATCACATGGCCACCTATGGCGGCGACTTCGAACGCCTGAAGGGCACCTTCATCGAGTTCCTGCACAACCTGCCGTTCTATGGTCTGGCGGTGCTGTGCATCGATGACGCCAATGTCCGCGGGCTGATCGAGCGGGTCAACCGCCAGTTCGTCACCTACGGCTTCAGCGCCGATGCCGACTACCGGCTCGAGGACTTCGTCCAGCAGGCCGGTGAGGTGCGCTTCACCGTCCGGCGTCCCGATGGCCTGGCGCCGCTCGCGGTGCGCCTGGCGATGCCGGGGCGCCACAACGCCCTCAATGCCCTGGCCGCCATCGCCGTGGCCAGCGACGCCGGTGTCGACGACCAGGCCATCCTGCGCGGCCTGGCCGGCTTCGCCGGGGTCGGTCGCCGCTTCCAGGTGCATGGCCGCTTCCCGGCCCCGGCCGAGGCGGGCGAGGTCATGCTGGTCGACGACTACGGCCACCATCCCCGGGAAGTCGAGATGGTGATCAAGGCCGTCCGCGACGGCTGGCCCGACCGACGCCTGGTGATGGTCTACCAGCCCCATCGCTACTCGCGCACCCGAGACCTCTACGAGGACTTCGTGCGGGTGCTGGCGGGGGTCGACACCCTGCTGCTGCTGGATGTCTATAGCGCCGGCGAGGCGCCGGTGCCCGGGGCCGACGGCCGGACCCTGGCCGGCTCGATCCGCCAGCGCGGCGAGGTCGACCCGATCTTCGTCCAGGACAAGGCCGAGTTGCCGGGGCTGCTGGCCAAGGTGCTGCGCCCCGGTGATATCCTGATCACCCAGGGGGCCGGCGATGTGGGGGGCATCGCCCAGCGACTGGCCGATGCCCGACTGGATCTCGACGAGGTGGCGCTATGACGGCGGACAGGATCGGCCAGGGCCGGGTGGTGGTGCTCTACGGCGGCGAGTCCGCCGAGCGGGAGGTCTCCCTGAAGAGCGGGGCCGCGGTCCTCGCCGCCCTGGAGCGTGCCGGGGTGGCCCCGATCGGCTTCGACCCGGCCGAGCAGGGCGGTCTGGCCGGCCTGGAAGCCCTCAAGCCGGACAGGGTCTTCATCGCCCTGCATGGCCGGGGCGGCGAGGACGGTACCCTCCAGGGGGCGCTGGAACTGCTGGGCATCCCCTATACCGGCAGCGGCGTGCTGGCCTCGGCGCTGGGCATGGACAAGCAGCGCACCAAGCTGGTCTGGCAGGCCCTGGGCCTGCCCACCCCGGAGAGCGTGATGCTCGGCCCCGATGCCGACTGGGCGGCGGTGGCCGAACGCCTCGGCCTGCCGTTGATCGTCAAGCCGGTCCACGAGGGCTCGACGCTCGGCATCACCATCGTCGACAGTCCCGAGGCCCTGGCGGCCGCCTACCGCGACGCCGTGCGCTTCGATGCCCGGGTGATGGCCGAGCGCTTCATTCGCGGCGAGGAATACACGGTGTCGCTGCTCGGCGATGGGGTGCTGCCGGCGATTCGCGTGGAAGTGCCCGGCGGCTTCTATGACTACGAGGCCAAGTACCTCTCCGACGAGACCCTCTACCACCTGCCCTGCGGGCTGGCCGAGGAGGAGGAGCATCGCCTGGCATCGCTGTGCCGGGAGGCCTTCGAGGCCATCGGCTGCAGCGGCTGGGGGCGGGTCGATGTCATGCGCGACGCCCAGGGGCGTTTCTGGCTGCTCGAGGTCAACACCGTGCCCGGCATGACCGACCATAGCCTGGTGCCCCAGGCGGCGGCCCACGCCGGCCTCGATTTCGATGCGCTGGTGATGCGTATCCTCGACACCGCCGGGCGGGACTAGTCCATGGCGCGTCGCGGAACCCTGCTCGGTGTGCTGCTGCTGGCGCTGCTGATCGGTGCCGGTGGCCGGGCCCTGTGGCTGTGGCTGGATCGCCCCATCGAGCGGGTGTCGATCCGCGGCGAGCTGCACCATGCCGGGGCCGACTACCTGCGCAGCCGGCTCGCGCCCCTCGTCCAGGGCCGAACCTGGCTGTCGGTGGACCTGGGCGAGCTGCGCGAGCGGGCGCGGGACATCGGCTGGCTGAGCGAGGTCCGCATCCGCCGCGAATGGCCCGATGCGCTGGTCTTCGAACTGGTCGAGCAGGTGCCCGTGGCGCGCTGGAACGACGACCGGCTGCTCAACCCCGCCGGTGAGCCCTTCGACTACGCGCCCCTCGAGGTGCCCGACGGGTTGCCCGAGCTCTCCGGGCCGGCGGACAGCGGCGCCGAGGTGCTGGCCTATCACGACACCCTGGCGGCGCGGTTCGCGCCCCAGGGGCTGGCCCTGCGCCAGGTGCGCCTCGAGGCCCGCGGCGCCTGGCGGTTCCAGCTGGAGGGCGGGCTCTGGGTGATGCTCGGCCGCAATCACCGGGAGGAGCGGCTGGCGCGTTTCCTGGCGGCCTGGGAACGGGAACTCGCCGACACGGCGTCGCATATCCGTTACATCGATCTGCGTTATCCCAATGGCGTGGCCGTGGCCTGGCATGGACAAACCGAACCCGTGGACGATGCCACCACCGATCAAGGCTGAACGGCACCGCATGGTGAATTGCCCGGTTCCCGGGGCACCGGGGTGTTCCTTTCGGAAGAAAATCGCCGTATCGTGACGGGGGTTTCTTCCCATGGGCTGGTGGATCACGGTGAGTTGTTCCTATAATTGGCCCAGGTTTTATTCGTTTCAAACATGCATTTCCCCTAGCGGGTCAGGCTCGAGGAGATTTCCCGGCTCATGTCAGGTCCATCCAATGCGTCCAATATGGTAGTCGGGCTGGATATCGGAACATCCAAGGTCGTGGCGATCGTGGGGCAACCCACCGACGATGGCGGCATTGAAATTGCCGGTATCGGCTCCCATCCCTCCCGCGGGATGAAGAAAGGGGTGGTGATCAACATCGAGTCCACGGTGCAATCGATCCAGCGTGCCGTGGAGGAAGCGGAACTCATGGCGGGCTGCGATATCCACTCCGTCTATGTGGGCATCGCCGGCAGCCATATCAGCTCGATGAATTCCGATGGCGTAGTCGCCATCAAGGAGCGCGAGGTCGCTCCCTCCGATATCGACCGAGTCATCGATTCCGCCCGTGCGCGGGCCATTTCCGAGGGACAGCGGGTCCTGCACGTGCTGCCCCAGGAGTTTGCCATCGACACCCAGGGCGGCATCCGCGAGCCGCTGGGCATGTCCGGGGTGCGCCTGGAGGCCAGGGTCCACCTGGTGACGGCCGCCCTCAATGCGGTGCAGAACATCGAGAAGTGCGTGCGGCGCTGTGGTCTCGAGGTGGATGCCATCATCCTCGAGCAGCTGGCCTCCAGTCATGCCGTGCTCACCGAGGACGAGCGCGAGCTCGGCGTGTGCATGGTCGACATCGGCGGCGGTACCACCGATATTGCGGTCTTCACCGAGGGCGCCATTCGCCACACCGCGGTGATTCCCATCGCCGGTGACCAGGTCACCAACGACATCGCCATGGCGCTGCGCACGCCCACGCAGCATGCCGAGGAGATCAAGGTCAAGTACGCCTGTGCGCTGACCCAGCTGGCTTCCAGCGACGAGATGATCAAGGTGCCGAGCGTCGGTGACCGGCCGGCCCGGGACCTGTCCCGCCAGTCGCTGGCCGAGGTGGTCGAGCCACGCTACGAGGAACTTTTTACCCTGGTGCGTGACGAACTGCGGCGCAGCGGCTACGAGGATCTGGTGGCGGCCGGCGTAGTGCTGACCGGTGGCACGGCACGCATGGAAGGCGTCGTCGAGCTGGCCGAAGAGATCTTTCACATGCCGGTGCGCATCGCTTGTCCACAGAACGTGCGGGGGCTCGCCGATGTGGTGCGCAACCCGATTTATTCGACGGGAGTCGGTTTGCTACATTACGCTCTACGGGAGGCCCGTCAGGGGCATGGCCATCAGGGCACACAGGGGCAGGGTAGCAGCATCTCGGCGCAACCGAGGCGTGGTGACGTCTCCCGGCGCAGACCAGAGGAAGGGATTCCGGCGCTGGTAAGGCTTAAAGGCTGGTTCAAAGGAAATTTCTGACAGGGCCGCGCACGCGGTCCAGGAGACGGGGCTAATGTTCGAACTTGTAGATAGCGCACCCTCTAGCAGTGCGGTCATCAAGGTCATCGGTGTCGGTGGTGGTGGCGGGAATGCCGTCAATCACATGGTCGAGAGCAGCATCGAGGGCGTGGAATTCATCTGCGCCAACACCGATGCCCAGGCGCTGAAGCGGGTGGCGGCCAAGACCGTTCTCCAGCTCGGTAGCGAGATCACCAAGGGGCTCGGCGCCGGTGCCAACCCCGACGTGGGGCGCCAGGCGGCCATGGAGGACCGCGAGCGCATCGCCGAACTGCTCGGCGGTGCCGACATGGTATTCATCACCGCCGGGATGGGCGGGGGAACCGGCACCGGGGGTGCCCCGGTGGTCGCCCAGGTCGCCAAGGAACTCGGCATCCTGACCGTGGCGGTGGTCACGCGTCCCTTCCCCTTCGAGGGACCCAAGCGGATGCGGGCCGCCGAAGAGGGCATGAAGGAGCTCTCCGAGCATGTCGACTCCCTGATCACCATCCCCAACGAGAAGCTGTTGTCGGTGCTGGGCAAGAGCGCCAGCCTGCTGACGGCCTTCAGCGCCGCCAACGACGTGCTGCTGGGCGCCGTCCAGGGGATCGCCGAGCTGATCACCAGCCCCGGCATCATCAACGTCGACTTCGCCGACGTACGCACCGTGATGTCCGAGATGGGCATGGCGATGATGGGCACCGGCGGCGCCACCGGCGAGAATCGCGCCCGCGAGGCCGCCGAGAAGGCGATCAGGAGTCCGTTGCTCGAGGATATCGACCTGCACGGTGCGCGCGGCATCCTGGTCAACATCACGGCCGGCCCCGACCTGTCCATCGGGGAGTTCAACGACGTGGGCGCCACGGTCCAGGAGTTCGCCTCCCAGGACGCCACCATCGTCGTCGGGACCTCCATCGACATGGAAATGACCGACGAGCTGCGGGTCACCGTGGTGGCTGCCGGCCTCGAGGGGCAGCGTCAGGCCAAGGCGGCAAGCCAGACCACGCGTCGTGCCGATGCCGGCGGGGACTATCGCCAGCGTCAGTCCGCCGCTGCCGGCCGGCCTCAGGCCTCGGCCAATCGCGCCGCGGCGGCCGCGCCCAAGGCGGAGTCCCAGGACGCTCCGCGTCCTCAGGCGGAGCCGCGCAAGTCCCAGGAACTGGACGACTACCTGGATATTCCGGCCTTTCTGCGGCGTCAGGCCGATTGAGTGGCGCTATCGAGAGGTTAGGCAGCCCGAGGAGATGGAAGTTTTGTTGAAACACTCGTTCGGTGTTATAGTGAACGGTGTTTGATAATCAACGACTGCCTGGCGACTGCCCATGATCAGACAACGCACCCTCAAGAACGTCATTCGCGCCACCGGCGTCGGCCTGCATTCCGGCAAGAAGGTCTACCTGACCCTGCGGCCGGCCCCGGTCGACACCGGTATCATCTTCGTGCGCACCGACCTGGATCCCGAGGTGCAGATCCCGGCCCGCGCCGACAATGTCGCCGACACCACCCTGTGCACGGCCCTCTCCCAGGATGGCGTCAAGGTGGCCACCGTCGAGCACCTGATGTCGGCCCTGGCCGGCCTGGGCATCGACAACGCCTACGTCGACGTGAGCGCCCCCGAGGTGCCGATCATGGATGGCAGCGCCGGGCCCTTCGTGTTCCTGATCCAGTCCGCGGGCATCGCCGAGCAGAGTGCCGCCAAGAAGTTCATCCGCATCAAGCGGGAGGTGGTGGTGCGCGAGGATGACAAGGAAGCCATCTTCCTGCCCCATCAGGGCTTCAAGGTGTCCTTCGCCATCGACTTCGACCACCCCGTGTTCGAGGACCAGAAGCAGACCGCGGTGGTCGACTTCTCCACCACCTCCTTCGTCAAGGAGGTGTCCCGGGCCCGGACCTTCGGCTTCATGCGCGATCTCGAGCACCTGCGCTCGAACAACCTGGCGCTCGGCGGCAGCCTCGACAACGCCATCGTGGTCGATGACTATCGCATCGTGAACGAGGGCGGACTGCGCTACGACGACGAGTTCGTCAAGCACAAGGTGCTGGACGCCATCGGCGACCTCTATCAGCTGGGCCACAGTCTGATCGGCGAGTTCCGTGGCGTGAAGTCCGGCCATGCCCTCAACAACCAGCTGTGTCGTGCGCTGTTGGAACAGCCGGAGTGCTGGGAGATTGTCACCTTCGAGGACGACACCCAGAAGGCGCCCATTTCCTACGCGGCCCCGGCCATGGCCTGATCCCGGCGTTGCCCGCCCGGCTTCGCCGGGAGTTGTAAGCCTCGAGCTTGAAGCTGGAAGAAACAACAACCCCGCCCGGGCTACCGGCGGGGTTGTTTGCTATCTGGTCGGGGGCATGCTGGCTTCGAGCTTCGAGCTTCGAGCTTCGAGCTTCGAGCTTCGAGCTTCGAGCTTCGAGCTTCGAGCTTCGAGCTTCGAGCTTCGAGCTTCGAGCTTCGAGCTTCGAGCTTCGAGCTTCGAGCTTCGAGCTTCGAGCTTCGAGCTTACGGCTCTTGCTCGGCGTGGGAGGCGAGGCGTTCGAGGGCTCGCCTGAGCCGGGGGTCGTCCACGTCGGCGGCGCAGCTGGAGAGCTCGTCGGCGGCCCGAGCGGGCAGGCGTCGAGTCTGGCGCACCGGCGCCTTGGGGGGGCGGACCGGCCGGACCTTGAAGTCGAAACCGCTCACGGCCTCGAAGCCGGGCAGCTCGTGGAGCCGCGACAGCAGCTGTGCCTGCTCGTAGCGCAAGCGGGTCAGCCACACCGCCCGGTCGGTGATCACCGTCAGGCGCCCGTCGTGAAAGCCCCCCACGAAGAGGTGCTCAGCGAGCTCGGCGGGAAGGTGGTCGCGCAGGTGCTGCTGGGCCCGCTCGATGAGTCGGGCCATGCGCATCAGGGTCCCCAGCTCCCCACGGCCTTCCAGTAGCCGGGACATGGGCTGTGCTCGGAACCGCTTAACCTTTATACTCATCAGCTTGATTCTCGGGGGCGAACCCCTGACGTTGGCCGTCGGCCGCTCGCGCCCGCGGCCCCTGAACGCAAGAGCCTAGCACACGCAAGGGAGTCCCTCGACAGCATGGCCACCCTCACCGCGGACATTCGCGCCACGGCGCGTCGCCCGATGGAGCGCCGCCCGACCCGCTGGTGGTTGGCGGGCCTGCTGGTGGGCTGCCTGTTGCCGGCGGGGCTCGCCCAGCTGGAGTCGTCGCGCCCCGTCGAGCGTGTCATCCAGATCTGCATCCTGGCCCCCGCGCTGATCCGAGCCAGCTCCCGTCTGCAGGCCCGGCGTCGGGCGCATCGCCGCTGGCCCGGGCCTCGCCTGCCCGTGATGGCGGCACGCCCGGGGCGGCCCGTCCTCGGCCGCTGCGTGCCGCGACGGGCCGTGGCCGCCCACGATGTCCTGTCACGGCGTGGTCCGCCATCCGCTCGTCGAGGTTGAACGACGAGAGGCCGGGGAATCCCCGGCAGGATGCCACCCGCAACTTCGGGACCCTTCATGATCAATAATCTGTTGCGCAAGGTCGTCGGCTCCAAGAACGACCGCGAAGTCAAACGCATGGGCCGCTCCGTGGGCCGTATCACCGCCCTGGAAGGCGAGCTCGAGAGCCTCGACGATGCCACCCTCAAGGCCCGCACCGCGGCCTTCCGCGAGCGTCTCGACGGCGGCGAGCCCCTCGATGCCCTGCTGCCGGAGGCCTTCGCCACGGTCCGCGAGGCCGGCAGGCGGGTCATGGGCATGCGCCATTTCGATGTGCAGATGATCGGCGGCATCACCCTTCACGACGGCCGCATCGCCGAGATGAAGACCGGCGAGGGCAAGACCCTCGTGGCGACCCTGGCGGTCTACCTCAATGCCCTGCCGGGCAAGGGGGTGCACGTGGTCACGGTCAACGATTACCTGGCCTGCCGTGACGCCGAGTGGATGCGCCCCCTCTACGAGTTCCTCGGCCTCTCGGTCGGCACCATCTATGCCGGCCAGACGCCCGAGGAGAAGCGCGCGGCCTACGGCTGCGACATCACCTACGGGACCAACAACGAGTTCGGTTTCGACTACCTGCGCGACAACATGGCCTTCTCGCTGGAGGAGAAGGTCCAGCGCGGGCTGCACTTCGCCATCGTCGACGAGGTGGACTCCATCCTCATCGACGAGGCGCGCACGCCGCTGGTCATCTCCGGGGCGGTGGACGAGAACACCGAGCTCTACCGGATCATCGACCGCCTGGCGGTGCACCTGACCCAGTGCACCGACGAGGAGGACCCGGAGAGCGGCGACTTCACCCTCGACGAGAAGCAGAAGCAGGTGGAACTCACCGAGGGCGGCCACCACCGGGTCGAGGAGCTGCTGCGCGCCGAGGGCCAGCTGGGCGAGGAGGACTCCCTGTACGCGGCCCAGAACCTCAACCTGCTGCAGCACATGCACTCGGCACTGCGTGCCCGGCACCTCTACCATCGCGACGTGGACTACATCGTCAGCGATGGCCAGGTGGTGATCGTCGACGAGCATACCGGCCGTACCATGCCGGGCCGCCGCTGGTCCGAGGGGTTGCACCAGGCGGTGGAGGCCAAGGAAGGCGTGACCGTCCAGCGCGAGAGCCAGACGCTGGCGTCCACGACCTTCCAGAACTACTTCCGCCTCTACGAGAAGCTGTCCGGGATGACCGGCACGGCCGATACCGAGGCCTTCGAGTTCCGCCAGATCTACGGGCTCGACGTGGTGGTGATCCCCACCAACAAGCCGCTGATCCGTGCCGACCTCAACGACCTCGTCTACCTCACCGCCGAGGAGAAGTTCGAGGCCATCATCGAGGACGTCAAGGCACAGACCGAGGCCGGGCGTCCCGTGCTGGTGGGCACGGCCTCCATCGAGACCTCGGAGTACCTGGCCAACCTGATGAAGGGCGCCGGCCTGGCCTTCAACGTGCTCAATGCCAAGCAGCACCAGAGCGAGGCCGAGATCATTGCCCAGGCCGGGCGGCCCGGGGCCATCACCATCGCCACCAACATGGCCGGCCGGGGTACCGATATCGTGCTGGGCGGCAACTGGGAGGCCGAGGCCGCCAAGCTCGAGGCCCCCGACGAGACCCAGGTCGCGCGGCTCAAGGCCGAGTGGCAGCAGCGTCACGATGCCGTGCTCGAGGCCGGCGGCCTCCATGTGGTCGGCTCCGAGCGCCACGAGTCCCGGCGCATCGACAACCAGCTGCGTGGCCGGGCCGGCCGCCAGGGCGACCCGGGCTCGACCCGCTTCTTCCTGTCGCTGGAAGACAACCTGATGCGCCTGTTCGGCTCCGACCGGGTGCAGCGCCTGATGCAGGCGCTGGGGCTGGAGCGTGGCGAGGCCATCGAGCACAAGATGGTCTCCAACGCCGTGGAGCGGGCCCAGAAGAAGGTCGAGGGCCGCAACTTCGATATCCGCAAGCAGCTGCTCGAGTACGATGACGTGGCCAACGACCAGCGCCGGGTCATCTACGAGCAGCGCAACGATATCCTTGCCGCCGACGATGTCTCCGAGAACGTCGCCGGCATCCGCGAGGAGGTCCTGGACGAGGCGATCAGCGAGTTCGTGCCGCCCCAGAGCCTGCCGGAGCAGTGGGACCTGGCCGGCCTGGAGGCCCACCTCAAGGCCGAGTTCAACCTCGAGGCGCCGGTGGTGGAATGGTCCGAGCAGGATGAGCGCTTCCATGAGGAGCAGCTGCGCGAGCGCCTGCAGGAGATGCATCGCCGAGTCTACGAGGAGAAGGCCGAGGTCGCCGGTCCCGAGCTGATGCGCCGCTTCGAGAAGCAGGTCATGCTGCAGGTGCTGGATACCCGCTGGAAGGAGCACCTGCAGTCCATGGATCACCTGCGCCGGGGCATCCACCTGCGCGGCTATGCCCAGAAGAACCCCAAGCAGGAGTACAAGCGCGAGTCCTTCGAGCTGTTCCAGATGCTGCTCACCAATATCAAGGCCGACGTGACCCGCATCCTCAGCCACGTGAAGGTCCGTCGCCCCGAGGAGGTCGAGGCCCTGGAGCGGCAGCGCCGCGAGTCGCTGGAGCGCGAGAAGGCGGCGGCCGCCAGCCGTCACGACGCGCCGGCGGCCGCCGCCGAGGAGGAGGGGCAACCCGCGGCAGCCGCCCCGGCGCCGGGCAGCGATGGTCGGCCCCTGCGCCGTGAGGGACCCAAGGTGGGACGCAACGATCCCTGCCCCTGCGGCTCGGGCAAGAAGTTCAAGCAGTGCTGCGGCAAGCTCAGCTGACGACGGACTACGGGCGACGGGTCAGATGTTGCGAGCCGTGAGTAGCAGGACACCCTGCTGCTCGACGCTCGACGCTCGACGCTCGACGCTCGAAGCTCGAAGCTCGAAGCTCGAACCGATTTCAGACAGGAGACAGACGATGGCAGTGGGTCAAGCAAGCTTTCCGGACATGCCGAGGATCGAGGGGCTGCGCCTGGGCACGGCCCGTGCCGGCATCAAGACCGCCGATCGCCGGGACCTGGTGGTGATCGAGGTGCCCGAGGGGGCCGCCGTGGCGGGCAGCTTCACCCGCAACGCCTTCTGTGCGGCCCCGGTGACGGTGGCGCGCGAGCACCTGGACGCCTGCACCACCCGTGGCCAGGCTCCCCGCTACCTGGTGATCAACACCGGCAATGCCAATGCCGGCACCGGCGAGACCGGCCTGCGCGATGCCCGGGCCACCTGCACCGAACTGGCGCGTCTCGCCGGCGTGCCCGAGAATGCGG
The DNA here is from genome assembly GCF_025725685.1 of Halomonas sp. M4R1S46. Taxonomy (NCBI): domain Bacteria; kingdom Pseudomonadati; phylum Pseudomonadota; class Gammaproteobacteria; order Oceanospirillales; family Halomonadaceae; genus Halomonas; species Halomonas sp. M4R1S46. Next base: position 1,270,123 of record NZ_CP107008.1, read on the forward strand.
TGCTGCCGTTCTCCACCGGGGTGATCGGGGAGACCCTGCCCATGGCACGGCTGCTCGGCGGGTTGCCCGAGGCGCTGAGGTCCCTGGACGAGGGGGCTGCCGGCTGGGCCGCGGCCGGTGAAGGCATCCTCACCACTGATACCCGCCCCAAGGGGGCCAGCGTGACCGTGCCGCTGGGCGACGAGACGGTGACCATCAACGGCATCAGCAAGGGCTCGGGCATGATCAAGCCCAACATGGCCACCATGCTGGCCTTCGTGGCCACCGATGCGGCCATCGAGCCGAGGGTGCTGGAGACCCTGCTGCAGGAGAGCGTGGCGCGCTCCTTCAATTGCATCACGGTGGATGGCGACACCTCCACCAATGATGCCTGCATGCTGATCAGCACCGGGCGCGGGGCCGCGGTGGCCGACGAGGAACGCCTGGCGGTGTTCCGCGACGCCCTGCAGCGGGTGATGACCGAGCTGGCCCAGGCCATCGTCCGCGACGGCGAGGGCGCCACCAAGTTCGTCAGCCTGCAGGTGGACGGGGCGGTGACCCGGCGGGAGGCCCTGGATGTGGCCTTCACCGTGGCGCATTCGCCGCTGGTCAAGACCGCCCTGGCCGCCAGCGATGCCAACTGGGGACGCATTCTCGCCGCCGTCGGCCGCGCCCCGCTGGAAGGCTTCGACGTGTCCCGGGTGACCATCGATCTCGGTGACGTGCGCCTGGTCGAGCAGGGTGGGCGAGCCGCCGGCTACACGGAGGAGGCCGGCAGCACGGTGATGGCCCGGGACGAGATCGCCATTCGCATCGGCCTGGGGCGCGGCGAGGAGCACGCCACCGTGTGGACCACGGACCTGACCCGGGAATACGTCGCCATCAATGCCGACTATCGCAGCTGACCCCACCGAGGGGTGGCGCCAGGCCGGTCGGAGTCAGTAGAGCAATCCCCCGCACCGCCGAGTGCGTGGACAAGTTGGAAAGGTGAATGAACGCAATGGTGAAGAGAAGGGTGCACGTGGCGGCTGCCGCCATCATCAGTGCCGACGGTCGTGAGGTGCTGCTCGCCCGGCGTCCGTCCAGCGTGGATCACGGCGGCCTGTGGGAATTCCCCGGCGGCAAGCTGGCACCCTACGAGACGGGGCTCGAGGCCCTGAAGCGCGAACTCCACGAGGAGCTGGGCGTGGAGATCCGGCGCGCCCAGCCGCTCATCCGCATCCATCACGAGTACTCCGACAAGCACATCCTGCTCGATGTCTGGCAGGTGCATGACTTCGCCGGCGAGCCCTTCGGCCGCGAGGGGCAGGCGGTGCGCTGGGTGCCCATGGACGAGCTGGTCAACTACCCGTTCCCGGCGGCCAACCTGCCGATCCTGCGGGCGGTGATGCTCCCCACCGAGTACCTGATTACCGGGGAGGAGGGCGATGAGGCCGGCTTCCAGGGGCGCCTGGAGCGGGCCCTGACCGAGGATGGCGTCCGCCTGGTGCAACTGCGTGCCAAGGGGCTGTCGCGGGGCGACTACCTGGCCCGTGCCGAACAGGCCCTGGCGCTGTGCCGCCGCCACGAGGCGCGGCTGGTGCTGAACGGCGAGCCGGAGCTGCTGGATGGCCTGGACGCCGACGGCATCCACCTGACCAGTGAGCGGCTGATGAGCCTCGATCGGCGTCCCGTGCCCGAGGGCAAGTGGCTGTCCGCCTCCACCCATGACCGCGCCCAGCTGGTCCAGGCCCATCGCATCGGCTGTGACTTCGTCACCCTCTCGCCGCTGCGCACCACGCCCTCGCACCCGGAAGTGGCGCCGATCGGCTGGCACGACTTCCAGCAACTGGTCGAGCATGCCGGGATGCCGGTCTTCGCGCTGGGCGGCATGACCCGCTTCGACGCCAACCATGCCCGGGCCGTGGGGGCCCAGGGGATCGCCTCGATCCGCGACTTCTGGAAATGAAGCTTTAGTCTGGAAGAGCGCCGCTTCGCGGCTGGAGGCTGGAAGTAAGACCCCCGCGGGCCGAGCCCGTGGGGGTCTTGGTTTTCATGTGGTCATTATCCTGACTTCGAGCTTCGAGCTTCGAGCTTCGAGCTTCGAGCTTCGAGTGTGCTCAGTCGCGATAGCGCCGGGTCAGGTCGCCATAGGCATCGATGCGACGATCCCTGAGGTAGGGCCAGATGCGCCGCACGTCCTCGCCACGGTCCAGGTCCAGGGTCACCAGCAGGCGCTCGGCCTCGCCGCCGGCATGGGCCAGCAGCTCGCCCTGCGGGCCGCAGATGAAGCTGCCGCCCCAGAAGTCGATGCCGGGGCTGACCCCGGAAGGGTCGGGCTCATGGCCGACCCGGTTGGCCACCACCACCGGCAGGCCGTTGGCCACCGCGTGGCTGCGCTGGATCAGCGTCCAGGCCTCCTTCTGGCGGGCCTTCTCGTCGTCGTCGTCGGGCGGATGCCAGCCGATGGCGGTAGGGTAGAGCAGCAGTTCCGCGCCGGCCATGGCCATCAGCCGCGCGGCCTCCGGGTACCACTGGTCCCAGCACACCAGCACGCCGAGCCGTCCCACCGAGGTGTCGATGGGCTGGAAGCCCTGGCCGCGGGCGTCGTCGTGGTCGCCGGGCGTGAAGTAGAACTTTTCGAAGAAGCCCGGGTCGTCGGGGATGTGCATCTTGCGGTAGTGGCCGACCCGGGCCCGCTCGCGATCGTAGACCACGGCGGTGTTGTGATAGACACCGGCGGCGCGTCGCTCGAACAGCGAGCCCATCAGCACGATGCCGAGTTCCGCCGCCAGGCCTGCCAGGTGGCGGCCGGTGGGGCCGTCCAGGGGCTCGGCCAGGTCGAAGACCTCGACGGCCTCGTGCTGGCAGAAGTAGTGGGTGGCGTGCAACTCCTGCAGCACCACCAGCTCGGCGCCGGCGGCGGCGAGCTCGCGGATGCCGGCTTCGCTCTCGGCCAGGCTCCGGGCCTTGTCGGGCCAGGCCGACTGCTGGACCAGTCCGACCTTGAGGGTGCGGGTCATGGGCTCTCTCCTTCGGCGGGAACGGGGGCCGGGGCCAGGGTGCCCCGGGGCAGCTGCATGGTCAGGCAGTGCAGGCTGCCGTGCTGGCGGATGACGGTCGTGCAGTCGATGGGCACGACGTCGCGGTCCGGGAAGGCGCCGGCCAGGGCCTCGAGGGCCCGGTGGTCGGCGGGGTCGCCGTAGACCGGCACCAGCACGGCCCCGTTGATGATCAGGAAGTTGGCGTAGGTGGCCGGCAGCCGGTGGCCATCCTCGGGATCGCGGCAGGGGCGTGGCCAGGGCAGCGGCACCAGCCGGTAGGGCGTGCCGTCCGCGCGGCGCAGGGACTGCAGCTCGGCCTCCATGGCGGCCAGCGCCGGGTAGTGGGGGTCGGTGGGGTCGTCGCAGCGCACGTAGGCGATGGTGGTCGGGTCGCAGAAGCGGGCCAGGGTATCCACATGGCTGTCGGTGTCGTCGCCCTCCAGGTGGCCGTGGGCGAGCCACAGCACTCGGGAGACGCCGAGGTCCGCCGCGAGCCGGGCCTCGATGGCGGCACGGTCGAGGCCGGGGTTGCGGTTGTCGTTGAGCAGGCAGGCCTCGGTGGTGAGCAGGGTGCCCTCGCCGTCGGTGTCGATGGCCCCGCCTTCCAGCACCAGGTCGCGGGAGACCCGGGGGCAGGCGAAGGCACCGGCCTCGGCCAGGCGGCGGGTCAGGCTGTCGTCGCGTCCGGCGGCGAACTTGCCGCCCCAGCCGGTGAAGACATAGTCCAGCAGCCGGGGGGCGCCGTCCCGCATCACGGTGATCGGGCCATGGTCCCGGGCCCAGGTGTCGTCGGCCTCGGCGACCACCAGCCGCAGGCGCCCGGCGGGCAGGCCGCGTCGGGCGAACCCCTCGCCCAGCCGCGCGCGGGTCGCCGCGTCGGGCACGGCGATCAGTACCGTCTGGTAGCGGCCGATGGCCATCACCAGGCTCTCGAGGGTGGCCTCGATACGCTCCATCAGGGGCGCCCAGTCGCTGGCGGGGCCGGGCCAGGTGAGTTGCACGGCATCCTGGGGGGCCCATTCGGGCAGCAGGCGATTGGCCATCGGCGGGGTCTCGTCGCGTGTCATGAAAGGCGCGAATTTAGGCCGGCGGGGCGGATGATGCAAGGATCGCGCAAATCTGCCCCGACGGCGATGCAGTGCCTGGCAAAAAACCGTACCATGAGCGCCCGCCGACAAGGAACGCTCATATGCTGGACCGTCTGCCTTTCCTGATCGGGTTGCGCTACGTGCGCGCCAAGCGTCGCAACCACTTCATCTCCTTCATCTCCCTGACCTCCATGCTGGGGCTGACCCTGGGCGTGGCCGTGCTGATCCTGGTGCTGTCCGTGATGAACGGCTTCGACCGCGAGCTGCGCACCCGGGTGCTGGGCATGGTCCCCCACACCCGCATCGAGGTGCCGTCCGGGCTGACCGACTGGCAACCCCTGGCCGAGCGGCTGACGCAGCGCGAGCATGTCATCGGCGCCGCTCCCTACATCCAGCAGCAGGGCATGTTCTCGGTGGGCGGTCGCAACCAGGGGGCCCTGGTCAACGGCATCGAGCCCGAGTGGGAGAGCCGGGTGTCGATCGTCGACGAGCACATGCGCCGGGGCAGCCTCGAGGACTTGGCGCCGGGCGAGTGGAACATCGTGCTCGGCTCGCTGCTGGCGCGCCAGCTCGGGGTCGGCGTGGGCGACCGCGTGACCCTGCTGGTGCCCGAGGCCTCGATCACCCCCGCCGGCGTCTTTCCCCGTCTCAAGCGCTTCACCGTGAGTGGCATCTTCAGCGTCGGTGCGGACCTGGATGCCAGCCTGGCCTACGCCAACATCGAGGACATGCAGACCCTGGCGCGCATGGGCGACGCCGTGGGTGGCCTGCGCCTGGAGTTGGACGATCTCTTCCAGGCCGGTGGCGTGACCCGGGCGATCATCGACGACCTGGGCCCGGGGTACCGGGGCCTGGACTGGACCTACACCCGGGGTAACCTCTTCCAGGCCATCCAGATGGAGAAGCGCATGATCGCGCTGCTGCTCACCGTGATCATCGCCGTGGCGGCCTTCAACATCGTCTCGACCCTGGTGATGGTGGTCACCGACAAGCACGCCGACATCGCCATCCTGCGCACCATCGGTGCCACGCCCCGCTCGATCATGGGGATCTTCATGGTCCAGGGATTGGCCATCGGCGTGATCGGCATCCTGATGGGCGTGGGCCTCGGTGTGCTGCTGGCACTGACCGTCGCCGACCTCATCGGCTTCCTCGAGTCGACGCTGGGCATCAGCTTCCTCGATGCCGGGGTCTACTTCATCAGCGAGCTGCCTTCCCAGCTGCTGTGGTCGGATGTGGGCAACATCATCGCCGCGGCCTTCGTGCTGACCTTCCTGTCGACCCTCTATCCGGCCTGGCGTGCGGCCCGGGTCCAGCCTGCCGAGGTGCTGCGCTATGAATGATACCGCCATGACCCGGACCCTCGACCGGCAGCCGGTGCAGGGCGAGGTGATGCTGGAGTGTCGCGGCCTGACCCGCATCTACCGGGAAGGGCCCCAGGATCTCACCGTGCTCGACGAGCTCGAGCTGCAGGTACGGGCCGGCGAGCGCGTGGCCGTGGTCGGCAGCTCCGGTTCCGGCAAGACCACCCTGCTCAACCTGCTGGGCGGTCTCGACCGGCCCACCCATGGTGAGGTGCGCATCGCCGACCAGTCGCTGCTGGCCATGGGCGATGCCGAGCTGGGGCGCTTCCGCAACCGCCATATCGGCTTCGTCTACCAGTTCCACCACCTGCTGGCGGAGTTCACTGCCCTGGAGAATGCGGCCCTGCCACTGATCGTGCGCGGGCAGCGCAAGAAGGTCGCCGAGGCCCGGGCCCTGGAACTGCTGGCCCGGGTGGGCATGGAAGGCCGGGCCGATCACAAGCCCGGCGAGCTCTCCGGCGGCGAGCGCCAGCGGGTGGCCATCGCCCGGGCGCTGGTCACCGACCCCAGCCTGGTGCTGATGGACGAGCCCACCGGCAACCTCGACCAGGCCACCGCCGCCAGCATCCTGGCGCTGATGGACGAACTGGCCGACAGCGCCGCCTGTGCCTTCGTCATCGTCACCCACGACCCCGCCCTGGCCGCCCACCAGGACCGCGTGATGCGCCTGGACGGCGGTCGCCTCTCCCCCCAGTCCGACCCGGGCTGATCCAGGCCGGGCCCGCTGTCGGCGGGCCCGGCGCTCAGGCGCGTTCGTCGGCCTGGCAGCGACGGCGGCGCATGGCGCGGCGCTTCCAGCTGCGCGCCACCTGCCAGCGCCAGATCAGCCGGATCACCAGGCTTCCCGTCAGCCCCGCCAGCACCGCGGCCATCAGCGATCCCAGCGCCAGGGCCGGGAGGATGTCGAGCATCTGATCGGCGATCCAGTGGGTGGACAGGCGGTCGGGGACCTCGCGGACGGGGAGGTCCAGCACCCAGGCGCCGAGGCGGTAATTGCCGTAGAAGATCAGTGGCATGGTCAGGGGGTTGGTGATCCACACCAGGCCCACCGACAGCGGCAGGTTGCAGCGCAGGCCCCAGGCGCCCAGGGCGGCCACCGCCATCTGGAAGGGGATCGGCAGCAGGGCGCTGAACAGGCCCACGAAGAAGGCATTGGCCACGCTGCGCCGGGACAGCATCCATAGCGACGGGTTGCCGATCAGGTGCCGCAGGAAGCGCAGGGAGCGCTGGCGCCTGAGGGTCTCGGGGTGGGGCAGGTAGCGCTGCAGGACTCGGCGCGGCATGGGGTCGGGCTCGCGACTTCGATACCCGGGCTATTATCCATACAAGCCGACTGCCTCGCCATGCCGTGCGTCAACGAGGACGTGCCATGGTGCCGATCAGGGACGATGTGATGCGCTGCGGACTGGCCATGCCCCTGGCCTTCGCCGCCCTGGGGGGCGGCCTCACGGGCCACCTTGCCTCGACGGCGCTGCTCCAGGCGCTGGGCCTGGCGTTGCTGGGCCTGGCGGCCGGCCGGCGCGTCCGGGAGGCGCTGCTGGTGCTGGTCATGCTGGCGGTGGCCGCCCAGCTCCTGGTGGTGCGTGGCGGTGAGTTGGCCCCGGGGCTGAGCCGTCAGGACCTGCGGCTCGAGGGGCGGCTGCTGGCCGCCTCCCGGGAGGGCCGCCAGTGGCGCCTGGACATGGCGGTCAGCGACTGCCGTCCCCTGGCGACCGGCTTGCCGGCCTGCAGCGGACTGTCGCGGGTCCGGCTCAGCGCCTTCGCGGGGACCCTGCCACCGGGCAGTGCATTCCGGGCGGGCGCAACCTGGCGGCTGGTCGTGCGCCTGCGACCGCCGAGCGGCTTCGCCAACCCGGGCGCCTTCGACTACCGGGCCTGGCTGTGGCGGGAAGGCATCCAGGCCACCGGCTATGTGCGCCAGGCCCCGCCGCCCCGACGACTCGTACCGGCGTCCCCCTCCTGGCGGCAGCGGGCCCTGGCATGGCTCGACGACCGCGACCTGCCACCGCGCCCGGCCCGCTGGCTGGCGGCCCTGACGCTGGGCGCCAGCCAGCGCCTGGAGGCGGCGGACTGGGACCTGCTCAATGCCAGCGGCACCACCCACCTGATGGTGATCTCGGGGCTCCACGTGGGACTCGTGGCCGGCTTCACGCTGTGGCTGGGCCGCGCCCTGGCCTGGTGCCTGGCACCGGCGGGCTGGCGCATGGCCGTATGGCCCTGGTGGCTCGCCGCGGCCATGGCGGTGGGCTACGCCGGGCTCGCCGGTCTCGAGCCCCCCGCGCTGCGGGCCATGATCATGACCCTGCTGGGGCTCTGGGTGGCCAGCGGTCGCCATGCGCCGGGACCCTGGCAGGCCTGGTGGCTGGCGCTCGGCCTGGTGGTGGTGGTCGATCCGCTGTCGATCTGGCGGCCCGGGCTCTGGCTGTCGTTCGTCGCGGTGGCACTGCTGATCCTGGTCTGGCAGGGGCGAGCGCGTCCCCGCGGCTGGCGGGGCTGGCTGTGGGCGCTGGGACGCACCCAGCTGCTGCTGGCGCCGCTGATGGCGGCGGCGGTGCTGCTGGCCTTCGGTCGTCTCGCCCCGGCCGGCCCCCTGGTCAACCTGTTCGCCGTGCCGCTGGTCGGCAGCCTGATGGTGCCGCTGGGGCTCGCCGGCTGGCTGCTGGCCTGGGTGCCGCTTCTGGGCGACGCCTGCTGGTGGCTGTTCGCGAGGCTGGCGGCGGGCCTGGCCATGGCCCTGTCATGGGCCGTCGAGCTCCTGCCCCTGTGGCATCCGCCGGCCGCCTGGATCCTGCCCCTGGCCCTCGGCCTGGGGCTGCTCAGCCTGTTGTGGGCCCTGCCCGGGCTGGACCGGCGCCTGCGCCTGGTCGGCAGCGGCCTGCTGGCGACCCTGCCGCTGTGGCTGGCGACGCCGCTTCCGGCGCCCGGCACGCTGTGGGTGCGCATCCACGATGTCGGCCAGGGGCAGTTGGTGAGCCTGCGCACCGCCGGCTATCGCGCGCTGGTCGACACCGGGCCGCGCTTCGGCTCCGGCTTCATGCCGCTGTCCTCGCTGTGGCCGCCGGGCCAGCACTTCGACGACGTCATCATCGGCCATGCCGACCGGGATCATGCCGGCGGCCTCCCCGGCCTGGTCGCCGACCACCGGGTCGACCGCTACCTGGCGCCGGTCGGGGATTCCCATCCGGTCGCCACGGCCCCTTGCTCCGCGGGGCGCCGCTGGCGACGCGACGGCGTGGAGTTCCGGGTGCTCTGGCCCCCCGAGGCGGTCGCGGGCCTGTCGGACAATGACCGGTCCTGCGTGCTGCTGGTCACGGCCGGCCCCCACCGCCTGCTGATCACCGGCGATGCCGGGCGACGGGTGGAGCGCAGCCTGCTGCCCGCCCTGGACGGCCCCGTGACGGTGCTGGTGGCCGGCCACCATGGCAGCCGCACCAGCTCCGGGGCCGGCTTCGTGCGCCGGGTGTCGCCGCGCCAGGTGATCTTCAGTGCCGCCCGGGACAACCCCTTCGGCCACCCCGACCCGGTGGTGGTCCGCCGTTTCCGGGGAGCGGGCAGCTGCCTGTGGAACACGGCCCGGGACGGAGCGGTGACCCTGCGCCTGGGTCGCCGGGAGGGCCTGGTGGTGGAGGCCGAAAGGCCGCCCGCCGGGCGCCGCGGCGGTGTCGGAGGCGGCTGCCTTGCGGTAGAATCGCCCCCATCGATGCCGGATATTCACCGGTGAGGGCTCGAGGGAGGTGACCGCCATATGAACATGATGGAGGCCCTGATCGCCGGGGGCTGGCTGATGGTGCCGTTGCTGGGGTGTTCGGTCGTGGCGGTGGTGATCGTCATCGAGCGCCTGTGGACCCTGAGGGCGTCGCGGATCGCCCCGCAGGGGCTCGGCCAGGAAGTCTGCGCGTTGGTGGACCGGGGCCAGGTCAACCTCTACTGGCTGGAGAGCCATTCGCCCCTGGGTGGGGTGCTGGCGGCCGGCCTGCGCAATGCCCGCCTGGGCCACGAGCAGGTGAGGGCGCGCTTCCAGGAGGCGGCCACCGCGGTGGTGCACGACATGGAGCGCTTCCTGAGCCCGCTCGGCACCATCGCCTCGATCACTCCGCTGATCGGCCTGCTGGGCACGGTGGTGGGCATGATCGAGGTGTTCGCGGTGATCGTCGCCAGCGACGGCGTCGAGCGCACCGCCGACCTGGCCGGCGGTATCTCCCGGGCCCTGGTGACCACCGCCGCCGGCCTGACCGTGGCGATTCCCGCCCTGATGTTCCATCGCTACTTCCAGCGCCGCGTGGAGGACATCACCGTGCGCCTCGAGGAGCAGGCCGGGCAGGTGGTGGAGTTCCTGGCGCATTACCCGGGGGACCTGACCCTGGCGGAGCGCCATGAGCCCCAGGAGGACGAGCGCCAGGAAGCCGACGGGCGCCGTGCGCCGCGGGTGAAGCCCTCATGAGGGTGCCCCGCACGCGACGCGAGCCGGTGGAGGTGAACCTCACCCCGCTGATCGACGTGGTCTTCCTGCTGCTGATCTTCTTCATGGTCTCGACCACCTTCGAGACCCGCCAGGCGCTGGAGCTCGAGCTGCCCGAGAGCGCGACCGGGGTGGCCGCGGAGGTCTCGCCGGTCACCGTGGTGGTCACCGCCCGCGGCGACTACCGGCTGGGCGAGCGTGACCTGGCGCCTGGCGAGCTGGCCTCGGCGCTGGGCGCCGAGGCCGAACGCGCCCGGGAGCAGGGCCTGGTGGTGGAAGCCGATGGCCGTGCCGCCCATGCCGCGGTGGTGCGCGTCCTCGACCGGGCCGGTGCCCTGGGCATCCGGCAGGTCCGCATCGCCACCGCCGAGGCGACACCCACTGAAGCGGAGACACCGTGATCGAACACTCCGGCTGGACCCTCTACAAGCGTCTGATGGGCTATGTCAGGCCCCACTGGAAGGCGTTCGCCCTGGCCATCCTCGGCTACGTCATCTACGCCGCCTCGAGCACGGCCCTGGCCGAGATGATGAAGCGCCTGATCGACGGCATCCAGAACCCCGACGCGAGCTTCCGGATGATGCTGCCGCTGTTCGTGGTGGGCATGTTCGCCGCCCGGGGCCTCGGCACCTTCCTCGGCACCTACTTCATGAGCAACGTGGCCCGCAACCTGGTCCACGCCCTGCGCTGCGACGTCTTCAACCACATGCTGCACCTGCCGGGGCGCTTCTTCGACGCGCACTCCTCGGGCCATTTGATCTCCCGGGTCACCTACCACGTGGAGCAGGTCACCGGCGCCGCCACCAAGGCCATCACCATTCTCCTGCGGGAGGGGCTCTTCGTGGTCGGCCTGGTCGCCTACCTGCTGTGGACCAATTGGATGCTGACCCTGCTGTTCCTGACCGTGACCCCGCTGATCGGCGGCGTGGTCAGCTACGCCAGCAAGCGCTTCCGGCGCATCTCGCGGCGCATCCAGCGCTCCATGGGCGAGGTCACCCATGTGGCCTCCGAAGCGCTGTCCGGCTATCGGGTGGTGCGTACCCACGGCGCCGAGGCCTTCGAGAAGGCCCGCTTCGCCCGGGCCAGCGAGATCAACCGGCGCCAGAGCATGAAGGAGGCCCTGACCAAGGCCACCAGCACGCCGGTGATCCAGCTGCTGGTGGCGTTGTCGCTGGCGGTCCTGGTGTGGCTGGCCATGTCGCCGGCGCTGATGGCGGACATGACCCCCGGGGAGTTCGTCGCCTTCATCACCGCCGCAGCGCTGATGGCCAAGCCGGTCCGCCAGCTCACCGAGATCAACGCCACCATCCAGAAGGGCATCGCCGCCGCCGGCGAGCTGTTCGGGCTGCTGGAGCAGCCGCCCGAGGAGGATCGGGGCACCGTGGAGCCGGGGCGTCTCGAGGGCCGGGTGCGCTTCGAGGGCGTGCGCTTCGCCTACGGCGAGGACCAGCCGGAGGTGCTCAAGGGCATCGACCTGGAGGTGGCGCCCGGCGAGATGGTCGCCATCGTCGGTCGCTCGGGCAGCGGCAAGTCGACCCTGATGGGCCTGCTGCCGCGGTTCTATCGGCCGACCGCCGGCCGGATCCTGGTCGATGGCGTGCCCCTCGAGGACTATCGCCTGCATCCGCTGCGCCGGCGGATCGCCCTGGTGTCCCAGCAGGTGACCCTGTTCAACGCCAGCATCGCCGCCAACATCGCCTACGGGGTGGATGACGCCTCGCCGGAAGCCATCGAGGCCGCGGCGCGGGCCGCCCACGCCCACGAGTTCATCGAACGGCTGTCCGGGGGCTACGACACCGTGGTGGGGGAGAACGGCGTGATGCTCTCCGGCGGCCAGCGCCAGCGACTGGCCATCGCCCGGGCGATCTTCAAGGATGCGCCCCTGCTGGTCCTCGACGAGGCCACCTCGGCCCTGGACACCGAGTCCGAGCGGCATATCCAGGCGGCCCTGGAGGAAGTCTGCCGGGACCGCACCACCTTCGTCATCGCGCACCGGCTCTCCACCATCGAGCGGGCCGACCGCATCCTGGTGATGGAGCAGGGCGAGATCGTCGAGCAGGGCCCCCATGCCGAGCTGCTGGCCCGTGACGGCGCCTATGCGGCCCTGCATCGCCTGCAGTTCCAGGATCCCCAGCCGGCATGAGCGCGGGGTTCGGCGGGCGCTGGCTCCAGGCGGCCTATGCCGGCTCGCCCTGGCTTCGGGCCCTGCGACCGCTGGAGGCGCTCTATCGCCTGGTCGTCGAGCGTCGGGCCCGGGCCTATGCCGAGGGGCGGCGGGACGTCTGGCGGGCCCCGGTGCCGGTAGTGGTGGTCGGCAACATCACCCTCGGCGGCACCGGCAAGTCGCCGCTGGTGGCCTGGCTGGCCCGTCACCTGCAGGAGCGGGGCTGGTCGCCCGGCATCCTGTCGCGCGGCTATGGCGGTCACTCGGCGCACTATCCACTGTGCCTGGCCGACGAGACCCCGGCCGCGGCCTGTGGCGACGAGCCGCGCATGCTGGCCGACCAGACCGGCGTGCCGGTGGTGGTGGATCCGGATCGCCCCCGGGGGGCGCGGCGACTGCTGGAGGAGGGCTGCGATATCCTGCTCAGCGACGATGGCCTGCAGCATCTCGGGCTGGGGCGCGACCTGGAGATCCTGGTGGTGGACGGCCATTGGGGGCTCGGCAACGGGCGCTGCCTGCCGGCCGGGCCGCTCCGCGAGCCGGCGGGGCGACTCGCCTCGGTGGATGCGGTGGTGGTCAACGGCGAGCCACGCCGCGCCCTGTCCATCGAGCACCATGGCATGCGCCTGGCGCCGACCGCCTGGCGGCCGCTGGCCGGCGGCGAGCGGCGACCGGTCGCGCCGCCGCCCTTCGCCGGCGAGGTGCATGCCGTGGCGGGCATCGGCCGACCGGCGCGCTTCTTCGCCACCCTGCGCGGGCTGGGACTCGCGGTGCGTCCCCATCCCTTCGGCGACCACCACCGCTTCACGGCCGCGGACCTGGCGTTCGGCGATGACCTGCCGGTGGTGATGACCGCCAAGGATGCGGTCAAGTGCCGCGACCTGGCCGGTCCCGACACCTGGGTCCTCGAGGTCGAGGCGGCCCCCGAGCCGGGCTTCGTCGACTGGCTCGACACGCGCCTGGCGGCGCTATGAACATCCGGGCGCCCGCCGTACCGGCGGCGCCGACTCTGATCACGGAGGCGTGACACATGGACAAGGAACTGCTGGCGATGCTGGTCTGCCCGCTGTGCAAGGGCAAGTTGAAGTACGACCGCGAGGCCCAGGAGCTGATCTGTCGCTTCGACGGCCTGGCCTACCCGGTGCGCGACGGCATCCCGGTGATGCTGCCGGAAGAGGCCCGGGCGCTGGACGTGGACGAGAAACTGCCGCCGTCGGCCGGTCGCGACGGCGAGGCCTGAGGAGGACCCATGCAGGATTTCATCGCCGTGATCCCGGCACGCTTCGCCTCCACGCGGCTGCCGGGCAAGCCGCTGCTCGAGATCGCCGGTGAGCCGATGGTTGCCCATGTCTGGCGTCAGGCGCTGGCCAGTGCCGCCGGCCGGGTGGTGGTGGCCACCGACGACGAGCGCATCCGCGGGGCGATGGCCGGCTATGGTGCCGAGGTGGTGATGACGCGCGACGACCACCCCTCGGGCACCGACCGCCTGGCCGAGGTGGCCGAGCGGCTGGGCCTGGCGGACGAGGCGGTGGTGGTCAACGTGCAGGGCGACGAGCCGCTGCTGCCGCCGGCGTTGATCGACCAGGTGGCGAGTCGCCTGTTCGCCGATCCCGGTGCCTCGATCGCCACCCTGGCGGAGCCCATCGGCGACGTCGAGACGCTCTTCAACGCCAATGCGGTGAAGGTGGTCCGGGCCCTGTCGGGACGCGCGCTGTACTTCTCCCGGGCGCCCATCCCCTGGGACCGCGACGCCTTCGCCTCCCGGCCCGAGTGGCTCGAGACCGATGCCTGGCTGCGCCATATCGGCCTCTACGCCTATCGCGTCGGCTTCCTCGCCGAGTACCGGGACTGGTCGCCATCCCCTCTCGAGCGGCTCGAGCAGCTCGAGCAGCTGCGTGCCCTGCACCATGGCCATGCCATCCAGGTCGCCCTGGCGAGCCAGCCGCATCCGGCCGGCGTCGATACCGCCGAGGACCTGGAGCGGGTTCGCGAGGCGGTACGGACCGCCGGGGGAGGTCGGTGATGCGCGTGCTCTTCGTCTGTCTCGGCAACATCTGTCGGTCGCCCACCGCCGAGGGCATGTTCCGGCGCCACCTCGACGAGGCGGGCCTCTCTGCGCGCGTCGAGGTCGATTCCTGCGGCATCGGTCCCTGGCACGTGGGCAAGGCACCGGATCCCCGCGCCCAGCTGGCGGCCGCCGAACGCGGCCTCGACCTCTCCGCCCTGCGAGCCCGCCAGCTGGCGGCGGACGACTTCGCACGCTTCGACTATCTGCTGGCCATGGACCAGGACAACCTCGCGGCCCTGAAGGCGCAACGACCCGCCGAAAGCGAGGCCCATGTGGGGCTTTTCCTGGACTTCGCCGGCCTTCGGGACCGTGCGGTCCCCGACCCCTACTATGGCGGTGACCAGGGCTTCGAGGAGGTGCTGGACCTGGTGGAGGCGGCATCCCTGGGACTGGTGGCGGCGCTGCGCCGGCGCCTGGAGGGCGACTCTTGAGCCTCGTGCTGCAGCACGAGGTCGATCTCGCCGGGGCCAATACCCTGGGGCTGCCCTGTGTCGCCGAGCGTGTCGCGGCGCCGCGGACCCTGCCCCAACTGCGCGAGGCGCTGGGCACGGCCCGGGCCCGCGCCTGGCCGACCCTGCTGCTCGGCGGCGGCAGTAACCTGATCCTTCCCGCACGCCTCCCCGGCCTGGTGCTGCGTCCCGCCATGGCCGAGTGGTGGCTCGAGGACGACGGCGGCGACGAGGTCAGGGTGCATGCCGAGGCCGGCGTGGTCTGGCACGAGCTGGTCATGGCCCTGGCCCGACGCGGCCTCTGGGGCCTGGAGAACCTGGCGCTGATCCCGGGGCATTGCGGCGCGGCACCGATCCAGAACATCGGCGCCTATGGCGTGGAGCTCTGCGACGTGCTCGAGGCCGTGCACCTGGTCCATCTCGACGAGGGCGGCGAGGCCGTCCTGGCCCCCGAGGACTGTGCGTTCGGCTATCGTGACAGCGTCTTCAAGGGGGCCCTGGCGGGGCGGGTAGTGATCACCCGGCTGGTCATGCGCCTGTCGCGTCGAGCGGCTCCCCGCCTGGCATACGGCGATCTGGCGAGCCGGGTCGGTGCCGCGCCGACGCCCCTCGGCGTGGCCGAGGCGGTCTGCGCCGTGCGTCGCGAGAAACTGCCCGATCCCGCCACGCTGGGCAATGCCGGCAGCTTCTTCAAGAACCCGGTGGTGTCGCCGGCCGCGGCCGAGCGCCTGCTGCAGGCCCACCCCGACCTGCCGCACTTTCCCCAGCCGGGGGGCGGGGTCAAGCTCGCCGCCGGCTGGCTGATCGACCGCTGCGGCCTCAAGGGCTGGCGCCGGGGACACTTCGGGGTCCACGACCGTCAGGCACTGGTCCTGGTGCATCACGGCGGGGGCAGTGCCGAGGAACTGCTGCGCTTTGCCGGCGCCGTGGCCGCCGAGGTGCAGGGGCGCTTCGGTATCGCGCTCGAGCGCGAGCCGCGCCGGGCCGAGGCTCTCGCCGGCTAGCCACGGCGGCCGCGTCGACGACGCGAGGCGACAACGCCGCCCTGGAACGACAAACGCCCGTGGCCTTGGCCACGGGCGTTTTCATCGTCGGACAGGGCCGCGCTCAGCCCTTGTTGCCCTCCTGGCGTTTCGCCTCCTGCTCGCGCCGGCGGATCTCCCGCGGGTCGTTATGGGCGCGGCGACGGCGGCGACGCGTGGTCGGCGTTTCCTCGCTCTTGGCCTCGGCCTGAGGTTTCGGCTGGGACTCGGCCTGGGGCTCGGGTTTCTCGGCCTTGGCTTCTGCCTTGGGCTCGGGCTTGGCTTCCGGCTTGGGCTCTTGCCTGGCCTTTGACTCGGTCTGGGCTTCCGGTTGGGCCTCTGCCTTGGGCTCGCCTTTGGCGTCCGTCCGGGGCTGCGCCTTGGCCTCTGTCTTGGGCTCGGGCTTCTCGGCCTTGGCGTCCGCCTGGGGCTGCGGCTTGGCCTGAGCCTCCGGCTGGGCTTCTGCCTTGGGCTTGGTCTCGCCTTTGGCGTCCGTCCGGGGCTGCGGCTTGGCCTGAGCCTCCGGCTGGGCCTCTGCCTTGGGCTTGGTCTCGCCTTTGGCGTCCGCCTGGGGCTGCGGCTTGGCCTGAGCCTCCGGTTGGGCCTCTGCCTTGGGCTTGGTCTCGCCTTCGGCGTCCGCCTGGGGCTGCGGCTTGGCCTGAGCCTCCGGCTGGGCTTCTGCCTTGGGCTTGGTCTCGCCTTCGGCTTCCGTCCGGGGCTGCGGCTTGGCCTGAGTCTCCGGCTGGGCCTCTGCCTTGGGCTTCTCGGCCTTGGCGTCCGTCCTGGGCTGCGGCTTGGCCTGAGCCTCCGGCTGGGCTTCTGCCTTGGGCTTGGTCTCGCCTTCGGCGTCCGTCCGGGGCTGCGGCTTGGCCTGAGCCTCCGGCTGGGCCCCTGCCTTGGGCTCGGCCTTGGCGTCCGCCTGGGGCTGCGCCTTGGCCTGAGTCTCCGGCTGGGCCCCTGCCTTGGGCTTCTCGGCCTTGGCGTCCGTCCGGGGCTGCGGCTTGGCCTGAGCCTCCGGCTGGGCCCCTGCCTTGGGCTCGGCCTTGGCGTCCGCCTGGGGCTGCGGCTTGGCCTGAGCCTCCGGCTGGGCCCCTGCCTCGGGCTCGGCCTTGACGTCCGCCTGGGGCTGCGCCTTGGCCTGAGCTTCCGGCTGGGCCTCTGCCTTGGGCTCGGCCTTGGCGTCCGCCTGGGGCTGTGACTTGGCCTGAGCTTCGGCCTGGGCCTCGGCCTCGCCGGTCGCGGCCTGGGCAGCCTCGGCCTGCAGGCGCTGTTGCTCGGCCTCGGCCTGGGGGTTCAGCGCATGCTGGCGGCTGCGCTGACGCGGGTTGTTACGCGTGCGCTTGGGCTTGGCATCCGCGGCGGAGGCCTCTACCGGTGCCTCGGTCTTCTGGGACGTCGAGGTGGCCGCGGTGTCGGCCTTGCCGCGCTCCCCGGCGGTGTCCTGGGGCTTGCGGGTATCCTGGGACTTGCCGCGACCATCCTGACCCTTGCGAGCCTCCTGGGGCTTGCGGCCGTCATCCTGGCGACGGCCGCGGCCACCGCGGTTGCCGCGGCCCTGGCTCTCCGCCTGGTCCGGCCGGTCCTCGGTGGCCTGACGCCCCTTGGGTGCCCGGCTGTCGTCGCGGCCACCCTCGCCGCGCTGGCCACGACGCTGCCGCTGGCGGCCGTTGCCGCCGGAGGCCTTGTCGTCACGCTCCCGGGCAGCGCCGGACGGGCGGGAATCGCGAGCCGTGCGCTCCTCGCTCTGGCGCGGCGTGGTCGGCTGGGCCGCCGACGGTCCGCTGGCTTCCTCGCCGCCGAGCAGGCGGGTGAAGCCCTTCACCAGGCGACCCAGCACGCCTTCCCGGGTGGCCGGGGCGGGGGGCGCCGCCGGGGCCGGTTTCACGGCCGCGGCGGGTGTCTCGTCGGCCACCTTGGCGGGGGCCTCCTGCTGCAGCGAGGCGGGCGCCGGCTCGTGGTGGACCACGGTCTTGACCGCCGCCTCGTCCCGCTTGACCGGCTTGCCGAAGGCCGCCTCGGGCTCCTTGCCGATCTCGGTCTCGGTGGGCAGCTCGAAGCTGGACAGGCTGGCCGTGCCTTCCTCGTCGACATGGTCGTCACGCAGGCGCTGCACGTCGTAGTGGGGGGTGTCCATGTCCGGGTTGGGCAACAGCACCACCCGCACGCCCTGACGGCGCTCGATCTCGGCCAGCACGCTGCGCTTCTCGTTGAGCAGGTAGGTGGCCACCGGCACCGGCAGGATGGCGCGGATCTGGGCGCTGCGCTCCTTCATGGCCTCCTCCTCGAGGAGGCGCATGACCGACAGTGAGAGGGAGCGCACGTCGCGGATGGTGCCCTGGCCGTCGCAGCGCGGGCAGACCACGCCGCTGGTCTCGCCCAGGGAGGGGCGCAGACGCTGGCGGGACATCTCCATCAGGCCGAAGCGCGAGATGCGGCCGATCTGCACCCGGGCGCGATCGAGCTTGAGGGCATCGCGCATGCGGTTCTCGACCTCGCGCTGGTTGCGCGCCGGGCTCATGTCGATGAAGTCGATGACCACCAGGCCGCCGATATCGCGCAGGCGCAGTTGGCGGGCGATCTCGTCGGCGGCCTCGCTGTTGGTCTGCAGCGCGGTCTCCTCGATATCGCTGCCGCGGGTGGCCCGGGCCGAGTTGATGTCGATGGAGACCAGCGCCTCGGTGTGGTCGATGACGATGGACCCGCCGGACGGCAGCTTGACCTCGCGCTCGTAGGCGGTCTCGATCTGGGATTCGATCTGGAAGCGCGAAAACAGCGGCACCTCATCGGCGTAGCGCTTGATCTTCTGCTGGTAGGAGGGCATCACCTGGCGGATGAAGGCCAGGGCCTCCTGATGCACCTGCTCGCTGTCGATCAGTACCTCGCCGATGTCCTGGCGCAGGTAGTCGCGCATGGCGCGGATGATGACGTTGGATTCCCGGTAGATCAGGAAGGGAGCGGGGTGCTTGCCGGCCTCCTCGGTGATCGACTCCCAGACCTGCACCAGGTAGTCGAGGTCCCACTGCAGTTCCTCGGTGGAGCGGCCGATGCCGGCGGTGCGCACGATCAGGCCCATCTTGTCGGGCACGGTCAGCTGGCTCATGGCTTCCTTGAGCTGGCTGCGTTCCTCGCCCTCGATGCGCCGGGAGATGCCGCCGGCGCGGGCGTTGTTCGGCATCAGCACCAGGAAACGGCCGGCCAGGCTGATGAAGGTGGTCAGGGCCGCGCCCTTGTTGCCACGCTCCTCCTTGTCGACCTGGACGATGACTTCCTGGCCTTCCTTGAGCACTTCCTTGATGCTGGGGCGGCCCGAGGGCTCCTTGACGAAGTACTCGCGGGAGATTTCCTTGAGGGGGAGGAAGCCGTGGCGGTCGGCGCCGAAGTCGACGAAGGCGGCTTCGAGGGAGGGTTCCACGCGGGTGATCTTGCCGCGATAGATGTTGGCTTTCTTCTGCTCCCGGGCACCGGATTCGATGTCCAGGTCGTAGAGGCGTTGTCCATCGACCAGGGCGACGCGCAGCTCTTCGGGCTGGGTCGCGTTGATGAGCATCCGTTTCATGTCGTCTCGCAAAATGGACGCGCCGGTGGGCGCCCAGGGAGCCTCTCTCACCTGATGCCGACCGGTGGCGAGGCCCGGTTTCCGGCCAATGTCGTGCGATTCCGGCTGTTCAATAGCGTGCTATTCGTCTCCGGGATCGCCAAACTTGTCTCGAAATCCAGGCCTCTCACGGCGATCGGTCAAGCCCGAGAGGCTTCCGTGCGTCGGCGAAGGCGAACCGCTGGGTGCTGCGTGCTTGTGCTCAGCGCATGTCGCGGATGCGGAACTGCGCCCGGCCGTGTCGGGGCTCCGGTGGAGGCCGCCCGGCACGGCATGATCATGTTGAGTACGGGGCGGAGGCAGGACATGTCTCGGCGGGTCTTCGCCCATCCGGCCCTGCGGTCACCGCCAACACCTGGCATTCATCGATTCGCCAACGCCGGCCTCCGGCACGATGTTGTACGTATCCCGTGATCGCCGCCCGTTCATCGGGGCGGGGCGGGCGTGGCGTTGTATCGCTTGCTTGTCGGCGGCGGGACCTCGAATCGGCGAGTGTCGTCGCGGCCTGATCTTTTCGCTCCGGCCTGCGTGTCTGTCGTGCAGGCGCTCTAACGGGCCAGAGTCGACCCACTGGAGCGAGTTGGCAATATAACAGTAAAGGGGGTGACCGGCAATTGGGCGGCAGGATGGCGCGCACTGCGATAGAATGCGGCTTTTCCGCAGGTTGCCAGTGGAGTGTCGGCATGGCCGAGGGCCGCGAAGTACAGTGGGTGGAAGTGACCGAGGGCCAGGTGGGTCAGCGGGTCGACAACTTCCTGATGACGCGCATGAAGGGAGCGCCCCGGGCGCTGATCTACCGCATCGTGCGCAAGGGCGAGGTGCGCGTGAACAAGAAACGCGTCAAGGCCGACACCCGGCTGGCGCTGGGGGATGTGGTGCGTATCCCGCCGCTGCGGCTGGCTCCCCGGGAGGCGGTGCGCGAGGTCAGCGACAACCTGCGCAACCTGCTGGCCGGCAGCGTGCTGCTGGAAGGCCGCGACTGGCTGGTGATCAACAAGCCCTCGGGGCTCGCCGTGCACGGCGGCAGCGGGGTCAAGATCGGCCTGATCGAGGCCCTGCGCCAGGTTCGCGAGGATCTGGACTTCCTCGAGCTGGTGCATCGTCTCGATCGTGATACCTCGGGCTGCCTGCTGCTGGCGAAGTCGCGTTCCGCCCTGCTGACCCTGAACAATGCCCTCAAGCGTCACGAGATGACCAAGCAGTACCTGGCGCTGGTGGCCGGACGCTGGCCGGCGCGGCGCGACTTCGTCAGCGCGCGGCTGGATCGCTTCGACGCCGGCAACGGCGAGCGGCGGGTGCGGGTGGATCCGGCCGGCAAGGTGGCCCGGACCCGCTTCGCGGTGCGCGAGGCCTTCGCCGGCGCGACCCTGGTCGAGGCGGAGCCGATCACCGGCCGTACCCACCAGATCCGCGTGCATGCCGCCCATGCCGGCCATCCGCTGCTCGGCGACGACAAGTACGGCACCCGGGAGGGCGGGCGTCTCGCCGCCCGGCTGCGGCTGTCGCGGCTCTTCCTGCATGCCGCCGCGCTGACCTTTCCCGAGCCGACCAGCGGCAGGCCCGTGAAAATCCGCGCCCCCTTGGGCGAGGAACTCGACGCGGTGCTCGGCCGTGCCCGCCAGGACCGCTGAGGGGATGCCCATGCGCTATCGTTTGATGATCTTCGACTGGGACGGCACCCTGATGGATTCCGTGGCCCGCATCGTCGCCTGCATGCAGGCCGCGGGGCGCGACATCGGCTGGGGGGAGTTCGGCGAGGACGAGGTGCGAGATATCATCGGCCTGGGCCTGCCCGAGGCCATCGCGCGGCTCTGCCCGGGTATCGACCCCGAGCGTGCCGAGGCGCTGCGAGGCCGCTACGCCTACCACTTCGTCGAGGGGGACGTCACCCCGATGCCCTTCTATCCCGGGGTCGCCGAAGGTCTGGATCGGCTGCGTGCCCATGATACGACCCGCCTGGCGGTGGCCACCGGCAAGAGCCGGCGGGGGCTCGACCGAGTCTTTCATGAACGCAGTTGTGGCCACTGGTTCCATGCCAGCCGCACCGCCGACGAGACCCGCTCCAAGCCCCACCCCCAGATGCTGCAGGAGCTGCTGGAGGAGCTCGGCGTGGCGGTGGAGGAGGCGGTGATGATCGGCGACACCGAATACGACCTGGAGATGGCCCGGGCCCTGGGGATGGATCGCGTGGCCGTGACCTACGGCGTGCATGTCCCGAAGCGCCTGGCGGCGAGCCGACCGGTGTTCACCGCCGAGGCCTTTCCCGAACTCATCGACTGGCTGCACGCCTGAGCGGCGGCAGGGAGGCAAGCATTTCATGGCCGACGATCGACACGACGACAAGTGGACCCGGGGCCCCGAGCTCACCGCCGAGCAGGCGCGCCAGGCAAGGGGCGGTCAGCCGGCGCCGGACGGGGCGGCGGAGGATGCCGAGACGCTGCGCGAGCGCCGGCGCCTCGCCCAGCAGGCGATGCTCGACCGCTGGATCGACGGGGTGCTCACCGAGCAGCGGCGCTCGCGGCGCTGGAAGCTGTTCTTCCGCTTCTTCTTCATCCTGCTGATCCTGGCCTCGCTGGCCACCACCCTCTATGGGCTCTTCCTGGTGCCGGGGCCGGTGGCGGCGGAGGGGCCGCACCTGGGGGTGGTGCGCGTGGAGGGCGTCATCGACCGCGAATCCCCGGCCAACGCCGAGCGGATCCTCGACGGGGTCGAGCGGGCCTGGAAGGCGCCCGGGGCCGAGGCGGTGGTGCTGCATATCGACAGTCCCGGCGGCAGTCCGGTCCAGTCCCAGCGCATCCATGACGAGCTGATGCGCCTGCGCGAGCAGGGCGACAAGCCGATCATCGCGGTGATCGAGGATATCGGTGCCAGTGGTGCCTACTATATCGCCGCGGCGGCGGACGAGATCGTCGCCGCCCCGGCCAGCCTGGTCGGTTCCATCGGGGTGATCCACGCCGGTTTCGGCCTCGAGGAGGCCATCGACCGGCTCGGCGTGGAGCGACGGGTCTTCACGGCCGGCGACAACAAGGCCTTCCTCGACCCCTTCTCGGACATCTCGGCCGATCAGCGGGCGTTCTGGCAGGAGGTGCTGGCTACCACCCATCGCCAGTTCATCGAGGACGTCAAGGCCGGCCGGGGCCAGCGGCTGGTCGATGACGAGCGGCTGTTCAGTGGCCTGATCTGGACCGGTGAACAGGCCCGTGCGCTGGGGCTGGTGGATGACCTCGACAGCCTCGACGGTATCGCCCGGGCGCGCCTCGAGACGCCGCGGGTCAAGGACTACACACCGCGGCTCGATCCCTTCGAGCGGCTGACACGGCGCTTCGGGCGCGTCGTCGCCGAATGGGTCGGCGTGCCGCGGGCCGACTCGCCGCTGCGCTATCAGCTCTATTAGCCACGGGCCACGGGCCACGGGCCACGGGCCACGAGCGTCGGGCAGTTGATGGTTGGCCCGCGGCCCGCAGCTCAGCGTGGTCCGAGCGGGTCCAGCCCGGCCTCGCGCAGCAGCTGGCACAGCCGGATCAGCGGCAGGCCGATCAGGGTGTTGGGGTCGTCGCCCTCGAGGCGCTCGAACAGGCTGATGCCGAGCCCTTCCATATGGAAGCTGCCGGCGGCGTCCAGGGGGCGCTCCCGGGCCACGTAGCGGGCAATCTCGGCCTCGCTCAGCGGTCGGAAGATCACGTCGTAGCGCTCGTGGCAGACCCGGTGGCTGGCGTGGCGCGTGTCGATCAGCGCCAGTCCGGTCAAAAAGCTGACCCGGCGCCCCGAGAAGCGGGCCAGCTGGGCGCGGGCGGCGGCCTCGTCGGCAGGCTTGCCCAGCGCCTCGCCGTCGAAGACCGCGACCTGGTCGGAGCCGATGATCAGGTGGTCCGGCCAGTCGGCGGCCAGCCGTTCGGCCTTGGCCAGGGACAGGCGGTGCACCAGCGCCCGGGGGGATTCCCCGGGGCGGGGCGCCTCGTCGATGGCGGGACTGTCCCAGGCGTAGGGAATCTCCAGCCGGTCGAGCAGTTGGCGGCGGAAGCGGGAGCCCGAGGCGAGCACCAGGCGTGGCATGGGAGGTCCTCCAAAGGTGGTCGAACGCCGCTGTGGCGAGGGCGCAACCCTGCGCCCCGCGGGCATTGTAACCGCGAATCACGGTGGCTTTGACAGGGGCAGGGGGAGTGCCTATCATTGCGCGCCTATGTTGACCTCACGACTCCCAGGCAGGGTCGAGCCTTACAAGCTCGCCGCGCATGCCGAACATCTCGAAGGCCTGATTGCGCTGGCCGACCTGCCGCGGCTTGCCGAGGAAGTCGGGGCGCAGCAGGGTGACGCCCGGGTGTGGCTGGACTTCACCATCGATGCCCAGGGGCGTCGAGTGATCAGCGGTCATCTCGAGGCCGAGCTGCAGCTGCCCTGTCGCCGCTGCCTGTCGCCCATGGCCCAGGACGTCGCCAGCGACTTCCTGCTGGGCATGGTCACCAGCGACGCCTTGGCGGCCGACCTGCCGAGCACCCACGAGCCGGTGCTGGTGGAGAACGAACAGCTGAACCTGCTGGGAGTGGTCGAGGATGAGCTCATCCTCAGCCTGCCCCAGGTGGTTTACCACGACGAGGCCGATTGCGCGGTCTCGCGCGACCAGCTGAGCAGCGGGGCGGGCTCCGACGCGTCGGGCGCGCCCTCCAAGAGTCCCTTCGATGTGCTCAAGCACCTCAAGGGCAAAACCTGATACTCATCGATTCACCTGGAGTGATATCTCATGGCAGTTCAACAGAACCGCAAGACCCGTTCCAAGCGCGGCATGCGTCGCAGCCACGACGCCCTGACCGGCCAGGCGCTGTCCCAGGACAAGGAGACCGGTACCACTCACCTGCGTCACCATGTCTCCCCGGACGGCTTCTATCGCGGTCGCAAGGTCGTCGACGCCTGAGGCGACGACGACCCCTTTGCCGTGACGCCTGGCCGCTGACATGCGGATAGCCGTGGATGCCATGGGCGGGGATCTGGGTCCCCGCGCCACCGTGGTAGGCGCCGCCAGTGCCGTCATGGCCGACCCCGATCTCGAGATCCGGCTGTTCGGCCCTGCCCGTCAGTTGGACGAGGAGATCTCCCGGCTGCCGCGGCCACTGGCCGCGGCGTCGTCGCATCTGTGGGTCGAGGACGCGCCGGCCGTGGTGCGCGAGGACCAGCGTCCCGCCCAGGTCCTGCGCCACGGCCGCGACACCAGCATGGCCGCCATGCTCGACTGCCTCGCCGCGGGCGGGGCAGAGGCCGGTGTCAGTGCCGGCAACACCGGTGCCCTCATGGCCCTGGCCCGGCGGGCGCTGGGGACGGTCGGCGGCGTGCCGCGTCCGGCGATCAGCACGGCCATCCCGACCCGCGAGGAGGGGCGCTGCTACCTGCTCGACCTCGGCGCCAACGTCGATGTCGAGGCGGCCCGCCTGGTCGACTTCGCCCTGATGGGCGAAGTCATGGCGCGCCATGTCGACGGTCTCGCGCATCCGCGCGTCGCCCTGCTCAACATCGGGGTGGAGGGCACCAAGGGGACCGCCAGCGTGCAGCGCGCGGACGAGGCCTTGCGGCGGCTCGAGGGGCTGAACTATCTCGGCTTCATCGAGGGCGACGGCATCTTCTCCGGCGAGGTCGATGTCGTGGTCTGCGACGGCTTCGTCGGCAATGCCGTGCTCAAGGCCAGCGAGGGCCTGGCGCGGATGCTGGTGCGCCGGGTGCAGGCGACCTTCGAGGCCCACTGGTCCAGCCGGCTGGTCGGCCTGCTGGCCAGGCCTGCCCTGGCTCGCCTGCGCCGGGAGCTGGACCCGGTGCGCTATAACGGCGCCAGCCTGCTGGGGCTGGCGGGCATCGTCGTCAAGAGTCACGGCAGCGCCGATGCCGCGGGGTTCCACTTCGCGGTGGCGCGGGCGGTGCAGGAGGTTCGCCATGGCCTGCCGGGCCGGCTCGCCATGGAGCTCGACCACCGGCGGTCCGCCGTCGACTCGGCCGTCGTCGACGGTCGAGTCGACAGCGGATCCAGGATCATTGCCCCGAGCGTCACGGACGCGGCCGGGGACGATGCAAGCCAACAAGAGCAAAGGTGATCGACATGACACAACCCCTTGCCCTCATCTTCCCCGGGCAGGGCTCCCAGCAGATCGGCATGCTGCGCGAGCTGGCGGAACGCTACAGCGTGGTGGGCGCGACCTTCGAGGAGGCCGCCGATGCGCTGGGCTATGACCTCTGGCAGGTGGTCCAGGAAGGCCCCGCCGAGGCGCTCAATGCCACGGCCTGTACCCAGCCGGCGCTGCTGACGGCCAGCGTGGCGATCTGGCGCGTCTGGCAGGAGCTCGAGGGGCCGCGCCCCGGGGCCATGGCCGGGCACAGCCTGGGCGAATACAGCGCCATGGTCTGCGCCGGTGCCTTGCCCTTCGCCGACGGGGTGCGGCTGGTCAAGCTGCGTGGCGAGGCGATGCAGGCGGCCGTGCCCATGGGCGAGGGCGCCATGGCCGCCATCCTCGGCCTCGACGACGCCGCCGTGGAGCAGGCCTGTGCCCAGGCCGCCGAAGGCGACGTGGTGGCGGCGGTCAACTACAATGCCCCCGGGCAGGTGGTCATCGCCGGCAGCAAGGCCGCCGTGGAGCGCGCCATCGCCGCCTGCCAGGCGGCCGGGGCCAAGCGCGCCATGCCCCTGCCGGTGTCGGTGCCGTCGCATTGCGACCTGATGCGGCCGGCCGCCGAGCGTCTGGCCGAGGCCATGGACCGCATCGAGCTGCGGCCGCCGCGCTATACCGTGGTCCAGAATGTCGACGCCGAGGCCCATGCCGACGTCGAGACGCTGCGCACGCGCCTGATCGAGCAGCTCTACCAGCCGGTGCGCTGGACCTCGTGCATCGAGGCAATGTCCGCCCAGGGCGCCGAGGTGTTCATCGAGTGCGGGCCGGGCAAGGTGCTCACCGGGCTCAACAAGCGTATCGCCCGGGGCAGCCGGGGGCTGTCGGTCAACGATCCCGACAGCCTCTTGGCGGCTCTGGAGCTGGCCCATGAAGCGGCCGGCCTGTCACCGTCGGCCAACGGCTGACCCATCTCCTGGACGAGAACGGAACGGAAGAGAGCATGACAACCGAGCGTAGAGTCGCCCTGATCACCGGGGCCAGTCGCGGCATCGGCCGCGCCATCGCCCATGAACTGGGTCGCCAGGGACGCATCGTGATCGGCACCGCCACCAGCGATGCCGGGGCCGAGCGTATCGATGCCGACCTCAAGGCCCAGGGCTTCGAGGGGGCGGGGCGCCGCCTGGACGTCACCGACCAGGCCAGCGTGGATGCCCTGGTCAAGGCCGTCGGCGAGGAGTTCGGCGCGCCGACCATCCTGGTCAACAACGCCGGCATCACCCGCGACAACCTGCTCATGCGCATGAAGGAAGACGAGTGGGACGCGGTCATGGATGCCAACCTGAAATCGGTCTACCGGGTCAGCAAGGCCTGCCTGCGCGGCATGACCCGGGCCCGTTTCGGCCGTATCGTGTCGATCAGCTCGGTGGTGGCGACCATGGGCAACCTGGGCCAGGCCAATTATGCGGCGGCCAAGGCCGGTATGGAAGGCTTCAGCCGGGCCCTGGCCCGCGAGGTGGCATCCCGCGCCATCACCGTCAATGCCGTGGCCCCGGGGTTCATCGCCACCGACATGACCGAGTCCCTGCCGGAGGAGCAGCGCCAGGCCCTGCTCGGCCAGATCCCGCTGTCGCGTCTCGGCCAGCCCGAGGAGATCGCCGCCGCGGTGGGCTTCCTGACGAGCGAGGCGGCCGGCTACATCACCGGCGAAACATTGCACGTCAATGGCGGCATGAACATGCGGTAATGCCGCGTCATGCGGCGGTTGCGTCGACCCAGAGCGGTCTATAAACTACCCCGCAGCTTATGGCTCGCGGATTTGAAACGGCTGGATCAGAACGGCTAACGTGAACGACTGGAGTACGTCATAATGAGCACCATCGAAGAGCGCGTGAAGAAGGTTGTGGCCGAGCGCCTGAACGTCAAGGAAGAAGACATCCAGAACTCTTCTTCATTCACCGAAGACCTCGGCGCCGATTCCCTGGATACCGTCGAGCTGGTGATGGCGCTCGAAGAGGAATTCGACACCGAAATCCCCGACGAGGAAGCCGAGAAGATCACCACCGTTCAGGAAGCCATCGATTACGTCAACACCCACCAGTAAGGGTGCTCGACACCGCTTGCTGAGGTGTATCCGGGGCAGCGAGCCCCGGTGAGAGCCGTCCTGCCGCGCAGGGCGGCTCTCGTGCTATGGGGCTGTCCTTCGTCGGTCACAGCGAGGGTGGACTCGGGTATAATGCGCGCAACGAAGGCCCGTCGAGGGTCGTGTCACTACGGATGTCTGGAGGAAAGCTGATGGCTCGTAGAAGGGTTGTAGTGACCGGGCTGGGCCTGGTCACGCCAGTGGGGAACACCGTCGATGAGAGCTGGAGCAACATTCTGGCCGGCAAGAGCGGTATCGCCCCCATCGAGCACTTCGATGCCAGTGGCTTCAATACCCGTTTCGGTGGCTCGGTGAAGGATTTCGACATCAGCCCCTACCTGAACCCCAAGGATGCCAGGAAGATGGACCTGTTCATCCAGTACGGGGTGGCCGCCGGTGCCCAGGCGATCAGCGATGCCGGCATCGAGTGCACCGAGGACAACGCCCACCGCATCGGCGTGGCCATCGGCTCCGGCATCGGCGGCCTGCCGATGATCGAGCACAACCACAGCGCCCTGCAGAGGGGCGGCGCGCGGCGCATCTCGCCGTTCTTCGTGCCGGGCTCGATCATCAACATGATCTCGGGCAACCTGGCCATCCAGCACGGCTTTTGCGGGCCCAACATCGCCATCACCACGGCCTGCACCACGGGTACCCACAACATCGGCTACAGTGCCCGCACCATCGCCTACGGTGACGCCGACGTGATGGTCTGCGGTGGCGCCGAGATGGCCACCACGCCGCTGGGGCTGGGCGGCTTCTCCGCGGCGCGGGCGCTGTCCACGCGCAACGACGATCCCGCGGCGGCCAGCCGCCCCTGGGATCGAGACCGCGACGGCTTCGTGCTCTCCGACGGTGCCGGCGTCATGGTGCTCGAGGAACTCGAGCATGCCCAGGCCCGGGGCGCGACCATCTACGCCGAGCTCACCGGCTTCGGCATGAGCGACGACGCCTATCACATGACCGCGCCGCCGGAAGATGGCCGGGGTGCCGCCATGTCCATGAGCAATGCCATCCGCGATGCCGGCCTCGATCCGGCGGCCGTGGACTACATCAATGCCCATGGCACCTCCACGCCGGCCGGTGACCTGGCCGAGAGCCGGGCGGTCGAGCGGGTCCTGGGCGATGCGGCCCGGGACGTGGCGGTGAGTTCCACCAAGTCGATGATCGGCCACCTGCTCGGGGCCGCCGGGGCCGTCGAGGCGGTCTTCAGCGTGCTGGCCATCCGCGACCAGGTGGCGCCGCCGACCATCAATCTCGACAACCCCCAGGAAGGCTGCGTGCTGGACTACGTACCCCATGCCGCCCGGGAGATGCAGATCGACGTCAGCCTGTCGAACTCCTTCGGCTTCGGTGGCACCAACGGCACCCTGGTCTTCTCCAGGGTGTGAGCGGGATGCCGGTACAGCCCGTTCCCGGCGAGGGCGTCCCCCTCGACGACCGGGGGCTGGCCTATGGCGACGGCCTCTTCGAGACCGTGCTGGTGCGCGATGGCGTGCCGCTGCTGTGGGAGCAGCACCTGGCGCGGCTGGCCCGGGGCGGCGAGGCGCTGGGCATCGCGTTGCCGGCCCGGGCGACCCTCGACGCCCTCCCGGCCCGCGTCGGCGAGGGCCTGCGGGTGCTCAAGCTGGTGCTGACCCGCGGCAGTGGCGGGCGCGGCTATCTGCCCCCCGACGTCCCGACGCCTCGCCTGCGCTGGCAGGCCGCGCCGTTTTCGCCCTCGCCGTCGCGCTGGGGAGGCGTGCGGGTCCGCCACTGCCATCTCGCCCTGGCGATCCAGCCGCGCCTCGCCGGCCTCAAGCACCTCAACCGGCTGGAGAACGTGCTGGCCCGGGCCGAGTGGTCCGATCCCGAGATCGCCGAGGGCCTGCTCAGCGACGCCGAGGGGCGGCTGGTGGAGGCCACCTGCATGAACCTGTTCTGGTGGCGCGAGGGGCGCTGGGAGACCCCCCGCCTGCACCGCTGTGGCGTGGCCGGCACCCTGCGCGAGGCACTGCTGGCCCGCCTGGACCTCCGCGAGGTGGACGCCTTCCCCGAGGTGCTGGCGAGCAGCGAGGCCGTGTGCCTGGGCAACTCCGTACAGGGCGTCTGGCCGCTGATCCGCCTCGACGATGCCGAGGGGCGCCCGCTGGCCCGCTGGTCGCCGGGCGTCCGCCACCGGGCCCTCCAGGCCGAGGCCCACGGGCTGCTGGGCTACCCGCGCCGTCCGGGCGATTCAACCGAGTGAACGAGGACAACGCATGCCCCGTGTGATCAAGCTCCTGCCGCTGCTGGTGATCCTGCTGGCCCTGGCCCTGGGCGGGGGGTACCGCTACTGGCAGGCCCGGCTCGAGGCACCGCTGGATATCGCCTCGCCGACCCTCTACGAGGTGCCGGCCGGGGCGGGCTTCCACCGGGTGGTCGCCGAGCTCGCCGAACAGGGCGTCATCGCCGACGCCTGGGCCTATCGCCTGTTGACGCGGCTCGAGCCCGAGGCGGTGCCCGACCTGCGCCCGGGCGAGTATCGCCTGACCCCGGAGATGACCGGCCGGGAGATGCTCGGGCTGCTGGACCGCCACGAGGTGGTCACCTACCCGCTGACCGTCCCCGAGGGCTGGACCTTCGCCCAGATGCGCGCGGCACTCGACGAGGCGGAGAAGCTCGAGCACCGCACCCGCGGGCGCAGCGACGCCGAGCTGATGGCGATGCTGGGTCGCGAGGGCAAGCATCC
Organism: Halomonas sp. M4R1S46; assembly: GCF_025725685.1. Lineage (NCBI taxonomy): Bacteria > Pseudomonadati > Pseudomonadota > Gammaproteobacteria > Oceanospirillales > Halomonadaceae > Halomonas > Halomonas sp. M4R1S46. The sequence continues at coordinate 1,300,270 of NZ_CP107008.1, forward strand.
CGAGGGGCGCTTCTTCCCGGATACCTACCGCTACCACAAGGGCGTCAGCGACCTCGAGATCCTGCGCCAGGCGATGACGCGCATGGACGCCGTGCTCGAGGAGGCCTGGGCCGGTCGCGACGAGGGGTTGCCCGTCGAGACTCCCTACGAGGCGTTGATCCTGGCGTCCCTGGTGGAGCGCGAGACCGGGGTGCCCGAGGAGCGCCGGCGCATCGCCGGGGTCTTCGTGCGGCGCCTCGAGCGGGGCATGCGGCTGCAGACCGACCCCACCGTGATCTACGGCATGGGGGACGACTACGACGGCAACATCACCCGGGCCGACCTGCGCGCGGCCACGCCCTACAACACCTACGTGATCGATGGGCTGCCGCCCACGCCCATCGCCCTGCCGGGGCGGGCCGCCCTGGAGGCGGCGGTGTCGCCGGCCGAGGGCGAGGCGCTCTATTTCGTGGCCCGGGGCGACGGTTCCCATCACTTCTCGCGGTCGCTGCGCGAGCACAACAATGCCGTCAACCGGTATATCCGCAACCGCTGATCCATTCACCCCAACCGGGAAGGCCCTATGTCGAGTCGCGGACGTTTCATCACCCTGGAAGGCGGCGAGGGGGTGGGCAAGTCCACCAACCTGGCCTGGGTCGCCGAGCACCTCGAGGCCCGGGGCCTCGAGGTGGTGCGCACCCGGGAGCCCGGCGGCACGCCCCGCGCCGAGGCCATCCGCGGCCTGTTGCTGGACCCGGCCACGGACGAGCCCCTGGACGACGACGCCGAGCTGCTGCTGGTCTTCGCCGCGCGCGCCCAGCACCTGGCCCGGCTGGTGCGCCCGGCCCTGGCGCGCGGCGCCTGGGTGGTCTGCGACCGCTTCACCGACGCCACCTTCGCCTACCAGGGGGGCGGTCGCGGCATCGCGGCCGAGCGCATCGCCGAGCTCGAGGCCTTCGTCCAGCAGGGCCTGCAGCCGGACCTGACCCTGCTGCTGGACATGCCCATGGACGCCGCCCAGCGTCGCCTGGAGGGCCGGCTCGACCGCGACGGCGGCGAGCGGGACCGCTTCGAGCGCGAACGGGCCGCGTTCTTCGAGGCGGTCCGCCAGGCCTACCTGGCGCGGGCCGCCGCCGCCCCGGAACGCATGGTGGTGGTCGATGCCGACCGGTCCCTGGCGGCGGTCCAGGCCGACCTGGGCGCGGTCCTCGACCGCCGCCTGGAGGCCTGGCGATGAGCGACGTCGCTCCCGTGCGTCCGCTGCCCTGGCTGGCGTCGCGCTGGCGCGAGCTCGTGCGCCTCGCCGACAGCGGCCGTCTGCCCCATGCCCTGCTGTTCTCCGGCCCCCATGGGGTCGGCAAGCCCTCCCTGGCCGAGGCGTTGATCGCCCGCACCCTGTGTGCCGCTCCCGGCGAGTTTGCCTGTGGACGCTGCCATGCCTGCCAGATGCTGGCCGCCGGCTACCACCCCGACCTGCTGCGCGTCGCGCCGGAGGAGGGCAAGCGCCAGATCCGCATCGCCCCGATCCGCGAGGTCAACGGCTTCGTCGCCCAGACCGCCCAGCAGGGCGGCTATCGGGTGATCGTCATCAGCCCCGCGGAGGCCATGAACGTGGCCGCCTCCAACGCCCTGCTCAAGAGCCTGGAGGAGCCCGGCGGGCGGACCCTCTTCCTGCTGCTCTCGGACATTCCCTCGCACCTGCTGCCGACCATCCGCTCCCGCTGCCAGCACTGGAGCCTGGCCCCCCCGGCCGAGGCCGACTGCCTGGCCTGGCTCGCCGAGCGCCTCGGCGGCGAGGAGGAGGCCCGTTTCTGGTGGCAGGCCGCCGGCGGCCTGCCGCTGCGCGCCCTGGAGCTCGCCGAGCCGGACGCCCGGGGGCTGCGCCAGCAGCTGCACGAGACCTTCGACGCCCTGGTGCGGGGCGCCGAGCCGGTGGCCGAGGCCGCCCGCCTGGATCGCCAGTCCATCGACGCCATCCTGTGGTACGGTATCGCCTGGCTCGAGGACCTGATTCGCCTGGGCCTGTCCGGGGCCACCGCGGCGTTGCGCAATCCCGACCTGCTGCCGCTGTATCGCCAGGCGGTCAAGAATGGCCGGGTCCGCGACTGGTTCCGCCTCCTGGACTATGCTCGCGAACAACGGCGCCTGCTGGCCGAGGGCGGCAATCCCAACCCTCAGCTGGTGCTCGAGGCCTGGCTGGTCCGCTGGTCCGCGCTGCTGCGCTCTTGACGATAGACTGCCCGAGGAGGCTCGCTCGATGGCCGCACAAAAAGCCCTGTCCCTGACCATCCAGGATATCCCGACCCTGCTCTCGGCCTACATGCCGGCGTTGGAGCGAGGCGGCATCTTCGTGCCCACCCGGGAGCGCTACGAGCTCGGCCAGGAGGTCTTCCTGCTGCTGACCCTGCCCGACGAGACCGAACGGGTGCCGGTGACCGGTCGGGTCGTGTGGGTCTCCCCGGAGGGCGTCTCCGGGCGCCGGGTGCCGGGCATCGGCATCCACTTCAGCGCCGAGGACCAGGGGGTGCGCGACCATATCGAGAACCTGCTGGCCGGCCAGCTGGACAAGGGCGCCCCGACCTACACGCTCTGACGAGCTTCGAGCTTCGAGCTTCGAGCTTCGAGCTTCGAGCTTCGAGCTTCGAGCTTCGAGCTTCGAGCTTCGAGCTTCGAGCTTCGCTGAAGCACCCATTTAACAGCTAGCCGAAATTACCGCATGTTCATCGATTCCCACTGCCATCTCGACCGCCTCGATCCCCGCAGCCACGACGGCGATGTCGCCGCGGCCCTGGACGCCGCCCGGGCCCGCGACGTGCGCCAGTTCCTGGCCATCGCCGTCACCCTGGAGGAGGTGCCGGGGATCGCCGCCCTGGCCCGGGCGCATGACGACGTGGTGATCTCCGCCGGGGTCCACCCCCTCCACCAGGTGCCCGAGGAGCCCAGCGTGGCCGCCATCAAGGACTGCGCCGAGCGCTTCGAGGCGGTGGCCATCGGCGAGACCGGCCTCGACTACCACTACGAGGGCGTGCCCCGCGAGGTCCAGCACGAGCGCTTCCGTCGCCACCTGGTCGCGGCCACCGAGCTCGAACTGCCGGTGATCATCCACACCCGGGAGGCCCGGGAAGACACCCTGGCGCTGATCCGCGAACACGTGGACCCCCGGGTGGGGGGCGTGCTGCACTGCTTCACCGAGGACCTGGACATGGCCCGGGAGGCGGTCGCCAACGGCTTCTACATCTCGCTGTCGGGCATCGTCACCTTCCGCAACGCCCATGCGATCCGCGAGCTGGCCCGGCGCCTGCCGCTGGACCGCCTGCTGATCGAGACCGACAGCCCCTACCTGGCCCCGGTGCCCCATCGTGGCAAGCCCAACGAGCCGGCCTGGGTCGTGGAGGTGGCCGAGTGCATCGCCGCCGAACGGGGCATCAGCGTCGAGGAGGTGGCCATGCAGACCACCGCCAACTTCTATCGCCTGTTCCGGGCGGCCGTCCCCGAGGCGCCGGCCGAGATTCGCGAGACCCTGGCCCAGGCCGGCCTGGTGGGCTAGCGGCCGGCGCTGCAAGCGAGGAGGGCAGCATGAACCTGGAGACCCTGCTGGTCGGCATCGAGCCGGAGGGCGAGATTCCCCCGCTGGAGCGCTGGGCGCCGGAGCGGGTCGGCGAGATGGACCTCACCATCGCCGCCGACGGCCGCTGGATCCACGAGGGCGGCGTGATCTCCCGGCCGCGGCTGGTACGCCTGCTGTCCACCATCCTGCGTCGCGAGACCGATGGTGACTACTACCTGGTGACCCCCGTGGAGAAGCAGCGCATCCGGGTCGAGGACCGTCCCTTCGTCATCGTCGATGCCGAGCCGGATGCGGCCGGCGACTGGTGGCTCACCACCAATGTCGGCGACCGGCTGCGCCTCGACGACGCCCATCGCCTGGTCGTCACGACCACGCCGCGGGGCGAGGCGGTGCCCGAGGTGCCGGTCCGCTTCGGCCTCGCCGCACGCCTGGGACGCAACGTCTTCTACCGCCTGGCGGAGCTCGCCGAACGGCGCGGCGAGACGCTCGGCCTGACCAGCGGCGGCATCTGGCAGCCGCTGGGGCGGCTGGACGACGAGGCACCATGAGGCTGACGCCGGAGCAGCGGGCCGTGGTCGGCCATCCGGGCGGCCACGCCCGGGTGGCGGCCGTGGCCGGGGCGGGCAAGACCACCACCATGGTGGCCCGGGTCCTGCACCTGCTCGAACGGGGCGTGGCGCCGGGGCGGATCCTGGTGCTGATGTTCAACCGCTCGGCCCGGGAGGACTTCCAGGCTCGGCTGGCGGCCATGGCGCCGGCCGGCCAGCCGCTGCCCGACGTGCGCACCTTCCATTCCCTCGGGCATCGCCTCTCCCGGAGCCTGACCCGCTGGGGCGCGCTCGCCCCCCGGCAGCTGCTCACCGCCGACTGGCAACTGGAGCGGCTGCTGCGCCATGCCACCCAGCAGGCCCTGCAGGAGCTGCCCGAGCCCGGCGAGGCGGCACTGGAGGCCGAGAAGCTCGAGGCCCTGGCCCACTTCTGCGGCTTGGTGAAGGCGGAGATGGCGAGTCCCGCCGAGCTCTATGCCCGGCTCGACGTCGGCGAGGACAGCGAGCACTTCGTCGCCGCCTTCGAGCACGCCGAGACCCTGCTGGCCGAGCAGGGCCTGATGACCTATTCGGATCTGCTGTACCGCCCCCTGCGGGCGCTGGAGGCTGACCCGGCCCTGTGCGGCCGGGTCCAGGGCTTCCTGGATCACGTCATCATCGACGAGTACCAGGACATCAACCAGGCCCAGCAGCGCCTGCTGGCCGTGCTGGCCGGCCACCAGGCGGCGGTGATGGCGGTGGGCGACGCCAACCAGTGCATCTACGAGTGGCGCGGGGCGCACCCCGACACCATGCTCGAGAACTTCACCGCCACCTTCGGCGAGGCGCAGGACTACCCGCTGTCCACCACCTTCCGCCACGGTCATGCCCTGGCGCTGGCCGCCAATCACGCCATCGCCGCCAACCGGCGCCGCCCCGACCAGCTCTGCCTGGCCGCGCCCGGCACCCCGGCCACCCGACTGGCGGTGGGGCAGGGGACCCAGGGGCTGCTCGCCGAGCTTGCCGGCTGGCAGCGCCGGAGCCGGGCGCTCGGCGAGGCCTGCCTGCTGGTGCGCAGCTGGGCCCTGTCGGTGCCCCTGCAGCTGGCCCTGCTGCGCGAGGGAGTGCCCTTCCGGCTGTCCCGGGAGGATCGCTTCGTGTTTCGCCTGCCCCTGGTGGAGGCCCTGGCCGGCTATTTGATGCTGACGCAGGATGCCGGCCTGCTGCAGGATCCTGGCCACCTGCTGACCCTGCTCGCCCAGCCCACTCCCTTCGTCGCCCGGGAACGCCTGACGGCGCTGGCCACCCGCCTGGCCGAGACCCAGCGCTGGCCGGAGCGTCACGACCCCCTCCTGACCGGCCTCAGGCCCCACCAGCGGCGGACCCTGAAGCGTCGCTGGGCGCTGCTCTGCGAGCTGCCCCGGCATGCCGGCTGGACGCCGGCCCGCTTGCTCGAGCACGTGATCGAGAGCGTGGAGGCGGAGAAGGTGCTCAAGCGCGCCGCCGCGCGGCGCGACAAGGGCGAGGAGGACGTGCGGCTGCTCGATGTGCTGGTCGAGCAGGCCGGCGAGGCGTCGGACCTGGCGGCCTTCATCGAGTTGCTGCGCCGGCCGGTGCAGAATCGCGATGACGGGGTGCTGATCACCACGGTGCACGGCGCCAAGGGCCTGGAGTGGCCGCTGGTGGTGCTGGCGGGCCTCAACGAGGAGGACTTCCCCCACTACACCCGGGACAACCCCTTGACCCCCTCGCGCCTCGAGGAAGAGCGTCGGCTGTTCTACGTGGCCATCACCCGGGCCCGGGAGCAGCTGGTCATGTTGCATGACGGCGGCGACCACCGGCCCAGTCGCTTCCTGGACGAGACCGCCTGGCAGGATGGTCTGCGAGTCGCCGAGCACCTAGCAGGGGAAGGCGAGGGCGAGGCCCCGCTGGCGGTCGCGCATCCGGGCCTGGTACGCCGCTACGTCGGGGCGCTGGGCCGTTCGCTGTCCATCGAGGCAGCCGCCGTGCCGACGGGGATGCCCCCGGCCGCCGGCGATTTCCGGGTCGGCCAGCGCCTCACCCATGCCGTGTTCGGCGAGGGCGAGATCAGCGTGGTGGAAGGGGATCCGGACAACCCCGTGATCGAGGTGCGCTTCCGCCAGGCCGGCCGACGCCGGTTGATCGCCCGCCGGGCGCCCATCGAACTGCTGGAAGGAGAACGTGCATGAGCAGGGTGTTGATCGAGGCCGGCGAGCTGGCCCGGGCCCTCGAGGGGGAGACCCCGCCGCTGGTGCTGGACTGCCGGGCGCGGCTGGGCGACCCCGAGGCCGGCGACCGGCTGTGGCGCGAGGGCCATGTGCCCGGCAGCCAGCACCTGGATCTCGACCGGGACCTGGCCGCGCCCGCCGGCGCGGGCGGGCGCCATCCGTTGCCCGCGCCGGCGGCCTTCACCGCGGTGATCCAGCGGCTGGGCATCACCCCCGGGCGACCGGTGGTGGTCTACGACGACCAGGGTGGCCAGCTGGCCGCGGCCCGCGCCTGGTGGATGCTGGCCTGCTGGGCGGGCCATCCCGAGGTGCGCGCGCTCGATGGCGGCCTGCGGGCCTGGCAGGACGCCGGCGGCGAGCTGCCGCTGGGCCGCGAGTCCGCCCCCGAGCCCAGCGACTGGACCCCGCGCTATCGCGACGACGCCCGGGTCGGCGCCGACGAGGTGTTCTCCGGTCGCGCCCTCAAGGTGGACGCCCGCACCCGGGAGCGCTTCCGCGGTGAGGCCGAGCCCGTGGACCCGGTGGCGGGGCACATCCCCGGGGCGGTGTGCCGGCCGAGTGCCGAGAACCTCGACGAGAGCGGCCGCTTCAAGGTCCCCGAGGTGCTGGACGCGGAGCTCCCCGAAGGCGAGACGGTCATCGCCTATTGCGGCTCCGGCGTCACCGCCTGTCACGACATCCTCGCCTATGCCGTCGCCGGCCGGCCACTGCCGCGCCTCTACGCCGGCTCCTGGAGCGAATGGATCCGCGACCCCAGGCGCCCCATCGCCCGCGGAGATCGCTAGTGTCGCCGCGATGAGACGCGTTGAGCCGCCGCTGGCCAGCGTCTACCCTGACCTCGGTGCTTCCCGCAGCGTGCGGAGATGGGCAGCGGAGGGAGTGGCGATAACGTGGCGAGCAAGAACTTTGCGTTGATTGGCGCCGCCGGCTATATCGCGCCGCGTCATATGCAGGCCATCAAGGCCACCGGCAACGCCCTGGTGGCGGCCTACGACATCAACGACTCGGTGGGCATCATCGACTCGGTGTCCCCCGACTGCGCCTTCTTCACCGAATTCGAGTCCTTCCTCGAGCATGCCTGGCGTCTCAGGCGCCGGGGGGAGGGCGCCCTGGACTACGTCGTCGTCTGTTCCCCCAATCATCTCCACGGTGCCCATGTGATGGCCGGCCTGCAGCTGGGGTGCGACGTGATCTGCGAGAAGCCCCTGGTGCCCACCCCGGACCAGCTCGACGAGCTGCGCTGCGGAGAGACGGAGACCGGACGACGCGTCTATAGCATCATGCAGTTGCGCCACCATCCCGCGATCCATGCGCTGCGCGACAAGGTGGTCGCGGAGGCGAGTGGCGCCAAGCACGAGGTGGAGCTCACCTACATCACCTCCCGGGGGCCCTGGTACCTGGCGAGCTGGAAGGGCGACCCGCGCAAGTCGTTCGGCGTGGTGGCCGATATCGGCGTGCACTTCTTCGACATGCTGCATCTGGTGTTCGGCGAGCTGGAGCGCCTGGTGCTGCACTATAGCGACGATCGCAAGGCCGCCGGCTACCTGGAGTACGAGCAGGCCAGGGTGCGCTGGTTCCTCTCCATCGATGCCGAGGACCTGCCGGAGGAGGTGCGCGGGTATCGATCCACCCATCGCGCCATCCTCTGCGACGGCGAGGCCTTCGAGTTCTCCAGCGGCTTCGAGGACCTGCATACGGTCAGCTACCGGGAAGTGCTGGCCGGGCGCGGCTTCGGCATCGACGCCGTGCGTCACTGCCTGCAGACCGTCCATGCCATCCGCGGGACGCACCCCGAGGCCCCCCGGAAGGGTGAGGGACATCCCCGGCTCCTGGCCCTGGCGTGCAACAACCCGGGCGTAGGATCATGATGCCGTTCGTCGATCTGGGGGCCCAGCAGGCGCGCCTCGGGTTGCGGCTCGAGGCCGCCATCCGGGCGGTCCTGGCCCATGGCCGCTACGTGCTCGGCCCGGAGGTGGAGGTACTGGAGCGGCGCCTGGCCCGGCGGGTCGGGGTCGCCCACTGCATCACCTGCGCCAGCGGCACCGACGCCCTGCAGATCGCCCTGCGGGGGCTCGGTGTCGGCGCCGGTGACGAGGTGATCGTGCCCGGGTTCAGTTTCGTCGCCACGGCGGAGAGCGTGGCCCTGGTCGGCGCCCGGCCGGTCTACGTGGACATCGATCCGCACACCTATCTGCTCGACCCGGCCTATCTGGAGGCGGCGATCACCCCGCGTACCAGGGCCATCATGCCGGTCTCGCTGTTCGGCCAGTGCGCCGACATGGCGGCATTGGCGGTCGTCGCCCGGCGCCACGGGCTGGCGGTGCTCGAGGACGCCGCCCAGAGCTTCGGGGCCAGCCGGTATGGCCGTTCCTCCTGCGGCCTGAGCCGGGTCGCGGCCACCAGCTTCTTTCCCAGCAAGCCGCTGGGCGCCTACGGCGACGGCGGGGCCCTGTTCACCGACGATGCCGACCTGGCCGAGACCCTGCGCAGCATCGCCCGCCATGGCGAGGCGGGCCGCTACCACCATGTGCGACTGGGGATGAACAGCCGCCTGGATACCCTCCAGGCGGCGATCCTGCTGGTGAAGCTCGACGCGTTCGACGAGGAACTACGCCGTCGCCGGCGAGTGGCCGCACGCTACGACCGTCTGCTCGCCGAGCTGCCGGTCGGACGCCCGGTGGTCGCGCCCGGCAACGTCAGTGTCCATGCCCAGTACGGCATCCAGGTAGCCGAGCGGGACCGGGTTCAGGCGCGCATGGACGAGGCGGGCATTCCCACCGCCATCCACTACCCGATTCCGCTGTATCGACAGCCGGCGCTGGCCGACCCCCGGTCTCGGCTGCCGGCCTGTGAGGCGGTATGCCAGCGCATCCTCAGCCTGCCTATGCATCCCTACCTGGAGGCCGCGCAGCAGGAGCGGGTGGTGGAGGCGCTGCGCCAGGCTTCGCCTGGAGTTTGAAGAGCGGCGCTTCGCGCCTGGAAGCTTGAAGCTGGAAGAAAACCTTTGACCCGGCTTCAGAGGGCAACATCATGAAGCCTTCCAGCTTCCAGCTCCCGGCGCAGCCGGGGCGTTTACATATTGGGATAGTTCGGCCCGCCGCCGCCCTCCGGCGCCACCCAGGTGATGTTCTGGGCCGGGTCCTTGATGTCGCAGGTCTTGCAGTGGATGCAGTTCTGGAAGTTGATCTGGAACCTGGGCTGGCCCGCCTCGTCCTCGACCACCTCGTAGACGCCCACCGGGCAGTAGCGCTGGGCCGGCTCGGCATACTCGGGCAGGTTGTCACGGATCGGCAGCTCCGGGTCGCTGAGCTTGAGGTGGCAGGGCTGGTCCTCCTCGTGGTTGGTGTTGGAGAGGAACACCGAGGAGGGCTTGTCGAAGGACAGCTTGCCGTCCGGCTTGGGGTAGTCGATCTTCTCGCTCTCGGCCGCCTTCTTGAGGGTGGCGTGATCCGGCACGGTATCGTGCAGGGTCGGCAGCTTGCCGCCGAGCAGTTGGTCGAGGAAGTTGTAGGCGCCGCCGCCCAGGGTGCCGTACTTGTGGATCGCCGGGCCGAAGCTGCGGCTCTCGTCGAGTTCCTGGTAGGCCCAGCTGGCCTGCCACTTGCCCTCGAAGGCGGTGAGCTCCGCGCCGCCCTCGTCGCCGGCGGCGAGGGCCTCGAAGACCGCCTCGGCGGCCACCATGCCGGACTTCATGGCGGTGTGCAGGCCCTTGATCTTGGCGAAGTTGAGGGTGCCGGCGTCGCAGCCGATCAACAGCCCGCCGGGGAAGGTCATCTTCGGCAGGCAGTTGAGGCCGCCCTTGGCGATGGCCCGGGCGCCGTAGGCGACCCGCGAGCCGCCCTCCAGGTGCCGGGCCAGCACCGGGTGGTGCTTCATGCGCTGGAACTCGTCGAAGGGCGACAGGTAAGGGTTCCGGTAGGACAGGTCCATGATCAGGCCGACCACCACCTGGGCATTCTCGGCGTGATACAGGAACCAGCCGCCGTGGGTGTGCTTGTCCAGGGGCCAGCCGGCGCCGTGCAGCACCAGGCCGGGTTCGTGCTTGTCGGCGGGGATGTCCCACAGCTCCTTGAGGCCGATGCCGTAGTGCTGCGGGTCCTTGCCCTCATCGAGCCGGAAGCGCTCGATCAGCCGCTTGCCGATGTGGCCGCGGGCGCCCTCGGCGAACAGGGTGTACCTGGCGCGCAGCTCCATGCCCGGCATATAGCCGTCCTTGGGCTGGCCATCGGCGCCCACGCCCATATCGCCGACCAGGATGCCCTTGACCACCTCGTCCTCGACGATCGCTTCCTGGGCGGCGAAGCCGGGGAAGACCTCGACGCCGAGCTCCTCGGCCTTCTCGGCCAGCCAGCGGCACAGGTTGCCGGCGCTGATCACGTAGCGGCGGGAGTCGCCACTCGTGAGGTCGCCGCCGGTGTTATGCATGGTCCTGGGCACCAGGGCATTGGGCAGCTTCTGGGCCTTCTCGGCATCCTTGAGCAGGTAGAGCTCGTCGCGCACCGCCGGGGTGGTCAGGGGCGCCCCGCGCGTCTCCCAGTCGGGGAACAGCTCCTGGAGGGCGCGGGGCTCGAAGATCGCCCCGGAGAGGATATGGGCGCCCACCTCGGAGCCCTTCTCGACCACGCACACGGTCAGCTCCCGCTCCGCCTCATTGGCCTGCTGCATCAGCCGGCAGGCCGCGGCCAGGCCGGAGGGGCCGGCGCCGACGATGACCACGTCGAAGTCCATGGAGTCGCGCTCTACTTGTTCAGTCATCGGATGTGTCTCCTCCCACGGCGACGACGCCCGGGTCCCGGGGGTACCACTAACGTCGATAGGTTTTAAAACGGTCGTTTGCTTCTAGGTCTGACCCATGATAGGCATAATACCGTCAAAGGGGCACCCCTTACGATGGGGGAGGCGCCGCGAGTGCCGTTCCCCGGCATGGCGAGGATTGTTGTGGTCGCCCGGGCTGTGGCACATTAGGAGGGTTTTTTCCTGCGGCGCCTATCGAACGCTTGCATGAAACTTATTATAAGGGCATGCCGGTCGGTTCTAAGAGGGCCGGACATCGCGAGGCGGTGTCGCGATGTCCGCTCCCGTTACCCAAGGTTCCGAAACTGAACCAAGCGAGGACAACATGAAGGTACTCGTCGCGGTCAAACGCGTCATCGACTACAACGTCAAGATCCGGGTCAAGCCGGACAACTCCGACGTCGACCTCACCAACGTCAAGATGGCCATGAACCCCTTCTGCGAGATCGCCGTGGAGGAAGCGGTGCGCCTCAAGGAGAAGGGCGTGGCGACCGAGGTGGTCGCGGTCACCGTGGGCCCCAAGGCCGCCCAGGAGCAGCTGCGCACCGCCCTGGCGCTGGGTGCCGACCGGGCCATCCATGTCCAGACCGACGAGCGCGTCGAGTCCCTGGGCGCCGCCAAGGCGCTGGCCAAGGTGGTCGAGGAAGAGCAGCCGGGCCTGGTGATCCTCGGCAAGCAGGCCATCGACAGCGACAACAACCAGACCGGCCAGATGCTCGCCGCGCTGACCGGCCGCCCCCAGGGCACCTTCGCTTCCGCGGTCGAGGTCGAGGGCGAGGGCGACACCCTCAAGGTGACCCGCGAGATCGACGGCGGCCTGCAGACCCTGTCGCTGGCGCTGCCGGCCATCGTCACCACCGACCTGCGCCTCAACGAGCCGCGCTACGCCAAGCTGCCCGACATCATGAAGGCCAAGAAGAAGCCGCTGGACGTCAAGACCCCGGAGGAGCTGGGCGTCGAGGTGGCCTCACGGCTCAAGTTGGTCAAGGTCGAGCCGCCGGCCGAGCGCCAGGGCGGCGTCAAGGTGGGCTCCGTGGACGAGCTGGTCGACAAGCTGAAGAACGAAGCGAAGGTGATCTCATGAGCATTCTGGTCCTTGCCGAACATCACGACGGCCAACTGGCCGGCGCCACCGCCCACGTGGTCGCCGCGGCGCAGCAGATTGTCAAGGCGAGTGGCGGCGACATCGATGTCCTGGTGGCGGGCGAGAACGTCGGCGCCATCACCGAGGCGGCCGCCAGGCTCGACGGCGTGAGCCGGGTGCGCGTCGCCGACGCCGCCGTCTACGCGCACCAGCTGGCCGAGCCGATGGGCGAGCTGCTGGTGGCGCTGGCCGACGACTACGGCCACGTGCTGGCCGCAGCCTCCACCACCGGCAAGAACGTCATGCCGCGGCTGGCGGCGCTGAAGGACGTCGCCCAGCTCTCCGAGATCATCGCGGTCGAGAGCGCCGACACCTTCAAGCGCCCGATCTATGCCGGCAACGCCATCGCCACCGTGCAGAGCGACGATGCCCTGAAGGTGATCACCGTGCGCGCCACCGCCTTCGATGCCGTCGCCGAGACGGGCTCCGCCACTGTCGAGGCGGTGGATACCGTGGTCGACAATGCCTTGTCGTCCTTCGTCGGCGAGGAGCTGGCCGCGAGCGACCGTCCCGAGCTGGGCGCGGCCAAGGTGGTGATCTCCGGCGGCCGCGGCATGGGCAGCGGCGACAACTTCAAGCTGCTCGACGGCATCGCCGACAAGCTGGGCGCGGCCATCGGCGCCTCGCGGGCCGCGGTGGACGCGGGCTTCGTGCCCAACGACATGCAGGTCGGCCAGACCGGCAAGATCGTCGCCCCGGAGCTCTACATCGCCGTGGGCATCAGCGGCGCCATCCAGCACCTGGCGGGCATGAAGGACTCCAAGGTGATCGTGGCGATCAACAAGGACGAGGAGGCGCCGATCTTCCAGGTCGCGGATTATGGCCTGGTCGGCGATCTGTTCGAAGTGTTGCCCGAGCTCGAGAAGAAGCTCTAAGGCCGAGGGAAGATCGGGATCTTCCCGGTCGCGCTCTCGACGGTCGGTGGCCTGGTCGGCGATCTGTTCGAAGTGTTGCCCGAGCTCGAGCAGAAGCTCTAAGGCCGAGGGAAGATCGGGATCTTCCCGGTCGCGCTCTCGACGGTCGGTGGCCTGGTCGGCGACCTGTTCGAAGTGTTGCCCGAGCTCGAGAAGAAGCTCTAAGGCCGAGGGAAGATCGGGATCTTCCCGGTCGCGCTCTCGACGGTCGGTGGCCTGGTCGCCGATCTCTTCGAAGTGTTGCCCGAGCTCGAGAAGAAGCTCTAAGGCCGAGGGAAGATCGGGATCTTCCCGGTCGCGCTCTCGACGGTCGGTGGCCTGGTCGCCGATCTCTTCGAGGCGTTGCCCGAGCCCGAGCAGAAGCTCTAAGGCCGAGAGGAAGATCGGGATCTTCCCGGTCGCGCTCTCGACGGTCGGTGGCCTGGTCGCCGATCTCTTCGAGGCATTGCCCGAGCTCGAGAAGAAGCTCTAAGGCCGAGGGGAAGATCGGGATCTTCCCGGTGGCGCTCTCGACGGTCGGTGGCCTGGTCGCCGATCTCTTCGAGGCGTTGCCCGAGCTCGAGCAGAAGCTCTAAGGCCGAGGGAAGATCGGGATCTTCCCGGTGGCGCTCTCCAGGAGTGCCGGTCTCGTCGACGACCGGTGCGAGATCCTGCCGGAACGGGAACGCCAGCGGTAACGCGCTATCGCGTGCGGCCGACGTCGAAGGGCCGGTCTCCCGCAAGGGGAGGCCGGCCCTTCGTGCCGTTGGCGGGCCGTCAGCCGAGCCCCAGGCGGCGGAACAGGCGACGCGCCGGGCCTTGCCAGTGGCTGCGGGTGGCCGGCCGCGGCATGGCCAGACGGGAGGCGTGCCCCAAGGGGGTGATGATGGCGTCGAGGTGCCGGCGGCAATGTCCTCGGTCGAGCCCGCCCGGGCACTGGAGCAGCAGCAGGCCGACGTGGGAAATGGCGCCGTCCAGGGCACGGCAGAGGTCCGCCTGGGAGGTGGCCTCGACCCGGCAGCGATGCATCTCGCCCAGCAACATCCTGATCGATCCCGTGTCCAGCCAGCACGGCGGGGCGTCGCCGCCCGGGCCCTCGTCGACGGACTGCCGGATGGCCCGGAAGGAGACGTGAAGGAAGATGCAGGTGTAGTACAGCCGGGATCGGTCGATAGCCATGAGACGCCCTGCAGGGAATGATAAGAATTCTCATTATTGTTGTTTGCGGCTCCTCCCGTCAAATGACGCCAGGCCCCACGTATATTGATAACAATTCTTGTTTGAGGTAGCGTGCCTGGCATTCCGCGCACCTTCCGGGAGACGAGAGTGCAGAACAGAGCATCATGGATTCGCTGGAGCCTGGCCGGCCTCGCCTTGACGGCGGCCGCGAGTGCCTCCGCCACGGAGTTGCGTGAGGAGGCGATCGCGGCCCAGCGCACCCAGGCCGAGCTGCAGGCGCGCATCGACGGCGCCGACGAGGCGGTGCGCGACAAGCTCCAGGCCCTGCGCCAGGCTCGCGAGGAGAGCCGGCGACTGAGCCGCTACAACGCCGAGCTGGCGCCCCTGGTCGAGCGCCAGGCCGCGACCCTGGCCGAACGCCGCGAGGCCCTCGACACCCTGTCCCGGACCCGCGAGGCCCTTCCGGGGCTGATGCGCGGCATGGTCGACCGCCTGCGCACCTGGGTGGAAGGCGACATGCCCTTCCTGCGCGACGAGCGCCTGGCCCGGGTGGACAGCCTCGAGACCCTGCTGGCCGACCCCGGGCTCGATACCGCCGAGAAACTGGAGCGGGTGCTGGCCGCCTGGCGTGCCGAGCTCGACTATGGCCGCGGGCTCGACGCCTGGCGGGGCGAGCTGCCCGGTGACACCCCGCGGGAGGTGGACTTCCTGCGCCTGGGCCGGGTGGGCTGGTACTACCTGACCCCGGACGGGCGTCGGGGCGGGGTCTGGCAGGCGGCCACCGGCGACTGGCGCCCCCTCGGCGAAGACGCCCTCGGCGAGGTCCGCAAGGGCCTGCGCATCGTCCGCGAGCAGCGCGCCCCCGAGTTGCTCGACCTGCCCGTCTCCCGAGCGGTGGAGAATGCCTCATGATCACGATCCCACGACTGCGGCGCGCGCTCGGCGTGATGCTGCTGGTCGGCACCCCGGTGGCCGGCACGCCGGTGCTGGCCCAGGATACGCCCTCGGCGAGCGACTCGCCGCTCGAGACCCTGCGCGCCGAGCGCGAGGCCGCCGAGGCCCGGGACCGGGCACGGCTCGCCGAACTGGTCGACGACGAGCAGGCCCTCGACGCGGCCCTGGAGCGGGCCCGTGCCGACCTCGCCGAGGCAAGGGAACGGCGCGAGGCGCTGGAGACCCGACAGCAGGCCCGGCGCGACGAGCTCGAGGCCCTGAATGTCCGGCGCCGGGAACAGGGCGGCGACCTCGAGGCGGTGTTCGACGCGGTGGCCGGCGTCAGCGGCGAGTTGCGCGACGATCTGGCCGGCAGCTGGCTGACCCTGGGCGCCGAGACGGCCCTGCCGCCGCGCCTCGATCCGGATGCCATCCTGGCCACCGGCCAGCTCGCGACCCTGGCCGACAGCCTGATGGGGCTGACCCGGGAAACCGCCCGGATCGTCGCCCTCGAGGCGCCGGTGGCCGGGGCCGACGGCCAGGTGGCCGAGCGCCCCGTGGTGCGTCTCGGCGACCTGCTGGCCGCCAGCCAGGGGCACCTCCTCGAGCGCGGCGACGAGGCGGGTCGCCTGGCCGAGCTCGGCCAGACCCCGCACCGGGTCGCCGAGCGCCTGCGGGCCTTCCAGGCCGGCGACGGGGAGGTGGTCCCGGTGGATCCCGCCGAGGGGCGCGTCCTCGAGGCCCTCGGCCAGCAGCCGACGCTCTGGGAGCGCTTCCGGCAGGGCGGGGCCGTGGGCTACGTGGTGGTCGCCCTGGGCATCGGCGGCCTGCTGGTGGCCCTCGGCCAGTACCTCTACCTGATGCGGGTCACCGTTACCCTGCGCCGCCAGCTGGGCGACCTCGAGCGGCTGCGCAGCGACAATCCCCTGGGCCGCGTCCTCGCCCGCTTCCACGCCTTCGGCGCGGGCCACGCCCCCGAGGCCCTGGAGGCGCGCCTGGACGAGGCCCTGCTCGCCGAACAGCCGCGGCTCGAGCGCGGCCAGGCCCTGGTCAAGATGCTCGCCGCCGTGGCGCCGCTACTGGGCCTGCTGGGCACCGTGACCGGCATGATCGTGACCTTCCAGTCGATCACCGTGTTCGGTACCGGCGACCCCCAGCTCATGGCCGGCGGCATCAGCCAGGCGCTGGTCACGACCGTGCTGGGCCTGATCACCGCGGTGCCGTTGCTGTTCGCCCACACCGCCCTGTCCAGTCGCAGCCGCTCGCTGATCGGTACCCTGGAAGGCCGGGCCAGCGCGGTGCTGGCCGATACCCTCGAGGCGGGCCGCCGCGCCCCCCGGACCGCCGCGCCGCGCCATGCCGATGCCCTGGCTTGAGCCCCTGGCCCGGCTGGTCGAGGCCGGCGGCCCCGTGCTGGTGGTCATCGTGGCGGTGGCGGTGCTGCTGTTCTCGCTGGCCCTCGAGCGCTGGTGGTACTTCCGCTTCCACTATCGCCCGGCGCGCCACGCCCTGGTGGCGCGCTGGGTGGCGCGCCACGACCGGGTCAGCTGGAGTGCCCTGACCCTGCGCGAGGTCTGGGCCCGGGAACTGGTTGCCCGGCTGCGCGGCCCCTTGCCCTGGTTGAAGCTGCTGGTGGTCATCTGTCCGCTGCTGGGCCTGCTGGGCACCGTGACCGGCATGATCACGGTCTTCGACAGCCTGGCCGTCAGCGAGGTCAACCAGGCCCGGGCCATGGCCGACGGCGTGGCCCGGGCCACCCTGCCCACCCTGAGCGGCATGGCGGTCTCGGTGGTGGGCCTGCTGTTCATTGCCCGCCTCGAACACATCATCCGGCGCGAGGACCAGCGACTTCACGACCGCCTGGCCCGCGCCGCGGAGGACGCCCATGCGTAGACGTCGACTCGCCGACCGGGGAGAGGAGGCCAGCGAGGTCAACCTGACCCCGATGCTGGACGTGGTCTTCATCATGTTGATCTTCTTCATCGTCACCACCAGCTTCATCAAGGAGAGCGGGGTGGAGATCGAGCGTCCCGAGGCCAAGGCGGCGACGCCGCGTCCGGATGTCCAGGTGCTGGTGGCCATCACCCCCGAGGGGGCCGTCTGGGTCGACGGCGAGCCGGTGGACCTGCACCGGGTCGGTCCCCGGGTGGCGGGCCTGGTCAGCGATGACGGCTCGGTGGTCATCCAGGCCGACCGCCAGGCCACCACCGGCGTGCTGATCGAGGTCATGGACCGCCTGCGCGAGGCCGATGTGGACCAGGTCGCGGTGGCCGCGCAGCGGAGCGGCCAGTGATGCGCGTGCCGGTCTCGCTGCTCGCCGGGGCCGCCCTGACCCTGGCGCTGTTCGCCCTGCTGGCGCTGCTGGTGGTGCCGCCCCAGGCCGAGCCGGAGCCCCGGGAGGCGATGACGCTGTCGATGGCCGAGGTCACCGCCGAGCCGATGCCCGAGCCGGCAACCACGGCGGCGTCGCCTCCGCCGCCCCCGCCGCCCAGCGCGCCGACGCCGCCGCCCGAGCCGGCCCCGGCGCCGCAGGTGGACAGCGCCATCGCCCTGCCCGAACCGGAACTGCCGCCCCTGGAGACGCCGGCGGAGCCACTGGACGAGTCGCTGCCGGAGCTCACCGAGACGCCACCGCAGCCCGAGCCACGGCCGGAACCCGACCCGCAGCCGGTCCCCGAACCCAGCCCCGAGCCGGCGCCGCAAACCGACCCGGCGCCGAGTCCCGCGCCGGCGACATCCGCTCCCGCGACGCCGGCGGCCGCCGAGCCCGCGTCTCGCGAGCCGGTGGATGTGGGCACCTCGGCCCGGGCGACCCACCGGGTGCCGCCGGAGTATCCGTCCCGAGCCCAGCGCCGGGGCCTCGAGGGCCATGTGGTGGTGCAGTTCATCATTCGTCCCGATGGTCGCGTCGAGGCCGGCAGCATCGAGGTGCTGGAGGCCGAGCCGGCGCGGGCCTTCGAGCGTGCCGCCCGCCGGGCCATCGCCGACTGGCGCTTCGCCGAGGCCGAGGGGCGGCGTCGGGCGCGCCAGCGCCTGGAATTCCAGTTGAGGTGAGCACATGACGCGAACGCTTTCCCTGGCCGGCCTGCTGGCGGGCGCCTGGCTGGGACTGGTGACTCCCGTGCTGGCCGCCCCGTCGTTGCCGGGCGGTATCATCCGCGACCTGCATGGCCTGGAGCAGCGCCTCCAGGCCGACGCCGCCGGCGAGGTGCGCGGGCGGGCCCTGGCCCAGGCCGAGCGCCTGGCCGGAGGCAATGCCGCGGACCGCTGGGCGAGGGCGCTCTACCTGCAGCTCGCCGCCGGCGCGGAGGCACGCCTCGGCAACGCCCGGGCCGCCGCCGATCACCTGGCCAGCGCCCGCGCCATCGAGGGCGTCGAGGCGGCGCAGGCCGACCGCTGGCTGCGCCAGGAGGTCGGGTTGCGCCTCGAGGCCGACCAGGCCGGGCGGGCCCGGGTGCTGCTCGCCGACTGGCTGTCCCGCCATGGCGGGACGGTCGACGACCACTGGCGGATGGCCCGGTTGCTGGCCGCCGAGGCGAACTGGGAGGCCGCGGCGCGCTGGGTCAGGCGGGCCCTGGAAAGCGGCGGGGAGCCGGCCGGGGCGCGGGCGACGCTGGCCGCCAGCGTGCTGCAGCGCGCCGGCGATGACGCTGCCGCCCTCGCCGTGCTGGAGCGCCGGCTGGAAGGCGCCGAGGGCAACCCCGAGGCCTGGCGCCGGGCGGTGGCCCTGGCCCAGCGGCTGGGCGACCCCGGCCGGGCGGCGGCACTCTGGGAGGCGGGCTGGCGACGCGGCGTGCTGGCCGGCCGCGAGGACCTCCTTCAGCGCATCCGCCTGCACCTGGCCGGCGGCACCCCGGCCCGGGCCGCCGAGCTGCTCGCCGAGAGTCTGGTGGAAGGGGATCTGGCCGACGATCTCGCCAACCGTCGCCTGCTGGCCCGGGCCTGGCAGGCGGCACGGGACCGCGACCGGGCCCTGGCCGCCTGGGAGGCGCTCGCCGAGCGTAGCGAGGCCGGCGGAGATTGGCTGCAACTGGGGCGTCTGGCCCATGGTTGGGGCGAGTGGTCGCTCGCGGAACGGGCCCTGGAGCGGGCCCTGTCCCTCGGCGAGCAGGAGGCCGAGGCCTGGCTAGCCAGCCTGCCGGAAGGGCGGGGGGACGGCGACGGGGCCGCCGCCGCGTCTCAGCAGCCCAGCTCGGCCCACACCGGAGCGTGATCCGAGGGCTTCTCCATGCCCCGCAGCGCGTAGTCGATCCCGGCCTCCTGGACCTTCCCGGCCAGCGGTTCGGTCACCAGGATGTAGTCGATGCGCAGGCCGCGCTTGGGGTCGCGGTCGAAGCCCCTGGAGCGGTAGTCGAACCAGCTGAAGCGGTCGTCCACCCCGGGGTGGCAGAGCCGGTAGCTGTCGGTGAGCCCCCAGGCCTTGATCCCCTCGAGCCACTCCCGCTCCACCGGCTGGAAGCTGGTCTTGCCCTCGCGCAGCCAGCGCTTGCGGTTGGCCTCGCCGATGCCGATGTCGATGTCCTCGGGCGAGATATTGAAGTCGCCCATGATCGCCAGGCGCTCCTCGGGGGAGTGCCGTTCGGCGAGCAGGCGGCTCAGCTGGGCGTAGAAGGCGCGCTTGTGGGGAAACTTCACCGGATGGTCGACGTTCTCGCCCTGGGGGAAGTAGCCGTTCCAGACGGTCAGCGGTTCCCCGTCCTCGCCGCGCAGGCGCGCGCCGATCAGTCGGCGCTGGGCATCCTCGCCGTCGTCGGGGAAGCCCCGGTAGACCGCCTCGGGCTCGTCCCGGCACAGCAGGGCCACCCCGTAGTGGCCCTTCTGGCCGTGGAAATAGACGTGGTATCCCATGGCCTCGACGGCGGCCACCGGGAACTCGCTGTCCTGGACCTTGGTTTCCTGCAGGCCGATCACCGCCGGGCGGTGCGCCTCGATCAGCGCCTCGAGCTGGTGGAGGCGGGCACGAATGCCATTGATGTTGAATGACACCAGGCGCATCGGTCAGTCGTCCTTGTTCTCGGGCGTGTCGGGGTGGATCTCGATGGACTGGCCCTCTTCCTGACGGGCCAGCTTGCGCGCCGCCTGCAGCTTGCGCTGCTGACGCTTCTTCTGGGTGAAGCGGCGCGACGAGGTGATCTCGTCGGGGTTCTCGTGGCGCCACTGCTTGTAGTCCTTGCGCCGGCCGGTGCGAATCGTCACCTTGTCGGCCAGCGATCGGGTCTTCTTTCTGCGTGTCATGACGCATGCTCCTTGGATACTGGCCGCCATTCTACCAGTCGCAGCCACCGCTTCGACAGCGGGCGGGCCCTCGCCGCCGGAGGCTGGTACAATGGCCGTTTGCGTCACGCAACCTCCCGAGACGCTTTCATCCACTACATGGACGAGACAGCACAGCCTATGAGCGAGTCGGAACAGACCACAGCACCGGCCAAGACCGAGAACCGCAAGCCCAAGCGTCGCCGTCGCAAGCCGCGCCGCCGCCAGTCGAACTGGGACCTGCGCCAGTTCCAGGTTCCCGCCGTCGCGGGCAAGTGGCGCTTCCATGACTTCGATCTGCCGCTGCCGCTGATGCGCGCCATCCATGCCCAGGGCTTCGAGTACTGCACGCCGATCCAGGCCGAGGCGCTGCGCCACACGCTGCTCGGCGGCGACGTGGTCGGCAAGGCCCAGACCGGGACCGGCAAGACCGCCGCCTTCCTGATCTCGATCCTCGCCTACTTCCTCGAGGAGGAGGCGCCGGACGGCCAGAAGCCCGGCGCCCCCCGGGCGCTGATCGTGGCGCCGACCCGCGAGCTGGCGCTGCAGATCGAGAAGGACGCCAAGGCGCTGGCGCGCTTCACCCATCTCAATGTCGCCAGCGTGGTGGGGGGCATGGATTATCAGAAGCAGCTGGAGGGGCTGGGCAAGCGGCTGGATATCCTGGTCGCCACCCCGGGACGGCTGCTGGACTTCCACCAGAAGCGCGACGTCGACCTGACCCAGGTCGAGGTGCTGGTGCTCGACGAGGCGGACCGCATGCTGTCCATGGGTTTCATCCCCGACGTCAAGCGCATCATCCGCCATACGCCGAAGAAGGAAGAGCGCCAGACCTTCCTGTTCTCGGCGACCTTCACCGAGGACATCCTCAACCTGGCCAGCCAGTGGACCCATGAGCCGACCCACGTGGAGATCGCGGTCACCGTCGACAATGCCGCCGACATCGACCAGCGGGTCTACCTGGTCGGCGACGAGGACAAGCAGCGCCTGCTGGTCAAGCTGCTGCAGCAGGAGAGCTTCGACCGGGTGATGGTCTTCGGCAACCGCCGCGACCTGGTGCGCAAGCTCGATGAGCTGCTCGAGCAGGCCGGCATCAACGCCGCCATGCTCTCCGGCGACGTGCCCCAGAACCAGCGGATCCGCACCCTCGAGCAGTTCCGCGAGGGCGAGATCCAGGTGCTGGTAGCCACCGACGTGGCCGGCCGCGGCATCCATATCGAGGATGTCAGCCACGTGATCAACTATACCCTGCCGGAAGATCCCGAGGACTACGTCCACCGGATCGGCCGCACCGGCCGCGCCGGCGCCAAGGGCGTGTCGATCAGCTTCGTCGGCGAGGAGGACGCCTTCTCCCTGCCGGAGATCGAGCGCTTCATCAACGACAAGCTGCCCTGCGAGCATCCGCCCGAGGGCCTGCTGTAAGCTACAAGAGCGGCGTCTTGCGCCTGGAAGCGGGAAGACGCGGCGGCGCCGCTTGACGAAAGGCCGCTTGGGCTGTGCCCGAGCACCACCCGAGTGCGCGGCGCCGGGGACAGGCCATAGCGGAGGTCCTCTGCCATGGAGGGCAGGGGTGGCGCCCGGGGAAGGGGTCGCAGCGCCTCCGCATCGGCCTGTCGCCGGGAAAGCCGCGGTTTCCTCCAAAAGATGCAGGGCAGACCATGCTTGACGAGGCCCTGAAGGGCGAGATCCAGAACGCCTATCGGCGGGTGCTCGACGGGCTCGAGCTGACGCCGCGCTACGGCCAGCGGCTGATGATCGCCGAGATCGCCCGTACCCTGGCGGGCATCGAGGTCGACGACGCCGGTCGCCGCGTCGGCGACGAGCACGTCTGCGTGCTCGAGGCCGGCACCGGGACCGGCAAGACCCTGGCCTACCTGCTGGCCGCGCTGCCGGTGGCCAAGGCCCGCGGCAAGCGCCTGGTGGTGGCCACCGCCACCGTGGCCCTGCAGGAGCAGGTGCTGCACCAGGACCTGCCGGCCCTCAAGGCCCACAGCGGGCTGGCCTTCGACTATGCCCTGGCCAAGGGGCGCGGCCGCTACGTGTGCGTGGCGCGCCTCGACCAGGCCATGGACGGCGGTGAGGACAACCCCACCCTGTCGCTGTTCGAGCAGGCGCTGGACAGCGGCGGCGACGACTTCCAGACCCTGGTCCAGTCCCTCGGCGAGGCCTACGGCAACGGCCGCTGGGCCGGCGATCGCGACAGCTGGCCGGAGGCCATCAGTGATCCCCACTGGCGCCGCCTCACCGTCGACCACCGCCAGTGCACCAATCGTCGCTGCGGCCACTTCGGGGCCTGTGCCTTCTTCCGTGCCCGTCGCGATCTCGACAGCGCCGACGTCATCGTCGCCAACCACGACCTGGTGCTGGCCGACCTGGCCCTGGGGGGCGGGGTGGTGCTGCCGGACCCGGCCGATTGCCTGTACATCTTCGACGAGGGGCACCACCTGCCCGACAAGGCCCTCAACCATTTCACCCACCGCTTCGCCGTGGGCGGCGCCCTGCGCTGGCTGCGCTCCCTGAAGAAGTCGCTCACCGAGCTGAACCAGGCCCTGGCCGTGCAGCCGACCCTGGCCCGGCTGCTGGCCGGGTTGCCCCAGGCGATCGAGGCGCTGGAGCCGCGCCTCGGCGAGGCCTTCGCCCTCGGCCACCAGCTCGCCGGGCGACCCGAGGGGCTGGGCGATGGCGAGGAGGGCGCCCAGCATCGCTTCGAGATGGGGCGGGTGCCGGGGGCCCTGCGCGAGCAGGCCGACGGCCTGGTGACGCCGTTCGCCGAGCTGTCGCGCACCCTGGAGGCGATGGGCGATATCCTGCGCGAGAGTCTCGACCCCGAGAAGTCCACCGGGCTGCCCCGGGAGCAGGCCGAGCCCTGGCTGCCGCTGGTGGCGCTGCTCCACGGCCGCGCCCTGGAGGCCCACGCCCTCTGGCAGGCCTTCGCCGAGCCCGACCCCCAGGGCGAGCCGCCCCGGGCCCGCTGGCTGACCCTCGAGCGCTTCGGCGGCGAGCCGGAGCTGAGTTTCTCGGCGAGCCCGGTCTCCGCCGCCCATACCCTGGCCAGGTCGCTGTGGGGGCGCTGCTTCGGGGCGGTGGTGACCTCGGCGACCCTGACGGCCCTGGGCCGCTTCGAGCGCCTGCAGGAGCGCGCCGGGCTGGCCAACCGTTATCGCTACCAGCGCCTGCCGAGTCCCTTCGACTATTCCCGGGCGGTGCTCAGCGTGCCCCGGGAGGCGGTGGACCCCGCCGACCGCGAGGGCCACGAGCGGGCCATCGTCGACTTCGTCGAGGCCCTGGGCGATGACGAGGCGGTGCTGATGCTGTTCTCCTCGCGCGCCCAGCTGCGTGCCGTGGAGAAGGGGCTCTCGCCGGCGCGGCGCGAGCGGGTGCTGGCCCAGGATCGGCTCCCCAAGCGCGAGCTGGTGGAGCGTCACCGCGCCCGGGTCGATCAGGGCGAGGGCAGCATCCTGTTCGGCCTGGCGAGCTTCGCCGAGGGCATCGACCTGCCCGGCGACTACCTGACCCATGTGGTGATCACCCGGCTGCCCTTCGCCGTGCCCGACGACCCGGTGGGGGCGACGCTGGCCGAGTGGATCGAGAGCCAGGGCGGCAACCCCTTCATGCGCATCAGCGTTCCCGATGCCTCCATCAAGCTGGTGCAGGCCTGCGGGCGGCTGATCCGCAAGGAGGCCGACCGGGGTCGCATCACCCTGCTCGATCGCCGGGTGCTGACGCGCCGCTATGGTCGCGCGCTGCTCGACGCCTTGCCGCCCTTCGCCCGCGAGATCGACGGGGTGGTGCAGGGCGAGTGAGTCATGGGGGGCGCGGCCCGGCAATCGCGCCCCGTGGATGGCAGGAATCGACATGAAACTGATCCTCAGCCGCAAGGGCTTCGATACCTCCGCCGGGGGCGTGCCCAGCCCGATCCTGCCCGATGGCCGGCTGGTGGTGCTGCCGATTCCCGACGCGCGCTCGGTGATTCCCTTCGAGGCGATCCGCCATCGGGGCGAGCCCCTGGGGCCCCTGGTGGCCGATCTCACTCGGGGCAGGATCGCCCCGGACACCGGGGCGCACCTCGATCCCGACCTGCTGGGCGATAGCCTGCCGCGCCGACCGGGCTGGCGGCCGGTGTTCGGGCAGATGGGCCAGGCGCAGAGCCACCTGCGCAACCGGGGCGTCGGGGCGGGGGACCTGTTCCTGTTCTTCGGGCTCTTTCGCCGTGTCGAGCGAGTGACGGCGGGATGGCGCTTCGTGCGCGAGTCGCGGCCCTGCCATGTGCTGTGGGGCTGGATGCAGGTGGCCGGGAGGCTGACGCTGGGCGATGCCGGGCCCGAGGGCGTCGAGTGGGCACGCGATCATCCCCACTGCCAGCGGCCCGACGCGCCGAACAACGTCCTCTACCTCGCCCGTCGCCACCTGCAGCTGCACGGGCCGGCCGATTCGCTGCCGGGGGCGGGTGTCTTTCCCCGGTATGCCGCGGCGCGGCGGCTGACGGCGGCGGCTGCCGACAGGGTCTCCGCCTGGGAGCTGCCGCGCTGGTTCCATCCGGGGGAGGGGCGCCCGCCGCTCTCCTATCACGCCGACCCGCGGCGCTGGCGGCGGCATGCCGACCGCGTCGAGCTGCAGGCCGTCGCCCGCGGGCAGGAATTCGTGCTGGACGGCGAGGCCTATCCCGAGGCGTCGGCCTGGGCCGGCGAGCTGATTCGCGGGGCCGATCGCTGACCCGGCAGGCTGGCCTCGGCAAGGGGCACCCGCCCTGGCTGCCAAACGCAACGGGCCCGCCGATCGGCGGGCCCGTGTCGCGTCATGAATCGAGGTGGGGCTCAGGCGGCCTGGCGGCGCTTGGCCAGCACCGGGGCGAGCTTCTCGTTCATGGCCTTGAAGGCGGTCTCGGTGGTGTCCCAGTCGATGCAGGCGTCGGTGACGGAGACGCCGTAGACCAGCTGGCTGTGATCCTCGGGGATCTTCTGGTTGCCCCAGCCGAGGTTGGACTCGACCATCAGCCCGATGATCGAGTGGTTGCCCTCGAGGATCTGGTTGCTGACGTTCTCCAGCACCAGCGGCTGCAGGCCGGGGTCCTTGTTGGAGTTGGCATGCGAGCAGTCGATCATGATGTTCGGGGTGACGCCGGCCTTGTTCAGCTCCTGCTCGGCGAGCGCCACGCTGACGCTGTCGTAGTTCGGCTTGCCGTTGCCGCCGCGCAGCACCACGTGGCCATAGGCGTTGCCGCGGGTGCGGATGATCGCCACCTTGCCGGCCTGGTCGATGCCCAGGAAGTTGTGCGGATGGGCCACCGACTGTAGGGCGTTGACGGCCACGTCGAGGCTGCCGTCGGTGCCGTTCTTGAAGCCCACCGGGCAGGACAGGCCGGAGGCCATCTCGCGGTGGGTCTGGGACTCGGTGGTCCGGGCGCCGATGGCCGACCAGCTGATGCAGTCCTGCAGGTATTGCGGCGAGATCGGGTCCAGCGCCTCGGTGGCGAGCGGCAGGCCCATCTCGGTCAGCTCGACGAGCAGGTGGCGAGCGATGTGCAGGCCTTCCTCGATCTCGAAGGAGCCGTTCAGGTGGGGATCGTTGATCAGGCCCTTCCAGCCCACCGTGGTGCGCGGCTTCTCGAAATAGACCCGCATCACGATATACAGGCTATCCTTCACCTCATCCGCCAGGCGCCGCAGCTTGCGGGCATAGTCCAGGGCGGCGTCCACGTCGTGGATCGAGCAGGGGCCGACCACCATCAGCAGGCGGGGGTCGCGACCGTCGAGAATGGCCTGGATGGTGTTGCGCCCCTCGATCACCGTCCGCTCGGCCTCGTCGGAGAGGGGAATCTCCCGCTTGAGGGCCGCCGGGGTGACGAGGACGTCCTCGGAGAGGACGTTGAGGTTGTTGACCTGATGCTCGGACATTTTGCTTTGCTACCTGTGTCGTGTCAGCGCTGAGTCGGCGTGAGACGTCTACTATCGCCCGCGTGCCTGGCAAATTCAATCGCAGACGGAACCCCCGGGCGGTCACGCTTGTCACAGCGCCGGCGTTGACGGCGTGTGCCCGAGGCACGCCTGTGAGGGCGCGCCCAGGCCATCCAGCCGCTTGATGCCTGCCCGAGAAACAGGAACACTTGGGCACCTGCCGACATCGGCGCACGCTCACCCCAGGGTCTAGGTTGATACATATGGAAGCGACACCAGTCTCATCGCGACGTTCCACCGGGGCGTCGCGTCCAGCTCGCGCCGCGGGGAGGCGTTGAATGGGCACTCGGGAGACCGACCAGCAACTCGTCGAGCGCGCCCAGCAAGGGGATACCCGCGCCTTCGACCTGCTGGTCAAGAAGTACCAGCACAAGATCATCGGCCTGATCGGCCGCTACGTGCACGATCACGCCGAGGTGCAGGACGTGGCCCAGGAGGCGTTCATCAAGGCCTATCGGGCGCTGGGCAAGTTCCGCGCCGAGAGCGCCTTCTATACCTGGATGTACCGCATCGCCATCAACACCGCCAAGAACCACCTGGTGTCCAAGGGGCGCCGCCCGCCGGGCAGCGACCTGGATATCGTCGATGCCGAGATCGTCGACCACAGCGGCCGGCTGGCCGACATCGAGTCCCCCGAGGCCGCCATCGCCCGCGACCAGCTGCAGGAGGCCGTCTTCGCGGCCATCGAGGCCCTTCCCGACGACCTGCGGACGGCCATCACCCTGCGCGAACTCGATGGGCTCTCCTACGAGGACATCGCCAACATCATGGACTGCCCGGTGGGCACGGTGCGCTCGCGCATCTTCCGCGCCCGGGAGGCGGTGGATCAGCATATTCGCCCCCTGGTGACCACGTCGCGCAACCAGGAAGCGCTGACCGAATGAACCGAATTTTCATCGTTTTTGTCGATTGGCTGAACTGTCGGACGCCGCTGACGTCATATGCGGTGACCGGCTCGCCAGTCGCGAGCCGACAGCGTGCCGACGTCGCCGAGAGGGTGGGCATCGAGGTCGGGATACCGGGCTTCCAATGGATGCAAGGCGGACGAGTCTTGACGAGTGTGAGGGTGTGAAGAATGAGTCAGAACGCACGGGAATCGCTTTCTGCGCTAATGGACAACGAAGGTGACGAGCTCGAGTTGCGACGCCTGCTGAAGTCGCTGGACGACGAGCCCGATGCGGCGGAAGCCTGGCGTCGCTACCATCTGATGAGATCCCTGCTGCGTCGCGAGACGGAGGTCGATGTGGCCACCGACCTGTCCGCGGGCGTGATGGCCCGGCTGCAGGACGAGCCGGCCCCGATGGCCGCAGGGGAGGCACCCGCGACCCGCCGTTCCCTGCCGCTGATGCGCAGCGCCGGTATCGCCGCGGCGGTCTCGCTGATGGTGATCACCGGGGTGCAGTTCTACAACGGCGCCTCGCCGCTGGGGACGCCAACCGGCACCGCGCCCGTGGCGACCACCGCTGACGGTGCCGGCCAGGCGACCGGCTCGAGCGTCCAGGCGCCGTCGCTGGTCGACCTGCCGATGTTCCAGTCTCAGCCCGCCCAGCCCGCCGGCAGTCAGCAGGGCCTGATGACCGTGGGCGCCGGGAACGGGACACCGATGTTCATGTCGCCGACCCAGCGCCAGTCCCTGCGCATGGACCGCCAGCAGGCGCTGTTGCTGCAGTCCTATCTCGACCGCCACGCCGAAGGCGCCGCCGCCAGTGGCGGGGATGTCTGGATGCCGTTGCTGCGGGCCTCCGGAAGCGAGCCGCTGGGTCAGCGTTGATGGGGGTCTGGCGGAGACGGTCTCGCCACCTGATGGCGCTGGTGCTGGCCGGCGCCGTGGTGACATCGGTCGCCGCGGCCGATGACGCCTCGCTGGCGCCGAGCGACGAGCAGTTCGATTGCACCACCCTGGCCGACGAGCCCGATCCCGAGTCGGCCAGGGCCTGGTTCGAACGCAGCCTGTGGGCCGGCCATTGCTATGTCTTCCAGGCCCGTGCGGTACGCATCGGGGTGGATGGCGTGCGCACCCTGGCGCTGTCCCACGAGATTCGCGACGGCGTCGAGCGCGAGGTCGCCCGCTTCCTCGACGGGCCGCCGGTGGTCTTCGAGCGGCAGGGGCGCATCGCCCGGCTGCATGGCATGGCCGCCGGCCCGTCCCTGGCCTCGCCGGCCGCCATCGCCCGACATCTCGACGGCCTCTATCGCCTGCAGCTCTCCGGGGAGGATCGCATCGCCGGTCGCCGGACCCTGCGCCTCGAGATCGAGCCGCTGGACGAGATGCGCTATGGCCATCGCCTCTGGCTGGATGCCCGCACCGCCCTTCCGCTCAAGCAGATGCTGCTCGACGAGCAGGGGCGGGTGGTGGAAACCTTCCAGGTCACCGAGCTTCGCGACCCCCGGCTCCACGACGGCCGGGTCGGCCTCGCGCCCGGGCAGGCGCCTGGCGAGGAGCGCTGGCGCCCGGGCTGGCTGCCGGAAGGCTTCGTGGCTCAGCCGGTGAAGACCCACGGCACGCGACCCCCGGGGGTCAGTCATCGTGTCTATGGTGACGGCCTGGCCACGCTCAGTGTCTTCGTCGAGCCCCTCGAGGGCCAGGACCTGCTGATCCCCGGCGTGCATCGCCTGGGCGTTTCCCATGCGGCGGTGCTGCATCGCGAGCTGGGCGGGCAGCCCCGCCAGGTGGTGGCCATGGGCGAGCTGCCGCCGCGAGTGCTGCGCCGGGTGGTCGAGGCCGTGGAATGGCGGGCCGACGCCGTCGAGGGCGTCTCGGCCACGGCGGAGGCCCAATGATCGCCTCCGCCGCCGACCATGCCGCGCTGCTCGTCGAGCAGGGCCGCGTCGTCGAGCCCTTCGCGGGGGGCGCCTGGGTCGAGGTCAGTCGCCAGTCGGCCTGTGGCGCCTGCCAGGCCCGCCAGGGGTGCGGTACCCGTGCCATGGCCCGCTGGCAGGCGTCGCGTCCCTTGCGGGTGGCCATCCAGGCGGGGCAGCCGCTGGCCGTCGGCGATGTCGTGTCCCTCGGACTGCCGGCCCATGCCGTGGCCCGGGCCAGCCTCTGGACCTACGGCCTGCCGCTCGGCCTGGCGCTCGCCGGCGCCCTGCTCGCCGACCACCTGGCCCTGTCCGAACCCCTGGTGGCGCTCGCCTTCGCCGGCGGGCTGGTCGCCGGCGGCGGCCTGCTTCGCCGGCACCTTCAGCATCATGCCCGACGCTACCGGCCGCGACTGCTCGCGGTCAGTCGATCCTCGGGCTGAACCCTTGACCGTTAGCGCGATAACAAGAAAGCATCACCTCTCATCATTCCCAAGTCACAGGAGTCTTTCATGACACGCATGACGCGACAGTTTTCCCTGTGGATGCTCCTGACCCTGGCGGTCCTCGCCAGCCAGTCCGCCCTGGCCCGCGAACTGCCGGACTTCACCGGGCTGGTCAAGGACGCGGCGCCCGGGGTGGTCAACATCTCCACGTCCCGGGTGGTCGAGCGGCCCGGCTCGCCCTTCGGCGAGTTCGGTGGCCAGGAGATCCCCGAGATCTTCCGCCACTTCTTCGGTGATCGCATGCCGATGCCCCCGGGAGGCGGGGGGCGCAGCGAGGAGCGCCAGTCGCTGGGCTCGGGCTTCATCATCGACGAGGACGGCTACATCATGACCAACGCCCATGTGGTCGACGGAGCCGACCAGATCCTGGTGCGCCTCAACGACCGTCGCGAGCTCGAGGCCGAGCTGGTGGGAGCCGACGAGAAGACCGACGTGGCGGTGCTCAAGGTCGATGCCGACGACCTGCCGACCCTGGCCCTGGGGGATTCCGACCGGCTCGAGGTCGGCGAATGGGTGGCGGCCATCGGCTCGCCCTTCGGCTTCGACCACTCGGTGACCGCCGGCATCGTCAGCGCCATCAACCGCACTCTGCCGCGGGATGTCTACGTGCCCTTCATCCAGACCGACGTGGCCATCAACCCGGGCAACTCCGGCGGTCCGCTGTTCAACCTGGATGGTGAGGTGGTCGGCATCAATTCCCAGATCTTCACCCGCAGCGGCGGCTTCATGGGGCTGTCGTTCGCGATTCCCATCAACGTGGCCATGGACGTCGCGGACCAGCTGCGTGCCGACGGCTCGGTCAGCCGCGGCTGGCTCGGCGTGATGATCCAGCCGGTGTCCCGGGAACTGGCGGAATCCTTCGGCATGGACAACCCCCGCGGGGCGCTGATCGCCGATCTCGATCCCGAGGGGCCGGCGGCCGAGGGCGGCCTGCAGGCCGGCGACATCATCCTCGCGGTCAACGGTGAGGACGTGGATCGCTCCAGTACCCTGCCGCGGCTGATCGGCCACGTGCCGCCGGGTGGCGAGGTGGAGCTCGGCGTGCTGCGCGACGGCGAGCGCCGGACGATCCGCCTGGACGTGGGGGCCTGGCCCGATACGCCCGCCCTGGCCGGCGGCAACGGCGACAATGCCGCGCCGGCGCGGCTGGGGGTCGTCGTCCAGTCGCTGGAGGAGGACGAGCGTCGCAAGCTGGGGCTCGAGCACGGCGTGCGGGTCACCGAGCTCGCCCCCGACGGCATCGCCGCCTCCGCGGGGATCCGCCCCGGCGATATCCTGGTCAGCATCGGCCAGCGGGCGGTGGAGAGCCCGGCCCAGCTCGGCGAGCTGGTCGCCGAGTTCCCGGAGGGCAGCGTGGTGCCGGTACGGCTCTATCGCGATGGCCGCTCCTACTATGTGGCGCTGCGGCTCGCCTCCGACTGAGGCCCTCGTCGGAAGCGCCGTGATCCGCGACCCGACGGTTCCGGCCGTCGGGTCGCTGTATCTGGCCGGCGCATCTCGCTACAATGCCGCCATCTCACACGACGCCCCGGTCCGGACAGTCCATCGATCACGGGTCTCCGGCGCGATCATGAAACGGATTACCCCGCATGGCAGAAAGCGACAACCGTAAAGTAATCAACGGGATACGGAACTTCTCGATCATCGCCCACATCGATCACGGCAAGTCGACCCTGGCCGATCGCCTGATCCAGACCTGTGGCGGCCTCACCGAGCGCGAACTGAAGGAGCAGGTCCTCGACTCCATGGACCTCGAGCGCGAGCGCGGCATCACCATCAAGGCCCAGTCGGTGACGCTGGATTACCACGCGCAGGACGGCAACGTCTATCAGCTCAACTTCATCGACACCCCGGGGCACGTCGACTTCTCCTACGAGGTCTCCCGCTCGCTGTATGCCTGCGAGGGGGCCCTGCTGGTGGTGGACGCCGCTCAGGGCGTCGAGGCCCAGTCGGTGGCCAACTGCTACACCGCCATCGAGCAGGGCCTCGAGGTGCTGCCGGTGCTCAACAAGATGGACCTGCCCCAGGCGGACCCCGACAAGGTGGCCCACGAGGTCGAGGAGATCATCGGCCTGGACGCCACCGATGCCTGCCAGGTCTCGGCCAAGAGCGGCCTGGGCATCGATGCGCTGCTCGAGCGCCTGGTGCGCGACATCCCGCCGCCCAAGGGCGACCGCGAGGCGCCGCTCCAGGCGCTGATCATCGACTCCTGGTTCGACAACTACCTGGGCGTGGTCTCGCTGGTGCGGATCTTCGACGGCACCCTCAAGAAGGGCGACAAGATTCGCATCACCTCCACCGGCCGCGACTGGCAGGCCAACGAGGTGGGCATCTTCACCCCGCAGCGCCGCCAGACCGATATCCTGCGCGCCGGCGAGGTGGGCTTCGTGGTGGCCGGCATCAAGGACATCCACGGCGCGCCGGTGGGCGACACCATCACCCATGCCAAGACCCCGGACGTCAAGCGGCTGCCGGGCTTCCAGAAGGTCAAGCCCCAGGTCTACGCGGGCATGTTCCCGGTCAGCGCCGACGACTACGAGGATTTCCGCGACGCCCTCGAGAAGCTGGCGCTCAACGACGCCTCCCTGGACTACGAGCCCGAGAACTCCGACGCCCTGGGCTTCGGCTTCCGGGTCGGTTTCCTCGGCACCCTGCACATGGAGATCGTCCAGGAACGCCTCGAGCGCGAGTACGACCTGGACCTGCTGACCACGGCCCCCACGGTGGTCTACGAGCTGCTGATGAAGGATGGCGAGCTGCGCTACGTCTCCAATCCCTCCAAGCTGCCGGACATGGCCGATGTGGAGGAGATGCGCGAGCCGGTGGTGCGCGCCAGCATCCTGGTGCCCCAGGACTTCGTCGGCAACGTCATCGCCGAGTGCGAGCAGCGCCGCGGGACCCAGCTCGACATGCTGTTCCTGGGCAGCCAGATCCAGCTCACCTACGAGCTGCCCATGAGCGAGGTGGTGATGGACTTCTTCGACCGCCTGAAGTCGATCTCCAAGGGCTATGCCTCCCTGGAATACAACTTCGAGCGCTTCGAGGCGGCCAGGCTGGTCCGGCTCGACGTGCTGATCAACGGCGACCGGGTCGATGCCCTGGCCGTGATCATCCACCGCGACCATGCCCACTCCCGCGGCCGCTTGCTGGTCGAGAAGATGAAGGAGCTGATCCCGCGGCAGATGTTCGACGTGGCCATCCAGGCGGCGATCGGCGGCCAGGTGGTGGCCCGTTCCACCGTCAAGGCGCTGCGCAAGAACGTCACCGCCAAGTGTTACGGCGGTGACATGACCCGCAAGAAGAAGCTGCTGGAGAAGCAGAAGGCGGGCAAGAAGCGCATGAAGCAGGTCGGCCGGGTGGAGATTCCCCAGGATGCCTTCCTCGCCGTGCTCAAGGTGAACGATTAGGGAAGGACGACGACAATGGATTTTGCACTCCTCTTGGTGGTGGCGGTCGGCGTCACCGGGGCGGTCTGGCTGCTGGATCTCGTCTGGTGGCGCCCCGCCCGGCGGGCCCGGCTGCTGGCCAACACCGAGGTGGGCACCACCGAGGGGCTCGATCCGGTGGCCCGGGAGAAGGCCCTCAAGGACCCCTGGCCGGTGGACTATGCGCGCTCCTTCTTCCCGGTGCTGCTGGTGGTGCTGGTGCTGCGCAGCTTCGTGGTGGAGCCCTTCCAGATTCCCTCCGGCTCGATGCGTCCGACCCTGCAAGTGGGCGACTTCATCCTGGTCAACAAGTTCGCCTACGGGCTGCGCCTGCCGGTGGTCAACCACAAGGTCGTCGAGCTGGGTGAGCCCGAGCGTGGCGACGTGATGGTGTTCCGCTTCCCCAGCGAGCCGTCGGTGAACTTCATCAAGCGGGTGATCGGGCTGCCCGGTGACCGTATCCGCTACGCGGACAAGCAGCTCTATGTCAACGGCGAGCCGGTACCCAAGCGCCTGGTCGAGGCGGGCCCGTCGGCCGAGCCCGACGAACTGCTGCTGGAAGAGCAACTGGGCGAGGTCGCCCACGCTATCTACACTAACCCTCGCGACCCCGGCCCGCAGATGCGGGAGCTGGTGGTGCCCGAGGGGCATTACTTCACCATGGGCGACAACCGCGACCACTCCAACGACAGCCGCTACTGGGGCTTCGTGCCGGAGGAGAACATCGTGGGCAAGGCCTTCGCCGTCTGGATGCACTGGGATGGTGGACTGCCGAGCTTCACCAGCGTGCGTCGTATCCAATGACTGCCAGGAACGGCAGTGTCTGTCATGACATAGCAGGAGCTTCGTGAGCAATTCCCTGACACTATTCAGCCGCCGCATCGGCCATGACTTCGCGCAGCCCGAGCTGCTCGAGCTGGCCATGACCCACCGCAGTTACGGCGGCCGCAACAACGAGCGCCTCGAGTTCCTCGGTGACTCCATCGTCAACTTCGTCATCGCCGAGGACCTCTTCCAGCGTTTCCCCCAGGCCCGGGAGGGCCAGCTGTCGCGCCTGCGCGCCCGCCTGGTCAAGGGGCAGACCCTGGCCGAGCTGGCCCGGGAGATGGCCTTCGGCGAGTGCCTGCGCCTGGGCTCGGGCGAGATGAAGAGCGGCGGCCATCGCCGCGACTCGATCCTCGCCGATGCGGTCGAGGCGGTGATCGGCGCCATCTACCTGGACGCCGGCATGGATACCGCCCGGTCCCGAGTGCTGGCCTGGTACGCCGAGCGCCTGGAGGCCATCAACCTGCAGGATACCCAGAAGGACCCCAAGACGCGCCTGCAGGAGTTCCTGCAGTCGCGCCAGGTGGCACTGCCGCGCTACGAGGTGGTCTCGGTGGAGGGGGAGGCCCATGCCCAGACCTTCACCGTCGAGTGCCATGTCGAGATGCTCGAGGAGCATACCCTCGGCATCGGCGCCAGTCGCCGACATGCCGAGCAGCAGGCCGCCCAGCAGGCGCTGGCGCGGCTCGAATCCCAGGGAGCCCGCTCATGACCCAGACCTGTGGCTTCGTGGCCATCGTCGGTCGCCCCAACGTCGGCAAGTCGACGCTGATGAACCGTATCCTCGGCCAGAAGATCTCCATCACCTCCCGGCGGCCGCAGACCACGCGCCACCAGGTGATGGGCATCAAGACCGAGGGCGACAGCCAGTTCATCTATGTCGATACCCCGGGGATCCACATCCTCGAGAAGGACCGCAACAAGGCCATCAATCGCTTCATGAACCAGGCCGCCACCCAGGCGCTGCGTGACGTGGACTGCGCGGTCTTCATCATCGACCGTACCCGCTGGACCCCCGAGGACCAGGTGGTGCTGGAGCGACTGGCCAACGTCGAGGCGCCGGTGATCCTGGCGGTCAACAAGGTCGATCGCCTCCAGGACAAGGCGGAACTGCTGCCCTGGCTGGAGTCGCTGGGCGCCCGGCGTGACTTCGCCGCCATCGTGCCGATCGCCGCCAAGCACGGTACCAACGTGCCGGAGCTCGAGGCCGAGGTCGCCAAGCACCTGCCGGAGAGTGTTCACTACTTTCCCGAGGACCAGGTCACCGACAAGAGCCAGCGCTTCCTGGCCGCCGAGCTGGTGCGCGAGAAGGTCATGCGCCAGCTCGGCGACGAGCTGCCCTACCAGATGACCGTCGAGATCGAGGAGTTTCGCGACGAGGGCCGGGTGATCCACATCAGCGCCCTGATCATGGTCGAGCGCCAGGGCCAGAAGAAGATCCTGATCGGCGACAGCGGCGAGCGGATCAAGAAGATCGGCCGCGAGGCGCGGCTCGACATGGAGCGGGCGCTCGGCGCCAAGGTCATGCTCAACCTCTGGGTCAAGGTCAAGCGCGGCTGGTCCGACGACGAGCGGGCCCTCAAGAGCCTGGGCTACGACCTGGATTGATGGAGGCGAGGAGTGAGGCGCCTGGAGTGAGGCGTGAAGGAGGCCCTCACACCTTACCCCCACTCTTGATGTCCTCGCACCTCGCACCTCGAGCTTCATCCCATGACGCCCCAGCCGGCCTATCTGCTGCACAAGCGGCCCTACCGCGAGACCAGTGCCCTGGTCGAGCTGCTGACCCTGGATCACGGCCGGGTGAGGGCCGTGGCGCGTGGCGTGCAGCGTCCCAGGAGCCGGGCGCGGGCCGCGCTGCAGCCCTTCGCCCCCCTGCATGTCACCTGGAGCGGGAGCGGCGAGCTCAAGCGCCTGAGCCTGATCGAATCCCGTGGTCCGGCGGAGATGCTGGCCGGCGAGGGCCTGCTCTGCGGCCTCTACGCCAACGAGCTGCTCACTCGGCTGTTGCCGGTGGAGCTGCCGGTGACCGAGGTCTTCGCCTTCTATACCGCGACCCTCGAGGCCCTGCCACGCCCCGCGGCCCGGGCCGGTGTGCTGCGTCGCCTGGAGCTTTCGCTGCTCGAGGCGCTGGATGCCGAGCCGCGCTTCTGCGGCCCCGAGGGGCAGGCCCTGGATCCCCAGGGTCGCTATGTCTTCGAGCCGGCCTCCCGGGCCTTCGTACCCGGCGAGCGCGGCATCGACGGCCGCACCCTCAAGCTGCTCGCCGCGGGGGATTGGCGGACCCCGGGCCTCGCCGGTCCGGCCAAGGCCGTCACCCGGGCGGCCATGGCGCCGCTGCTGGGCAGCCGCCCCCTGCGTTCGCGCGAATGGATGCACCAACTTGCCGCGCGGCGGCGGGCCCCCCAAGCTTGAAGAGCGGCGCGTCGCGCCTGGAAGCTTGAAGAAAGGCTTGCGGCACAGGTGGGTGGTAACATGCTGTTTTCCAGCTTCCAGCTTCCAGCTTCCAGCTTCCAGCTTCCAGCTTCCAGCTTCCAGCTTCCAGCTTCCAGCTTCCAGCTTCCAGCTTAAGGAGAACCCATGCATCCCCCCCGCATCCTGCTCGGCGTCAACATCGACCATATCGCCACCCTGCGCCAGGCCCGCGGCACCCGCTATCCCGATCCCGTCCAGGCCGCCCTGCTGGCCGAGGAGGCCGGCGCCGACGGCATCACCGTGCACCTGCGCGAGGACCGTCGGCATATCCAGGAACGCGACGTGCGCCTGCTGGCCGAGGTGCTGAACACCCGCATGAACCTCGAGATGGCGGTCACCGAGGCGATGCTGGCGCTCGCCGAGGAGCTTCGCCCGGCCCATGTGTGCCTGGTGCCCGAGAAACGCGAGGAGCTGACCACCGAGGGAGGCCTGGACGTGGCCGGTGGCTTCGAGGCCGTGGCCTCGGCTTGCCGCCGGCTGGCCGAGGCGGGCTGTGAGGTCTCGCTGTTCATCGACCCCGAGCCTGCCCAGGTCGAGGCGGCGGCCCGGGCCGGTGCGCCGGTGATCGAGCTGCATACCGGGGCCTATGCCGAGGCGAGCGGACGGCAGGCCGCCCGGGAGCATGCGCGCCTGGTGGCCGCCGCGGAGATGGCCGGAGAGCTGGGCCTGACCGTCAATGCGGGCCATGGCCTGCACTATCATAATGTCGAGGCCATCGCCGCGATTCCCGGGCTGCACGAGCTCAACATCGGCCACGCGATCATCGCCAGGGCGCTGTTCGTCGGCCTCAAGGAGGCCGTGGCCGAGATGAAGCGCCTGGCGATCGCCGGCCAGGAGGCGGGCCTGCTGGCGGCGCTCGACGAGCATGATCACGCACACGACGACGAGGGTGATTGCTGCCGATGATCATCGGGGTGGGGACCGACATCGCCAGGGTGGCACGCTTCGAGCGTGCCGTGGTGCGCCATGGCGAGCGCTTCGCCCAGCGCTTGCTCGGCGACGACGAGCTGACCCTGTTCCAGGCGCGGGGTCGGCCGGTGGCCTACCTGGCCAAGCGGTTCGCCGCCAAGGAGGCCTTCGTCAAGGCGCTGGGTACCGGCCTGCGACGGGGCATGCGCTGGACCGAGATCCAGGTGGTCAACGATGCCATGGGGCGTCCCTCCCTGCTGCTGTCCGGCCAGGCCCATGACCTGGCCGAAGCGGCCGGCGTCAAGGCCCTTCATCTCTCGCTGTCGGACGAGGAAGCGTTCGCCGTGGCCTTCGTGGTGCTGGAGGGCTGAGCCGCCTGCCAGGTTCTCAGGCCCGCCATGGCGGCGTACAGATCCGGCAGTAGCGCGGTGACCGCGTCGAGGCCCCGGGAACGCAGGCGGGTCTCCAGGGTCTCCGCCAGCAGCCCCAGGCGGGGGACTCCGCAATAGCGGCAGGCACCGTTGAGCGCATGCAGGGCATCGAGCAGCGCTTCCCCGTCGCCCCGCCCGCTGGCCCGGCGGATGGCGGCCTCGCTGTCGTCCAGGGAGGCGATCAGCTGGTCCAGCAACTGGCGCGCCTGCGCCTCGCGTCCACCGGCCAGCCGGGTGCCGAGGGCCAGGTCCACCTCCGCCAGTTCCGCGTCATTGCCAATCGGCTCGTCGGCGGGTGGCGCCCCCTCCATGGCCAGCCCCATGCCCAGATGGTGGCGCAGCAGGCCCGACAGTTCGGTGACGTCCAGGGGTTTCTCCAGGACACCGTCCAGTCCGCTCTCGAGCAGCTGGCGGCGCTGATCGTTCTGGATATGGGCCGTGACGGCGATGATCGGCAGCCCCCGCCAGCGGCCACCCAGGGCACGCAGGGCCCGGGTGGTCTCGACCCCATCCATGCCCTGCATGCGGATGTCCATCAGCACCACATCGAAGGGCGTCTTCTGGGCCATGGCGAGGGCCTCCTCGCCGCTGGCGGCGAGGGTCACCTCGAGGGTCGGGCCCTGGACGAGCTCCTTGAGCAGCAGCCGGTTGGACTCGGTGTCGTCGACCACCAGCAGCTGGCGCAGGGGGCTCGGCGGTCGGGCGGGGCGAAGGGCGGCGCCTTCTCGCCGGGCGCTGCCGAGGGTGCGTCTCACCGTGGCGGCCAGCCCCTTGCGCGACAACGGCTTGCTGAGGACCTCCCCGCCATGGGGAAGCGGCAGGTCGGGCAGGTCGGGCGGGCTGGCATTGACCAGCAGCAGGGCCGGGCAGCCCAGGGCGTCGAGCCGTTGCTGCCAGCCCGCCAGGCCCGCGGGGGCGAGGTCTGCGGCGGCCAGGCCGATCACGGCCAGCGCCGGGCCAGCCGCGGGGCGTCCCGTCAGGCCGCTGACCCGGGCGCCCCAGCGGGTCATCAGGTGCTGCAGGGCGCGCCGGGTGGGCAGGTGGGGCTCATCGAGGACGATCAGGGTATCGTCGAGGTGCAGCTCCGGGGGACGCTCCGTCTCGGCCTGGCAGGTCAGGGGCAGGGTGAAGGCGAAGGTCGAGCCTTCCCCGGGCGTGCTGTCGACGCTGATCTCGCCACCCATCTGCTCGACCAGCTGGCGGCTGATGGTCAGGCCCAGTCCGGTGCCGCCGAACTCCCGCTGATGGCTGGCGTCGGCCTGGTGGAAGGCCCGGAACAGTCGATGCTGGGCCTCCTCGGACAGGCCGATGCCGGTGTCGGTGACCAGCACGCGCAGCAGGGTGTGACCGGGCGCCTGCTGCTCCACCATCACCCGGACGATGACCTCGCCCGCGTCGGTGAACTTGACGGCATTGCTCACCAGGTTGGTCAGCACCTGGCGGATGCGCAGGGGGTCGCCGCTGAGGGCCTCGGGGACGTCATCGTAGACCAGGCCGAGCAATTGGAGGCCCTTCTGCTGGGCCTGGGGCGCCTGCAGGACGAGGACCTCGTCGACCAGGGCCACCATGTCCAGGGCCGTGTGCTCGAGCTCGAGGCAGCCGGCCTCGATCTTCGAGAAGTCGAGCACGTCGTTGACCAGCATCAGCAGGTTGTCGCAGGCCCGCTGGACATGGTCGAGCCACTCGCGCTGGCGAGGCGCCAGCTCCGTGCGGTGCAACAGGCGGCAGAAGCCGATGATGCCGTTGAGGGGCGTGCGGATCTCGTGGCTCATGTTGGCCAGGAACTCCGACTTGGCGCGGTTGGCCTCCAGGGCTTCGCGGTGGGCCAGGTCCAGCTCGATGTTCTGGACCTCGATGGTCTCCATGGATTCCTGCAACTCGCCGGTGGCCTGTTCGATCTGGATCTGGAGGTCGTCCCGGGCCGAGGCCAGGTGCGCGTTGAGCTCGTTGAGGCGTCGGGCCAGCCGGGCCATCTCGGCGTCGGACGGGGCCGACAGGGGGGGCGGGGCGTGGCCGGCCATCAACTGCTCGAGGGTCTGGCTGGCCTCGTCGAGGGGCTGGGTCACCCGGCGGGTGGTGGAATGGGCGACCAGGAACAGCAGCAGGCCGGCCATCAGCAGCACCAGGCCGCCGGTCGCGAGCTGGCGATAGTAGGCCAGCGGGAGGGCGGAGGCGTCGATGTCCAGCAGCAGCCGGGCCCCGGGCGTTCCCGGCAGCGGAACGGCCAGCAGCCACTGTCGCCCCCGGGTGGCCAGTCGGGGACCCTCCGTGGCCCCTGGCGCGGCGTCGAGGAGGCGCAGACGCCCGAGTTCCAGGCGCAGTGCCCCGTCGGTGCCCTGCACGCCGAGGGCGCGCACCTCCTCGAGGTCGAGCAGCCGGCCGGCCGTGGCCGCGAGGGCCTGTCGATCACCGTCGGCCAGGGCCTCGCCCAGGGTCGGAGCCAGCAGCTCCGCCGCCCGGGTCAGGTGATCGCGCATCAACTGGCGATGGCGGCGGTCCTCCAGCTCCGTCACCACGGCCGCCGCCAGGGTCAGCAGGATCAGCGGCAGGGCGAGGGTGGCCAGCATCAGGCGGGTCTTCAGTGACATCGGCGAAGCTCGTCGGGTGGCGGCGTCGGGGCCAGTATGCCACAGCCGGGGGGCATGCCTGTCCAGTGCGGTCGGCCAAGGATATAATGGCGAAAAGACGTTTCCACTAGGAAGGTTGCATGCATTTCCCCACCCTGGAGGAAACCATCGGCCATACGCCGCTGGTTCGCCTCAAGCGCATCTCCGCCGGGCGCAACAACACCCTGCTGGCCAAGCTCGAAGGCCACAACCCGGCCGGCTCGGTGAAGGACCGCCCGGCGCTGTCCATGCTCCAGGAGGCCGAGCGCCGCGGTACCATCGCCCCGGGCGACACCCTCATCGAGGCCACGTCCGGCAACACCGGCATCGCCCTGGCCATGGCGGCCGCCATCAAGGGCTATCGCCTGGTGCTGATCATGCCCGAGAGCGCCTCCGACGAACGCAAGC
This sequence comes from Halomonas sp. M4R1S46, assembly GCF_025725685.1. NCBI lineage: Bacteria > Pseudomonadati > Pseudomonadota > Gammaproteobacteria > Oceanospirillales > Halomonadaceae > Halomonas > Halomonas sp. M4R1S46. Next base: position 1,341,124 of record NZ_CP107008.1, read on the forward strand.
AGGCCATGGCCGCCTATGGTGCGGAGCTCATCGGCGTCAGCAAGGAGGGCGGCATGGAGGCGGCGCGGGACCTGGCCGAGACCATGATCGCGCGCGGCGAGGGCAAGCCGCTCGACCAGTTCGCCAACCCCGACAACCCCCTGGCCCATTACCGGGGCACGGGGCCCGAGCTGTGGGAGCAGACGGGCGGCACCATCACCCACTTCATCAGCTCGATGGGCACCACCGGGACCATCATGGGGGTCTCCCGTTACCTCAAGGAGCGCGATCCCGCGGTGCAGATCATCGGCCTGCAGCCCGAGGACGGTGCCAGTATCGCCGGGATCCGCCGCTGGCCCGAGGCCTACCTGCCGCGTATCTTCGAGCCGGCCCGGGTCGACCGGGTGCTGGATATCGGCCAGGAGGAGGCCGAGGGCCACATGCGGCGCCTGGCCCGGGAGGAGGGCATCCTCGCCGGGGTCTCGTCCGGCGGTGCCCTGGCGGGCGCCCTGCGCGTGGCCGAGGAGGTCGAGAACGCGGTGATCGTCTTCATCGTCTGCGACCGGGGTGACCGTTACCTGTCCACCGGCCTGTTCGCCCCGGAGTCCTGAGGTGGCGGCTCTCGGCAAGCGACGGCCCCCGCGGCCACGCTCCGGCGTGTCCGGCCTCCAGGAACGGCGCCGCGAGGCCCCCGCGTCCCCCCCGGCGAGCGACGAGGAGACGGTCCTGACCATCCAGGGCCTCGCCCATGACGGCCGCGGCGTGGCGCGGAACGCGGCCGGCAAGACCGTCTTCGTCGAGGGCGCACTGCCCGGCGAGCGGGTCGAGGTCGCGGTGCACCGCACCCGCCAGCGCTACGACGAGGCCCATGTGCGGACCCTGGTCGAGGCCTCGCCGGAGCGGGTCACGCCGCCCTGCGCCCATTTCGCCCGATGCGGCGGCTGTGACCTCCAGCACCTGAGCATCGACGGCCAGCGGCGCCACAAGCAGGCGGTGCTGCGCGAGCTGCTGGCGCGGCAGGGCATCACCCCGGCGGGGGAGCCCGAGCTGCTGGCCGGGGCCGGGGAGGGCTATCGGCGTCGCGCCCGTCTCGGCGTCAAGGTCGATGCCGACGGCGGCGTGCATCTGGGCTTCCGGGCCCGGCACAGCCATCGGCTGGTGGATGTCGAGAGCTGCCCGGTGCTGGTGCCGTCGCTGTCGGTCCTGCCGGGACCGCTTCGCCGGCTCGTCGAGGGACTGGAGGCCCCGCGCCAGGTGGGGCACCTGGAGCTGTCGGCCAGCGATGCCGGCGTGACCCTGGTGGTGCGCCAGCTGCGCGACCACGCCGCCGATACCGCCCGCTGGCGAGCCTTCGCCGAGGCGCGCGGCCTGCACCTGGCGCGCTGGGTCGGGCGCGAGGCGCCGGTCTTCGAGTGGCTGACCCCGCGCCCGACGCTCGCCAGTCGCTTGCGGGTCGCCTCGCAAGAGGTCACCCTGTCGTTCTCACCGGGGGACTTCCTGCAGGCCAACGAGGCCGTCAACCAGCGCATGGTGGCCGCCGCCCTGGCCTGGCTGGCGCCCCTCGCCGCCGGGGAGCGGGTGCTGGACCTGTTCGCCGGGGTGGGCAACTTCAGCCTGCCGCTGGCCGCGCAGGGGGCGCGGGTGCGGGCCGTGGAAGGCAGCCCGGCCATGGTCGAGCGCCTGGCCGACAACGCCCGGCGCAACGGCCTCGCGGTGGAGGCGCGCCAGGCGGACCTCAACGATGCCGCCGCCTGCCTGCCGTTGCTGGAGGATCCGGCGCCCGGCACGGTCGTCCTCGATCCGCCCCGGGACGGGGCCGAGATGGCCTGCCGCCTGCTGGCACGGCATCCGGCGCCTCGGGTGCTCTACGTCTCCTGCGATCCGGCCACCCTGGCCCGGGATGCGGCGCATCTCGTGCGGGCCGGCTATGTCGTCAGCCGGTGGGCGGTGGCCGACATGTTCGCCCATACCGCCCACCTGGAATCCATGCTGCTGCTCGAGAGTCCCCATGCCGGGCAGCCGCGCCAAGGAGCGTCAACCGATGGTTAAAGTGCGGGAAGACCAGCCGTTGGCCGAGGATGGCCGGGTCGATATCGCGCAGTGGGTCGAGCGCCTGCAGGAAGACGTCAAGCTGCCCGCCGCGGACGAGATGCGCACCGCCTGCGAGCTGGCCCAGCGCCTGGAACGGGAATCCGAACGGCCCCACAAGGCCTGGCTCAAGGACGGCTCGAGCTTTCGCATGGGCCTGGAGATGGCGGACATTCTCGGCGAGCTGCGCCTCGACCAGCCGGCCCTCGAGGCCGCCGTGCTGTATCGCGCGGTGCGCGAGGGGCTGATCGACCTGGAGGAGGTCGGCAAACGCTTCGGCGCCGAGGTCGCCGGCCTGATCGACGGGGTGCTGCAGATGGCCGCCATCAGCACCTCCCAGACGCCGAGTCAGGGCCTGATCCAGCACGACCAGCAGGACAACCTGCGCAAGATGCTGGTCAACATGATCGACGACGTGCGGGTGGCCCTGATCAAGATCGCCGAGCGGACCTGCGCGCTGCGCCAGGTCCGCGACGCCCCCCGCGAGAAGCGCCTCCAGGTGGCCCGCGAGGTGTTCGACATCTACGCCCCGCTGGCCCACCGGCTGGGCATCGGCCATCTCAAGTGGGAGCTGGAGGACCTGTCCTTCCGCTATCTCCACGAGGACGACTACAAGGCCATCGCCCGCCAGCTGGCCGAGAAGCGCCTCGACCGCGACCGCTACATCCACGACGTGGTGGAGACCCTGAAGTCACTGATGGACGCCCAGGGCATCCGTCGCTACCAGGTGGACGGCCGGGCCAAGCATATCTACTCGATCTGGCGGAAGATGAAGCGCAAGCGCATCGACTTCTCCCAGGTCCACGACATCCGGGCGGTGCGGATCCTGGTCCCCGAGGTCAGCGACTGCTACACGGTGCTCGGCATCGTGCACTCGCGCTGGCATCACGTGCCCAACGAGTTCGACGACTACATCGCCAACCCCAAGAAGAACGGCTACCAGTCGCTGCACACCGCGGTCTTCGGCCCGGAGAGCAAGGTGCTGGAGATCCAGATCCGCACCTTCGCCATGCACGAGGAGGCCGAGCTCGGGGTCTGCGCCCACTGGCGCTACAAGGGCCACGACACCAGTGCTCGCAGCGCCAGCTACGAGGAGAAGATCGCCTGGCTGCGTCAGGTACTGGAATGGCAGGAAGAGGTCGGCGACTTCGGCAACATCCGCGAGGGGCTGTCCAGCGACGTGGCCCCCGACCGCATCTACGTGTTCACCCCGGACGGTCACGTCATCGACCTGCCGCGGGTGGCCACGCCCATCGACTTCGCCTACCGGGTGCACACCGAGGTGGGCCACCGCTGCCGGGGTGCCAAGGTCAACGGGCGCATCGTGCCGCTGACCTATCGGCTCAAGACCGGGCAGCAGGTGGAGATCCTCACCGCCAGCAAGGGCGGGCCGAGCCGCGACTGGCTCAACCCGAACCTCGGCTACGTCTGCACCTCGCGAGCCCGGGCCAAGATCCAGGCCTGGTTCAAGCACCAGGCCCGGGACCGCAACCTCGAGGAGGGGCGGGCCCTGTTCGAGCGCGAGATGAAGCGCCTCGACGTCGAGGACATGGATCTCACCCGGCTCGCCAACAAGGTCAACTACACCGGCCCCGACGACATGTACGCGGCGCTCGGGGCCGGCGACCTGCGCATCGGCCAGGTGCTGCACCAGGCCCAGCAGCTGTTCGGCGAATCCGACGACCAGGAGCAGCTCGACAAGCTGCTGGCCAAGCCGCGCAAGTCCGCCGACAAGGGCCGCAGCGGTGACATCACCGTGCTCGGGGTCGGCAACCTCAAGACCAGCATGGCCAACTGTTGCCACCCGGTGCCCGGCGAGGCCATCGTCGGCTTCATCACCCAGGGCCGCGGGGTCACCGTGCATCGCGAGGACTGCCCCAACATCCTGCAGCTGCGCCTCGACGAGCCCCAGCGGGTGATCGAGGTGGAGTGGGGGGAGCGGGCCCGCACCCAGTACCCGGTGGATATCGAGATCCAGGCCTGGGACCGCTCGGGCCTGCTGCGCGATGTCACCGGCGTGCTCAGCCACGAGAAGGTCAACGTGCTGTCGGTGAACACCCTGACCGACACCGACGACGGCATCGCCCGCATGGCGATCACCCTGGAAGTGGATGGCCTGGAAACCCTGGGGCGCCTGTTCTCGCGCATCCAGCAGCTCCCCAACGTCATCGAGGTGCGTCGCCTGCGGGCCGGCGCCAAGGGCAAGAAGAAACGCGGGAGCAAGCGTGCATGAGTGAGCGACGCTATGGCCTCGACGACCTGCTGACCCTGATGGCGGTGCTGCGCGACCCCGAGCGGGGGTGTCCCTGGGACGTCAGGCAGGACTGGGACACCATCGTTCCCCACACCCTTGAGGAGGCCTACGAGGTGGCGGATGCCATCGAGCGGCGGGCCTTCGAGGAGCTGCCCGGCGAGCTCGGCGACCTGCTCTTCCAGGTGGTCTACTACAGCCAGTTCGCCGCCGAGGAGCAGCGCTTCGACTTCCATGACGTGGTGCACACCCTCACCGCCAAGATGCTGCACCGCCATCCCCATGTCTTTCCCGACGGCACCCTGGCCTCGCGACGCGAGGGGGTGAGCGCCGCCGAGGTGGAAACCCGCCAGGTCCATTCCCGTTGGGAGGCGCTCAAGGCCGAGGAGCGCGACGCCCGAGCCAGCGATGCCGCCTCGGTACTGGATGATGTCCCGCGCACCCTGCCGGCCCTGTCCCGCGCCGCCAAGCTGTCCAAGCGGGCCGCCCGGGAGGGCTTCGACTGGCCGGACACCCGCGGCGTCATCGCCAAGCTGCGCGAGGAACTCGACGAGGTCGAGGCGGCGCTGGCCGCGGGGGAGCGGGAGCATGCCGCGGAGGAGGTCGGTGACCTGTTGTTCGCCACCGTCAACCTGGCCCGCACCCTCGAGGCCGATCCCGAGCGCTGCCTGCGCGCCACCAACGGCAAGTTCGAACGTCGCTTCCGGCAGGTGGAAGCCGCCCTGGCCGGGGAGGGCACGTCCCTCGCCGAGGCCGGACTCGCGCGCATGGAGCAGCACTGGCAGGCGGCCAAGCGTCGGGAAGCCACGTCCACTACACGCTCGGAAGGAGAATCCCGGAAATGAGTCACGACCTGCACGAGTCGCTACGCGACAACGTCCGCATTCTGGGCGACAGCCTGGGGCGCACCATCGCCGATGACCTGGGCGAGGGCTTCGTCGACCGCATCGAGACCATCCGCGGGCTGGCCAAGCAGGGTCGCCAGGGCGAGGCCGACAGTCGCCGCCAGCTGATCGACTACCTGCGCGGTCTGCCCGACAGCGACCTGCTGCCGGTGACCCGGGCCTTCAACCAGTTCCTCAACTTGGCCAATATCGCCGAGCAGCACTACCGGGCTCGCTTCCGCCGGGTCGAGGACTACAAGCCCGGGGCCCAGCCGGTGCTCGGGGAGTTGCTGACGCGCGCCCAGGGCGAGGGCCATTCGCCGCGCAAGCTGGTCGAGACCCTGGCCAACATGCGGGTCGAGCTGGTGCTGACCGCGCATCCCACCGAGGTCATCCGCCGCACCCTGATCCAGAAGTACGACGCCATCGATGACTGCCTGACCGCCATCGAGTCTTCCACCGACTACCCCGAGCGCGGCGCCCGCGCCCAGGGGCGCCTCGAGGAACTGATCAGCCAGGCCTGGCACACCGACGAGATCCGCCACGAGCGCCCGACCCCGGTGGACGAGGCCAAGTGGGGCTTCGCGGTGATCGAGAACTCCCTGTGGCAGGCGGTGCCCGACTTCCACCGCGACCTGGACAACCTGCTGCTGGAGACGGCCGGCGAGCGGCTGCCGCTGGATGCCGCCCCGCTGCGCTTCGCCTCCTGGATGGGCGGGGACCGTGACGGCAACCCCAATGTCACCGCCAAGGTGACCCGGGAAGTGCTGCTGCTGGGCCGCTGGATGGCGGCGGATCTCTACCAGCGGGATCTCGAGCAGCTCAAGATCGAACTGTCGATGTGGAAGGCCAACAGCGCCCTGAAGGCCGAGGTCGGGGATGTCGCCGAGCCCTACCGGGAGCTGCTCAAGCGGCTGCTCGCCAAGGTCGAGGCCACCCGGGACTGGGCCAAGGCCCAGCTCGACGGCAGGAACCACGATGGCGGTCCGATCATCGAGACCCGCGACCAGCTCTATGCCCCGCTGCTGGCCTGCTACCGCTCGCTGTGCGACGTGGGCCTCGACACCATCGCCAATGGGGTGCTGCTCGACACCCTGCGTCGGGTGGCGGTGTTCGGCGTCACCCTGACCAAGCTCGACCTGCGCCAGGAGGCCAGCCGTCACGAGCAGGCCCTGGAGGAGCTCACCGAGAGTCTCGGCCTCGGCCACTATCGCGACTGGAGCGAGGAGCAGCGCCAGGCCTTCCTGCTCGCCGAACTGGACTCGCGGCGTCCCCTGATCCCGCGTCGCTGGGAGTGCTCGGCGGAGACCCGCGAGGTCCTGGATACCTTCCGGGTCATCGCCTCCGAGCACGCCGAGGCGCTCGGCACCTACATCATCTCGATGGCCGCCCAGCCCTCCGACGTGCTGGCCGTGGCGCTGCTGATGAAGGAGGTCGGCGGCAACGTCACCCTGCCCATCGCACCGCTGTTCGAGACCCTCGACGACCTCAACCGTGCCGGCGACGTCATCGACCGCCTGCTGGCCCTGCCCGGCTATCGCGCCCTGGCCGGCGACCGCCAGGAGGTGATGATCGGCTACTCGGACTCCGCCAAGGACGCCGGCCAGCTGGCCGCGGCCTGGGCCCAGTACCGGGCCCAGGAGGCGCTGGTCGAGGTGTGCCGCCAGCATGGCGCCGACCTGACGCTCTTCCACGGCCGCGGGGGCACCGTGGGCCGTGGCGGGGGGCCCGCCCACGCGGCCATCCTCTCCCAGCCGCCGGGCTCGGTGAACGGCAGCCTGCGGGTGACCGAGCAGGGGGAGATGATCCGCTTCAAGTTCGGTCAGCCCGACATCGCCCTGCGCTCCATGGAGATCTATACCTGTGCGGTACTCGAGGCCTCGCTGCTGCCGCCGCCGACTCCCGAGCCGGCCTGGCGCGAGGAGATGGATCGGCTGGCCGAGATCGCCCATCGGGCCTATGTCGGGGTGGTGCGCGAGGATCCCGATTTCGTGCCCTATTTCCGCTCGGTGACCCCGGAAGGCGCCCTGGGGCGGTTGCCCCTGGGGTCGCGGCCGGCCAAGCGGCGCCAGGACGGTGGCGTGGAGACCCTGCGCGCCATCCCCTGGATCTTCGCCTGGACCCAGACCCGCCTGATGCTGCCGGCCTGGCTGGGCAGTGGCGAGGCCTTCGCCACGCGGCTGGAAGAGGAGGGCGGTCTCGAGGTGCTGCGCGAGATGCGCAACCACTGGCCCTTCTTCGGCACCTACCTGGACATGCTGGAGATGCTGCTGGCCAAGGCCGACGTGGGCATCGCCACCTACTACGAGAACCGCCTGGTGGACGAGCCGGCCCTCGAGGCCCTGGGGGCCCGGCTGAGGGAGCGCTTCGCTCGACTCCATGAGGGGGTGCTGCAGATCCTCGACCAGGGGGAGCTTCTCGAGAGCACGCCGCTGATCCGCCAGGCGGTGGAGGTACGCAACCCCTACATCGATCCCCTGCACGGCCTCCAGGCCGAGCTCCTGCAGCGTAACCGGGACGCCGACGGGGCGATCAGCGCCGATCTCTCCCGGGCCCTGATGGTGACCATGGCGGGGATCGCCGCCGGCCTGCGCAACACCGGCTAGGCCCGGGCCTCGCCCGGGAGCTTGAAGCTGGAAGAAAAACCGCCTCCGTGGCCTTGCCACGGAGGCGGTTGCATTCAAGCTGCCCTCCAGCTTCCAGCTTCCAGCTTCCAGCTTCCAGCTTCCAGCTTATCGCTCAGAAGGGCAGATGGACGGAGGCGGTGATCAGGTTGAGGTGCGAGAGCATCGGATCATCGAAGCTCTCGTATTCCAACTGACTGATCACCCGGTTCATGCGCAGCCGGGCGCCGAAGCCGTTGACTCGCGCCATGCCCCCGCCGAGGCCGGCCTCGTCGACGCCGCCGCTCACGGCCTCGCCCTGCCAGCCCGCCAGCCCCGACTTGGCATAGAGGCCGAGGCGGCCGAGGCGGACGCCGGCCATCAGGCTGCCGCCCAGGCTGGTGGTGTCGAGGATCCGTTGCTGGCCGTCCGCCGAGACGGGGACGTCGTCGCTCTCGCGATAGCTGACCTCGGCGCCGAAGTCGAGCCGGGGCAGCCCGGGAGGCGAGAAGCCGGCGGTCAGGCGAAAGCCCGAGGTGACACCGTCGGGTGAGTCGACGTCGTCGCCCTGCAGGCTCAGGCCGTTGTCGAGTCGGGCGAGGTCGGTGGCCTGTCCGGAGAAGGCCGGGCGTTCGGCGGCGGCCAGGCCCGGGACGGCAACGACCACTGCGATGGCGGCCACCAGGGGGCGCCATACCGCTTGGATGTTCATGGATACCTGACCTTGGACCGGCCGCCGGCGGCTGACCCGTCCGTTCATTATCCTTGTTGAGGCTAGCAGGCGACACTGCCCGCCGCCAGGCTGCGGTCAGCGCTCGGCGAAGTGGCGGTAGAGGGCGGCGAGCCGCGGCGTGGCCAGGTCATGGCGGCGTCCGGCGGCCAGCAGCGGGCCGAGGATCGCCTCGTGCTCGGTGGGCCGGCCGGCCAGCACGTCCTGCAGCATCGAGGCGCGGTTGTTGGCGGTGCCCGACACCACCCCCCACACCAGGCCCGCCAGCCCCTCGGCGGGCGGTGGCAGGCCCTCGGCGGCCATCACGGCGGCGAACTCGTCGAGCACGGCGTCCACCATGGGCCGGAAGGGGCGATCGCGGAGCTGGCCGTTGCGGATGCGAAAGCGCGCCACCAGGGGGTTGATGGCGGCGTTCACCGCCAGCTTGTGCCAGAGCCGTACGCGGATGTCGGGCACCGCCGCGGCCGGCAGGCCGGCCGCGCCGAGCCGGGTCGCCAGGGCGGCGGCGAGCGCGCCGTGGCCGCCGCCGAGGTGGCCGACCAGGGTGCGGCCATGGCCGGCATGCACCACGCCCGCGTCACCCTGCAGGTAGGCGCCCTCGGTGGTGGTGGCGCACAGCACCGGCCCCGTCCAGCGCTCGGTCAGGGTCGCCTGGACCCCAAAGCCGTTCTGCCAGAGCACCAGTGGCGTGTTGGGGGGCAGCCAGGGGACGACGGCAGCGAAGGCCGCCTCGGCGGCATAGGCCTTGGTGGTGAGGTGGACGGCGGTGATCTCGGCGCCGACCGCCTCATCGAGGGCCTCGAGGGTCAGGCAGGGAAGCTCGCGGGTGCGGGTCTCGCCCGTCGGGGTGGTCAGGGTCTGGCGGGGCGGGAGGGGGCGCCTGCCGAGCAGCGTCACCCGTTCCCGGGCGGCCAGGTGCAGTGCCACCAGGCGTCCCAGGGCCCCGGGGCCGATGATCAGCTGGTGGCTCATGGCCGCTTGCTCCGGGGGCGCCCGGCGCCGCGGCGCTTGCCGGCCTGGCGCCGGCTGGCCGGCTTGCGCTGTGCCTTGCCGCGCCGGGAGGGGCCGGCGTCCGCGCCCCGCGCGTCGGCCAGGGCCCGCTGCATGCGACCGGCGTCGGCGCATCCCAGCAGGTCGCGCAGGTCCGCGACCAGGCCATCGAGGAAGGGCGCCGGGGCGTCGCCGTCCTCGGCGATGGCCGACAGTCGCTGTTCCCACTGGGCGGTGCGCTCGGGGCGCCCCACCGCCTCGGGGAGCGAGGCGATCAGGGCGCTGCCCAGGCGGGTGGCCCTCAGCGCCTTGCCCTCCCGGGCCAGGTAGCCGCGCTCGAGCAGGGTCTCGATGATGCCGGCCCGGGTGGCCTCGGTGCCCAGGCCGTCGGAGTCGCGCAGGGTGCGGCGGATCGCCGGGTCATCGACGTAGCGGGCGATGTTCATCATCGCCATGATCAGGCTGGCGTCGGTGAAGGGCTCGGGGGGACGCGTCTCGCGATCCTCCACGCCGACATCCTCGACGCGACACGCCTCGCCCTCGCTCAGGGGGGGCAGGGGCGGCGCCTCGTCCCGGGTGGTGAACAGCGGCTTCCAGCCGGCGTCCAGTACCTCCTGACCCCGGGCGCGGAAGCATTCCCCGAGGAGGGTGAACTCGGCCTTGACCTCGCGGGTCGACAGGGCGGGATAGAACTGGGCGAGGACATTGCGGGCGATCAGGCGAAAGACGTCTGCCTCCTGGCCCGACAGCCGGCTAGGGTCGAAGGCCTTGCCGGTGGGCGCCAGGGCGTGGTGGGCGCCGACCCGCTGGTCGTTCCAGGCCTTGGAGCGCCGCGAGAAGTCCGCGCCGGCCAGCCAGCGGCGCAGGGTCGCGTCGCCGCCGCAGGCGCCCTCCAGGGTCGCCCGGGCCCCCGCCCAGTGTTCCTCCGGCAGGTAGCGGCAGTCGGAGCGGGGATAGGTGATCAACTGGTGGCGTTCGTAGAGGCGCTGGCAGATATCCAGGACCGCCTTGGCGGAGAGCCCGTGGCGGCGGGCGGCATCCACCTGCAGCGCCGAGAGGGAGTAGGGCAGTGGCGCGGCCTGGCGCTTGTCGCGGCGCTCCAGGTGGCTTAGCCGGCCCTCGGCGCCGGGCAGCCGCGCGGCCAGGGCGTCGGCGGGGGCCCGCGCGAGCAGCCGCCCCTGGTCGTCCAGGGGGTGTGCCTCCCCCGGGACCCACCAGGCCCGCAGCTGGCCCCGGGCCACCGACAGGTCGGCCCACAGCACATGGAAGGGGCGTGGCTCGAAGTCGCGGATCTCGCCGTCGCGGCGCACCACCAGGCCGAGCACCGGCGTCTGTACCCGACCCACCGAGAGCACGCCGTCGTGACCGGCCTGGCGGCCGATCAGCGTCCAGGCCCGGGTCAGGTTGATGCCGTAGAGCCAGTCCGCCCGGGCCCGGGCCTGGGCGGCCCGGTAGAGCGGCGCATAGCGGGCGTTGTCCTCCAGGCGGGACAGGGCGCGCTTGACCGCCGGGCCGTTGAGGTCGCTGATCAGCAGCCGGGAGACGGGCCCCTTCCAACCCAGGTGCTCGATGACCTCCTGCACCAGCAGTTGGCCCTCGCGGTCGGGGTCGCCGGCATGCACCACCTCGCCGGCCTGCTTCAGCCGCTTGCGGATCACCGCCAGCTGGCCGCGGGCCTTGGGGCGCGGGGTGAGCTTCCAGCGCTCGGGCAGGATCGGCAGCTGGTCGAGCCGCCAGGGCTTGAAGGCCGGGTCGTAGGCATCGGGCGGGGCCTGTTCCAGCAGGTGGCCCAGGCACCAGGTGACCACGGTCTCGCCGGCCACCAGGGCGCCGTCCTCGCGGCGGCTGGGCACGGGCAGGGCGTCGGCGATGGCGCGGGCCAGGCTGGGTTTCTCGGCGATGATCAGGCGCATGGGACCTCGTGCGGCCGTTGAGGGTCATGGGAATTCTTACAGTATTCCGTGGCGGTCGCCAGGTGTAACATGGACACATGCTTGTACAAGGCTTGTAATACTTTACGGCGGAGGCGACGCCATGCGTGAACGCGGTCGGACACGACGCCTGCTGGGGCTCGGCACCCGCACCGGCGGAGCGGTGCTGAAGATGCGCCTGGGCGGGCAGAGCGACTGGCGGGCCCTGGGCGAGGCGCTGTTCGACGGCCTCTCCGAGCTCAAGGGGCCGGCCATGAAGGTGGCCCAGATCATGGCCCAGTGGGACGACCTGCTGCCCGCCGAGCTGGTCGACGAGCTCGCCCGCCTGCAGCGCCAGGCCGAGCCGATGCCCTGGGCGGAGATCCGTCGCACCCTGGACGCCCAGTACGACGACCTGGACGCGGTCTTCGCCTCCGTCGAGCCCCGGCCCTTCGCCAGCGCCTCCATGGGGCAGGTGCACCGGGCGGTCACCCGAGACGACGAGACGGTGGTGCTGAAGGTGCAGTATCCCGGGCTCGACCAGGTGCTGGAGGACGACCTCGTCCAGCTGCGCCGGCTGATGCGGCTGGGCCGCTGGCTGCGGGTGCCCCAGGCGCGCCTCGACGCGCTCTTCGAGGAGCTGGCGGCGAGCCTGCGCGGCGAGCTCGACTACCGCGCCGAGGCCGAGGCCCTGGCGCGCTACCGGGCGCGCTACGCCCACCTCGCGTCGCTGGTGATCCCCGAGCCTCTGCCGGCGCTGTGCGGCCCGCGGGTGCTGGCCATGCGCTACGTGCCTGGCACGCCGCTGCGGGAGCTGGAGGCCGGCGACGACGCCACCCGTCAGCGCATCGCCACCACCCTGGCCGACTGGCTCACCGAGGAACTCTTCACCTTCGGGGAACTGCACGCCGATCCCCATGCCGGCAACTTCGCCGCCGACGAGCGGGGGCGGCTGGTGATCTACGACCTGGGCGCGGTGATCCCGGTCCCCCGCGAGCGTCTCGCCGCCATGCTGCGGCTGCTCGAGGCCACCCTGGCCGCCGACCCCTTGGCCATGGACACGGCCCTGCGGGCCCTGGGCGGCCGTCAGGGGGAGGGGGCGCCCCTGGCGCTCTACCGGGAGGCGGCGGCGGCCGTGGCGCCGCTGTTCGCCCCCGGTCCCCAGGACTTCGGCGACGTGCGCGTCCACCGTCGCCTGCGCGAGCTCAGTCCCCGGGTGTGGGCGGCCATGGACCGGCTGCAGCCGCCGGCGGAGACCCTGCTGCTGTCGCGGACCCTCAACGGCCACTACTGGAACCTGGTGCGCCTCGGCGCCCGCCTGGACATGCACGCGCGGGTGCGGCCCCTGATGGCGCGGGCCCTGGCCTGAAAGCGGCTGCCCACATGCCTGTCGGCTGGTAGACTGTACGGTTTTCCGGTAGTGGAGACGGCAATGCTGGCGGTATGGGTGGAACAGCTGCTGGGGTTCGCCTCGGGAGCCCTCACGGCCATTCGTGAAGATGAACGCTATCCGACGCTGATGGCCTGGGCGCGCAGCGAGGGTCCCGCCCTGGTCGGCGGCGACCTGGCGCTGGCTCAGGCGCTGGCCCCGGAACTCTGGTCGCAGACGCCCCTGGCGCGTCTCGGCTTCGCCTGCGAGGCCCTGGCCCGGCCGGGACGCAACGAGCCCTGCTGGTGCGATTCCGGGCGCAAGACCAAGCACTGCTGCGGCGCCGTGACGCTGCCCGGTCATGTCCCCTCGCACCTGATGTGGATGCTGTCGCTGCGCGACTGGAAGGGCGACACCCTCAAGGCGGCGCTGGCCAGTGGCCGGGCGCCGGCCCAGGCGCTGCTCGAGGCGGGCCTGATCGCCGCCGAGTCGGGGCAGCGCGGTCGGGCCCAGCAGATCCTCGAGTCGCTGTTCGAGAACGCCGACTGGTCGCGGCTGCCGGAGCAGGCCGAGCCGGCCTTCGAGATCCTCGTCGACCTCTACCAGGAGCGCGGCTTCCATCGCAAGCGCGAGGCGCTCCTCGACGAGGTGCTCGACCGGGGGCCGCTGTTCCTGCGCGGCGTGGCCCTCGAGCGGCTCTGCCTGCTGCACCTCGACAACGACGACCTCGACAGCGCCCGGGCGGCCTTCGTGCGCGCCCAGCAGGCGCTGCCCGACTCGCCGACCCTGGCCTACATCGAGGCCATGCTGCTGCTCCACGAGGGCCACGAGGACGAGGCCGCGGAGCGCTCGCGCTTCTGGTTCCGCCGGCTGTCCCGGCAGGGCGACCTGGAACCCGAACAGCTGCAGTTCCTCGCCGACCTGGCGGAGAACCCGGGCGCCACCCTCGCCGAGCAGCTGCTCAACGCCGAGGAGGACCTGGCGGAGCCGCTGGTCTCCCTGCAGGCGCTGCTCGAGGCGCTGCCCACCGCCCCGCGACTCGACATCCGGGCCGAGGACGGGGCCCTGGCCTATCACCGCAGCGCCCGGGAGGACACCCTGTTCGCGGCCTTCCAGGCGGTCTTCCAGGCCCAGGTCGAGGGCGAGGCGCCCATGGGCTTCGACAGCGATCCCTGGCTCCAGGCCGGGGAGTGGCTGCCGGCCCTGTGTGCGCATCCGGAGTGGCTGGACGCCCCCGCCGTGGTGCAGTCCCTGGCCCTGGCGCTGACCAGCCACTTCGGCAGCCTGCCGTGGATGGCGCCGAGCCTCTTCGAGCCGCTGGCCGACCGCCTGGAACGCTGGCTGGACCAGGCGCGCCATACCGGCGAGGCGACCCTGGGCTGGGAGGTGGCGGACAACGCCGTGCTGCTGCGCACCGGCCTGGCCCTGGTGGTGGGCATGGAGCGCGGCGCCCGCCAACGCTCGCGGGAGCTCGCCGAGACCCTGCTGACCCTCGACGACGAGGACAGCCTGGGGCTGCGCGAGCTGGTGCTCGACCAGCTGCTGCGCGAGGGGCGCGACCGCGAGGCGCTGGCCCTGAGCGAGCGGGCCGTGGAGCGGCCGGACGAGGAGGCGGCCCTGCTGGGCATGCTGATGGGACGGGTGCTGGCGCTGTTTCGTCTCGGCCGGCGTGAGGAGGCCGCCGAGGCCCTGGCCCAGGCCCGTCGCCACAACCCCCATGCCCTGGCCATGCTGTGTGCCGACAACCCGCGACCGGCGAGCCCCGGCACCAACGGCACCGCCTCGCCCGGTTCCCGGGCCGAGGCCTGGCAGTACCGCACCCTGATGCGCGACCAGTGGCGCGCCACGCCGGGGGCCCTGGGATGGCTCGACGAGCAGCTTTCCTGAGCCCCGTGGCCCTCAGGCGGTCCCGGCGGCCTGCACCAGCGAGCGATCGCGGCTGATCCAGATCGCCAGGGCGATGGCCGGCAGTCCCAGCAGGGAGGCCAGCAGGAAGAAGCCGGCATAGCCCTGGCCGGCCACCATCAGGCCGCCGAAGCCGCTGAGGAACTTGCCCGGCAGGGTCATCAGCGACGAGAACAGCGCGTACTGGGTGGCGGTGTAGGCCCGCGAGGTCAGGCTCGACAGGAAGGCGATAAACACCGCGCTGGCCAGGCCGTTGGAGAGGTTGTCGCCGATGATGGTGGTCACCAGCATGGCCAGGTTGTCCCCGGCCATCGACAGGGCGACGAACAGCAGGTTGGTCAGGGCGGTGGCCGCCGCCCCCAGCACCAGGAGCGGCCCGATGCCGTAGCGCGCCACCAGCAGCCCGCCGAGGACCCCCCCGCCGATGCTCATGGCGATGCCGAAGACGTTGGTCACATTGGCGATGGTCGCCAGGCTGAAGCCCAGGTCGATGTAGAGGGGATTCGCCATGGAGGCCATGGCCAGGTCGCTGATCCGGAAGACCGCCACGAAGAGCAGCAGCCACAGGGCCTTGCGCCGGTGACGGGTGAAGAAGTCGGTGAAGGGGCAGACCACCGCGCCGATGGCCCAGGCCCCGAGGCGACGCTGCCAGGCCGCGCGGCCGCGACTGGCCCGCAGGAAGGCGCGCACCCGGGGCTCGTGGATCAGCTGGGTGGTCAGCGCGAGGCGCTCGGGCTCCGGGCGCACCAGCACCGTGACCACCCCCACCCCCACCAGGGCGGCCATGCTCAGGTAGGCGGCCTGCCAGGAGACCAGCGAGGCGACGTAGAGCGCGCCGGCGCCGGCGGCGATCAGGCCGCCGCGGTAGCCGATGATGTAGGTGGAGGCCATGGCCGCCTGCATGTCGTCGGGGGCCGACTCGATGCGGAAGGCGTCGATGGCGATGTCCTGGGTGGCCGAACCGAAGGCCACCAGCAGGGCGCAGGCGGCGACCAGCGGCAGGTGGCCCACCGGGTCGAGGCTCGACAGCCCCACCAGGCCGGCGGCGATGGCGAGCTGGGCCAGCAGCATCCAGCCGCGGCGCTGGCCGAAAGCGCGGGTCAGCCCGGGCAGCGCCAGGCGGTCGACCACCGGCGCCCAGAAGAACTTGATCGAGTAGAGGATGCCGATCCAGGCGAAGAAGCCGATGGCCGCCACCTCCACGCCGTCGCTGCGCAGCCAGGCCGAGAGGGTGGAGAACACCAGCAGGAAGGGCAGGCCCGCCGAGAAGCCCAGGAACAGCATGGTCAGGACCGGTGCCCGCAGGTAGATCGACAGGGCGTCACGCCAGCTGCGCTGCGCGGAAGGGATCGGCATGGCGTAGGCTCTCCTTGCGGCACGCGCCTCGGTCGGGGCCACGCGCCGAGGCCAACGATGGTAAGATTGCCCCCGCGGTCGGGCGACTCGCGACACGGGCGGCACGCGAGCCGATTGTTGCAGAGCCCCGGCGGTGATACCAGCCAAAACCTCGATCAGGAGCGCCATGAGTGACGACGATATCCGCCTGGACAATGCCGACGATGCCGTGCCTCGCTGGTACGTGATCCAGTGCAAGGGCGGCGAGTCCTTTCGCGCCGCCGAGCACCTGGGCAACCAGGAGTACGAGGTCTTCCACCCGGTGCTGCAGGTCCAGAAGAAGCGACGCGGCAAGCTCGAGTGGATCAGCGAGCCGCTGTTCCCCTACTACCTGTTCATCCGCCTCGACCGTCTGTCCAGCAACTGGCGGCCGATCCGCTCGACGCGGGGCGTGCTCAGGCTCGTCACCTTCGGCCTCGACCTGCCGGTGCCGGTGAGCGACGCGCTGGTGGAGACGCTGCGCCAGCAGGGCAGCCCGGACGCCGAGGACGCGGCCAACGTCTACTTCCGTGCCGGCGAGACGGTGGAGATCACCGAGGGTCCCTTCAAGGACCTCCAGGCGGTCTTCTCCAGCCACAGGGGCGAGGAGCGTGCCATCGTGCTGCTCAACATGCTGCACAAGCAGCAGCGCCTCGAGATGCCCGTCGCCCAGCTGCGCCGGCGCGACTGACCGCTTCCCCCGTTTTTGGAGATTCCCATGACTATCGCCCCGCAGCGGGTCGTGAGCCTGCACTATGTGCTCAGTGACCGGGACGGCAACGTCCTCGACGACTCGCATGCCCGCCAGACGCCGCTCGAGTACCTGCATGGTCACGGCAATATCCTGGCCGGGCTGGAGCACGCCCTCGAGGGCCGGGCCAGCGGTGCCGAACTCAGCGTCACCCTGATGCCGGCGGAGGCCTACGGCCTGCGTGACGAGGCCCTGGTGCGCGAGGTCGGCCGCGGTGCCTTCCCGGTGCCCGATCTCGCCCCGGGCATGCGCTTCCAGACGCCTGGCGACGCCGGCCCGGAGATCGTCACGGTGGTCGAGGTGCGCGACGACAGCGTGCTGATCGACACCAACCACCCGCTCGCCGGCCACACCCTGTGCTATCGCCTCGAGGTCCTCGAGGTCCGCGAGGCCACCCGCGCGGAGCTGGCCAAGGGGCATCCCCTGCCGCCGGGCACCGCGCCGGGCGAGGTGGAAGACAAGAAGATGCCCTGAGCGCCGTGGCGTCGTCGTCGGGCGACAGCGCGATGGCCAATTTGCAGCGACTGGGGAAACGGCCGTGGGGGCGGGGTCATCGTGGCGGGTGCGCGGTAGGCTTGGGGCATCGTTCAGCCACACAGGGAAGCCGACCATGAGCGACACCGCTGCCACCTGCCCCCGCCGTCGCAAGCTGCTGGCGGCCCTCGGCCTGGTCGGGATCGCCGCCTACGCCGCCCCGACGCTCTCCACCCTGGGCCAGGCCCAGGCCGGTGACTGGGACGACGGCCGCTGGCGGATCGTCTATGAGACCCACCCGGATGCCCGGGACCGTCGCTATGTGGACGACTATCGCGAGCATCGCCGTCGTCGCCACCACCAGCATCACCAGCATGGCCATCGGCACTCGAAACACAGCCGCCACAGCCATAGCCGGCACAGCCACAGCCACAGCTATCCCAGTCGCTGGTGATGGGCCGGCTCATCGAGACCCTGCAGCCGTCGGGGCTCGGGGTGACCGTGCGACTGGAGAATGCCCCGCGACTCGCCGAGGCGCTGCGCACGGCCATGCCCGGCTGGCCGCTGGCCCGCTGGCCGGCGCCGTCGGCCTTGTCCCGCGAGCTGGCGGCATGGCGGGAAGGCGACTGCTACTACCAGGCCGTGCCGGGCCGGCCGCGCCCCCGGCGGCTGCCCGGCCTGGCCACGGCGGCCTGCAGCCTGATCGCCGACCTGATTCCGCTGATCCTCGAGGCCCGGCCCCGGCTGCTCGGCCTGCACTGCGCCGCCGTGGAGGTCGGGGGGCAGCTGGTGCTGTTCCCCGCCACCCACCGCACCGGCAAGAGCCTGCTCAGCGCGGCCTTCGCTGCCGCCGGCTACCGGATCTTCGGCGACGACGTGCTGCTGCTGACCGACGACGGGCAGGGCAGGGCGCTGGGTATCGCGCCGCGGCTGCGACTGCCCCTGCCGCCGACCCTGCCGTCTGGGCTGGCGCGCTTCATCGCGGACCATGATGGCGTCTCGGATGATCGCTACCGCTACCTGGCCCTGGACGACGAGTGCCTCGCCGGCCACGGCGAGGCACGGCCCATCGGCGCCATCGTGATGCTCGACCGGGTGCTCGGCACGCCGGGCGCGAGCCTGACCCGACTCACCCCCGGCGATGGGCTCCTGCACCTGCTGGGGCAGAGCCTCGCCGGCGAGGACCATGATCCCGCACGCCTGCTCGAGCGGCTGTTGCCGATGATGCACGACCTGCCCTGTCGCTTGCTCCGCTACGACGATCCCATGGCGGCCGTCGAGGCGGTGGCGGCGGGGCTGGCCGAGGCGCCCGCGGACGAGCGTTGTCCCGAGGCGCCCCCGGCGGCGCGAGACGACCCGCCGGCCGCCGGTGACCCGAACGCGGCCTGGCGTCGCCTGCCGGTGGAGACGGAGTATGCGTTGGGCGAGGAACACTTCCTGGTCGATGTCCATGGCGCGGTCCACCGGCTCAGCGCCGTGGCCGGCGGCATCTGGCGCCTGCTGGGGCTCGAGCCCCTGGCGGGTGCCGAGGTGGCGGCGCTGCTGGCCGAGCGCTTCCCCGACGTCGGGCGGTCCCGGCTGAGCCGCGATGTGGCGATACTCTTCGACGACCTGGCGGCGGCCGGACTGATCGCGCCCGCCGATTGCTAGGCCACGTCAGGCGGTCTCCCCTCCGCCCATCCCGTCGCCGGCCTCGCCCGAATCTGACCTGCGTCAAGTCACGCCGGCCTCCAGGGGCGAGGCCGGCGACAAACTTGATTCAGGTCAGCTCCCGTTCCCCCTCGCCACGCTAGAGTGCACTCA
Organism: Halomonas sp. M4R1S46; assembly: GCF_025725685.1. NCBI lineage: Bacteria > Pseudomonadati > Pseudomonadota > Gammaproteobacteria > Oceanospirillales > Halomonadaceae > Halomonas > Halomonas sp. M4R1S46. The sequence goes on from NZ_CP107008.1 coordinate 1,360,235, forward strand.
ACACATCGAGACGGGGGACCACACCATGTACTGGGATGACGCCGTGATCTTCGGGTTGGCCACCGTCGGGATGATGATCGCTTTCATGGGGGGCTGGATCGGGTTCATCGTTCGCGACCACCATCGCAAGGGCAAGCACGGACACTGAGCCAGCCGCTCCATCAGTCGTCAGGGGAGGGGGGAGCTTCCCCCCACTAGGCCGATCCACCTGGATCGGCCTTTTTTTATCCGGAAACCGTCAGCGCTGGGCGGTGGCCCGTTCCACGGCGTCGCCGCCGGTGGGCGTCCAGCGAGTGGCGAGGGCACGCATCACCCGCTCGGGGTACCAGGTCTTGCCCAGGCTGCCGTTGTAGCGGGCCAGCGCCCGGGTCAGGTCGCCCCGTTCCACCGCCAGGTAATGGGCGAGGATGGTGCAGCCATAGCGCAGGTTGCGCCAGGGATCCTTGAGGTCGTCGGCGGGCAGCCCCAGCTCGCGAATCCAGAACGGCATGATCTGCATCAGGCCGGTGGCCCCGGCCGAGGACACGGCATCGGCGCGGAAGGCACTCTCCACCTGGATGACCGCCAGCACCAGCTCCGGGGCCAGCCCCGCGAGGCGCGCCTCCTGGTGGACGCGGGCCAGCAGGGCCTGGCGGTAGGCGTCGTCGGCCACGTAGCGCGCCAGGCGTGGCGTCATGTCCCGGACCCACTGGCGGGCCGCCCAGATCTCCGCGGGCGCGCGCGGCGCCTGGCGCACGCCGACCAGGGTGGTGCGCAGCGAGGCGGGCATCTCGGGCAGGGCGCGCACGCCGGCGGGCAGCTCGCGCGGCGGCGTGGCGGAGAGCGCCGCGAGAAAGCCCGCCTCGCCCCGGGCCAGGGCGGGCGGGCTCGCGAACCACGCCGTCACCAGCAGGGCGACGGCGAGCCGGCGTCCCTCAGGCGTCGATCTTCTCGCGCAGGAAGTCGAGGATCTCCTCGGCGGGTACCATGGTGGCGTCGGTATCACGGCGTCCCTTGTATTCCAGTTCACCCTTGTCCAGCCCCCGGTCGCCCACCACCAGGCGATGGGGAATGCCCATCAGCTCCTGGTCGGCGAAACGCACGCCCGGGCGCAGGTCGCGATCGTCGAGCAGCACGTCGAAGCCGGCGGCACGCAGTGCCTGGTAGAGGCGCTCGCTCTCCTCGCGGACCCGCTGCGACTTGTGGGCATTCATCGGTACCACCGTCACATGGAAGGGGGCGATGGCGTCCGGCCAGATGATGCCGCCCGCGTCATTGTTCTGTTCGATGGCGGCGGCCACGACCCGGGTCACCCCGATACCATAGCAGCCCATCCAGGGATGCGTGGCCTTGCCGTTGTCGTCGAGGACGGTGGCGTTCATCGCTTCGCTGTACTTGCGACCCAGCTGGAAGACGTGGCCGACCTCGATGCCGCGCTTGATCGCGAGGGTGCCCTTGCCGTCCGGCGAAGGGTCGCCCTCGACCACGTTGCGCAGGTCGGCGACCTTGGGCAGCGCCACGTCGCGCTCCCAGTTGATGCCGAAGTAGTGCTTGCCGTCGATGTTGGCGCCGGCGCCGAAGTCGCTCATCAACGCCACGCTGCGATCGATGATGATCGGCATGTCCAGGTTCACCGGGCCCAGCGAGCCGGGGCCGGCGCCCGCCACCGCGCGGATCTCCGCCTCGGTGGCCATGGTCAGGGGGCTTGCCACCTCGGGCAGGTTCTCGGCCTTGACCTCGTTGAGCTCGTGGTCGCCTCGCACCAGCAGGGCGATCAGGCCACCCTCGGCCGCCTGGACCATCAGTGTCTTGATGGTCTTCTCGATGGGCAGGCCATGCTGCTCCACCAGGGTGGCGATGGTGCGGGCATCGGGGGTGTCGACCAGGCGCAGCGCCTCGCCGGGTGCCGCGCGCTCGACCTTGCTGCCCAGCGGGGCCGGCAGGGCCTCGGCCTTCTCCATGTTGGCGGCGTAGTCGGACTCGGTGGAGAAGACGATGTCATCCTCGCCGGAGTCGGCCAGCACGTGGAACTCGTGGGAGTCGGTGCCGCCGATGGCGCCGGTGTCGGCGATCACCGGGCGGAAGTCGAGGCCCAGGCGGGTGAAGATGCGCACATAGGCGTCGTACATCACCTGGTAGGTCTCCATCAGCGAGGGCTCGTCGACATGGAAGGAGTAGGCGTCCTTCATGAGGAACTCGCGGGAGCGCATCACCCCGAAGCGCGGCCGGATCTCGTCGCGGAACTTGGTCTGGATCTGGTAGAAGTTCGACGGCAGCTGCTTGTAGCTGGAGATCTCCTTGCGCACCAGGTCGGTGATGACCTCCTCGTGGGTCGGGCCGACGCAGTAGTCGCGCTCGTGGCGGTCCTTGAGGCGCAGCAGCTCGGGGCCGTACTGCTCCCAGCGGCCGGATTCCTGCCACAGCTCCGCCGGCTGGACGGCGGGCATCAGCACCTCCTGGGCGCCGGCGCGGTCCATCTCCTCGCGGACGATGCGCTCCACCTTGCGCAGGGTCCTGAGGCCCAGCGGCAGCCAGGTGTAGAGCCCCGAGGTCAGGCGGCGGATCATGCCCGCGCGCAGCATCAGCTGGTGGCTGATCACCTCGGCGTCGGCGGGGGTTTCCTTCAGGGTGGAGATCAACAGTTGCGTGGCGCGCATGGGTCCGGGGTGTCCTCGAGCAAGAGTCTTGGGAAGCGGGTCGGGTCGCCTGGGGCCTGTCGGCTGACCGATCGTCGCGAGGAGCACGGGTTTCGCGGTAGATCAGCAGTGGTCGGTTCGACAGGCGCCTGGTGGCGGGAACATGACGGGCATTGTACGGCCAAGCGCCAGTGGCGGCAAAACGCCGGGGCCGGCTCACGCCAGCGCCACGGCCTCGATTCCCGGCGCCAGGCGGGCGGCCTGGTGCGACCAGTCGGCGTGGTTGTTGACCTGGCCATGCTCGCGCAGGGCGCGGATTTCGGCCAGGTCCAGGCGGGCCAGCTGCCAGCCCGGGGTGGCGTCCAGGGCCTGGGTCAGCACGCCGTCGGGCGGGAAGCCGTGGTCGCAGGGCGTGTAGACGCCGGCCCGGCCGATGTTGATGTCCACCGCCGGCGACCACAGCGCCTCGCCGACGGTGGGCGACTGGATGACCGCGACCTGCTGCTCGATGGCGCGGGCCTGGGCGCTCAGGCGCACCCGCTGGTAGCCGGCCTGGGTATCCGTGCAGCTCGGCACCAGCAGCAGCTCGGCGCCGGCCTCGACCAGGGCACGGGCCAGCAGCGGGAACTCGCTGTCGTAGCAGATCAGCACGCCCAGTCGCCCGGCCGGGGTGTCGAAGACCCTGAGGCCCTGGCCGGCGTCCACGCCCCAGTCGTCGTTCTCGAAGCGGGTCATCACCTGCTTGTCCTGATGGCCCAGGCGGCCGTCGGGACCGCACAGCCAGGCCCGGTTGACGAAGCGGCCGTCGTCGAGACGCCAGGGCAGCGAGGGGGCGAGCAGGGTCACCCCGTGCCGGCGGGCGAGCTCGCGCCAGGTCTCGACGAAGACGTCTCGCCAGGGCTGCAGGCCGTGCAGCTGGGCCGCCAGGTCGCCCCGCTCGGCCTCGGGCAGCAGCGAGGCCAGCTCCATGGCCCCGTACTCGGGGAAGACCAGCAGCTCGGCGCCGCGGCTCGCGGCGTCCTGGACCCAGCGCGCCGCCTTGGCGCGAAAGCCCTCGAGATCATCGAAGACCTCGATGGGGTACTGGGCGGTGGCCACCGTCACCGGGCGTTCGCTGCCCGGGCTCATGCGCCCAATGCCTTGAGCCAGAAGACCATGGGCTTTTCGGTCTCCTCGGCCTCGTCCAGGTCCTTCCAGGCGAAGGTGGTGGAAAGCGAGGGCGTGCGCCGATAGCCCCGGGCGTTCCAGAAGCCGTGCAGGGGCCGGTAGTCCGCCGGCCGGCGGGGATGATCGTCGGGGCGCTCCACGGCGCAGAAGGCCGCCCAGGCGTATCCGCTCTCGGTAGCATGTGCTTCCCTGGCCTCCATGAAGGCCTTGCCGACACCCTGGCCGCGGTACTCAGGCAGCAGCACCGACTCGCCGTAGTAGAAGATGCTCGCCGGACGATAGCCGGCGGCCTCGAAGGGGGCGCGGAACTCGTCCACCTCGTCGGCCAGCGGCTGCCCCGTGGCCGCGCCCACCAGGGTGTCGCCGTCGAAGGCCAGCACGAAGAGGCTGCACGGGTTGCGGGCGTAGCGGTCCAGATACTCGGCCTCGTAGGCCAGGTCGCCGTCGTAGAGATAGGGGAAGTCGCGGAAGACCCTGATGCGCAGCCGCGCCAGGGCCTCGAGGTGCGGGGCGATCGCCCGCCCCTGCAGGGTGGTGAGGGTGATGGCCGTCATGGGCATGTCTCCTGGATCGGGGCGCTCGCCGGCGACCCTAGCAGCTGGTGCGCATGACGCCAATCGCCTCGGCGACGGCCAGCATGCCGGGGGCGACACTCGCCGTCAGGGACGGCGGCCGGCCAGCATGACCCCCAGGCCGGCGACCAGCCCCCAGAAGGCAGCGCCGATGCCGGCGGGACTGATGCCCGAGGCGGTCACCAGGAAGGTGACCAGGGCGGCGTCGCGGTGACCGTCCGCGCCCAGGGCATCGGCCAGGCCGGCCCCCAGGGTGGGCAGCAGGGCTAGGCCGGCGATGGCCATCACCAGCTCGGCGGGAAAGGCCGCGAACAGGGCGGTGACGGTGGCGCCGAACAGGCCCAGCAGCAGGTAGAACGCGCCGGCCGCGATCCCGGCGATGTAGCGCCGTCCCGGCTCGGCGTGGGACTCCGGTCCCAGGCACACCGCGGCGCTGATCGCCGCCAGGTTGAGGGCGAAGCCGCCGAAGGGCGCGAGCGCCAGGGAGGCCAGGCCGGTGCCGCCGATCAGCGGCGAGACCGGCGGGGAGAAGCCCGCCGCCCGGATGACGGCGATGCCGGGCAGGTTCTGCGAGGCCATGGTGACCACGAACAGCGGCAGGCCCACGCCGATCAGGGCCGAGGCCGAAAAGGTCGGCGCGGTGACCACCGGGTGGGCCAGGCGCGGGGTCACCTCCTCGAGGTGCAACAGCCCCTGCGCCTGGGCCACCAGGCAGCCCGTCGCCAGCACCAGCGGGATGGCATAGCGCGACCACCAGCGCTTGCCCAGGAGATAGGCCAGGCACATCGACAGCGGCAGCACCAGCCGGTGCTCGAGGGTCAGGAAGAGGTCGAGCCCGAAGCGCAGCAACACTCCGGCCAGCATGGCCGAGGCCAGGGCGCGGGGCAGGCGGTGCATGAGCCGCTCGAAGAGGCCGGTCACGCCGCACAGGGTGATCAGCGCCGAGGAGAACAGGAAGGCGCCGATGGCGTCGCTCATCGGCACTCCGGGCAGGCTGGTCGCCAGCAGGGCCGCCCCCGGGGTCGACCAGGCGGTGAGCAGCGGCATGCGGTAGCGCAGCGAGAAGCCGATGGAGGTGAGGCCGGCGCCGATGCCCAGCGCCCACAGCCAGGAGCCGATCTGTGCCTGGCTGGCGCCGGCCGCCTCGGCGGCCTGGAAGATGATCACCGCCGAGCTCGAGTAGCCGATCAGCACGGCGATGAAGCCCGCGGTCAGGGTCGAGAGGCTGCCATCGCGCAGGCAGGCGAAGCGGCGACGAAGCGGCAGGTCGGAGGCTGGCATCGAGGGCTCCCGTGAACGACTGTGCGTTATAGCGCACGATCGCGGCACGGTACCACCGTGCGTTATCACGTACAATGGCGCCTGCCACATCGACACGCACCGCATAGGAGACGGGCCGCATGCAGGAGATCTCGCAGCACATCGCCGACCGGCTGCGCTGGCTGCGACGCCAGCAGGGCTGGAGTCTGGATCGCACCGCCCGGGAGACCGGCGTCAGCAAGGCCATGCTCGGCCAGATCGAGCGCGGTGAGTCGAGTCCCACCGTGGCGACGCTGTGGAAGATCGCCAGTGGCTTCCGCGTCTCCTTCTCCAGCCTGCTGGCGCCGACGGCGGAGGTGTCCGGCGAGGCGACGACGGTCCAGCCCGAGCGACGGGCGGCATGGGGCGAGGATGCCGCGGGCATGCAGGTCGTGCCGCTGTTTCCCTTCGACCCCGTGCTCGGCTTCGAGCTGTTCGTCATTACCCTGGCCCCGGGGGCGGTCAGTGAGTCGGCGCCCCATGCCCCGGGCGTGGTGGAGCACCTGGTGGTGGTCGAGGGCACGCTCGAGGTGTGCCTGGAAGGGCGGTGGCAGCGTCTCGACGCGGGGGAGGGGGTGCGGTTCGCCGCGGACCGTCCCCACGCCTATCGCAATCCCGCCGGCCCCCCCGTGCGCTTCCACGACGTGATCCACTACCCCCGTGGGGTCGGTGGCTAGCTGCCGCGAAGGGGCCTGGGCAATGACGGCATCGATCAGGCCTCGCGCCGGCCTTCGACCAGGCGGCTGACGCCGGCCGGGTTGCCGTCTCGCAGCGCCTCGGGCAGCAGGCCCTGGGGCAGGTTCTGGTAGCACACCGGGCGCAGGAAGCGGTGGATCGCCGCGCTGCCCACCGAGGTGGTGCGGGCGTCCGAGGTGGCCGGATAAGGCCCGCCGTGGACCATGGCGTGGCACACCTCGACGCCGGTGGGCCAGCCGTTGGCCATCACCCGGCCGGCGCGACGCTCCAGCGTCGGCAGCAGGTCGCGGGCGGCCTCCAGGTCGCCGTCGTCCATCTGCAGGGTGGCGGTCAGTTGGCCTTCCAGATGCTCGGCCACGCGCTTCACGTCCTCCTGGTCGGCACACTCGACCACCAGCGCGCTGGCGCCGAACACCTCGGCCTGCAGGGCCTCCTCACGCAGGAAATCGGCGGCCGAGGCCACGAACAGCCCGGCCTGGCCGGCGTTGGGACCCTCGCCGACCGGGCCGCGGGCCACCTCACGGGCCTTGCGGCTTTGAAGGAGGCCATCGACGCCCTGCACATAGGCGTCATGGATGCCCGGGGTCAGCATGGTCTGGGCCGCGGCGCCCGTCACCGCCTCGCCGGCGGCGGCCACGAAGGCGTCGAGGCCCTCGCCCTTGACGCCGATCACCAGCCCCGGGTTGGTGCAGAACTGGCCGGCGCCCAGGGTCAGCGAGCCGACGAAGGCCTCGCCCAGCTCGGCAGCACGGGATTCCAGGGCCGCCGGCAGCAGGAACACCGGGTTGATCGAGCTCATCTCGGCATAGACCGGGATCGGCTCGGGACGCGCCTGGGCGGCCTGCATCAGCGCGGTGCCGCCGGAGCGCGAGCCGGTGAAGCCCACCGCCTTGATGCGCGCATCGCGCACCAGCGCCTGGCCCACCTCGCGGCCGGAGCCGTAGAGCAGCGAGAACACGCCCTCGGGCAGCTCGCACCTGGCCACGGCGCGCTGCACGGCGCGGCCGACCAGCTCGGAGGTGCCGGGGTGGGCGGAGTGCGCCTTGACCACCACCGGACAGCCGGCGGCCAGGGCCGAGGCGGTGTCGCCACCGGCCACCGAGAAGGCCAGCGGGAAGTTGGAGGCGCCGAATACCGCCACCGGGCCCAGGGCGATATGGCGCTGGCGCAGGTCGACGCGCGGCATCGGCGCCCGCTCCGGCAGCGCCGGGTCGAGGCGCAGGTCGAGCCACTCGCCGGCGCGCACCACCTGGGCGAACAGGCGCAGCTGGCCGCAGGTGCGGCCGCGCTCGCCCTCGAGGCGGGCCCGGGGCAGGCCGGACTCGGCCATGGCGCGCTCGATCAGCGCATCGCCGATGGCCTCGATCTCGTCGGCGACGGCCTCGAGGAAACGGGCGCGTTCCTCGAGGCCGGTCTCGCGGTAGGTCGCGAAGGCCGCCCAGGCCAGGTCGCAGGCCTGTTCCACCTCGGCCTTGCCGCCCGCGGCATAGGCCGGGGACAGGGTCTCGCCGGTGGCCGGGTCGATGGCGTGGATCGCCTTGCCGTCGGCGGTCACGGCCGCCTGGCCGATCAGTTGCTTGCCTTCCAGGGTCATGGAGCCTCCTGAGGTCACAGGGAATGAACGGGGGTATCGGTGGTGTCGGTGTCGAACGCCAGCGGGTTGCGCAGTGTCCGGCCGAAGGCCGGCAGGGCGATCTCGAAACGATCGCCGTCGCGGGTCTGGACGCCGTCGGCGAAGCTCAGCGTCGCGGTGCCGAAGAAGTGCACGTGGACGTCGCCGGGGCGGCGGAAGCCGGGGTACTTGAAGTGATGATGCTCGAGGTTGGCCAGGCTATGGGCCATGTTGGCCTCGCCGGTCAGGAACGGCTTCTCCCACAGGGTCTCGCCGTCGCGGACGATGCGGCTCACGCCCTCCAGGTGTTCGGGCAGCTCGCCGATCAAGAGCTCCGGGCCGAAGCTGCAGTGGCGCAGCTTGGAATGGGCCAGCCACAGGTAGTTGAAGCGCTCGGTGACGTGGTCGGAGAACTCGTTGCCGATGGCGTAGCCGACCCGCCAGGGGCGGCCGTCGTCGCCGATCAGGTAGAGCCCGGCGAGCTCCGGCTCCTCGCCGGCGTCCTCGGCGAAGGCCGGTACCGGCATCGGCGCCTCGGGGGCCACCACGCAGTCGCCGTCGCCCTTGTAGAACCACTCCGGTTGGGCGCCGGTCTCGCCGGCGGCGGGCTTGCCGCCCGCCACGCCGAGCCGGAACATGCGCATCGAGTCGGTCAGCTCGGCCTCGTCGGCCTGCGCCTGTTGTTGAGACGGGGCGTGCATCGCCGAGCGGGTGTCGGCGCTGCCCAGATGGGTCAGGCCGGTGCCGGTGACCAGGCAATGGGCCGGGTCGGGGTGGGTCAGCGGCGGCAGCAGGCGCTGCTCGTCGACGAGCTGAGCGTAGTCGAGCCGCGTCTCGGTCAGCGCCGCCTCGACTCCCTCGGTGAGCGACCGGCCGTCGGTGATGGCGCGGCGCGCCAGGGTGTAGGTGTCGGCGTCGGTCAGGCGCACCGTGCGTTCATCTTCCACCAGCGCGGCCAGCACCTGGCCCTGATGTTCACATTGGATCAGTCGCATGCTCGGCCTCACTCGATGATATGGAACTGGTCGAAGTAGTCATCGTTGAGCGACAGGCCGAGACCCGGCTCGTCGTCGTCGAGGTCGATGAAGCCGTTCTCTGGCTCGGGGTCGCCCTTGAACAGGTAGTAGAAGAGCTCGTTGCCGACCTCCACGTCGTGGACCGGGAAGAACTCGGACATCGGCGAGGCCAGGGTCGACATGGTCAGGTGGTAGTTGTGCATCTGCCCGGCGTGCGGGATCACCGGCACGCTGAATGACTCGGCGATGGCATTGATCTTGCGCGCCGCGGTGATGCCACCGACTCGGTTGGTGTCGTACTGCACCACCGAGACGGCGCGCTTCTCGAGCAGTTGGCGAAAGCCGTAGTGGGTGAACTCGTGCTCGCCGCCGGAGATCGGGATGCTGGTCAGCCGGTTCAGTTCCGCGTAGCCGTCGATGTCGTCGGCCAGCACCGGCTCCTCCAGCCAGCGTGGCTGATAGCGCTCCAGACGCGGCAGCATGCGCTTGGCGTACTCCAGGTTCCAGCCCATGTAGCACTCGAGCATCAGGTCGATGTCCTCACCGATCACCTCGCGCACCGCGGCGACGCTGTCGAGGTTCTTGCGCATGCCGGCCGGGCCGTCCTTGGGTCCATAGCCGAAGCGCATCTTCATCGCCGTGAAGCCTTGGTCGAGATAGGACTGGGCCTCCTCCTGCATACTCTTGAGGTCGGTGCGGTACAGCTTGGAGGCATAGCAGGGGATCCTCTCCTTGGTGCGCCCGCCGAGCAGCTTGAACACCGGCTTATCCACCGCCTTGCCCATGATGTCCCAGATCGCGATGTCGACCCCGGAGATGGCCGCCATGCCGATGCCCTTGCGGCCCCAGGCATGAGTGGCGCGGTACATGCGCTGCCACAGGTACTCGTAGTCGAAGGGGTCCTGGTTGATCACCAACGGTGCCAGATACTGGTCGATGATCGCCTTGGCAATCCGCGGCGCCAGGGCGACGTTGCCCAGGCCCACCAGGCCGGTGTCGGTCTCGATCTCGACCGTGGTCCAGCCATGGAAGCGGAAGGTGCCCATGGAGTCGCTCTTGTCCCAGAGCTCGTCCATGGCGTTGGAGCAGAAGTGGGGCTGGGCCGGTACGGTGTGGCCCTTCCATTCGAAGACGCGGGTTCTGACCTGGGTGATCTTCATGTGCTGGTTTCCTCGTAGGCGTGTGGATGCGTGGTGTTGTCAGGCGCTGGTAACGGTCTCGAGACGCCGGCGTCTCAGGTTCTCGCCCATGCGGCAAGCGATGGTGAAGGCATTGCGGGTCGGGCCCACGTCGGCCTTGCCCTGGCCGGCGATGTCGAAGGCGGTGCCATGGGCCGGGGTGGTGATGGGGATCGGTAGGCCACCCTGGACGGTGACGCCCTGCTTGAAGCCCAGCAGCTTGATGGCGATCTGGCCCTGGTCGTGGTACATGGTGACGATGGCGTCGTACTCGCCGTCGCGGGCCTTGAGGAAGATGGTATCGGCGGGGAAGGGGCCGGCGACGGGGTAGCCCTCGGCCTGGCACTGCTTCACGGCAGGCTCGATGACCTCGATCTCCTCGCGGCCGCAGGTGCCACCTTCTCCCCCATGCGGGTTGAAGGCTGCTACGGCGACGCGTGGTGCCTCGATGCCGGCCAGCTTGAGCGAGTCATGGATCAGCCGACTGGCGGCGACGATGCGTTCCTCGGTCACGTAGCTTGCGGCGTCCTTGAGCGGGATATGGGAGGAGATGCGCGAGGTCCAGAGGCTGCCCAGGGTATTGAACTCGCAGAAATAGCCCGTCACTCCTAGCTTCTCGGCGAAGAAGTGCAGCTCGTCCTCGTGGGCCAGGCCGCCCTTCTTCATCGAGAACTTGTTGAGCGGGGCGAAGCAGATGGCATCGACCTCGCCGGCCTGGGCGGCGTCCAGACAACGTGACAGGACCGAGAGCACGGAGGCGCCGCCTGCAGCGGTTTCTTCGGCATAGCCGACGGCGCCTTCGGCCACGCTGTCGACCGGCAGGAAGACCGGCCCGTCATGCTGGCGGGCGTCGGCAAAGTCGGCGACTTCGGGCAGCTCATGGGACTGGCCGGCCACCCGCTGGCCTTCCTGCCACAGCCAGCGGTCACCCACCAGCACGGCGTGGACGTCGGCGAAGAGTGGCGCATCGGCGAAGAGCCGGGCGATCAGCTCCGGGCCGATACCGGCGGGATCTCCCAGGGTGACGGCGACGAGGGGGTGTGAATCGGTCATTGGAAGCTCCGTATCAATAGAAGAGGTTGACCAGCGTCATGGGGATGGCCGGCACATAGGTGACCAGCATCAGCACCACGAACAGCACCAGGATCATCGGCAGGTTGACCTTTGTGGTTTCCCACATGTCGGTCTTGGCGATGGAGCAGGACGTGGCCAGCACCGAGGCGACCGGCGGCGTCTGCTGGCCGATGGCCAGGTTGAGGGTCAGGATCAGGCCGAAGTGGATCGGGTCGATGCCGATCTGGTGCACCAGCGGCATGACGATGGGGACGACCAGGATGATGGCGGCGGCCCCGTGCAGGAACATGCCCAGCAGCAGCAGCAGGATGTTGAGCAGCGCCAGCACCAGGACCGGATTCTCGGTAATGGCGGTGATTTCGCTGGCCAGCTGCTGGGGCAGCTGCATCTCGGTCAGGAAGAGACCGAGTACGGCAGAGGTGGCCACGAGCAGCATCACCACCGCGGTCTGGATGACACCCTCGATCACCGCACGATAGAGGATCTTGATGTTCAGTTCGCGGTAGACGAGGCCCCCGATCAGCAGGGCGGCGAGGACGGCGATGCCGGCACCCTCGGTGGCGGTGACGAAGCCACCGAAGATTCCGCCCAGGATGATTACCGGCAGCAACAGTGCCCAGAAGGCTTCTCTGAATGCCTTGCGCAGGGTACCGAGCGAGAAGGAGTCCTCTCGGGGCAGGTCATACTTCACCGCATAGTAGTAGCAGGCGCCGGCCAGACCGGCAGCACCGATCAGCCCGGGCACGATGCCGGCGACGAACAGCTTGACGATGGAGGTGTCGGCGATGGCGCCGTAGAGGATCATCGACAGCGACGGCGGGATGATGATCGCCAGCGACGCCGAGGAGGAGGTGATGGCCGCCGAGAAGTTCGGGTTGTACTTGCGCCGCTTCATCTCCGGGATCAGCACCGAGCCGGTAGCCGCCACGTCGGCGACGGCCGAGCCGGAGATCTCGGCGAAGAACAGCGAGACCCCGACATTGACCATCGCCAACCCACCGCGCACGAAGCCGACGATGGCGGTGACCAGGTTGATCAGGCGCAGGGAGATGCCCGAGGTGTTCATCAGCGCCCCGGCGAAGATGAACAGCGGAATGGCGATCAGTGGGAACTTGGTGGCACCGTTGAACAGCGTCAGCGGCACATTGACCAAGGCGTCGGCCCCCATGTTCAGGTAGACGCCGACTATGCCCACCACGCCGATGGCAACGGCGATGGGCACGTTGATCAATACCAGGGCGAAGAGAGCGGCGATGATGATCAGGAGTGTCATGCGCGGTGCTCCTTGAGGTCTTCCTCGGCTTGCCGGATGGCGGTTTCGATCTCTTCCGATTCACTGTTCACGCCGCTGCGCATCTTGCGCCAGGCCATGGGCATGCTGAGCAGCTCACAGAGGATGAACAGCACCGCGCTGATCGGGATCACCGATTGGGTGACATCGAGCCCGATCCACGGCAGGGAAACCAGGCTGTCCCAGGCGAGGATCTCGAGGACGAAATGGCCGTAGTAGGCGATGACCAGGAAGAAGCCGATCACGATGGCTTCCGAGAGGATGAACAAGGTGGTGCGAATGGGTGCCGGCGCGCGGCTGACCAGGCCGGGAAAGCCCATATGGGTTCGCTTGAGGGCGGCTAGGTTCGCTCCATAGAAACTCAACCATGCCAGGCCGATGGAGGCGACCTCGTCGTACCAGGAGAACGAGTTGCCGACCATGCGAAAGCCTACTGCGGCGATGACGATGGTGGTCAACGCCAGCAGGAGGAAGACGGTCAGCACCTCCAACATCCGTTCCAGTAGCAGATTGACACGAGCCAGCAAGCTCATGGCGTGGACCTCCTGCGATCTCGTGGAGAAGGGCGCCGTGACGGCGCCCGAATGGGATGACATCTCGCGTTACTCCTCGGCGAGTGCCATGGCGCGGTCGATCAGCGCCTGGCCGCCATCGACACGCTCGGCATAGGCCTCGTAGACGGGTGCGCTGGCCTCGACGAAGGCATCGCGGTCGACCTGGTTGATCTCCATGCCGGCTTCGCGCATGGTGCCGATCAGGTTGTCGTCGAGTTCCGCGCCCTTGGTCAGGGCCCAGTCCTGAGTCTCGGCGGCGATCTCAGTGATGGCGGTACGGACCTCTTCGGGCAGTTTCGCCCAGCCGCCCTTGCCGGCAGTCAGCCAGATCGGCGAATAGACGTGGTTGGACTGTGACAGATAGTCCTGCACTTCCTGGAACTTGGCGCCGTTGATGTTGCTGAGGGGGTTCTCCTGACCGTCGACCACGCCGGTCTGCAGTGCCACGAACACCTCGGAGAAGGCCATCGGCGTGGGGTTGGCACCCCAGGTCTCGAACATCAGGGTGCGCCACTCGCTCTTCGGCGTGCGGATCTTCAGGCCCTCCAGGTCTTCCGGCGTTTCGATCGGGCGTTCGTTGTTGGTGATGTGGCGGAAGCCGTTCTCCCAGGTGGAAATGATGTTCAACCCTTGCTCGTCGGCGCTCTGGGCGAGGTCCTGCATGATGATCTCCTGGTCGAGGCGCTTGAGGTGCTCGCGGTCCTTGACCAGGAAGGGCATGTCGAAGAGGGCGAACCGGGAATCGATGGACGACATGATGGAGGAGATGGCGGCCAGGTCGACGGTGCCCAGGCGCAGCTTCTGGACCAGTTGCTGCTCGTTGCCGAGCTGGCCACTGTGGTAGTACTCCACCTGGTGGGCGTCGCCGAGGCGTTCCTGCAGGCGATCGCTGAACTCCTGGGCGGTCTGCCCCTGCAGGCTGTTGGGTGTGCCGCCGATCGCGAAGACGATCTTGTCCGCCTGGGCGTTCGCCGTGGCCACGGCGAGGGAGAGGGCGGAAAGACCGAGCAGCTTCTTGAGCATGATGCACTCCTTGTTGTAATCGATGGTGGCTTACTGGTCTGGTGGTTGGCTGACCATACCAGTAGGGTCAGAAGTTAGTTGCCCGCGTGATATTCCGTCAAGGGAAAACCCTGTATATGCGACTTTTGTCGTAACGAATGGATGGGGTGTCTAGCGCCTGCGGCCTTCCTGGTCTAAGGTATAGACCAGTCACGCTAGAGCTAGAGGAATGGCGCCATGGACAATCCGGCATTCGCCTTCGAGAAGACACTCAAGAATCGCACCAAGAAGGACATCCTGGCCGACAAGCTGATCGAGATGATCCTCACTGGCCTGCTGCGGGACGGGGACGAACTGCCCAGTGAACGCGAACTGGCCCAGCTGTTCGGCGTCAGCCGGGAGACCGTGCGCGGCGCCCTGTCGCAGCTTGCTGCCTATGGCCTGATCAGTGTTTCCCATGGCAGCAAGACGCGCATCCGTGCCGACGACGAGGCGCTGAGCCGCTTTCGTGCCGCGCACCCGGAAAGCCCCACCCCCGAGATGAACCGTTTCGACGTGGACAGCGTGTTCGAGAGCCGCATCGTGGTGGAAGCCGCCATCGCCCGGCGGGCCGCCATCAACATCGATGCCAAGGGAATCGATGACCTGGAACGCCTGCTCGAAGCGCAGAGCCGGTTATTCGACTCGCCGGTGCACTTCCAGCTCTCCGACCAGAACTTCCACAAGCTGATCTCCGAGTACGCCAATAACGAGATCCTGCTGCGCTATGCGGAGGAACTGTATGCCTTCGGGCTCAACATTCGTCGCCAGGTGATGGTCGAGGCCGGGGCCATCGAGCGCAGCTACCGGGAGCATCGTCACATCGTGGATGCCCTGCGGCGCGGCGACCCCGACGCCGCCGAGCGCGCGATGCTGGCGCATCTCGACAGCGTCTATCGCACCACCAGGGAAAAGATCACCGGCTAAGGCGGATCTCGTTCACCCTCGAGGTCGGCGGAAGTCTTGTCCAACTGCTCGAGCGCTTCGGGCCGGTACTGCTCGAGCAGCGCCCAGAGCCGCGCGGCGGTGTCGAGATCCGGTTCGCCGCGATAGTCGGCGGGCCGGTAGCGCATCTGGAAGGCACGCAGCGCCCCGCGGGTCTCGGCATCCAGGCTGCCGCCGGGCGTCACCGCATAGCCCCAGGCCGCCAGTGCCCGTTGCAGGGTGGCCAGGGACGGGGGACGGTCGGCCAGCGCCCGGCGATGACGGGCGACGCGGGCCGCGTCCGGCCAGGTGCCGATGCCGGCGGCGAAGAGCCGGCGCCAGGGAAAGGCGGGGCCCGGGTCGATCTTGCGGGTGGGGGCGATCTCGGCGTGGGACAGGATATCGGTGGCGGCGATGTCGTGGCGGGCGATCAGGTCGCGCAGCAGCGGGATCAGCGCCGCGATCTGGGCGTCGGGGAAGGGCGCCCAGCGGACCGGCTCGCCGGCCTCGAGCGCGGCGAAGGAGCGGTCGGGCCCGGGGTTGACGATCTCGATGCCGATCGAGGTGTCGTTGAGGTGACGGCGGCCCGCCCAGGCGCTGGCGCCGGCATGCCAGGCGCGCCGCGACTCCTCCACCAGCCGGTAGACCAGCGGCTCTCCGCGGTGATGGCGGGCCGGCCGGGGCAGCAGGTAGTGGGCGCTGACCCGCGGGCCGGTCAGGATGGCCAGGGACTCGGCCTCGTCGGCGTCGGTGTAGTGCAGGATCAGGTGGTGCACGCGGCTGGAGTGCGACGAGGCCGGATGGCGGGTGTCGACCGCGTAGCCGGCCTGGGGGGTGATGCCCCCCTGGCGAGTACAGCCGCCCATCGCCAGGCCCAGCAGCAGCACGACCAGCAGGCGCGCGGGCATGGCGTCAGCCTCCCCAGGGCGTGGAGCGCACCAGCAGGCCGAGGGCCAGGGTGGCCGACACGCTGAGCAGGGTGCCCAGCAGCACGTACTCGGTGAGCTTGCGGTCGCGACGCTCGCGGAGGTCGCCGAAGCGCAGCACCGACTTGGCCGTCAGCAGGAAGCCCACGGCGGTCAGCTCGTCCAGCAGCACCAGGGTCAGCACCAGGAAGCGCTCGAGCATGCCGATGCGGGCCCCGGCCGCGACCAGGGTGCCGGGGTCGGTGACCTCGTCGCTCCAGGGACGCATGGCCAGGGCGATGGCGATGGCCATCGGCCGGGTCACCAGCAGGTAGGCGCCGGCCAGGGTCAGCGTCTGCGGGCTGGCCAGCCAGGCCGCGACCTCGGCCAGCGGCCGCAGGCTGCCCAGCCAGGCGAGCCACAGCCCGAGCAGCACCGCCAGGTGCAGCAGCTGGTCGAGCAGGAACCAGCGCAGCCGACGCGGGTCCAGGTGCGCCTTGCCCAGGTCGATCAGCGCATGGCTGGTGGCCACCAGCAGGGTGCCGGCCAGGGCGATGCCCGGCGCGCTCCCGGCGATGCCGAGCACCAGCAGCACCAGCAGGCCATGCAGCCCGGCGTGCAGGTAGAGGGCCCGCGAGCGTCGCTTGTGGCGCTGTCGCGAGTCGACCCAGCGTCGCGGCTGGAGCAGGAAGTCGCCGCTCAGGTGGGCCAGCAGCAGGCCGAGCAGGGTCGCCAGTTGCGGGGCGGTCATGGGGCAGGGCCCTCCGTGGCCAGGCGGTGTCGGAAGAAGTCCAGGGTGTCGGCCAGCAGCGCCCAGCGGGCGGTGCGCAGGCGCTTGTGCACGCTGGGCTGGCGGATGCCCAGACGCTCGGCCATGGCCTGCTGGGATTCATCATGCCACAGGCTCAGGCAGGCGATCTCGGCGGAGTAGCGAGACCAGCCATCGACCAGCTCGTCGACATAGCGGACCAGCAGGGCCAGCGCCGCGTCCCGGGGCGCGCCGGGGCGGGTCAGGGCCAGGTGCGCCGCCCCCTCGGCCAGGGCATCCAGGGCCCGGCCGGAGGCCACGAACACCGGTCCGTCGGCGGAGGCCAGGGCGCGGTCGGCCTGCCAGTCGTCGCTGCCCACGGCCATCGCGACCCGGGCATCCCAGCGCCGCTCGTCGGAGTGCATGATCAGCGCGGCGCGCAGGGCCACGGCGGCATCCAGGGCCGCGCCGGCCGCGGGCAGAGCCAGCTGGAAGCCATCCCCCCGGTAGCGCTCGAAGCGGCCGCCGTAATGCTCGGCCAGGCGGCCCAGGGTGGCATCGAGCACCCGGTAGAGGGCCGGGGTGTCGGCGATCCGGCGCGACGCGATGACGTCGCCGGTCAGCACGGCGATGGGCTGCCTCATGGGGCGCTCTCCGGTCGGTGATCTTGGCTCAATTATAACTATAAATGGCTATTTTTCTATTTTATAGCCCAAATAGGCTATAAAATAGAAAAATAGATAGTAAGGGCTATATCGATCGGCGTGCCAGCTCGCGCATGGCGTCCTCCCGTCCGGCCGGCATCAGGGGGAAATGCGGCCGCCCCCGGAGCATGCCGGGATCGGACTAGTCCGGCGAGCGGTGGTCGAGGTAGCGACGCAGCTGGCGGGCGTTGGCCACGGCGTGCCCGGCGGCGTCGTTGTTGAAGTAGGCGTAGACGTCCGTGCCGCCGTCGAGCAGGGCGCGGAGCCGCCTGGCCTGGGCCGTGAGGTACTGGGGTGAATAGCCTCCCCCCTCGGGGGCGCCATGGTAGCGCAGGTAGGTCCAGTCGGCGGTCAGGCGCCGGGGATGATCGACCAGGCCGTCGTGCCAGCACAGGGCCGCGTGATGCGCTTCCAGTACCCGATAGACCGCCTCGCACCACCAGGAGGCGTCGCGGACCTCGATCGCCCAGCGATAGCCGGGCGGTGCCGCCGCCAGGAAGGCCGCGAGCCGTCCGGCATCGACTCGCCAGTGCCCCGGCAGCTGGACCAGGATCGGCCCGAGCCGGTCGCCCAGCAGGTCCACCCGTTCCAGGAAGTGGCCGATGGTCGCCTCCGGCTCCTTGAGCTTCTTCATGTGGCTGCCGTAGCGGCTGAACTTGACCGCATAGCGAAACCCCGCCGGTACGCTGTCGCGCCAGGTGCGGAAGGTGGCCTCGCCGGGCAGCCGGTAGAAGGTGTTGTTGATCTCCACACTCGCGAAGTGGGCGGCGTAGTGGGCGAGCCACTGGCGCCTGGACAGCCCCTCGGGGTAGAAGACGCCACGCCAGTGGTCGTACTGGTAGCCCGAGGTGCCGATCTGCGCGCGTCCCGATTGCCTCATGCCGCTCCCCCGCGCCCTCGCCGGGTGGACGGGAAGAGGAGGGCGCAGGGGAAGGATGGCCCGGAACGCCCCGTGTCGCCAGGCGGCGGCCGCCCGGGCGTGCCCTCAGGGCTTGCGGTAGGCCTCGACCAGGCTCGCCGGGTCCGCGTCGGCGTGGCCGCGGCCGGCATGGCCGCGCATCAGCTGGGCGGCCAGGGCGCTCATCGGGGTGGCGCTGGTGACCCGCCCGCTCTGGGCCACGGCCATGTCCAGGTCCTTGAGCAGGGTGCGCAGGTGCCAGGGGGGCGCGACGAAGTCGCTGGCGGCCATGCGCGGGGTGAGGATGCGAAAGGGTGTGGAGTCGGCGAAGCCGCCGGCGAGCGCCTCGGTGAGCCGGTGGGCGTCGACCCCGCTGGCCTCGGCGAGGGCCACCATCTCGGCGATCACCGCCGCCTGGCAGCCGACGATCATCTGGTTGCACACCTTGGTCACCTGGCCGCTGCCCACCGGCCCCATATGGGTCACCCGGGCCGCCAGGGGGCCGAGCAAAGGCCGCACGGCCTCGACATCCTCGGCGGCACCGCCGCACATGATGGCCAGCTCCCCGGCCTCGGCGCCGGCCACGCCGCCGGAGACCGGGGCATCCACCCAGGGCACGCCGGGGTCGGCCGCCAGGCGAGCGGCGAAGCGACGGGTGGCCTCGGGGTCGCTGCTGGAGAGGTCGACCAGCCGCTGGCCGGCGCGGGCATGGGCCGCCACACCGTCCTCGCCGAACACCACCGCCTCGACGACCGCGGTGTTGGCCAGGCACAAGAGGATCACGTCCGCGTCGGCCACCAGTTCGCCGATCGAGCCGGCCACCCGGGCGCCGGCCGCGGCCACTCCCGCGGTCTTGTCCGGGGAGCGGTTCCACACGCAGACGTCGAAGCCGGCGGCCAGCAGGCGGCGGGTCATGGGGTCGCCCATCAGGCCGATGCCGATGAAGCCGAGGCGGGGGTGGGTCATGGGGTCTCTCCGCAGGGTCGGGGAAGCCCACAGCATGCTTGATGGAAGGGATTTCCATCAAGTCTGGCCGACGCTCGAGGCCCCGCCATGATGCAGGGCGGCATCCGTGGGGATCGCGATGGTGCGGGGATCGCCGCCGGCGCGGGGCGACAGCTCACCGGGATACCATCAGGAATGTCTTAACTAGCTGATATTGAATGAAAGCCGTGGAAAGTGGCACGACGCTTGTAAGGAAATAGGCAAGAGGTGGCCGACAACACGGGGAAGGTGGCACGCGCCGCTGGTTCCCCCGCCGGTCACCGGGTCGTCCGGCGTGGTACCACTGCACGGCGGACGACGTCACCAGTGAGCTGGCGTGCTCCACCTGGCCTCCTTCGGGAGGCCTTTTTTATATCGCCAGTGATGTCCTCCGGGCGACCCGCCGTGGCCCGCCTGACTGGACGTCATCGGCGCCATCGCCTAGCGTGAACGTTCCCCCTCCTCGCGAAGCCCTCCTATTCCCTGGCCCACTGGATGACCTTCCTCTCCACGGCGGTCCTGCTGAACCTGTCTCCGGGGCCCGACATGGCCTTTGCATCCCAGCGGGCACGTTCCAACAAGTACTGCACCCCATCTGGGGTGGCATCCCCGAGCCACTCGGCAAGATGCCATCCATACTTGCGCTCACACTGACTGAGCAGCCCCTGGAGGTAACGGAGTGCGCGATCGCGCGTTTCCGAACGGGGGAAAGAGCCGGCCTAACCGGTCTGCCAGGCCATCCAAACAAAAATACTGAGGCGGAGAGATCCAGCGCTTGCATCCTTCACCCTATGATCGCTTCCCTATCATACACATGCATTGTAGCTTATTCAGCTACGGCTGTAGTACTAGGTGTTTAGTTGCGCAAGTACTGGTCGCCTGAACAGATAGCCCGCACACTGAAGCGGATGTCTCCCAACGATTCACGTCGCCAAGTCTCGCATGAGTCCATCTACAACGCGCTCTATGTAATATGGCAGGGCCGCATGATCCGGTGATCAGGGAGTTGGATGGCTCAATGATCGCACGGGCAACATAGTCGAAGTCATCATATTGAAAACTGACATTGCCCAAGCCTTGTAGAGTGAAAGTTGAAAAGGTTATTAACCCGGCGATTCCGTCGGGTTAATATCTATCGAAACCTACAGACCTTGATGCCTGCAAGATCCGTTCTGAGGTTACTCCATGGTCGGCATTACGAAGTCCGCACCGGCACGGATGCCGGTAGGCCAGCGAGACGTAATGGTCTTGAGCTTGGTGTAGAAACGTACGCCTTCGGGACCGTGCATGTGATGGTCGCCGAAGAGCGAGGCTTTCCAGCCCCCGAAGGAGTGGAACGCCATCGGTACTGGAATCGGCACATTGATGCCGACCATACCGACCTGAATCTGGTGGGCAAACTCACGGGCCGCATCGCCGTCGCGGGTAAAGATCGCAGTACCGTTACCGAACTCATGCTCGTTGATCCAGCGCGCGGCGGTGTCGTAGGAGTCCGCTCGTGCCACGGCGAGTACTGGGCCAAAAATCTCTTCCTTGTAAATCTTCATATCGGTCGTGACATGATCGAACAGGGTGCCGCCGATGAAGTAGCCGTTTTCGTGCCCCGATGCCTTGAGTTCCCGGCCGTCGACGATCAGCTTGGCGCCTTCCTCTACCCCAGAGGCAATATAGCCGCGCACCCGATCGAGGTGCTCGCGCGTCACCAGCGGGCCCATATCCGAGGTGGCATCGGTACCCGGTCCAACATTGAGATCCCGCACTTTGGCTTCGAGCTTGGCGACCAGGGCGTCGGCGGTTGCCTCGCCAACGGGAACCGCGACCGAAATGGCCATACAGCGCTCGCCGGCCGAGCCGTAGGCCGCACCCATGAGCGCATCGACGGCCTGGTCGAGATCGGCGTCCGGCATGATGATCATGTGGTTTTTGGCGCCCCCTAGTGCCTGACAGCGCTTGCCGGTGCGTGCTGCGGTCTCGTAAATGTAGCGGGCGATCGGTGTCGAGCCGACGAAGCTGACGGCGGCGATGTCCGGATCGGTCAGCAGGGCGTCGACCGATTCCTTGTCGCCCTGAACGACATTGAAAACGCCATCGGGCAAACCCGCTTCCTTGAGCCACTCGGCGATCAGCAGGGACGCCGAAGGATCTCGCTCCGAAGGCTTCAGGATGAAGCAGTTGCCGCAGGCCAGGGCAACCGGGAACATCCACATCGGTACCATTACGGGGAAGTTGAAAGGGGTAATGCCGGCGACGATGCCCAGTGGCTGCCGCAACGCATGGCTGTCGACTCGGGTGCCGACGTTCTCGGTGACATCGCCCTTGAGCAGTTGCGGCGCACCCACGGCGAATTCGACGACTTCCATGCCGCGCTGAATTTCACCTTTGGCATCGGAGAGTACCTTGCCATGCTCGGCTGTGATCACGGCCGCCAGGTCGTCGATGCGCTCTTCCAGAATGCCGAGGAAGCGGTTGAGGATGCGAGCGCGACGTAGTGGGGGGGTGGTGGACCAGGCGGGGAAGGCCTGCTTGGCAACCGCGACGACTTCACGTACTTCCTCGGTGGTTGCCAGTAGCACGCTGCCGGTCTGTTCACCGGTTGCGGGATTGAACACCTGGCTGGTACGCGTGCCTTGGCCCGTCTTCTCTTCTCCGTTCATGAAGTGGTTGATTATACGTGGCATATCAGTACCTCGATCAAAGTGATTATCAAGGTGGGATCGTGCCAGTGCAGTATAGATGTGACAGACCGTGTGCAACCGAGTGAGCTTGCGATCGAGGCGGCTTCCACACCACCGGGCAGAGTGCGGGGTACGCCACCAACCTGAACTGGCGCGCCGAGACGCTTGAGGTTGAGGGTGCCAAGCACAAGGGCGTCTACCACGTCATTATCGACGGAATGGAGAGCCCCGGCGAGTGCCAGGGGACCCATACCGCCCGCTTCGGCGAGATCGAGCAACGTGGCCTGCCCTGACCGCCAAGGGCCGGGCGCTCTATGATCGGCTGTTGGGGGAATTGCGCCGCCGTACCGCTGACCTCGTCAACGCCGAGCACCAGCGGATCCTCGACGAAGTCTACACCGACTTCCCCGACAGTGAGGAGGTGCTGCGCCGGCAGGGCCTGGGCTTCACAGCAGGTAATAGCCCCCATTGAGGCCATCGATCAGCAGCTCGAGCTCGCCATGCCGAGCGTGACACCCTGTGACGCGCCACAGGGGTTTCCTGACGCTCTGACAGCACACCAGCTCGAGCCCTGCCGCGCTGCGGCGTTTCAGTCTGTGACGACACACCTGCATGACGTGGTGGCGCGCCTTGCGCTCGAGCGGTGGCGTGTCGAGTTCGGGCGGTGGCAGTACCGCCGAGGCCAGGGGATCGCCGAACTCGACGCCTTCCAGGGTCGTGCTGACCCCCTGGCAACGATCCACCAGGCAGCTCATCAGTTCCTGGCGCCGCACGCCCCAGCGGCGAGTTTCCCAACGGTACAGGCACAGCAGGTAGGGAAAGCCGATCGCCTGGACGCCACAGATGCCCAAGGCGGGGTCGATCCCCATGACCCGCCGCTCGAGACCCTCGAGGGGAAGCCTGGTCTCGAGCCAGGCGTCCTCGTGTTCCCCAGCGTCGTGGATTATGCTCCCCGATGCCGCGTTCATGCCGTGCGTTCGCTGGCCTTGAGGGTCAGGGCTTCATGCGCCATCTCGAAGCTCTGCTGCGCCTTGAGGGGCCGCGGCAGGGGGCGCAGCTCGGCGGTTTCCTCCATCGCCTGCAGGATGTGCTCCGGGACGGGATGGCTGGCCTGGGTCAGCAGGCTGACGGCGACCATCGACAGGCTGGATAGCCCGACGCCGGCCAGCATGGGATGCACGCCAGTCACCCCGTCCAGCGCCAGGTACTGCCAGACGAAGGCCACGATGCTGCCGACGATCATCGAGGACAGAGCCCCGGGGGTATTGGCCTTGCGCCACCAGACGGCGGCCACGTAGGCCGGCAGGAAGGCACTGCCCAGCACTGAGGTCGTGAAGACGACGATGGAGAAGACAGCGGGTGGCTCGAAGAGTGCCGCGACGCCACAGATCGTCCCCAGCAGCAAGACGATGATCTGGGAGACCCGTACCATCTGTTTCTCTTCCATGGCGGGGTTGATGAAGCGTTCGTAGAGGTCGCGGGCCGCGATGCTGCCTGTCTGCAGCAGAATCGAGTCGGCCGTGGACATGATCGCCGCCATGATCGCAGCCATCACGATACCCACCACCGCGGCAGGCAGCAGATTCTGCGCCAGGGCGAAGATTGCCTGCTCGGGGTCGTCGAGGTCGGGCAGCACCAGGATGGCGAGGACCCCAAGGATGTAGGGGGCGCTGACGAAGACCAGGTTCCACAGCGTGGAGTAGACCCCCGCACGGCGCGCGTGGAAGGGGTTGCGCATCGCCATGTGACGGGTCACGACATGGGGCCAGCCCATGTAGCCGATGGAGAAGACCAGGAAGGCGCCCAGCACGATGCCCCATTGCCCCTCGTATGCCAGGTTTCGTCCCCAGACGCTGAGCAGCGTCGGATCCAGGCTGGCGATGGCCTGGTTGGCCGCCGTCAGGCCACCGACCTCCTGCAGGGTGGCGATCAGGATCCAGACGATGCCAATGATCATCACGAAGCTCTGCAGCAGGTCCGTATAGGCCACCGCGCCGTAGCCCCCCATCAGGCTGTAGGCGAGGATGACGGCCACGGCGATGGCTAGCGCCACTTCATAGGGCAGCCCGGTCACCAGCTCGAGTCCCTTGCCGCCGGCGATGAACTGGGCCAGCACATAGGCCCCCAGCAGGAAGACGGACAGCCCCCCCGCGATCAGCCGGACCCATTTGTTGGGATAGCGCTTCTCGAGGTATTCGATGGACGTCAGTGCGCCCATGATCTGCGAGAGCTTGCGCATCCGCCGCCCGAGCACCGAGAGGTTCACCACACCACCGCCGATGTCACCGGCGGCGTACCAGAAGCCATGATAGCCCTGGGTATAGCCCAGGGAGCCCGCCCCCAGGAACATGTAGCCGCTCATCGACGTGGATTGCATGGTCATGGCGGTGACCAGAGGACCGACGTTGCGGCCACTGAGGTAATAGCCTTCCATGCTATTGGAGCCGCCCCGTCGCATGGATATGACGCCCACCGCCAGCATGGCGATAAAGTACAGGGCAAGGAAGAGTAATACTGTCGAGTTCACATCCTTCTCCTATCACACGAGTTATTGTTGTCGCGACCCTGTCGCCTCGACTCAGCGGTCCGCATCCGAGCGTTTCAACCCCGGCCAGCCGCGCGTCACCCAGAGGAAGCCCAAGGTGTACAGCACCCAGAACACCGGGACACCGATGACCAGCCAGGTCGTGGATAAGGGGAGTCCGAACATCATTGTCTCCACTGCTTGTTGTCGATATTTCCACCTACGCAATGGCCCCGCACGGGGCGGGGCCATTGAACCTCAGGATGAACCTCAGGACGGGAAGGAGAACTGAGCCCCTTCGCGGACGCCGGCGGACGGCCAGCGCTGGGTGACGGTCTTGCGCTTGGTGTAGAAGCGCACCGCATCCGGGCCGTAGGCGGCGAGGTCACCGAACAGCGAGCGCTTCCAGCCGCCGAAGCTGTGGTAGGACACCGGCACCGGCAGCGGCACGTTGATGCCGACCATGCCCACCTGGATGTTGTCGCTGAAGTAGCGGGCCGCCTCGCCGTCGCGGGTGTAGATGCAGGTGCCGTTGCCGTACTCGTGATCGTCGATCAGCTGCATGGCCTCTTCCATGGAGCCGGCACGGACCACCAGCAGCACCGGGCCGAAGATCTCCTCGAGGTAGCAGGTCATCTCGGGGGTCACGCGGTCGATCAGGGTGCCGCCGACATAGAAGCCGTTTTCAAAGCCCGGCACCTGGACGCCGCGGCCGTCGACGACGATCTCGGCGCCCTGCTGCTCGGCGCTGTCGATGTAGCCGCAGACCTTCTCCTGGTGGGCCTTGGTGATCACCGGGCCGAAGTCGTTCTCGGTGTCATGGAAGGGGCCGACCTTGAGGGTCTTCATCTGCGCCTGCATCTTGGCGATCAGGGCGTCGGCGGCCGCGTCGCCCACCGCCACGGCCACGGACAGCGCCATGCAGCGCTCGCCGGAGGAGCCGAAGGCGGCCCCGGTCAGGGAGTTGACCACGTTGTCCATGTCGGCATCGGGCATCACGATGGCGTGGTTCTTGGCACCGCCCAGGGCCTGGCAGCGCTTGCCGTTGGCGCTGGCGCGGCTGTAGATGTACTCGGCGATCGGCGTGGAGCCGACGAAGCTCACGGCCTGCACACGGGCATCATCGAGCAGGGTATCGACGGCTTCCTTGTCACCGTTGACGACGTTCAGCACGCCGGCGGGCAGGCCGGCTTCCAGCGCCAGCTCGGCGATGTACAGCGTCGAGGTCGGGTCGCGCTCGGAGGGCTTGAGCACGAAGGTGTTGCCGGTGGCGATGGCCATCGGGTACATCCACAGCGGGACCATGGCCGGGAAGTTGAACGGCGTGATGCCGGCCACCACGCCCAGCGGCTGGAAGTCGCTCCAGGAGTCGATGTTGGGGCCGACGTTCTTGCTGTACTCGCCCTTGAGCAGCTCCGGTACGCCGCAGGCGTACTCGACGTTCTCGATGCCGCGCGCAAGCTCGCCCCTGGCGTCGTGGACGATTTTGCCGTGTTCCTGGCCGATCAGGCGGCAGATCTCGTCGGTATGCTCTTCCAGCAACTGCTTGAAGCGGAACATGACACGGGCGCGCTTGGCGGGCGGGGTGTCGCGCCAGGCCGGGTAGGCGGCCTGGGCGGCGGCGATGGCCGCCTCGACGGTGGCCTTGCTGGCCAGGCTCACCTGGCCGCCGACCTCACCGGTGGAGGGGTTGTAGATGTCCTGGGTGCGCGCATTGTCGTCGATGCGGGCGCCGTTGATCAGATGGCCGAGGGTGGTCATGGTGATACCTCTCTTAAGTCGTCGTTATGGGTAGGTCGTGAGTTCGGGGTGCCGTTGGCTCAGTCCAGTTCGCCGATGGCGTCGCTACTGTTGCTGCTCTGATTGCAGGCTAATACCGTTCAGTGCTGGGTTAAACTCAGAAGTTTTTAATTCTATGTAAGTTTGCGGTTAACTTTTCGCGCTGGTGGGGATACTCCACCCGGTCTTCTCATCTCGACATATCGAGCGAAACTAGGTCCAAACAGTGGATGATCGAACGCTTCTTCGGTCGCAGAAGGGCTTATTGCCGTTTCGTGCCGTGACCACCCAAGAAAAAGGCCGAATAGGGGGTCTCTCACCCGGCAACATCATTGCCCGATATTTCTCAAACGCCCTGGATGTCAGGACGGGAAGAAGAACCCGTGCCGATTTGACTCAAGACTTATTTCTTGAGGCTTCCGAGCGCGTCACTGATGATTGACAGGCCCTGTTCTGCCTCTTCGGCGGTGACCACGCAAGGCGGCACCACGTGAATGCGGTTGGCCACCACGAAAGGCAGCAGGCCACACTCCATCATGGACGCCTTGAGCTGCCCCACCGCCTTGGCGTTGAGCGGCTGGCGGCTTTCACGGTCTTCCACCAGTTCGATAGCCTGGAAAACCCCCAATCCGCGGACCTCGCCGACAACATCATGACGCTCGGCGATCTGCTTCAGGCCAGGCGCCAGGACGTTGGCGCCGATACGCTCTGCATTGCCCACGATATCCTCTTCTTCCATGGCGTCGAGCGTGCCACAGATGGCGGCCATCGCCAGCGGATGACCAGAGTAGGTGAGACCGCCGAAGAACATGTTCTCGTTGAAGTGACGTGAGATCTGCTCCGAGACTATAACGCCACCGGCCGGGACATAGCC
Source organism: Halomonas sp. M4R1S46 (assembly GCF_025725685.1). Taxonomy (NCBI): domain Bacteria; kingdom Pseudomonadati; phylum Pseudomonadota; class Gammaproteobacteria; order Oceanospirillales; family Halomonadaceae; genus Halomonas; species Halomonas sp. M4R1S46. Next base: position 1,387,365 of record NZ_CP107008.1, read on the forward strand.
CGAGTTGATGCCCTTGGCGAAGGTGATCAGGTCGGGCGTGACGCCGAAGTGATCCAGCGCCAGCCATTTGCCGGTACGGCCGAACCCGGCCATGACCTCGTCGAAGATGAGCACGATGCCGAACTCGTCGGCCAGCGCGCGCACGCCATTCAGGTAGCCCTTGGGCGGCAGCAGGATGCCGGCGGTACCCGGTACCGTTTCCAGCAGGATGGCGGCGATGGACGCGGCGCCTTCAGACTCGATGACCCGGCGCAGGTGCTGCAGGGCGCGTGCGGACTCTTCCTCTTCGTTCTGCGCCCAGAAGTCACTGCGGTACAGGTAGGGGTTGAAGAAGTGGACGTGACCACGGGCATACTCGTTGGGCACGCGGCGGAAGTCGCCGGTCGCCACGATGGCGGAGCCGGTGCCGCCATGATAGGAGCGATAGGCCGACAGCACCTTCTCCCGGCCCGTGACGGTGCGCGCCATGCGAATGGCGTTTTCGTTTGCATCGGCACCGCCGTTGGTGAAGAAGACCTTGTCGAAGCCGGCCGGTGCGCGTGCCAGGATCTTCTCGGCTGCCAGGCTGCGAGCGTAGTTGGCATGTGAAGGCGCCACGGTGGCCAGTTCGTCCAGCTGTGCCTTGATGGCGGCGAGGACCTTCGGGTGCTGATGGCCGATGTTGGTGTTGACCAGCTGGCTTGAGAAATCGAGATACTCCCGCCCTTCATAGTCCCACAGGCGGCAGCCACTACCACTCTTGATCACTAGCGGGTCCAGTGAACCCTGCGCCGACCAAGAGTGAAACACTCCTTTGCGGTCCAGTTGCTTGACGTCCTGATTGCTAAGCGATTCATTATAGAAAGCTGTCATTTAGCCACCTTCAAGTGTTGGCATGGTGTATCGGTTAGTCGTTTCGCGAAGACCGGAGAACCAGCGTGCCATCACCGTCTTCATGCGTGCGTAGAAGCAAAGGCCATCCGGGCCGTGGAGATGCGGGGCATCAAGATGGAGCGCTTGCCATCGGCGTAGCGGGGCAAACGATTCGCTATCGTGTGCCGCGCCTGCCGTTGCCTGCTTGATACTGGCCTCGAGCAGGGGCGAAGGGCGCTCCAGTTCCTGCCTATGAGAGCCATGATATGATGGGGTTCGGTGCCAATAAATATTGTTATGCTTTAGTTCGTGTAAGCTGACGCTTAACTTTTTGGCTGTCGTGTCGAGGCTCCGGCGAAATAGGTGACGGCTTGTCAGCCCTCAGCTGGCTACGCTGAGGTGGGTATCGCGAACATGGTCGGCTTTTCCTGAAGGTTATGCCTCTTTTCCGAGAAGGTGCGATAAACAAAAAAGGCCGAATCGGGTTCCCCCGATCCGGCAACACTTATGGCACGACACCTATGAGGTGGCGTTGCTCAAATGTCCTTTTGCACCAAGCAATGCAGAGGACACTTCAGTTTCTGACCATGTTGGAAAAGAATATAATATGGGTTTCGTATCAATAAATATTATTATGCTTTCGTTCGTGTGAGTTGCCATTTAACTTACTGCCCGGTGTGTAGAGGTATTGACGAATGGGTAGCGGCTTATCAGACTTCCATCATGAATGTCCGGGGTGATGGGTTGAGGTGCTTGAGCTCGGTTCGCTGATGGCTCACAGTTCGCCGATGGCCTCGCCGAGAACGTTGACGAGGCGGTCGATCTCCTCGCGCTCGACGATGAAGGGCAGGCCGAGCTGGATGGTGTCACCGCCGTAGCGCACGTAGACGCCCTTCTCCCAGCACTTCATGGCGATCTCGAAGGGCCGCCGTGCCGGCTCGCCGGGGCAGGGCTCGATCTGCAGGGCGCCGGCGAGGCCGTAGTTGCGGATATCGCTGATATAACGGCTGCCCTTGAGGCCGTGCAGGGCGTCCTCGAAGATCGGCGCCATCTCCCGGACGCGGCCGACCAGGCGGTCGTTCTCGAGCACGTCCAGGGTGGCCAGGGCCGCGGCACAGGCCACCGGGTGCCCCGAGTAGGTGTAGCCATGGGGCAGCTCCATCATGTAGTCGGGGCCGCCCTGCTCCATGAAGGTGTGGTAGATCTCCCCCTGCACGATGACCCCGCCCATGGGCACGGCCCCGTTGGTCAGCTGCTTGGCGACGTTCATGATGTCCGGCACCACGCCGAACTCCTCGGCACCGGTCATCGCACCCATGCGGCCGAAGCCGGTGATGACCTCGTCGAAGATCAGCAGGATGTCGTGGGCATCACAGATCTGGCGCAGGCGCTGGAGGTAGCCCCGGGGCGGCGGGATCACCCCGGCCGAGCCGGCCAGGGGCTCGACGATCACCGCGGCGATGTTGGAGGCATCGTGCAGGGCGATCAGCTCCAGCAGCTCGTCGGCGCGTTCGGCCCCGTGCTCGGGCATGCCACGGGTGAAGGCATTCTCCTCGAGCAGGGTATGCGGCAGGTGGTCGGCGTCGACGCCTTGGCCGAACAGGACGCGGTTGGCGCCGATGCCGCCCAGGCTGATGCCGCCGAAGTTGACCCCGTGATAGCCCTTGGACCGGCCGATCAGCTTGGTCTTGGTGGGCTTGCCCTTCTTGCGCCAGTAGGCGCGGGCGATCTTCAGCGAGGTATCGGCGCTCTCGGAGCCGGAGCCGGTGTAGAACACGTAGTCGAGGCCCTTCGGGGTCAACTGGCGGATCCGGTGAGCCAACTCGAAGGCCTTGGGGTGGCCGTACTGGAAGGCGGGGGCATAGTCCAGCTGGGCGAGTTGCTGGCTGACCGCCTCGGCGATCTCGGGACGGCCATGGCCGACGCCGCAGGTCCACAGGCCGGAGAGGCCATCGTAGATCCGGCGACCGTCGGCCGCGGTGTAGTAGCTACCCTCGGCGCCGACGATGATCCGCGGGTCGCGCTTGAACTGGCGGTTGCCGGAGTAGGGCATCCAGTAAGCATCCAGCTGTTCTGGGCTCAGGCCCGAGGCGTCTGGGAGGTCTCGATCCAACATGGGGCACCCCGTAGTTAGGCCGTTTTGGTCGTTGTAAGAGGCAAGGTAGGTCCGGGTATCGATAAGTATAAACCAATAAATCTTAATCTCGTGAAATCCGCTGCTTAACCTTATGCGGCGCTCCTGCTAACCTTACCACCGACCTTAGGACGATGGATGAGAATGGGGAAGGCCTATGTCGCACCGCAAGGGGTCTTTGACAGGCCAGCTGAGTGATGCCGATCTGCGCTTGCTGCGGATCTACCGCAAGGTGGTGGAGTGTGGCGGTTTTTCCGCCGCCGAGGTGGAATTGAATATCACCCGTGCCGCCATCAGCATGGCGATGAATGATCTGGAGACACGGCTCGGCCTGCGGCTCTGCCAGCGTGGGCGTAGCGGCTTCTCCCTCACTGACGAAGGCGCCGAGGTTTACGAAGCTGTGCTGCAGTTGCTGGCGGCGGTGGAAGGCTTCCGTACCCGGGTCAACGGCCTGCATGCCTGGCTCAAGGGCGAACTTAACATCGGCATCACCGACAACCTGGTGACCATGCCTGAGATGCATATCACTCATGCGCTCAATGCCCTCAAGGAGCGCGGTCCCGACGTGCGCATCAACATCCGCATGATCCCACCCCACGATATCGAGCTTGCCGTGCTGGACGGCCGCCTGCACACCGGTGTGATTCCGGCCCTCAAGACCATGCCCGGCCTAGAGTACCTGTCGCTCTACGAGGAAACCTCACGGCTCTACTGCGCTTCGGGGCATCCACTCTTCCAAGCCGAGTCCGTGACGGAAGAGCAACTGACGAGCTACGATGCTGTGCTACCGGCCTATGCCCAGACGCCGGAGATCAAGGCATGCCATGAACCCCTCAACTCCGCCGCCACCGCAACTGATCGGGAAGGCATTGCCTTTCTCATACTCTCCGGTCGCTATATCGGCTACCTGCCGAACCACTACGCCGAACGCTGGGTTCGCGATGGCCGGATGCGCGCACTGAATCCCGAAAGTTGGCACTACCTCACCTATTACAGCGCTATCACCCGCAAGGGGGCGCCACCCAACCTGGTGCTAGAGAGCTATCTTGAAGCGCTGGAGAAGCTGACGGCGAAATAAAAACCCGGCCAAGAAGGCCGGGTACAAGAGTCGTGGGGATTATAACTGGCAGTCAGGATAAAAGTCTCATGAACGCCAAGTGCTACCGCTGAGAGAAGAGTCACTGTTATCGATGACCTTGTACTCACCGGATTTCAGTTTTTTCCAGTAGTTATTGAACTCCCTGCGAACAACGTTAGCCAGGAAGTAAAGCCCGATAATGTTGCAGAGAGCCAACAGGAAAAACACCGAGTCAGCGAAAAGAATGACAGGTGCAAGAGCGGTGGCAGCTCCAATCACTGTAAAGCAAAGGAAAATTACCTTATAGGCGACTTCAGCCTTGGGGTTGTCACCAAGAAGAAAGCCAAACCCTTTCATGCCATAATAAGAGTTGCTGAGAATCGTTGAGTAGGCAAATAGAAATACGGCGAATGCAAGCACATAAGAAAAGGATGGGGAGACAGTCTCAAAGGCACGGGATGTCAGCGTAACACCGCTAACCTCATGCACATCAGAACCTTGCCAAGTTCCGGTGAGAACGATGCAAAGAGCTGTCATCGAGCATACAATGATCGTATCAATAAAAGGTTCCAGAGAGGCCACAAATCCTTCAGTGGCGGGGCGATTTGTCTTGACGGCCGAGTGAGCTACCGCCGCATCACCAACACCTGCGGAGTTTGAAAACGTAGCTCGCTGGAGACCAACAACTAGTGAGCCCACAATACCACCTGCGACACCTTGCGGTGAAAAGGCGCCCGTAACTATCTCACCGATAGCAGCAGGAACGCCAGTGATATTAATGGAAATAACAACAAGGCAGGCAGTAACATAAAGCAGGGTCATGAACGGCACCAGGATGCTTGTGACCCGGGCGATGGATTTTATCCCACCTATGATAACTGCAGCTGTCAAAGCGGCAAGCAGCATACCAATAGCCCACTTGTTATTAATCAGCCACTCAATATTAGCCACATCAACAAGCTGCTGGGTGGCCTGATTCGCTTGAAATGCATTGGTACCAAGAGCCGCGATCATCATGAACAATGCCCAACACACCGCAAGGGCTTTACCAATCTTGACAAAGCCAAGCTCCGCCAAGCCATCTCGTAGGTAATACATTGGCCCACCAGAGGTAGTGCCATCCGGGTGTACATGCCGGTACTTAACAGCCAGCATGCATTCGACCATTTTGGTAGACATGCCGAAAAAACCGGCAATAACCATCCAGAAGGCAGCACCCGGGCCACCTAATGTGATGGCAATTGCAACACCTGCAATATTGCCAAGCCCTACGGTGCTGGAAACAGCAGTAGACAGTGCCTGAAAGTGGCTGACTTCTCCGACAGCATCATCGGGCGTATACTTTCCTCTAACGAGGTTAAAGGCATGCTTCATCCCACGAATATTGAGGAACCGCAACCACACAGTGAAAAAAGTACCGGCAACGATAAGCCAAAGAACAATAATCGGAGCCTCTGTACCAAATAATGGAAGCGGATAAAAGACGATCGATGCCAACCATGCAGCAAATGGCTGAAAGTACCGATCCAAGGTTGCATCAATAATACCGCTGTCGAAAAGAACGAAGAGTTCTGCTGTAAATATCGATTCAAGAGCCATCATGATCAGGGCACCACCACCACGGGAACAGAAGAATTCTCGGCAACACGACTGGCAGTACTGCCGAATAAAGCCGACCGCATCCTTGACTCACCGGCACGACCAACAACAATTAGATCGTAGTCACCACTCTTGGCCAACTTGATGATCGTATCAGAAGGGCGGCCATGCCTTATCAGCGTTGTTACCTTGGTAGTATCAGGATATAGATTCTCTTCGGAAATCCACTCCATCAAGGGTTTAATAACATCGGATTCCGCGCGCGAAATCTCCTGCTGCCTCTTGATAGGCCGCCTCTCATTATCTTCTTTTGTTGAGAACTTATAAGGAGACCAGTTGATGACATGAACTATTGTGACATCCCAGTCATGCATCGCTGCCCTTTCCAGCGCAAACTTTACAGAACGCCAGGACCGACGACTCCTATCCACCCCAACAAGAACTGAATCCATAGCACTTCACCTATCGTTATAGTTGAAAGCCTCAAGGCGAGTCATGAAAAATGAGCAGGCGAAACAAAGCTCCATCAATGACTTTATTATCTTACAGGGCAAGGTCTCATTAGTGCCATGAGGCAAGAATGGCTGACAGTGAAAGTTTCAGTAAGCGTTTAAAATTCTAAAGAAAGCCGCAACTACATTATGAGCTGCTCGGATTTACTGTCCAGCGAGAATCAACGCCGGACAGAAAATCCTGATATCTCTATGGGTGTGAGTTATTCCATCTGTTCAATAGCGATTTTTGCAGCCTCGTCTATCATTTCTTCAACTTCGCCAGCTTCCTTTTTGCTCAAGATGAATTCATTGAGCTCCTGAATATCAGCCTCTGGTGTTGATTTGTTCAGACCAAATGCAACGCCTTGGCGGGCTAGCGGGGGATTGGGAGTCATAATCTCCGCCCATTCAGGGTTCGCGTGCTGGAACAGTAGATTGGTGTCATTGGCATCGGCCAGGACGTCCGCACGGCGCGACATGACCGCCAGCCGGGTTTCATCCATGCCCGGGAGACGCATGATGTTGGCATTCTCGAGATTGGCCGTCACCGCCTTGTCCTGCACTGTGCCCGACATCACGGCAACGGTGATGTTGGAGTTGTCGATATCCTCCAGACCGTCCACCGTCTCCGGCAGCTTTGAGTTTTCCTTGTTGTAGAGGAAGGACACCTCATAGTTGGAGACGGGCTCGGAGAAGGCAACGGCCTTGGCACGCTCCGGTGTCTGGTTCAGCGCCATCGCCAGATCCCAGCGCTCGCTCTGGACCCCCGCCACGAGGTTATCCCAGTTGGTGTCGACGAAGGTGGCCTCAACGCCCAGGTGCTCCGCGAAGTCACGACATACCTCGACGAAAAAGCCGCTGTAGTCGTTGGTCCGGGGGTTCTTCATGACGTAGGGGGTGGCAATGGCGGCGCCGCAGCGGAGCTCACCGGCTTCCTTGACGCTTTGCCAGGTGTGCTCGGCTGCCAATGCAGACGAGGCGGATGCCATGCCGAGGGTGGCTGCACAGCAAAGTGCAGCAAAGGGACGCAGCTTGGTGAGATGGTTCATTTCATAAGTCCTTATTTTTTATGTGATATGAAGTGATTCTCGGTGTCTGTCTCCCGTCAGGTGACCAAGTGGGCATAGCCCAGGCTTCCTGACGAGCCGGCCTGATTCTTCAAAGTATGCAGGCCTGCATACAAGGTAGGAGCGAGCGTCCGACAAGTCAACACAGTCTTGCCTCACCTCAGTAAGGAGGCTCTCCGCCTCTCGGCCTCGACAGATACGACGGGTATCGCCGCTCGACGTTAGCCCTGTCGGACCAAGTCCATTGGTCGAATACCATCCACCTCGCGTTTCCCATACCGAGGCTCGCTGATCGAAACGTGGAGGTGGTCCGATCAGGTACGTGGCCAGGGGGCCGGAAAGCCACTGAGGCATGCCATTCAACGTCATGCGTAGGGGGCTCTGGACGGAGGGGAACTTTCACGGCCCCCAATAGGGTGCGCCCGCTCTCTTGCCACAGGAGAGGAGCCTAGCCAGGAAGGACTCCCCGAGTATGGATGCCCGGATCCCCAGCATGTGCCCCATTGCCATTGTCCTTCCGGCGCTTGAAAAAGCTTATCCATCAGATGATTAGGGCCGGTTTGAAACGGCTGGTGGTGTTACTTGCGGTCCGGGGTTTTTCAAGGTCATGCCTTGCATGCCTTGACAGGGTGTCGAGGAGGTGACTACATTTGTATGCATTGCTGCATACAGCGGTTCAGGCCCCGCTACATAATATCTCAACACAATAAATAAGAGAGGCTCCTCATGCTCCAGTCGCTCAATGACTTCATCCTGATACATCCCCTGCAGCGTGCTATCTAGGCCTTCGCCTGGTTACGCATCGCATGCACGAAGATTCCAATATCAAAAACCGAATGCGGTTCAGGAGAGGCTTATGAACGTTGTCGAAAGTCTTAACACGCGCAAGGCAGGCGATGGCATGCCACAACCTGCTACCTCTGCTCCATTGATCGAATTCAAGGGGGTTTCCAAGCGGTTTGGCGACACCTGTGTGATGGATGAAATGGACTTGCAGATGAAGGCGGGGGACCGTCTGGTCATCATCGGGCCAAGCGGCAGCGGCAAGAGTACCCTGCTTCGTGTGCTGATGGGCCTCGAGAAGATCGACAAGGGCGAGATCTATTTCGACTCACAGCCTTATATCAGCGTCAACAAGAAGGGCGTCACGCAAACCGATCTTGCCATTCGTAACCATATCGGCATGGTGTTCCAGCATTACACGCTTTTCCCTCACCTGTCTGTGCTGAGCAACCTGACCCTGTCTCCCGTCAAGGTACATGGGATGGCCAAGTCGGAAGCGGAGGATCGAGCCAGGGAATATCTGGCAATACTCGGCATGGAGGACAAGATCAACAGCTTTCCAGGGAAGCTGTCGGGTGGTCAAAAGCAGCGTGTTGCCATCGCACGTGCCCTGATGCTGGAGCCGCGCCTCATGCTGTTCGATGAGGTGACATCTGCCCTCGATCCGGAGATGGTGGCCGAGGTCGAAAAGGTGATGATGGATCTTGCCAAGCAGAAGATGGCCATGATGATCGTGACTCACGATATGTATTTTGCCAAAAAGATCGCTACCGAGTCGGTGTTCATAGCCGGTGGAAAGGTCGTTGAAAAATGTGATCCTGAGATCATGTTCAATGATCCGAAGGAGGAGAGAACAAAGGATTTCCTCAACAAGGTTCTGCATCTTAAGTGAGGTAAATCATCATGAGTTACGAGTTCGACTTCACCGCGCTATTCGGGCATTTTGGTCCTCTTCTGGAAGGGCTTAAGACAACCATAATGCTCGCACTTGGGGCCAATGCCCTGGGGCTGACGATTGGGTTCCTCGTCTGTCTGATGGCGATGGCATCGCTCTGGATACTGAGGTTGCCGGCCAAGATATTCATCGAATTCTTTCGATGCACGCCCGTGTTGATCCAGGTCGTGTGGTTCTTCTATTGTGTTCCAATTCTCTTTAACATTTTCTTTGATCCTATCACCATGGGGGTGCTTGCGCTGGGGCTCAACCTGATCGCCTTCAACGCCGAGGCCTATCGGGCAGGGATTCAGGCCGTACCCAAGGAACACCATGATGCCTGTGTTGCCCTGGGACTGGGGGGGTGGAAAAAGACCCTATATGTGATCTTTCCTCAAGCCCTGAGAAACGCGATTCCGGTGCTGATGACGAATGGAATTACCATTCTTCAACAAAGTGCCCTGGTGGCCATCGTGGCGGTTGCCGATCTGATGTACGCAGGCAAGATCCTGGCAACTGACTTGTATCGGCCTCTGGAGGTATACACCGTCGTAGCCGTCATCTACTTCCTGATGTCTGTTCCGATTTCTCAGTTGGTTGGCATCATCGAGCGTCGTCAAGATGCATCGGTAGAGCGTTGAGGAGGTCATCATGAATTTCGATTTCTTGCGTGTATTCAGCTATTGGGATGTTCTCCTCAATGGGCTTGGGATCACGCTGTTCTTTACCATCAGTGCGGCCATCGTCGGTACCCTGCTCGGATTCGTGGTCAGCCTGCTGAGGGTGAGCCCTAGTCGACTTCTGAAATGGCCGGCTCGCCTGTATGTGGAGTTCTTTCGCGGCACGCCGATGCTGATTCAGCTCTTCTGGATCTTCTTCTGCCTGCCGCTGGTGCTTGGGCAGGACATTCCGCCCTATGTGTCAGTGTTGCTGTCGATGGTGCTGTTTATGGGCGCCATTACCAGCGAGACGTTCCGAGGGGCTTTGAAATCCATCTCGGGTGAGCAGCATGATGCCTGTGTCGCCCTCGGTCTCAGCTTCAGGGTCAAGGCCATCAATGTCATCTTTCCTCAGGCATTGTTGCGCTCCATTCCGCCGCTGATGTCGAATGTGGTTTCACTCTTCAAGGAAAGTGCCCTGATCTCTTCAGTGGGTATCGCGGACTTGATGTTCGTCAGCTCGAACATCTCGTCCAGCACAGCCCGGCCTGTTGAGTTTCTGACGGCGGCAGCGGTGATCTACTTTGCCGTGGCCTTCCCGGTGACTCGCCTGGTCGATGTCATTGAACAGAAGCTACTGCGTCGCTTCACCTGATCAAACCCAGAATCAGTCCAACCCAACCCCGGAGGTTGCTATGAAACTCGAAGGTATCATTCCCGCGCTCGTCACCCCGTTCGACGCCAACGACAAGATCAACCATCAGGTTCTGGCCGACTTGCTCGAGCACCAGCTTAAGATGGGTGCTACCGGTTTCGCGCCGCTGGGCTCCACCGGCGAATCCTACGCGATGACCAACGAAGAGCGTCGTGAAGTCCTGAAGACCGTCAAGGAAGTGGTGGGTGACCGTGGCATGCTGATCGCCGGCGCCAACGCGCCCTCCACCCGCGAGGTGATCGAACAAGTCAAGCAAAACCGTGACGCCGGCTATAACGCGGTGCTGGTCGCACCTCCCTTCTACTCCGTGCCGTCAGACGAGGAACTGCTGGGACATTATCGTGCCATCCTGGACGCGGTGCCCGATGTCGAGCTGGTGCTGTACAACTACCCGATGCGCGTGGCCATCGAGCTCGGTTACAGCGTGATGGATGGCCTGCAAGATGATCCGCGCGTGATTGCCATCAAGGAAAGTAGTGGCGAGCTGATGCGTGCCATCGACATCGGCACCAAGTACAAGGGCAAGATCGACCTGTGCTGCGGCTCTGACGATATCGCCCTGGACTACTTCCTGTGGGGCGCCACCAGCTGGATAAGCGCGCCGGCCAACATCATGCCGGTGAACATCAACAAGTTTTATAACGACTACATGGCGGGTGATATCGAGAGTGCCAAAGGCATCTCTCAGAAGATCTTCCCGGTCATGAATAGCCTGGAAACCAGCAAGTTTATCCAGAAGATCAAGTACGGCTGTGAGCTGAGCGGCTTCCCGGTCGGCAACGCCCGCATGCCGCTACAGCCTCTCAGCGATGCCGAGAAGGCCGAGTTCCGCAAGGCCTACGAGCAGGTATAACACTGGGAATTGGCAGGCACGGTTGAGGGATTGGCCGTGCCTGTTGCTAACGCGCGAGGTCAGCTGATGAGCGTCGCTCCATCTACTGTTGTCATTGGCGGTGGCATTGTCGGTATCTGCTGTGCACTTTATCTGCAGCGGGAGGGGATGCACGTCACACTGGTGGATCCCGCCGAACCCGGCGATAGCACCGCCAAGTGGAGCTGTGGCCAGATGGCCGTCAGCGAAATCATCCCGCTCTCCAAGCCGGGCATCATCAAGAAGGTGCCGGGCTGGATTCTGGATCAGAAGGGCCCCTTGGCCCTACGGCCCGCGGCTGTCCCGAAGCTGATGCCATGGATGTTACGCTTCATGGCCAACGCTCGGCGCTCCAGAATCGACCAGATTGCGGAGGAGCTCGCGACGCTCACGGCCAAGGCTTACGAGGATTATCAGCCTCTCCTCGAAAAATGTGATGACAAGGAGCTCATCGGCTCCACACCGACACTCGAAGTCTTTGACAGTCTCTCCGGCCTAAGGGATGAGCAGACCTACATCTCTCTGCGTCAAAAGCTCGGCTACAAGGTGGAGTCCCTGGGCGAGAAAGAGATCAGCGATATCGAGCCATCACTGGCGGGAAAATTTTCGCATGGTCTGCTGCTTTCCGACTGGAGGACCGTCAAGGATACGGAAGGCTTCATGGTGGCGTTGACCAGGAGCTTTGTTGACCAAGGCGGCGTCAGGGTGCAGGACACGGTCAAGGAGATCCAGTCGCGGCAGGGGAAGGCCGAGCGGATCGTCTTGGACGGCGGCAAGGAGCTGCCCGCCGACCACGTCGTGGTCGCAGCAGGCAACGGCAGCAAGGCATTCTTCAAGACGCTGGGCGTCAAGGTGCCGCTGATGGGCATTGGTGGCTACCAGGTCGTGGTGCGCGATCCCGGTATCGACCTGCGGCATTCCACCGTCTATGCCGATGGCGGCTTCGGCTTCATTCCCATGTCCAGGGGACTCCAAATCGGCGGGACGATCGAGTTCGCCGGCGAGAATCCCGAGCCCAACTATGATCGTGCCAAGATCATCCTGGACAAAGCCAAGCGAATCTTCCCCTCGCTGAATACCGCCGACGTCGAGTATGGCATCGGGTGGCGTCCATTCCTTCCGGATACCAAACCGGTGATCGACAAGTCGCCGAATCTCGACAATGTGTACATGGCCTTCGGGCATGGGCAGCTTGGGCTGACACTCGGCGCCACGACGGCGCGCCTGATCACCGACATGGTGCAAGGCCGGCAGAGTGAACAGGATCTTCGCCCCTTCCGAGCCTCCCGTTTTTGAACCGACATGAAAGAGGGCCAAACTATGACAACGTACAATAACCTGTACATCAATGGACACTGGGTCGCGCCTGCGCAGGGCAAGACCTTCCCGGCCATCGACCCCAGTGATGAAAGCGTCTTCGCCGAGGTGGCCTCCGCGACGGCCGAGGACGTCGACGCCGCCGTCAAGGCCGCGCGAGCCGCGTTCGACAACGGTCCCTGGCCGAAGATGAGTGGCAGGGAGCGTGCCGGCTATCTGCGTCGTGTCGCCGAAGGGATACGGGCGCGGGTCAACGAGCTGGCCACCCTGGAGGTGCGCGACAACGGCAAGCCGATGCCGGAGGCCGTCTGGGACATCGAGGACACAGCAGGGTGTTTCGACTTCTACGCCGACTTGGCCGAGCGCAGCGATGAGCACCCCGAGCAAACCGTGGAGCTGGCGGAAGACGGGTTCGTGTCCAAGGCCATCAAGCAGCCGGTGGGTGTCGTGGCGGCGATCACGCCCTGGAACTTCCCGATGCTGATGGCCTCCTGGAAGGTGGCGCCGGCGATCGCCGCGGGCTGCACCGTGGTGCTCAAACCCTCCGAGGTCACCTCGCTGACCGCGCTGGAAATGGCGGCCATCTGCGAGGAGGCGGAGATCCCGCCCGGCGTGGTCAACATCCTCCCCGGCATCGGGGCCGAGGCGGGGGCGCCGCTCACCGAGCATCCGCTGGTGGACAAGATCGCCTTCACCGGCAGCGTGCCGACCGGCAGCAAGCTCATGAAGATGGCCGCCCAGGACATCAAGAACATCAGCCTCGAGCTCGGCGGCAAGTCGCCATTGATCATCTTCGACGACTGCGACCTCGAGGACGCCGTCGAGTGGCTGATGTTCGGCATCTTCTGGAACAAGGGCGAGGTCTGTTCCGCGACCTCCAGGGTGCTGGTGCAGGAGAACCTTTATCCGAAGCTGATGGACCGCCTGGTCGAGGAAGCCCGCAAGCTCAAGATCGGCAACGGCATGGAAGACGGCGTCCTGCTCGGACCGCTGGTCAACGCCGCCCAGTACGAGAAGGTGACCAAGGCCATCGAGGCGGGCAAGCGTGACGGCGCCACCCTGGCGTACGGCGGCGAGCGTCCGCCCGGCCTTGAGAAGGGCTATTATCTCGAGCCCGCCATCTTCGTCGACGTGCCCGAGGACAGCGACCTGTGGAAGGAAGAGGTCTTCGGCCCGGTGGTGGCGATCCGCCGCTTCGCCACCGAGGAAGAGGCCGTGCGCGTGGCCAACGACTCGGAGTACGGCCTGGCCGGCGCCGTGATGTCCAGGGATCTCGAGCGCTGTGAGCGTGTCGCCCGCAACCTGCAGGCCGGCATCATCTGGATCAACTGCTCGCAGCCCACCTTCGTGGAGGCGCCCTGGGGCGGCTACAAGAAGAGCGGCATCGGCCGCGAGCTCGGCGAGTGGGGCTACGAGAACTATTTCGAGACCAAGCAGATCACCAGCTATGTCAGCGACAAGCCCTGGGGCTGGTTCATCAAGTAACGTGACCGGCCGGTCGGCGTCGCCGACCGGCCCGGTCGACAGCATCGTCGTGCCGGGAGAGACACATGCGTTGGCGTAAAACACTACAGCTGGTTGACGTGCACTGCGAGGGTGAGGTCGGCAAGGTGATCACGGGCGGCGTCCTCGACATGCCCGGGGAGACGATGCTCGACAAGATGGACCACATCAACGAAGTGGACGATTCCTTGCGTCGCTTCGTGACCCAGGAGCCACGCGGCTGCCTGCAGATGTCGGTCAACCTGCTGCTGCCGGCCACGCGGCCCGAGGCGGATACCGGGCTGATCATCCTGCAGGCCGACAAGGCGCATCCCATGTCGGGAAGCAACTGCATCTGCGTGGTGACAGCGCTGCTCGAGCTGGGCATGGTGCCCATGGAAGAGCCGCTGACCCGGGTGCGTGTCGACACGCCTGCAGGGCTGGTCACGGCGCAGGCCCACTGCGAGGATGGGCGTTGCAACAGCGTGACGCTGGACATGGTGCCGGCGTTCGTCGATTCCCTCGATCGCGAGCTCGAGGTGCCCGGGCTGGGGCGTATCACCCTGGATATCGCCTTTGGCGGCGTCTTCTATGCGCTCGTCGATGTCGATCAAGTGGGCCTCGAGATCGCACCCGAGAACGCTCATCGGCTCGCCGTGTTGGGGATGACTATCAAGAAGGTCGTCAATCGGGAGATCGAGGTGCTGCACCCTGAGCTGGCATCGATTCGCGGCGTGGCCTACGTCATGTTCCGCCACCGGATTTCCGACAAGGTGTATCAGACCTGCACCACTCTGCCCCCGGGCAGGGTGGATCGTTCGCCTTGTGGCACCGGCAGCTCCGCGAACCTGGCGACCCTGCTGGCCAGGGGACTCGTCGAGAAGGGCGATACCCTGGTGTCACGCTCGATCATCGGCGGCGAGTTCCAGGTCTCGCTTCGGGATATAGGCGAGGTCGCCGGGCGGCCAGCGGCATTTCCGTCCGTGACGGGGCGTGCCTGGGTCTATGGCTTCCACCAGCTGGGTATGGACCCCGACGATCCGCTGTCCGACGGTTTCACGCTTTCCGACACCTGGGGCGCCGGCTGAGTGCTTCATACGGGTCGCTGGCGAGAGTAAGGTATCCCTTTTCCACTATCGCGGGAGACGACTATGGCGGGCACAGCAAAACGACACGGCGGGCGCTACATCTACGAAACTCTACGCCAGCGGATCCTGACGTTGGAGTTGAAGCCCGGTAGCCCTCTCGATGAGGTATCCCTGGCAGAGCATTTCAACCTGTCGCGGTCACCGGTACGAGATGCCTTGGCACGATTGATGAGTGAGGGGTTGGTTACCGTGCTGAGTAACCGCAGTGCCATCGTGAAGCCTATCGAATTCGATGAGCTTCCTCGCTATATCGATGCGCTTGACCTGGTGCAACGAGCGGTGACTCGCTTGGCGGCAAGACATCGAACAGCGTCTGACCTGGAAGAGATCTGCGCCAAGAACCAGGAGTATATGGAGGCCGTCAATCAATCCGATTTCCGCATGATGTCGGAAAAGAACAAGGAGTTTCACCTGCGAATCTCCGAAGCGGCCGGCAATCCTTATTTCACCCAATACTACGAGACACTGCTCGATGAAGGACAGCGTCTGATTCACCTTCAGTTGAACTTCATCGTGAGTGACCTGGACCGTCAAATCGGCAACGATCACGAAGCCATCATCCGTGCCATCGAAGAGCGGGATGTGAATCGGGCCGAAGAGGCTGCACATGAGCATACTGAACTGTTTCGCAAGCGCTTCATCGATTATCTGAACAAGAGCCATGTCGATGAAATGCGACTCGATTGGATCGATCAGGAAACGGAGATTACGCAATGAGTGATAAACGCCTAAAGATTTTGCTTATCGGTGCGACTGGGACGATCGGTAGCGCGGTCAAGGAACACCTTTCCGAGCGCCACGAGGTAATCTCAGCTGGCTCCAAGAGCGGCGATGTTCATATCGATATCACCGATCCGGCCTCGATCAAGGAGGCCTTCGAGCAGCTGAGCCCGCTGGATGCCGTGATCATGACCCTGGGCAAGGCAACTTTCGCGGCCTTTAACGAGCTTGAGTCAGCCCCGCTGAGCGATTCCAAGCACCTGCTGGGAATCGAGAACAAACTGATGGGGCAGATTAATGTCGCCCAGGTAGCGCGGGACTATCTCACCGATGGAGGTTCCATCACCCTAACCACCGGCATCCTCAACGAGCATCCGGTGCCGGGTAGCGTGTCGCCCAGCATGGTCAACGGCGCCCTGGATGCCTTCGTCAAGGCGGCTGCCATGGAAATGCCGCGCGGCATCCGCATCAACAGCGTGAGCCCGAGCGTGCTGCGTCAGTCGCTGGGAAAGTACGGTCCCTTCTTTCGTGGCTTCAAGCCAGTGGAAGCTGCCGATGTGGCGCTGGCCTACAGTCGCAGCGTTGAATCCCTCGTCACCGGCCAGGTCCTGAAAGTCTGGTAAGGCCGGGTGGAATCAGGTGCTGTTAGCCCGTCGTCTTCTCTGCAAGTGGGGAACTGTGAATGGTTCACGATCTTGAAGGAATGAATGTCCTGGTCACTGGGGCCACGGGCAGCATCGGCACGGCCATCGTCAAGGAAGTTGCCCGCTGCGGCGGCTTCCCGCTGATGCATTATCGACACAATCGGCAAGCGGCGGGGACCTTGCTTGAGGCCGTGAACGGGCATGGTCTACTGGTGCAGGCCGATCTTTCGGCCCGCGAGGGGCCGAAAGATCTCTGGGAGGCTTGTATTGCCAAGGCAAAGCGTATCGATGCCGTGGTGCATAATGCCGGGGTGAGAATGGAGATTTCCCTCGAGTCCGACTGGGACGATTGGCACGCCGCCTGGGCTCGGGAGCTGCAGATCAACATCCAGGCCGTTGCCGACCTGAACCGCCTGGCCATCCCACATTTTTCCGAGCATGGGAGCGGGCGGATCATCAGCATGGCCAGCCGGGCTGGGCAGCGCGGCTACAGTGCCGAGGCCTTGCCCTACGGGGTCACCAAGGCTGCGTTGATCAACCTGTCCAAGTCGGTCGCGACTTCCTTCGGACACCTCGGCATCGTTTCGGCCTGCATCGCCCCGGGCTGGGTCAGGACCGAGATGGCGGAGGCATTCATCGCCAAGCATGGTTTCCAGGCGGCTGTCGCGGACATTCCCATTGGCGATATCGCCACACCGCAGGAAGTAGCCGAGCTGGTGGGCTTCTGCCTGAAACCCTCTCAGCGTTCCATAAATGGTGCGACCTTTGACATGAACGGCGGCAGCTACATCCGCTGAGACACTACATCATCAGAGAGGAAGTCTCATGAGTCGCTTTCAGAACAAGGTCGCGATGGTGACTGGCGGGGGTGGTGGCATCGGCGGTGCCATCTGTCGTCGTTTGGCCGGGGAGGGCGCTTTAGCGGTGATCGTCGATCACGATGTCGAGGCCGCAGGAAGCGTGAAGGCGGAGATAGAGGGCGAGGGCGGCCGAGCCTTGGTCAAGACCGTCGATATCACCGAGGAGGCGGCCTGCCAGCAGTTGGTTGATGACGTCCTGTCAGAGTTCGGTCGCCTGGATATTCTGGTCAATAATGCCGGAATCAATCGCCGCGGTGATATCACGGAGGTCTCGACGGATGATTGGCATGCCAGCTTCGCCGTGAACCTGCATGCGATGTTTTACCTGTGCCGGGCGGCGGTGCCGCACATGGCGGCCGCGGGCGGTGGGGCGATCGTCAACACCGCTTCTCAGTGGGGACTGCAACCGGCGCCCGGTCATATCGCCTACAACGTGACCAAGTCGGCGGTGGTGGCCTTCTCGAAGAGTCTCGCCCGGGACGGAGCCCCGCAACGGATCCGCGTCAACTCTGTGTGCCCCGGCGAAATCCATACCGCCATGCTGGAGTCGGGGCTGCGGAGAGCCGGCAAAACTGTCGAGGACCTCGACCGGATCGTACCCTACGGTCGTATCGGCAAGCCGGAAGAGGTCGCCGCCCTGGTGGCCTTCTTGAGTTCCGACGAGGCGCCGTTCATGTGTGGCTCGACGGTGGAGATCACCGGGGCCCAGGCCGTGTCCTGAGCTTTTTTGTCCGGCGCGCGCCCTACTGGCCGCGCACCAGACCACTATCATCAGCAGGTAACACCTCATGATCGATGGCAGCGTCGAGATCCAGCGGGTCTCGTTCGAGGGACTTCGTGCCCGCTTGACAGAAGTGTTCCGCCAGGCCGGAGTTATTCGGCACAACGCCGGCATTTTGGCTGATAACTGCGCTCGCTGCGAGCGCGACGGGGTGCACAGCCATGGCATCTTCCGCATCCCGGGGTACCTCGGCTCGCTGGAGAGTGGCTGGGTGGACGGGCGTGCGCAACCCCGGGTCGAGCAGGCCGGGGATGGCTACCTGCGTGTCGATGCGGCAAACGGCTTTGCCCAGCCTGCGCTCGACGCGGCACGTTCTCAGATCGAGGACAGCCTGGCGCGTAGCGGCCATTGCATTGTCGCCATCCGGGACTCCCACCATTTCAGTGCCCTGTGGCCCGACCTCGAGCCCTTTGCCGAGGCCGGCTACGTGGGCTTCACCACGGTCACGGGGGTCGCCCACGTGGTGCCGCCTGGCGGCCATACGCCGGTCTTCGGCACCAACCCCATCGCCTTCGCCACTCCGGTGGCAGAGGCGCCCCCACTGATCTTCGATCAGGCGACCAGCACCATGGCGCATGGTGACCTCCAGATCGCCGCCCGGGAAGGAAAGACGGTGCCGATGGGCACCGGGGTGGACCGGTCCGGCAATGCCAGTGACTCGCCGGAATCCATCCTTGAGGGTGGTCTGTCGCCGTTTGGGGGGCACAAGGGCGGCTCCATTGCCCTGATGGTGGAGATCCTGGCTTCAGCCCTGACCGGCGGGCAGTTTTCCAGCGAAGTTGATCTGTCCGGGCATCCCGGGGCGCAGACACCCAGGACGGGGCAGTTCCTGCTCCTGATCGATCCCGCCCGAGGCGACAATGCCGCCTTTGCCCGCCGTGTGGCTGGGCTGCTCGAGGCCGTCCGCTCGGCCGGTCAGTCACGGCTGCCGGGCGAGCGTCGCCTGCGTCATCGCCGCGATGCCGAGAGGCACGGCATCCCGATCACCCGGCAAGACTGGGAAGCGCTGGCGAAATAACACGTCATGCGCGGCTGTACCGAAAAGGACCATTGATATGAACAACTCGTCGCTTGTAAACGAAGGCCTGGCCCTGATGGGGCTCGGCATGGGCTTCGTGTTTGTTTTTCTTACCGTGCTAGTGATCGTCACGACCCTGATGTCCAAGGTCATCGGCCGCTTCTTCCCCGAGCCGGCCCCGGCTGCCCCGTCCCGGCCCGGGCGTGCCGCGCCGGCCGGCGACGATGACCTCATGGCCGTGATCAGTGCCGCGGTGCACCGTTATCGCCAGCGCCGCTGAGGCCAGGCCGCTTTCCCCCTGTCCCTTTCCATCCTTTATAACGATAAGGAACGTCTCATGAGTGAGAACGCCCGCCCACTCGGCATCACCGACGTGGTCCTCCGCGACGCCCACCAGTCGCTGTTCGCCACCCGCATGCGCCTGGACGACATGCTGCCCATCGCCGAGAAGCTCGACAAGATCGGCTTCTGGTCGCTGGAGTCCTGGGGGGGCGCCACCTTCGACGCCTGTATCCGCTACCTCGGCGAGGACCCGTGGGAGCGGATACGGGCGTTGAAGGCGGCCATGCCCAACACCCGCCAGCAGATGCTGCTGCGTGGCCAGAACCTGCTCGGCTATCGCCACTACGCCGACGACGTGGTCGACCGCTTCGTCGAGCGCGCCAGGACCAACGGGGTCGATGTCTTCCGCGTCTTCGACGCCATGAACGACCCGCGCAACCTGGAGCGGGCCATCCAGGCGGTGCGCGCCAATGAGGGGCACGCCCAGGGTACCATTTCCTACACCCTGAGCCCCGTGCACACCATGGACAGCTGGGTCGAGCTGGCCAAGTCCATCGCCGCCATGGGCGCCGATTCCCTGGCCATCAAGGACATGGCCGGGCTGCTCACCCCCTACGATGCCTTCGAGCTGGTGTCGCGGCTGAAGCAGACGCTGGATATCCCCATCCACATGCAGTGCCATGCCACCACCGGGCTGTCCAGCGCCACCGCCCTCAAGGCCGTGGAAGCGGGCATCGACAACGTCGACACCGCCATCTCCTCGATGTCCATGACCTACGGCCACAGCCCCACCGAGTCGCTGGTGGCCATGCTCAAGGGCACCGAGCGCGATACCGGCCTCGACCTGGAGGCCCTCGAGGACATCGCCGCCTACTTCCGCGAGGTGCGCAAGAAGTATGCCGCCTTCGAGGGCTCGCTCAAGGGCATCGACGGCCGCATCCTGGTGGCCCAGGTGCCGGGCGGCATGCTCACCAACATGGAGAACCAGCTCAAGGAACAGGGCGCCGGCGACCGTCTCGACGAGGTGCTCAAGGAGATCCCCCGGGTCCGCGAGGACCTGGGCTACATCCCGCTGGTCACCCCGACCTCGCAGATCGTCGGTACCCAGGCGGTGATGAACGTGATGATGGGCGAACGCTACAAGTCCATCTCCAAGGAAGTCCAGGCGCTGCTCAAGGGCGAGTACGGTGCCGCCCCGGCCGAGCTCAACAAGGAGCTGCAGGCACGGGTGCTGGAGGGCGGCGAGCCGATCACCTGCCGCCCCGCCGACAACCTGGCGCCGGAGATGGACAGGCTGACCGCCGAGCTCAAGGACAAGGCCAAGGCCGAGGGCATTCGCCTGGCCGAGGGCGAGCGCGAGATCGACGACGTGCTCACCTATGCGTTGTTCCCGCAGATCGGCCTGAAGTTCCTCAAGAACCGCGACAACCCCGACGCCTTCGAGCCGGCCCCCCAGGCGCTGCAAGCCGGTACCCAGCCGGGTGCCCGGGCGCCGGCGACCCAGGGTGGCGCTCCGGCCGACCCCGAGACCTACACCATCAAGGTCAACGGCAAGGCGTACGTGGTCGAGGTCGCCGAGGGCGGCGAGATCGGTCAGGTCCAGGAGCAGGGCGCCGCCCCGGCGGCTCCGGCGGCTCCGGCCGCCTCCTCGGGCGAGACCATCGCCGCGCCGCTCGCCGGCAACATCTTCAAGGTCAACGTCAGCGTCGGCGACCCGGTCGCCGAGGGCGACGTGGTGATCATCCTCGAGGCCATGAAGATGGAGACCGAGGTGCGTGCCGCCTCGGCGGGGACCGTCTCGGCGGTCAAGGTCAGCGAAGGCGACAGCGTGGCCGTCGGCGACGCCCTCGTCGTGCTCTGAGGAAGGTTCCATGACCGAGAAGATACTGACGCTCTGGACCGGCTCGGGGCTCTACAACCTGAGTCTCGGCCAGGCGGTGATGCTGGCCGTCGGCCTGCTGCTGCTGTGGCTGGCCATGGCCAAGAAGTTCGAGCCGCTGCTGCTGGTGCCGATCGGCTTCGGCGGCATCCTGGCCAACATTCCCGAGGCGGGGCTGGCGCTGTCGGCCGCCGAGCAGGCGGCCCACCTGGCCGGGCCCGAGCTGCTCGAGCGCATGGCGGCGGCGCTGCAGCTGAGCCTGGACCCGGCCGCCGGCGTCGAGGCCTGGCGCCACACCCTCACCGAGGTGCTGCACGGCGACACCCCGCCCGAGCTGATCCGCGCCGCCAACGACGTGGCCAAGGGGGCCGGCCATGCCCCCGGCATGCTCTACCAGTTCTACAGCGTGGCGATCGCCTCCGGCGTGGCGCCGCTGGTGATCTTCATGGGCGTGGGCGCGATGACCGACTTCGGTCCGCTGCTCGCCAACCCGCGCACGCTGTTCCTCGGCGCGGCCGCCCAGTTCGGCATCTTCGCCACCCTGCTCGGGGCGGTGGGCATGTCGGCGATGGGCTGGATGGACTTCACGCTCAACCAGGCTGCCGCCATCGGCATCATCGGCGGCGCCGACGGGCCGACCTCGATCTATGTCTCGAGCATCCTGGCCCCGGAGCTGCTGGGGGCCATCGCCGTGGCGTCCTACTCCTACATGGCGCTGGTGCCGCTGATCCAGCCGCCGATCATGCGCGCCCTGACCACCAGGCACGAGCGCGAGATCGCCATGACCCAGCTGCGGCCGGTGTCCAAGCTGGAGAAGATCGTCTTCCCGCTCAGCCTGCTGATCCTGGTGGTGCTCTTCCTGCCGGATGCCGCGCCGCTGCTGGGGATGTTCTGCTTCGGCAACCTGATGCGCGAGTGCGGGGTGGTCGAGCGGCTGTCCGACACCGCCCAGAACGCCCTGATCAACATCGTGACCATCTTCCTGGGGCTGTCGGTGGGCTCCAAGCTGATGGCCGACCGCTTCCTGGCGGTGGAGACCCTGGGCATCCTCGGGCTCGGCATGGTGGCCTTCGCCATCGGCACCGCCTGCGGTGTGCTGATGGCCAAGCTGCTCAACAGCGTCAGCAAGATGCCGATCAACCCGCTGATCGGCTCCGCCGGCGTCTCGGCGGTGCCCATGGCGGCGCGGGTGTCGAACAAGGTGGGACTGGAGTCCAATCCCCACAACTTCCTGCTGATGCATGCCATGGGGCCCAACGTGGCCGGCGTGATCGGCTCGGCGGTGGCCGCCGGCGTGATGATCAAGTACCTCGGCTGAGGGCGCCGCCACGTCCGTCCGCGAAACGGCGCCCCTCGGGGCGCCGTTTCGCGTTGTGGCCGCCATCTTCCTGTTACCTGCCGGCTCACCCCCCAACGATCTTCCGATCGGTCGGCACCAGTCCTGCAATATGGACTCTGGTCCTGCAGCAGGCATGGCCCGCCAGGGCGCTCTCTGTAATGGTGCGCAGCGCAGTGGTGCCAATATCATCTCAGGTGACAAATGGTCGACATTTGTAATGCCCAAAAAAAGACCGAAGAAAAAGCAATATATAAAGTTGTAAATTCTTATTAATGTTTATAATCAATAGGTTGAAGAATATATATGGCATAGACAAAAGTTCAATATCGCTCAGTAGCTCTCAAGCCTACTCTGTATTGGTCAACCAATATGAGGAACGACCAATGAGTGCTTCGTTGTCGAGAGTAGAGCCCGAGGATCTGGAGCAGCTGAAGCAGCATGCGTACCGCATCCGCCGCAACGCACTGCGGATGGGGGAGGTGCAGGGACAGGGCTATGTCGGCCAGGCGCTGGGCGTGGCCGATGTGCTCGCGGTGGCCTATTTCCGCCACCTCAAGTTCCGGGCCGATGACCCCGAATGGGAAGGCAGGGATCGCTTCCTGCTCTCCATCGGCCACTATGCCATCGCACTCTATGCCGCCCTGATCGAGGCCGGCATCGTCTCGGAAGACGAGATCGAGAACTACGGCAGCGATGAAAGCATCCTGCCCATGTCCGGCATGGCGGCCTATACACCAGGAATGGAAATCACCGGTGGTTCCCTCGGTCATGGCCTGGGGATAGGTGTCGGCATGGCCCTGGGCCTCAAGCGCAAGAGCAGCGACTCGCTCATCTACAACCTGCTCTCCGATGGTGAGCTGAACGAGGGCTCCACCTGGGAAGCGGCGGCATCGGCCGCTCACTGGAAGCTGGATAACCTGGTCGCCATCGTCGACGTCAACGACCAGCAGGCCGACGACAAGTCATCGACGGTGCTTAACTACGAGCCGATCGCGGACAAGTGGACGGCCTTCGGCTGGGAAACCTGGCGTGTCAACGGCAATGACCTGGAAGCGCTGACACAGACCTTCGACGCCGCCGTCGGCAGTCAGTCCGACAAGCCTCGCGTAATCATCTGCGACACCTTGATGGGCCGCGGCGTCCCGCTGCTGGAAACCCGCGACAAGACCCACTTCATCCGGGTGGATGAAAACGAATGGAGCGTCGCACTGGCACAGCTGGACGACGTTTACGGGATCGAGTGAGGAGACACGGCATGACAGCCAAGAAGAAGTTGAAGACCTCGGCGATGATCGCCTCCATCGCCTCGGAAGGGCAATCGACGACGGCGGCTCCCTTCGGGCACGCCCTGGTGGAAGCGGCGGCATCGAATGACAGGATCGTGGGCATGTCCGCGGATCTGGCCAAATATACCGACCTGCATATCTTCGGTAACGAGTACCCCGATCGCTTCTACCAGATGGGTATGGCCGAGCAGCTATTGATGAGCGCCGGTGCCGGCATGGCCCGGGAAGGCTTCATCCCCTTCGTCACCACCTACAGTGTCTTCGCCTCGCGCCGGGCCTATGACTTCATCGCCATGGCCATCGCCGAGGAAAAGCTGAATGTGAAGATCGCCTGTGCCCTGCCGGGCCTGACTACCGGCTATGGCCCCAGCCACCAGGCCACCGAGGATGTCGCCATTTTCCGGGGCATGCCGAATCTCACCATCATCGACCCCTGCGATGCCATCGACACCCAGCAATCCGTACAGGCCATGGTCGACCACGATGGTCCCGTCTATATGCGCCTGCTGCGCGGCAAGGTGCCCAATGTGCTGGATCGCTTCGATGATTACCGTTTCGAGATCGGCAAGGCCAAGCGCCTGATCGATGGCGGCGATGCGCTGATCATTTCAACCGGTCTGATGACCATGCGCGCGGTGGAGGCCGCCGACGAGCTGAAAGAGAAAGGTATTGCAGTCACGGTCGTTCACTGCCCGACCATCAAGCCGCTGGACGAGGAGACGATCCTGGCCGAAGCACGTCGTCATTCAGGCAAGCCGGTGTTCGTCGCCGAGAACCATTCCGTGGTCGGTGGGCTGGGCGAAAGCGTTGCCTCGCTGCTGATGCGGAACAGTGTACAGGCCAGGTTCCAGCAGATCGGCTTGCCGGACGAGTTCCTGAATGCCGGGGCATTGCCCACCCTGCATGATCGCTACGGCATTTCGACTCGGGAGGTGGTAAGAAAAATAGAAGGTTCGCTCGAAGCTTGAGTGAAAGCATCAACGACACAACAACGCACAATACGGAGCTATCGCTAATGAAACCCTTCATGAAATATGCCTTTGTCGCCGGCTCAATGCTCGTCACCTCTTCCGCGCTGGCTGCACAAACATTACAGATGACCCATAGTGCCGCCGAGGGCAACCCCAAGTGGGAGGCCTCCGAGTTGTTCGCTGAGCTGGTCCAGGAAGCGACCGACGCTGAGATCCGGATCGATGTAGGCGGCAACTCCCAGTATGGCGACGACATGGAGGCCCTGACGCAGATGCGCCTGGGCACCCTGGCGCTGAGCGCCAACTCCCAAGGCACCACGTCCTCTGTGGTGCCCCAATTCTCCGTGCTCGGCCTACCATTCCTGTTTGATTCTCTGCCCACTGCATGGCGTGTCATGGATGGAAAAGTGGGCGACGAGCTGAAAAAACTCGCTGAACAGAATGGCTTGGTGTTGCTCGCCATGTGGGATAACGGCATTCGTCATGTCAGCAACAACGTGAAACCGATCGAGAAACCGGAAGACCTCGATGGCTTGAAGATTCGCACGCCACCGGATGAAATGACCGTCGACATTTTCGAGGCCCTGGGTGCCAACCCGACCCCGATGAACTTCTCGGAACTCTACATCGCGCTTCAGCAGGGTGTCGTGGACGGGCAGGAGAACCCGTTGATGAACATCTACTCATCCAAGCTTCACGAGGTGCAGGACTACATCTCGATGACAGGCCACAAGTACGAGTCGACACCTGTACTGATGAGCAAGATGGTCTGGGATTCCCTGGCGCCGGAGTATCAGGAAGCGATCCAGGAGGCCGCACTCGAAGCCGGCGAATTCAACCGGAAGGCTTCACTCGAAGCCGACGAGGAGCTGAAGAGCCAGATGATCGAGGCCGGTGTCGAATTCAATGAGGTCGACAAGCAGCCTTTCGTCCAGGCCACCTCTTCGGTCTATGACGCCTGGCGTGAAGAGTATCCGGAGCTTGTGGATATGGTCGTCGAGGCAGCCCAGGGCGATGCTCAGTGAGCGGGAGGACGCTGTGATGAAGCTCTCCGAGGAGAGCCACGTCGGTGAGGTGGCTCCGGCCACCTCGCTGATGATGAGCTCCAAGAATGCGATCTACCAGCTAGCCAAGTGGGTCGCTATCCTGTCTATCGTTATCATGTTCCTGTCGCTGATGACAGGTGTGATAGTGCGCTACGTACTTTCCACCAACCTGGGCTGGGTGACGGAAATACCCAACCTCTTCTTTCCCTGGCTGACCATGAGCGCCATCGTCGCAGCGGCGGCCAGGAACGAGCACATTGGCATCGACCTGATTGTGGATCAGCTGCCAGTGCTCATGAGGAAGCCGGTTCTCTTCTTGACCAACGCCCTGGCCGTGATCGCCTTCGGACTGATCGCCTACCGCGGCCTGGATGTGGTCAATATTGCCGGTAGTCAACGCCTGCCCATCACTCAGGTTGGCATGTCCTGGGCCTACTGGTCGGTGGTGGCCGGATTCGCAGCCATGGCAGTCGTCTCCTTGGCGAACATCGGAATGTTGCTTACCGGCCGGGAGGAACATGCTGCATCCCAGGTCCCTCACGGGGAGGAAGAGCTATGACCGTCCATATGTTGCTGGGTTTTATTGTCTTCATGCTGCTGGCCATGCCGGTGGGTTACTCCCTGGTCATCAGCGGTTGGGCGGCGCTCTCGGTCTTCGGTTCAGTGCCATCCAGCATGGTGGTGATGAAGATCTTCCAGCCGACCCAGAGTTTCCCTCTGTTGGCCATTCCATTCTTCATCCTGTCAGGCAGCCTGATGATGTCCGGCAAGCTGGGCCAGAAACTCGTGAGCCTCGCTTCCATGCTGGTCGGCAAGTACCACGGCGGCCTTGGCCAGGTCACCGTCGTGGGGTCTACCGTCTTCGGTGGGGTTTCTGGCTCCTCCGTGGCCGAAGCCTCGGCGCTGGGCTCCATGCTGATTCCCTGGCAGAAGAAAGAGGGTTATCCGGGGGCGTTCGGTGCCGCGGTTACCTCGTCATCTTCGGTCATCGCCGGCCTGATGCCGCCGTCCATCCCACTGATCCTGTTCGCGGTAGTATCCAACACCTCTATCGCCTCTCTCTTCATTGCCGCCGTGATTCCGGCCTTGCTGCTGGCCATCGGCATGATGCTCGCCTGTTACATAACCGGAAAGCGTCGTGGGTTCCCCCGGCTGACAATGAAATACACCCGGGCCGAGGTAAGGTCGACCCTTCTCAGTGCCCTGCCTGCCTTGATGATGCCAGTGTTCATTCTGGTGCTGCTGCGGGTCGGTATCGCGACTCCAACCGAAGTCAGTATCATCGCCGTGGCCTATGCCCTGATGGTCAGTGCCGTGATCTACCGCGACCTGAACGGCGCCAGGATCATGGCAGCCCTGCAGAATACCGTGATCACCACCGGTGTGGTCATGCTGATCATCGCCGCGGCCAACATCATCGGCTATATTCTGACGTCTGGTGGCGTACCCCAGGCCGTCGCCAACTGGGCGCTGGAATATCTCCAGAATCCCCTGTTGATCATCCTTGCCATCAACTTGCTGCTGCTGGTCATTGGCATGTTCCTGGATCTGCCAGCCGCCATCCTGCTGCTTGGCCCGACCCTGGTCTCCATTGCCAACGCCATCGGCCTGGATCTGGTCCAGCTCGGCATCATGATGTGCGTCAACCTGAGCATCGGCCTGTTCACACCGCCCATCGGCACCACCCTGTTCGTATCCTCGGCGATCGCCAAGGAAAAGATCGGCGCAGTGGTCAAGGAACTGGTGCCGTTCTATCTAGTGGCACTGGCCGTCCTGCTGCTGGTGTCCTTCGTGCCTGCGCTGATCCTCTACTAGGAGGCGCGCCTGCACCAGGGCACGGGCAGGATGGCAAGCGAAACATCGCCGATGAAGCGGCAACGGACAGCGGAGAACGCAATGTGCAGTGAAACGAAGACCCGGCCTATGTCGGTCAGCACCGCAGCGTACGATGGCTATGACTTCCATGAAATTTTCCCGTCACTTGCTCGGTGTGGCGTGGAACAGGTCGAGGTCGCCTTTATCGAGGGCTATGTCGCGGCCTTCTCCGACGATGACCTGACCACGGCCTATGGTCGCGAGCTTCGGGAGGAAATGCGCCGCAACGGCCAGGAGTGCCGCTACTTCTCCGGCCATATCGACCTGGGCGAGCCTGACGCCTGTCAACGGCTGGAGGCACGCTGCCGGTTCGCCTCTTCCCTCGGGGCGTCTTTCGTGATCACCAATGCGGCCAGTATGGCCTCCAGCGAAGCCTTCCTGGCCCAGGCCGATGAGCTGGCCGCTATCGCCAGGCATTACGGCATGCGCATTCTGCTGGAAAACCCGGGAAACCGCATCGCCAACCTGATCGACCACTCGGGCCACCTCGCCCCCATCCTGGAAAAGCTGGCAACTCCGGAATTCGGCATCAACTTTGACGTGGGCAACCTGCTATCCCACTGCCCGGAGTTCGACCCTCTTGCTGACGCCCTGGCAGCAGTGCCTTGCGTGGATCATTTCCATATCAAGCCCTGTCACCGGGGTGACGACGGCATTGTCTTTACCTACCTGGGTGAGGGGGATATCGATGAGGCACCACTGCTTCGACGGCTGTTGAAGGACGGTATCCCGTTTTCCTTGGAACTGCCCTTCCGGCTGCGCCGTGATCGTGATGCGCAACCGTGGCGACTGGATTCAGCAGTGCCGCTGAAAGAGATCGAGGAAAATATCATTCACTCGATTCAATGGGTCAACAACATCCAATCGGAGATCTGATCACCATGACCAAGTTACTCGACAATAAAGTCTGCATTGTGACCGGCGCGGCCGGTATCAACGGCATCGGGCTGCGTACCGCCAAGTTGTTCTATGAAAACGGCGCGTCCATCGTCATCACCGATGTCAACGAGAGGGCCTGTGACGACGTTCGTCACCTGTTCGACCAGGACCGATCGCTGGTACTGGTCGCCAATGTGGCCAGCAAGGATGACTGCGAGCGAGTGGCCAGGGAGACGGTGGCAAAGTTCGACCGCATCGATGTCCTGGTGAATAATGCCGGCATCACTCAGCCCGTGAAGTTCGAAGAGATCATGCCCGAGGACTATGATAGAATTCTCGACGTCAACTTGCGTGGTATGCTGTACATGTCCCAGGCGGTAACACCTCAGATGAAGCAGCAGAGTTCGGGATCCATCGTCAATACCTCATCCGTCTCCGCCCAGCGCGGTGGCGGTATCTTCGGCGGGCCCCACTACAGCGCAGCCAAGGCCGGCATGCTCGGGCTGGGCAAGGCCATGGCGCGGGAACTGGGTGGCTTCGGAGTCCGCGTCAACGCCGTGGCCCCTGGCCTGATCGCCACCGATATCACCGGCGACAAGCTGGACGATGCCATGAAGCAGAAGATTCTGGAAGGTATTCCCCTCAATCGCCTGGGCAATCCGGAAGACGTTGCCAAGGCTTTCCTGTTCCTGGCTTCCGATCTTTCCGATTACATTACGGGTAGCACGATCGACGTAAATGGTGGCATGCACATCCATTAGTGACACTAGGCCGTCCCTGATGGCCCCTTCCGAAAAGAAGAAGGGGATCGTCAGGGGCGGGATGAGGTGACCCTATGAACGATATT
This sequence comes from Halomonas sp. M4R1S46, assembly GCF_025725685.1. NCBI lineage: Bacteria > Pseudomonadati > Pseudomonadota > Gammaproteobacteria > Oceanospirillales > Halomonadaceae > Halomonas > Halomonas sp. M4R1S46. The sequence goes on from NZ_CP107008.1 coordinate 1,416,925, forward strand.
GACCCGAGACTTCTGGATAGACTCAAGGAATTCGTTTCCGTGTCAGAGCTTTCCAAGGATGGTCGCTTGAAGCTGCCTCCCGAAAGAGCTCTTTGCGACCATTTCGGCATGCATAGAACGTCAGTTAGAAATGTTCTCTCTGTCTTGCAGAGCTTGGGGTTTATCGAGCGGAAACAGGGCAGTGGCACCTTCCTCAAGATGCCGGAGCCGATCTTCATCCAGTTGTATTTCGAGTTGGCTCTAAAGCTGAATTACATCTCGGTCGATCATCTGGAAACCGCACGGGAAATGTTCGAGCGGGAGATCATCCAGGCTGCCGCGGTCAACCACATGGACTCGGAAATAGAAACGCTGGAAGCGATCTGCGACAGGATCGTGAATTCCAAGGATGTACTGGAAGGAATCCAGGCTGACTATGAGTTCCATGAACAGCTGGCTATCATGGCCAAGAACCCTGCCATCCTGATTATTTTCCAAGGCCTGTCATCTGTGCTAAAGAAGGTGCTTCATCAGCGCCGCGTGCTGGCACGGCGATCGATAGTCGCCCAGGAGAAGACCAACAAGATCCATATTGCCATCGTGAATGCCGTTAAGACTCGAGACAGGGAGCAGGCCCGCCAGGCCATGGATCAGCATTTCGAGACATGGAATCAGAACATCATGAATATTTATCGCCAGCCAACGGATAGTCTCATAGAGGAATAGTACGAAATTACCGGCCAGGGCCAAGTGATGCTCATCGGTAATCCAAGCCCACTCATCTTGCGATGAGCGGGCGGCAACACCGCGTCTGCCGCTACGCTGACGACCTGTAAGTGTATGTCAGGAGCCGGCGGGCGGGCGAGCGTGTCATGGCCAGCCTGAGTGATTTTCTCGAGAGCTCACTCCGGCTGACGGGCAACCGCGCCAAGAGTGCGGTGGATCGCCCCTGGAATCGGGGGTATCTGGGCTACACGCTGCCACGGCTGACTCTCCCCACGTCCAGTCTACAACGCCTGATGCAGCAACTCCGCTAGATCCTGAAGCGAGGTAGGGCCAGCTACTTGTGTATGCCCGGCAACCACGAATTCTACGGCACCTGCATGGCGAGGCTGCGCACCGAACTGGCCAGCGCGGCTGGGCATCCACCTGCTGGACAACCGCAGCCTGACCCTGAGCGGCGTGCGCTTCCATGGCCTCACCCTGTGGACCGATTTCGCGCTGCATGCCGAGGTGCCCGACCACGATCCGGTAGTGGCGGAGCCGGCGGCGCTCCGATCGATGCCGGAATTCCGGATCATCGAGCATCCCTCCCGATCCGGTGATCAAGGTGTGAGGCGGGGCGGGCGCCTGTAAGATCGAGGCGTCGAGGGCAGCGGGCGAGGAACGGCGGTGGAGTCACGACAGGGGTTCATCCTGACCCGGCACTGGCAGGACACGCCCGAGGGCATCGAGGTCGCGTTCTGGCTGGCGACCGACGCCGGGCCGCTCAGGGTACGCCTGCCGCCCCGGCCGTCGGTGGCCTTCCTGCCGGCGGAGCAGCGCGAGCGGGCGGCGGCCGCCCTGCGCGACGCGTCGGACGTCGACCTGCGGCCGCTGTCGCTGTGCGACTTCCAGCGTCGCCCGGTGCTGGGGCTCTACTGCCGGCAGCACCGCCGGCTGGTCGCCCTGGCGCGCCGCCTGAAGGACGCCGGCGTGGCGCTCTACGAGGCCGACATCCGCCCGCCGGAGCGCTACCTGATGGAGCGCTTTATCACCGCATCTGTCAGTGTCGAGGGTGAGCCCGACGGGCAGGGCGGCCTGGTGGCGGCGCGACTCGGGCCCGCCGCGGACTATCGCCCCCGGCTGCGGCTGGTGTCGCTGGATATCGAGACCAGTGCCCGGGGCGAGCTCTACTCCATTGCCCTGCAGAGCGGCGACGAGCGTCGGGTCTTGATGCTGGGCCCGCCCAACGGCGAGGCCGAGGGGCTCGACTTCCGCCTCGGCTACTGCGCCGGCCGCGCAGAGATGCTGGAGCGGCTGAACCAGTGGTTCGCCGAGCACGACCCGGACGCGATCATCGGCTGGAACCTGGTGCAGTTCGACCTGCGGATCCTCCACGAGCATGCCCGAGGGTGTGGCGTGGCGCTGCGGCTGGGCCGCGGCGGGGAAACGCTGGAGTGGCGTGCCCATGGCCACCAGGCCAACCGCTACGTGGCCTCGGCGGCGGGGCGGCTGATCATCGACGGCATCGAGGCGCTGCGCTCGGCCACCTGGCAGTTCCCCTCCTTCAGCCTGGAGAACGTCGCCCGCACCCTGCTCGGCGAGGGCAAGGCCATCGACAGTCCCTACCAGCGCCTGGACGACATCCTGCGCATGTTCGCCGAGGACAAGCCGGCGCTGGCGCGCTACAACCTCCGGGACTGCGAGCTGGTGACACGGATCTTCGCGGCCACCGAGCTGCTGGACTTCCTGCTGGAGCGGGCCTGCGTGACCGGGCTTCCCGCCGACCGCAGCGGCGGGTCGGTGGCGGCCTTCACCCACCGCTACCTGCCGCACCTGCATCGCCTGGGCCTGGTGGCGCCGAACCTCGGCGAGGGGCAGTCCGCCGAGAGCCCCGGCGGCTTCGTCATGGATTCCCGCCCCGGCCTCTACGACTCGGTGCTGGTGTTCGACTTCAAGAGCCTCTATCCCGCCATCATCCGCAGCTTCCTGATCGACCCGGCGGGGCTGCTCGAGGGCCTGGCCGACCCCTCGGAGGCCGCCTCGGTGCCGGGCTTTCGCGGGGCGCGCTTCTCGCGCACGCGGCATGCCCTGCCGGCCATCGTGGCGCAGCTCTGGGCGGGGCGCGAGGCCGCCAAGGCCGCCGGCAATGTCCCGCTCGCCCAGGCCTTGAAGATCATCATGAACAGCTTCTACGGGGTGCTGGGCTCGAAGGGCTGTCGCTTCTTCGATTCGCGCCTGGCCTCGTCGATCACCCTGCGCGGCCACGAGATCATGCGCCGCACCCGGGCGCTGATCGAGGCCGAGGGATATACCGTTATCTACGGGGATACCGACTCCACCTTCGTCTGGCTCGGCAGCGCGCATCCCGAGGCGCAGGCGGCGGCGATCGGCCGACGGCTGGTGGCCCGGGTGAATGCCTGGTGGCGCGCGCACCTGGCCGACGAGTACGGCCTGCAGAGCGCCCTGGAGCTGCAGTTCGAGACCCACTACCGGCGCTTCCTGATGCCCACCATCCGCGGCGCCGAGGCGGGCAGCAAGAAGCGCTATGCCGGGCTGGTGCGTGACGCGGCGGGGCGGGAGCGGGTGGTCTTCAAGGGCCTGGAAGCCGTGCGCAGCGACTGGACGCCCCTGGCCAAGGAGTTCCAGCAGGAGCTCTACCGACGCATCTTCACCGGCGAGCCCTACCGGGACTTCGTGCGCGACTACGTGCGTCGCACCCTGGCCGGCGACTTCGACGACCGGCTGGTCTATCGCAAGCGCCTGCGCCGGCGACTCTCCGACTACCGGCGCAACGTGCCGCCCCACGTGCGGGCCGCCCGGCTCGCCGACGAGGTCAACGACCGGCTGGGGCGGCCGCGCCAGTACCAGCAGGGCGGCTGGATCCGCTACGTGATGACGGTGGCCGGGCCGGAGCCCCTGGAGCGCCGGCGCTCGGTCATCGACACCGACCACTACCTGACGAGCCAGCTGCGGCCGGTGGCGGATGCCATCCTGCCCTTCGTGGGCGACGACTTCGCGGCCCTGATCGATCGTCAGCTCGGCCTGTTCTGAGTCGGCGCCCGGCGCAGCCGCCTCAGGCGCCACCGGCGGCCCTGGCCCCTGGCGGCCGGCCGAACTGCAGGTCGGCGAGCCGTCGGTAGAGGGGGCTCGAGGCGAGCAGCTCGTCGTGGCGCCCGGCCGCCACCAGCCGTCCCTCGTCCATCACCAGCAGGCGGTCGGCGGCCACCACCGTGGCCAGGCGATGGGCGATGACCACGCTGGTGCGGTCGGTCATCAGCCGGTCCAGGGCCTGCTGGACCAGCCGCTCGCTCTCGGCATCCAGCGCGCTGGTGGCCTCGTCGAGCAGCAGCACGGCGGGTGACTTGAGCAGGGCTCGGGCGATGGCCAGGCGCTGGCGCTGGCCGCCGGAGAGCTGTACCCCGCCCGGGCCCAGGGGCGTGTCGAGGCCCTGGGGCAGGGCCTCGAGGAAGTCCAGGGCGTTGGCGTCGCGGGCGGCCTGGCGCAGCTCCTCGTCGCTGGCGTCCGGCTTGCCGAAGCGCAGGTTCTCGGCGGCGGAACCGGTGAACAGCACCGGCTCCTGGGCCACCAGGCCGATCACCGCGCGCAGCGCATGCGGGTCGAGGTCCCGGAGGTCGATGCCATCCAGGCTCAGCCGACCACGGTCGGGGTCGTGGAAGCGCAGCAGCAGGGCGAGCAGGGTGCTCTTGCCGGCCCCGGAGGGCCCGACCAGGGCGACCCGTTCCCCGGACTGGATTGTCAGGTCCAGCCCGGCCAGCGCCGGGCGTTCGCGGCCCGGGTAGGTGAAGTCCACCGCCTCGAGGCGGATCGCGCCGGCGATCGGTCGGGGCAGGACGGTGGGCGCCGGCGGGGCGGCGATCCGCGGCCGGGCGTCCTGCAGCTCCAGCAGGCGCTCGGCGGCCCCGGCGGCGCGCTGCACGTCACCGGCCACCTCGGCCAGGGTGGCCACGGCCCCGGCGACCAGCACGGCGTAGAAGACGAAGGCGGAGAGCTCCCCGGCGGTGAGGTCGCCGGCGAGCACCGCCCGGCCGCCCTGCCACAGCATGATGCCCACCGCACCGAACACCACCAGCAGGGCGGCCCCGGTCAGCCAGGCCCGCTGGCGGCTGCGCGCGATCGCCGTGTCGAAGGCCTCCTCGACGCGACGGCCGTAGCCGCGGCGGTCGGCTTCCTCGTGGTTGAAGGCCTGGATGGTGCGGATCCCCGACAGGGCCTCGCCAGCGTAGCGGCCCAGCTCCGCCACCCGGTCCTGGCTATGGCGCGAGAGGCGGCGTACCCGGCGCCCGTACCAGAGGATCGGGGCCAGGGTGGCGGGAATCCCCAGCAGCACCAGCGCCGAGAGCCAGGGCTGGGTCACCAGCATCAGGCCTGCGGCGCCGATCAGCAGCAGCAGGTTGCGCAGCGCCAGCGACACCGAGGACCCGAACAGGCTCTGCAGCACGGTGGTGTCCGCCGTCAGCCGCGAGGCGATCTCGCCGGCGCCGCGGTCGTCCTCCTGCGCGCTCTCGAAGAAGCCGGGCTCGAGGTCGAGCAGCCGGTCGAAGACGCGGCGGCGCAGGTCGGCGGCCAGCCGCTCGCCGATCCAGGTCACCAGGTAGTAGCGCAGGGCGGAGGCGCCGGCCAGCACTGCCACCACGGCGATCATGCCCATCAGGATCTGGTTGAGCTGCCGGGCATCGCGGGCCAGGAAGCCCTGGTCGATGACCAGGCGCAGGCCCTGGCCAAGCAACAGTACGCAGCCGGCCGCCACCAGCAGGGCGAGTCCCGCCAGCAGCAGCCGAGAGCGGTAGGGACGCAGCAGCCCCAGCAGGCGCAGCAGGACACGCGGATCAGGCCTTGGACCCATGGCGTTCTCCGGGAGCGGGTGGGGAGGGCGTCGGTCTCATGGCACGTTACCAGCCCACCGGCGAGGCTGCATGGGCTTGATGGAGCCCCGTCGAGCGGCCATAGTCGTCGGCAGTGATCCCTGCCCGCGGAGCCGCATGATGTCCGAATCCCTCGTCCTGGGGTGTGCCCACTGTGCCGCCCTGAATCGCGTCGACGCCGGCCGCCTGGCGTCCGGTCCCCGCTGCGGCAAGTGCAAGCTGCCGCTGTTCTCCGGCGAGCCCGTCGAGCTGACCGGGGCCAACTTCCATGCCCTGGTGGGGCGCAGCGAGCTGCCGGTGGTGGTGGACTTCTGGGCCAGCTGGTGCGGCCCCTGCAAGACGATGGCGCCGATCTTCGCCGAAACGGCCCGGCAGCTCGAGCCGCGCATGCGCTTCGCCAAGCTCGACACCGAGGCCGAACAGGGGCTCGCCGCCCGCTTCGGCATCCGCAGCATTCCCACCCTGATCGTGTTCCGGGGCGGTCAGGAGGTGGCGCGCCAGCCGGGGCTGCTGCAGGGGCCACAGCTCCGGCAGTGGCTGGTGCCTCACCTGGCCGGTGAGCCGGGGTGATCGGCGCGCTCCCTCGCCCCACACGCAACGGGCCAGCCTCTCCACCGAACCGATCCGCCCCCTTGCACTCCTAGGGGTTGCCTGCCTCGTCCAGGAAGGCCTCGACCCGCGCGGTCGGTCGCTCAGCCTTCCACCGCCGCGAGCCCGGGCTCCTCCCGCTCGTCGACCAGCACCACGGTGTTGCGGCCGCTGGCCTTGCCGCGATACAGCGCCTGGTCGGCCCGCTTCAGCACCGGGGCCAGGGTCGTCTCGCCGGGAGCCAGCCGGGCGATGCCGATGGTCACGCTCAACCGGCGAGGAATGCCGGAGTCGGGGTGGGGCAGCTCGGCGATGCAGCCGCGCAAGCGTTCGGCCACTTCCCGGGCGGCCGCCAGGTCGGCACCGGGCAGGGCGATGACGAACTCCTCGCCGCCGAAACGCCCGATGAAATCGACCCCGCGGAGGTGCTCGCGCAGGCGGGTTGCCACCTGGGCCAGTACCAGGTCGCCCACCGAGTGGCCATGCTGGTCGTTGATGGCCTTGAAGTGGTCGATATCGACCATGCAGAAGCTCAGTGGCGAGCCATGGCGAAGGGCGCGACGCAGTTCCTGGTCGGCACGCTCGAAGAAGCGCCGACGGTTGTCGAGGCCGGTGAGCTCATCGGTGCCGGCCATGTGGCGAAGCCGCTCCTCGAGGTGCAGGTGATCGCCGATCTCGTTTCTCAGCCGCTCGTTGAAGGCGTGCTCGTCGAGCAGCGAGGCGTACTGCTCGCGCTGCAGGCGCGCCAGGCGCCGGGCGGTGATCAGCCCCACGGTGTTGGCGAACAGCAGCACGACCGCCTGGATGAGGGTGACGCCGGCGGGCACCGCGGCCCAGATCACCATCGCCGACAGGAAGCCCAGGCTCAGCAGCAGGCTGGCCGTGATCATCCACGGCAGGCGGTTGGGCACGAAGAGGTAGAGGGCCATCACGGCGACGGCCGTGGAGGGGGCATGGATGCCGATGGATTCCGCGCGCAGCGGCACGATCAGGATGATCACCAGGCAGCCGAGCCAGAGCACCGGGTTGAGGGGCAGGAAGCGAAACACCCGGGCGGGTTGCCGGCGCACGGCGAGGCAGGTCAGCAGGCAGGCGATCGCCACCAGCACGCGCAGGGTCAACAGCAGGAAGAAGGTCGGCGATGCGCCGAGCAGGGTATAGTCGGCCAGGCCCAGCAGGGTGAACAGCAGGGCGATGACCAGCAGCGAGGTCTGCAGCTGGCCGGCGGTACGGGGCAGCACGGAACGCCGATAGTCGGCTTCCAGCCGAGGATCGGTAAACTCCGCGGTCCACGGCGTCAGGACATGACGGTCCGATGCAATCACGGTGAGACGGCTCCATGGGGCCCTTTCGACAGACTAGTTCGGCTTGGCGTCTCCCGCGATAGGCGGCTGCGGGCGCATCACTCCTGGCGCCGCTTGAGCTGGTCACGCAGGCCGTTGGGCACCTTCTTGATGATCAAGCGATCCTGCTCCTCATCGTACTCCACGGCGGCCCCCAGCAGGTGGGAGTCGAAGCTGATCGACACGCCCGCCGCGCGCCCGGTGAAGCGCCGGAACGCCTTGAGGGTGCGCTTGTCCGGCGGGATCTCCGGCGCCAGGCCATAGTCGCTGTTGCGGATGTGATCGAAGAAGGCCTTGGGCTGCTGCTCGTCGACCAGCTCGGAGAGTTCCTCCAGGGTGATCGGCTCGCCACGGCTCGCCTGGTCGCTGGCGTAGTCGATCAGGGCGTCGGTCTTCTCGCGGCTCGCCTCCTCGGGCAGGTCCTCCTGCTCCACGTAGTCGCTGAAGGCCTTGAGCAGGGTGCGGGTCTCCTGGGTGGCATCGACCTGCTCCCGTGCTCCCAGCACCTCGGCGAAGCCCTCGGCCAGCTTCTTGCCGCCGCGGTCGCGGGTCCAGGACAGGTAGGGGTGCGAGGACGAGCCGCCCTGCCACTGGCCGATGTCGAGCCGCGCGGCCAGCGTCATCTGGGTCAGGTTGAGCTGGTGGCTCGGCACCACCTCGAGCGTCTCGCTGATGCCGAATCCCTGGCGATGGTGCAGCAGTGCCATGATCAGGTAACGGGCCTCGCCCTGGCGGTGGTCGATGACCAGGAAGTGGCCGCCCACCGGCAGGTGAGCATCGATCAGCGGGGCCAGGCGCTCGGCCAGCGCCCGGGTCAGCTCGGCGAAGTCGAGGCCGTCCTCCAGGTAGCGGGCCAGCGCGACGGGAAAGGGGCCGGCGGCCTCCTCGTCGTCGACGAAGCGGCCCCAGGTCTTGGTCTTGGCGTGATAGGCGTCGCCCAGCCCGGCGAGCAGGTCGTCGAGTGCCGGGGAGGCGGCCAGTTCCGCCTGGGCGGGCGCGAGGCGCGCCGGCGTCTCGCCGTCGCCCTTGTCGATGCGGTGGATGATGCTGTGCAGGATCGGCATGGGGGACCTCGCGACTTGCGGTGGAAAGGCGGCGATGATACCGCAGCCACCCCGTACTCGGCTGCCCCTCAGGGCTTGAGGCGATAGCCGGTGCGGAAGATCCAGCTGACCACCGCCAGCGAGACCGCCAGGAACAGCGCGATCATGCCCAGGCTCGCCCAGATGCTGACGTCGCCCAGGCCGTAGAAGCTCCAGCGAAAGCCGCTGACCAGGTAGACCACCGGGTTGGCCAGCGTCACCGCCTGCCAGAAGGGCGGCAGCATGTCGATGGAGTAGAAGGTGCCGCCGAGGAAGGTCAGCGGGGTGATCACCAGCAGGGGGACCAGCTGCAGCTTCTCGAAGCCGTCGGCCCAGATGCCGATGATGAAGCCGAGCAGGCTGAAGGTCAGCGCCGTGAGCACCAGGAACAGCAGCATCACCAGCGGATGGGCGATGGAGAAGGGCACGAAGAGGCTGGCCGTGCCGAGCACGATCAATCCCAGGAGCACCGACTTGGTGGCCGCCGCGCCGACGAAGCCGAGCACCACCTCGAAGTACGAGATGGGGGCGGAGAGGATCTCGTAGATCGACCCCGAGAAGCGCGGGAAGAAGATCCCGAAGGAGGCGTTGGAGACGCTCTGGGTCAGCAGCATCAGCATGATCAGGCCGGGCACGATGAAGGCCCCGTAGCTGACCCCGTCCACCTCGCTGATGCGGGTGCCGATGGCCGCGCCGAACACCACGAAGTACAGCGAGGTGGAGATCACCGGCGAGACGATGCTCTGCAGCACCGTACGCAGGCTGCGGGCCATCTCCGCCAGGTAGATGGTCTTCACGGACTGCAGGTTCATGTGCGCTCCCTGACCAGGTTGACGAAGATTTCCTCCAGCGAGCTCTGCCGGGTGTGGAGGTCCTTGAAGCGGATGCCGGCGGCATCGAGGTCGGCCAGCAGCTCGGCGATGCCGGCCTGGTCGTCTTCGCCGTTGTGGCGGCCGTCATAGGTGTAGACCAGGGCATGGCCGTCATCGGCCAGGGTCAGCCGGTGGCCGTTGAGGGTGGTCGGTACCCGCGAGATCGGCTCGCGCAGGTGCAGCGTCAGTTCCTTTCTACCGAGCTTGCGCATCAGCTCGCGCTTCTCCTCCACCAGCACCAGCGAGCCGCCGCGGATCACCCCGATGCGGTCGGCCATTTCCTCCGCCTCCTCGATGTAGTGGGTGGTCAGGATGATGGTCACCCCGCTGTCGCGCAGGCCCCGCACCACCTCCCACATGTCGCGGCGCAGCTCGACATCGACGCCGGCGGTGGGCTCGTCGAGAAAGAGGATCTCGGGCTCGTGGGCCAGCGCCTTGGCGATCAGCACCCGGCGCTTCATGCCCCCGGAGAGGGTGATCAGCCGGTTGCGCCGCTTTTCCCAGAGCGACAGCGAGCGCAGCACCTTCTCGATATGGGCGGGATCCTTCGGCTTGCCGAACAGCCCGCGGCTGAAGCTCACCGTGTCCCAGACCGTGGAGAAGGCCTCGCTGGTCAGTTCCTGGGGAACCAGGCCGATGCGTTCCCGGGCGCGGCGGAAGTCGCGGACGTTGTCGTGGCCATCCACCAGCACCCGGCCCTGGCTGGCATTGACCAGGCCGCAGATCACGCTGATCAGGGTCGTCTTGCCGGCGCCGTTGGGGCCGAGCAGGGCGAAGATCTCGCCGCGGCGGATCGCGAGGTCCACATCGCTGAGCGCCTGGAACCCGCTGTCATAGGTCTTCGACAGGCCCTCGACGCGGATCACGGTGTCGTCACTCAAGCTCGATGTCTCCCCGGAACTCCACCTTCAGCTCGAGCCCGGCCACCTCCAGCGTCACACTGGCCGGCAAGGACTCGTCACCCGCCAGTCGTCCCTCGGCCAGCGCCTGGGCCACGGCCTCCTCGATGTGCTGCTGGGACTGGACCCCGACGGTCTTCAGCAGCTTGCGGATGCTCTGGTGAAAGGTCTCGTCATTCATCGGTATTTCCTTATGGGTGGGCTGCCCTCCCATCCTAGCGCGGCTGGCGCCATGGAACATCGCCCACCAAAGACGAAAGCCGCGGTGGTGGCCCACACGCGGCTTTCGTTGGTCAGGGTCCGCCTGGGAGGACGCCGGGGATCGCGGGTCCTCACCGCGGATCAGGTGCGGCTGGTGACTTCCAGCAGGTGGTAGCCGAACTGGGTCTTCACGGGACCCTGGACCTTGTTGAGCTCAGCGGAGAACACGACCTTGTCGAACTCCGGCACCATCTGGCCCGGGCCGAAGCTGCCGAGCTCGCCGCCCTGGTGGCCGGACGGGCACTGGGAATGTTCGCGGGCGACCTCGGCGAAGTCGCGGCCGCCTTCGATCTCGGCCTTGAGGGCCTGGCACTGTTCTTCGCTGCTGACCAGGATGTGACGGGCGGATGCCTGAGTCATGGGAATCTCCTCACAGGGGCATGATAGGGTGGTGGATGAAGGGACAAGGATACCACGCCGGCCCCGCGGTGGGACGCCACAACGGCGCGCTTGGCCGCGCTGGTCAGCCGGCTCAAGGAGGAACCACCCATGAGCTGCATTTTCTGTGACATCGTCGCGGGGCGCTCGCCCTGTCATCGGATATGGGAAGACGAGGCGCACCTGGCCTTCCTCTCCCTCTACCCCAATACGCCGGGCTTCACCGTGGTGATTCCCAAGGTCCACCACGCGAGCTATGCCTTCGACCAGTCGGACGAGGTGCTGTGCCAGTTGATGCTCGCCACCAAGCGCGTGGCTCGGTTGCTGGACCGGGCGCTGGAAGGCGTCGCCCGCACTGGCATGTTCTTCGAGGGCTACGGCGTCGATCACCTCCACAGCAAGCTGTTTCCCATGCATGGCACGGGCAACGACCCGACCTTCCAGGCCGTGGAGTCACGGGTGGACAAGTACTTCGAGCGCTACGAGGGTTACCTGTCCTCGCACGATTACCGCCGGGCCGACGACGAGCGGCTCGCCGAACTCGCCGCCCGGATCCGCACCTTCGCCTAGCCTCCTGGCCCCCTGGCCCCCTGGGATCCCCCTGACAGCGCCCGTCATGGCGGGCTTGAGGCTACACTGAGATGGCATCGGCCCGCCCTGCGGGGCGGCACGATGGGTCTCGCCAGCCGCTGTCCGGGCCTGCCGATCCGGGTGTCGTCGGCGTCCCGGCGACTGTCGAGGAAGTTGGCCTGGCGAGAGACGCCCGGAGACATGGCATGCGCCAGTCTTGGCGTTTCTTCGTGTGTTGGCTGGCCGCCGGCCTGCTGGTGCCCCTGGCCATGGCGGACGAGTCGGCCGAGGTGGCCGAGCGCAAGGCGGCGCAGCTGGAGCAAAGTGTGGCGGAGGCGGGCGAGGACGGCCCCGACACGCCGGCCGTCACCATCGAAAAGCCGGAGGCCCAGGCGGTCGACCCGAGCGGTGAAGAGCCGCTGGACGATGCCATCACCTGCCTGGCCCGCAGCATCTACTGGGAGGCCCGGGGCGAAACGGTCGCCGACATGGAGGCCGTGGCCAATGTGGTGATGAACCGCCTCGCCCACGAGGGCTTCCCCGACACGGTCTGCGCGGTGGTCAGGCAGGGGGCCGAGCAGGGCGCCTGCCAGTTCTCCTGGTGGTGTGACGGTCGTGTGGACGAGGCCGACGAGGACGCCGCCTATGCGCAGGCCAAGGAGATCGCCCGGCGCGCCCTCAACCAGCAGCTCAGCGACCGCACCGACGGTGCCCTCTATTTCCACCACCGCTCGGTGTTCCCTCCCTGGGCCGCGGAATTCGACAAGACGGTCGACGTCGGCAGGTTCGCCTTCTACCGGCCCCGCGGCGGGGCGTCTCACTAGGAGCCTGTCGGATTTGACCGATCGTCACGAGATTCACGGATTTCGAGTCAAATTTATCGATCTGTTGAGGCGAGTAGCGTGCTATTTAACGAAGCAGGCTCCTAGGCCAGGATGAAATCCTCTTCCGCGATTTCCTCGGCGAGGAAGTCCAGCAGGGCCCGGACCGAGGGCAGCAGGCAGCGCCGGGAGGGAAAGACGGCATGCAGGATGCCGCCGCGGGGCTCCCAGCCCGGCAGCACATCGACCAGCCGGCCGGCCTGGAGGTCGCGCTCGGCGACCAGCAGGCCCAGCTTGACCACACCCATCCCGGCCAGGGCCGCTTCATGCAGTGTCTCGGCGCTGTCCGTCACCAGGCGCGGCCGGTGGTGGACCTGGGCGGTGGCACCCTCGGGGCCCACCAGGTCCCAGGCGTGCTGCTTGTGGTATTGCTCGAAATCCAGACTGGGCAGCTGGCACAGGTCGGCAGGCGTGCGGGGGCGCGGGCGGTCCGCGAACAGGCCGGGGGCCGCCACCAGCCGCTGGGGGCTGCGCGACAGGACCTTCATGGTCAGGTCGCTGTCTTCCAGGGGCGGGAAGCGGATGCGGATCGCCATGTCGAAGCCTTCCTTGACCACGTCGACGCGCCGGCTGGTGGCCTCGACCTGCACCTCCACCTTCGGACACCGGGCCATGAAGCGAACCAGCAGGGGGGTGATCAGGTAGTGCAGCACGCTGGGGGAGCAGCTCAGCCGTACGGTGCCCTGCGGCTCGGCGCGGTGGCGCGCGATCAGCTCCTCGGCGGCCTCCGCTTCCACCAGCATCGCCACGCAGTGTCGGTAGTAGGCCTGGCCGAGCTCGGTCACCGAGACATGCCGCGTCGAACGCTGAAGCAGCCGGGTCGCCAGGCGCTCCTCCAGCTGGCCGATGCGCCGGCTCAGCTTGGACTTGGGGATGCCCAGGGCGCGGCCGGCGGGGGCGAACCCTCCGTGATCCACCACCTGAACGAAGTAGTAGAGGTCGTTGAGGTCCGGCATTGATAACTCCTCACACAACCCTGCAGTAAGGATGGGCTTCCCCGGCGGCAAGTCCCGAAGTGTCGGACCATCGCGAGGGCGCTGTAAACCCGTCCTTGGGCGCTACTTTTGCTATCCATGGCAAAAGACCCTCGCTTCGTCTTGCCCCCGGCGCCCACCACCGCGGGGTGTTTGGAAAGGGGAGTTGATTGTTCTGTCAGTGGAACGGTCCGTCTGAATTCTACCATCTACTGTAGGCGGCGTTCCTTTCCTAGGCTTCCTGCATCGAGGCCACATGCCTCCCCACCACACTCTGGAGCCCGACCATGAAACAGATCCAGGCGGTATACGGCGCCCCCCACGGCCACTGGGTCGGCGACGGCTTCCCCGTGCGTTCCCTGTTCACCTATGACCGCATGGGCGCCGAGCACATCAGCCCCTTCCTGATGCTGGATCACGCCGGTCCCCACACCTTCAAGCCGGCCAAGCGGCCGCGCGGCGTGGGGCAGCATCCCCACCGCGGCTTCGAGACGGTGACCCTGGTCTACGAAGGGGAGCTCGAGCACCGCGATTCCACCGGCAGCGGCGGCAAGATCGGCGAGGGGGACGTGCAGTGGATGACCGCCGGTGCCGGCATCCTCCACGAGGAGTTCCACTCCCGGGCCTTCACCGCGCGAGGCGGCAGGCTGGAGATGGTGCAGCTCTGGGTCAACCTGCCGGCTCGGGACAAGGATACCCCGGCGGCCTACCAGACGCTGCTCGACGCCGACATTCCCAGCGTGCCGCTGGACGACGAGGCCGGCCGGGTGCGCGTGGTGGCGGGGGCGTATCTTGGACACGCGGGGCCCGCCAGCACCTTCACGCCGATCAACCTGTGGGACGTGCGGCTGGCCGCGGGCCGGCATGCCACCCTGCCGGTGCCGGACGGCCATACCACCCTGCTGGTGGTCCTGGAGGGCACCGTCCAGGTCAATGGCGAGACCATCGTGCGCGACGAGGCCGTGGTGAGCTTCGAACGTCGCGGCGAGGAGCTGCACCTCGAGGCCAACAACGGCGCCAAGCTGCTGCTGCTCAGCGGCGAACCCATCGAGGAGCCGGTCGTCGGCCACGGGCCCTTCGTGATGAACAGCGTGGAGGAGATCCACCAGGCCTTCGCCGACTTCCAGCGCGGGAAGTACGGCGCCCTGAACGACTAGCGGGGGAACTTCCGCTGGCGTGCTTGCCCGGCAGTTGGGCTGCCGGGCCTTTCCAACCCGATGAAAGGAGACCCACCATGTCCTTTACCTACAACCGCCTGGACAAGGATGACGTGGCCCTGCTGATGGTCGACCACCAGGCCGGCCTGCTGTCCCTGGTGCGCGACTACAGCCCGGACGAGTTCAAGAACAACGTCCTGGCGCTGGCCGATATCGCCAGGTTCTTCGACATCCCCACCATCCTCACCACCAGCTTCGAGGATGGCCCCAACGGGCCCATGGTGCCGGAGCTCAAGGAGGCGTTCCCCGATGCGCCCTACTTCGCCCGCCCGGGCCAGATCAACGCCTGGGACAACGAGGACTTCGTGGCGGCGGTCAAGGCCACCGGCAAGAAGCAGCTGCTGATCGCCGGCGTGGTCACCGAGGTCTGCGTGGCCTTCCCGGCGCTCTCCGCCCTGGAGGAGGAGTTCGAGGTGTTCGTGGTCACCGATGCCTCCGGCACCTTCAACCCGATTACCCGGGACGCCGCCTGGGATCGCATGTCCCAGGCCGGGGCCCAGATGGTCACCTGGTTCGGCGTCGGCTGTGAGCTGCATCGTGACTGGCGTAACGACATCGAAGGCTTCGGCGGCCTGCTGGCCGGCCATCTCCCGGCCTATGCCAACCTGATGCAGAGTTACGCCCAGCAGAGCCAGGGCTAAGCGCGGTCGACTCGGTCCCGAGCGATAGTCCAGGGGGCCGCCTATGCTGAAGGCGGCCCCCGTGGGGCCGAGCCCCGTTCGCTTCTTTCGAAAGGATACGCACATGAGCACTCTCGTCGATGATCGCGACCTGGCCTCGTCGCTGGACTGCCCGGTCGTCGAGGGCAGGCGGCTGGTCCAGCACGTGACGCCGCGCACCGCCGATGTCGGCGGCATCCCCGTCAACCGGGTGCTGCCGTCGCGGCAGCGGCGCCTGGTGGGCGCCTGGTGTTTCCTCGACCATGCCGGCCCGGCCGTCTTCAAGGGCGACTCCCGCGGCCTGCGGGTCGGTCCCCACCCCCATATCGGCCTGCAGACCTTCACCTGGATGATCGCGGGCGAGGTGCTGCACCGCGACAGCCTGGGCAACCGGCAGGTGATCCGCCCCGGCCAGGTCAACCTGATGACCGCCGGACGCGGCATCAGCCACACCGAGGAATCGGTGCCCGGCGAGAGCCAGCTGCATGCCGCCCAGCTATGGATCGCCCTGCCGGAGGCGGACCGACGCACCGACCCGCGCTTCGACCACTACCCGGACCTGCCGTCCTGGGAGGAGCAGGGCGTCGCCTTCACCCTGCTTACCGGCGAGTTCGCCGGCCGGCGGGCACCGACCCTGGCCTTCTCGCCGCTGGTCGGCCTGGATCTCGTCAGCCGGGAGGCGAGCACCCTGCGGCTGACGCTTCGGGAAGATTTCGAGTACGGCGTGCTGCCCCTGGAGGGCGAGCTGGCCATCGAGGGCGACCGCTTCGCGCCCAACGAGCTGGCCTACCTGGGCCGGGGCCGCGAGGCCGTCACCCTCGACTTGCCCGCAGGCGGCCGGGCCATCCTGATCGGTGGCGAGCCCCTGGACGAGGAGATCCTCATCTGGTGGAACCTCGTCGGCCACAGCAAGGCCGAGATCGCCGAGGCGCAGCGGGACTGGGAAGCCGGCAGCGAGCGCTTCGGCAGCATTCCCGACTACGACGGCGAGCGCCTGATGCCGCCGCCGCTACCCTGGAAGGGCTAAGGCAAGCCATCACCGAAGGGGCCAGGACATGATCGATCCCCATGCTTCCTCGCGGTCCGAAGGCGGCGAGGGCATCACTCTGCGCATCCACCATCGGGTGCGTCCCGACGCCAAGGACCGCTACGAGACCTGGCTGCGCCGGATCATCGCGGTCGCCGGGCGCTACGCCGGCCATCAGGGCGTGCATATCCTGAGGCCCCATGAGGGCGGCCAGGACTACGAGATCGCGGTGCGCTTCGCCTCCGAGGCCCAGGCCGAGCGCTGGCGCGCCTCCGATGACCGCCGCGAGCTGCTGGACGACATCCGCGATGCCCTGCAGCAGGACGAGGCGGTCGAGATCCTCAGCGGCATCGACTACTGGTTCACGCCCCAGGCGTCGACGGCCAGGCAGCCCGTCCGCTGGAAGCAGTGGCTGGTTACCACGGGCGTCATCTGGCCGTTGACCATGCTGGTACCGCTGCTCTGGCAGCCGCTCTTCTCCCTCTTTCCCCTGCTCGATAGCTGGGGGCTGCGACACGGGATCGTCGCCGCCACCGTGGTGGCCCTGGTGGTCTACCTGGTCATGCCCCGGGTGGTGCGCCTGGTGGCGCACTGGATGTTCGAGTAGGACCTTCCCTAGGCGGGGTCGATGGTCAGCAGTAGCCGCGGCTGGTCGGCCCCTATCGCCGGGCTGCGATGGACCAGCCCTCGGCCCTCGTTGCCGATCCAGCCGCTGCCCTTGAGCAGGGCGACATCCCCGGCCTGCAGTCGTTGGATGGCAGCATCCGCGAGGACGATATCCGGCTTGTCGGGGTGCGGGGCGCCGAGGCCGGCGCGGTCGACCGCCGCCTCGGGCAGCCACTCGCTGCCCGGGCCCAGGTAGGTGGTGACCAGCCGCACCGGCAGGTTGTCGCAGTGGAAGCGCGGGCACATGGGCGCGTCCAGCCGGCGCAGCCGCAGGCCCACCTCGTCGGTATCGAACAGGAACGCCATGGCCTCGGCCAGGGTCTGGATGTCCTCCACCAGGGGGCCGCAGGCGACGGGGCAGTGCAGCACCTCCCGCAGCGCGCTCCGCAAGGCATCGCCGGGTTCGCCACGCCAGGTGAAGGACAGGGGGCGCTTGGCCTGCGTCTCGGCCAGGGCACCGGCCAGCAGATCATGGGGCAGCGGACGGCGCAGCATGGCCAGGTTGATGGCGTCCTCGAAGATGCGTGGCAGCACCTCGATGTCCCCGCCTTCCGCCCAGTGAGGCGTCGTGGCGGGGGGGCGGGGCAGGGCAGGGGGGCGGTCAGCGGCATGGGCAACTCCTCGGCGGTAGCGTTCGGCACGCGTGAGTGGCTTGATTTAATGGTATGTTATAACGTATCTTTTTTTCGCCGTTTGAAGCCACCTTCCGCCCCGCTGCTCAGGAGAGTCCCCCGATATGGCGTACAGCGCAGAGGAGCGTCGCCTGCTGGCGATGCCCGACGAGGCCTACATGGACGACGAGCAGCGGGCCTTCTTTCGGCGCCGTCTGTTCGCCGAGCGAGAGATCATCGGGATGCGCCTTCAGGAGGTGCGCGAATCGATCGCCCACCATGAGCGTGGCGGCGATGAGCTCGATCAGGCCGCCGGCGAGGAAGAGATGCGCCTGGCGCTGCGCCAGGCGGATCGTGAGACCCGCCTGTTGCGCAACATCGATACGGCGCTGCGACGCCTCGACGAGGGCGAATACGGTTATTGCGAGGAGACGGGCCTGCCGATCGGCCTGGCCCGCCTGATGTTTCGTCCCACGGCACGGCTCTGCGTCGAGGCCAAGGCACGTCAGGAACAACGGGAACGCCATTACCACAAGGCGAGAGGAGATACCCGATGAGCCAGTCTCAGTCCCTGCCCGGCCCCTTCGCCGACCGGCTGTTGATCAGCAAGGCGGACCCGGTGTCGGACGATCACGTCTCCCCCGCCGCCGAGCAGCTCCGGGTCACACGGGGCGCTCTGGCCGCCGACCTGCTGATCGGGACCGGGCTGCACACGGGCGACGAAAGCCCCCATGCCGACGGCATCCCGCGGTTCGTCTTCATTACCCACGACATCGAGGCGGAGACCGCCGAGGACCCGAACGCATGACGCAAACCTCACTCATCGACATCGCCGAGGGCAGCGCCCATCAGCCCGCCATCCTGGCCTGGGTCGGCATGGAGGGCATCGACCTGCCGCTGCAGGTGGCGGGGCAGCCCATGGCCGCCCGGGCCGACGCGGGGGTCAGCCTGGACGACACCGAGGCCCGGGGCATCCACATGTCGCGGCTCTACCTGGCCCTCGAGCGCCTGGTCGGCCAGGACCTCACCCCGACGCGGTTGCGCGAGGTGCTGGCGCATTTCCTCGACAGCCACCACGGGCTCTCGCAGAGCGCCTTCCTCGAGTTCGAGGGCGAGGCCATGCTGCGCCGGCCCGCCCTGGTCAGCCCCCTGGCGGGCTGGAAGGCCTATCCCCTGGCCATCCGCAGCCGCCTCACCTCCGCGGGTTTCGAGGCGCGGCTGGAGCTGAGCATCGGCTACTCCTCGACCTGTCCCTGCTCCGCGGCCCTGGCCCGCCAGCTCATCCAGGAACGCTTCGACCGCGACTTCGCCGGGGAGCAGGCCGTCGACCGCGAGGCCGTGCGGGCCTGGCTGGGCAACGAGCAGGGCATCGCCGCCACGCCGCACAGCCAGCGCAGCCAGGCGCATCTCCAGCTGCGGCTGGCTCCCGACACCGAGACTCTGCCCGTGGTCGAGGTCATCGACCGGGTGGAGTCGGCCCTGGGCACGGCCCTGCAGACGGCGGTCAAGCGGGTCGACGAGCAGGCCTTCGCCCTGGCCAACGGGCAGAACCTGATGTTCTGCGAGGACGCCGCCCGTCGGCTGGATCGCGTCCTGCGCGAGCAGCCCGGCGTGATCGGCTTCCGGCTGCGGGTGGTGCACGCCGAGAGCCTGCACGCCCATGACGCCGTGGCGCGCAGCCAGTGGAACTGGCGCGAGGCAGGGCCGATCTGACGCCTCGATCCATCGGCCGAGAGGGCGCGACGAGAAGGCTCGCCCGCCTATTGGCGTGGTCCGGTGGACCGCGGGGCCGTGGGCCCGAGCCGCCGTCCGACCAGGCTGGCCGCCAGGAACAGCAGCGTCGCCAGGCAGACGATGGTGGGGCCGGTGGGGGTGTCCAGGCGATAGGCGGCGGCCAGGCCGCCGTTGGCCGAGAGGACGCCGATCGCCGCCGCGACCAGCACCATGCGTTCCGGGGTACGGCTGAAGGGCCGGGCCGCGGCGGCGGGGATGATCAGCAAGGCGGCGATCAGCAGCACGCCCACCACCTTGATGGCCACGGCCACCACCATCGCCAGGCACAGCGTGAGCACCAGCTGCTCGCGCTTCGGGTCGATGCCGCTGGCATGGGCCAGGTCCGGGCTCAGGGTGGCGGTCAGCAGGGCCGACCAGCGCAGGCCGAGCAAGGCCAGCACCAGCAGCGCGCCGCCCCAGATGATCGCCAGGTCCGCCCGGCTCACGGCCAGGATATCGCCGACGAGATAGCCCATGAGGTCGATGCGCACGCCGGAGACGAAGGAGACCGCTACCAGCCCGAAGGCCAGCGCCGAGTGGGCCGTGACGCCCAGCAGGGTATCCATGGCGTAGCCCCGGCCGCTCAGCACCGACACGGTCACCGCCATCAGCAAGGAGACCGTCAGCACCCCGGCGAACAGCGAGGTGGACAGCACCAGGGAGAGTGCCACCCCGAGGATGGCCGCATGGGCGGTGGCGTCGCCGAAATAGGCCATGCGTCGCCAGACCACGAAGCAGCCCAGCGGCGCGGCGGCCAGGGCCACGCCGGTACCGCCCAGGGCCGCGCGGACCAGGAAGTCGTCGAGCATCATGGCAAGGCCTCCGTGAGGGCGTGATCGTGTCGGTAGAAGGCCACCGCGTCCCGCTCGTCGATGCCCAGCAGGTTGCGGTAGGCCGGAGAGCTGGCCACCGCCTCGGGCCGGCCCTGGCAGCAGATGTGGCCGTTGAGGCAGATCACGCGGTCCGAGGCCTTCATCACCACGTGCAGCTCGTGGCTGACCATCAGCACGCTGCAGCCGAGCTCCCGGCGCACGCGGTCGATCTGGCGATAGAAGGCCGCCGTGGCGCGATGGTCGAGACCCTGGTTGGCCTCGTCGAGGATCAGCAGGTCGGGCCGCCCGAGCAGGGCGCGGGCCAGCAGCACGCGCTGGAACTGGCCCCCCGAGAGCGTGGCCATCTGGCGGTCGGCCAGCCCCTCGGCGCCGGCCTGCTCGAGTGCCCGGTGCAGGGCGTCGGCGGGCCGGCGCCGGGGCAGGGCCATGAAGCGGGCCACGGTCATGGGCAGCGTCGGATCGATGTGCAGGCGTTGCGGCACATAGCCGAGGGTCAACGCCGAGTGGTGCTCGATCTTGCCCCGGGTCGGCGTCAGGGCACCGATGATCACCCGCAGCAGGGTGGTCTTGCCCGAGCCGTTCGGTCCCACGACGGTCACGATCTCGCCCGCCTGCAGGGCCAGGTCGATGCCCGCCAGGATGGTGTTGCCGCGCCGGGTGACGCCGATGTCGTGCAGGGTCAGCAGGGGCATGGAGTGTCCTCGTGACGGCAGGTGGCGCAGAGTCCGTGCATCTCGATCATGGTGGCGTCGACCCGGAAGCCGGCTCCCCCGGGCGGCGCCACCATCCCGGTGGTGCCCGGCTCGAGGAGGATCTCCTCGACCGACCCGCAACGCCGGCACAGGGTGAAGGCCGCCTCATGGCGCGCTTCCGGTGCGCGGCAGGCGACGAAGGCGTTGGCGCTCTCCAGGCGGTGGACGAGGCCGTGATGGACCAGGAAGCGCAGCGCGCGATAGACGATCGGCGGCTGGGCGCCTGCGCCTTCCTCGGCCAGGCAATCGAGGATGTCGTAGGCCTTCATGGCCCGCCGGCGGTCGAGCAGGATCTCCAGGACCCGCCGACGGCCGGGCGTCAGCTGCAGGCGCCGTCGCCGGCAGAGGCGCTCCGCCTCGGCCAGCAGCCGGGGGGTTGGCGGTGAGGGAAGGACCGTGGTATCGCCTTGCATGCTGATGAGACACTTGGTAATTTTGGTGATGTTATATCATTACATAACATGGCCGGCAACGGGCCTTCTCGGAGATATCGCATGCTCGTCAGTTCCCGCTCGCTACTGCTTCCCTTGCTCGCCACCCCCGCCCTGGCGGCCGCCGAGGTCCCCACGGTGGCGGTGGACATCCCGCCGGTGCATGCCCTGGCCTCCCAGGTCATGGGGGACCTCGGTGCGCCCGAGCTGGTCATCCGGCCCGGTGCCTCGCCCCATGGCTACTCCATGCGTCCCTCCGAGGCCGCCAGCCTGGACCGGGCCGAGGTGGTGTTCTGGGTCGGGGAGGCGCTGACGCCCTGGCTCGAGCGCTCGCTCGCGTCATTGGCCGGCGACGCTACCACGGTCGAGCTGCTGGACGTGCCCGGCCTGGTCCGCCATGACTACCGCCACGGGGCCACCTTCGAGGCCCATGCGCATGGCGAGGAACCGGCGCATGGTCACCACGATACTGACGACCATGACCATGACCATGACCATGACCATGACCATGACCACCAGGTCGAGCGTGGCCATCAGCATGGCCATGAGGGCCCCGATCCCCATGCCTGGCTCGATCCTCGCAATGCCCAGGTCTGGCTGGGCGTCATGGCCGAGGCGCTGGCCGAGGCGGACCCGGCCCACGCCGCGACCTATCGGGAGAACGCCCTGCAGGGCCAGGCGGAGCTGGAGCGGCTGATCGAGGACGTCGAGCAGCGCCTGGCGGCGGCCGGGGAGTCCCGTTTCATCGTCTTCCACGATGCCTACCAGTACTTCGAGCGGCGCTTCGATGTGCCGGCCGCCGGTGCCATCTCCCTGGGCGATGCCTCCGACCCGAGCCCGGCGCGGGTGCGGGAGATCCAGCGCCGGGTCGAGGCGCTCGACATCGACTGCGTGTTCTCCGAGCCGCAGTACAATCCCGAGCTGGTGCGCAGCGTGTTCGGCGACATGGCCGTGGACACCTCGGTGGTCATCGATCCCCTGGGCGTGGGGCACTCGCCCGGTCCGGCTCTCTATGCCGGCGTCATCCACGACCTGGCGGAGGGCGTGGCACGTTGCGCGGCAGAGTGACGCCGGCTCGCCCCCAGGACGTGAGGCCTCGATGCAGGCGGCGGGAAGCGCCGGAAAGGTTGGCGATGCCTGACCGACGGGATTGCCCAGGGACATGCCATGTGCCAGCGTAAGGCCAGACGAGATCGAAGCGTTCCGTTGTGACCGAAATAGGCCGACCATGACGCCTGCGCCCTGCCTGGGCATCCTGCTGCCCGATGACGGGCCGGATGACTACGAGTGGTACACCCTGGGGACGACACGGCCCGACGCTGAGCGACTGCCCCGCCTCGAGATCGGCAGGATTCCCAGCGATGGCCACCATACCCCGGCCGCACTGTTGGCCCTCGGCGCCCCCGAACGGCTTGCCCCGGCCGGGACCGCGCTGGTAGCGGAGGGCGCCCAGGCGGTGGTCTGGGCCTGTACCAGCGCCAGCTTCGTCGGGGGCCTGGACTGGGCCCGGCAGCAGGCCGCCGCGCTGCAGGCCGCACTGGGCGTACCGGTCACGAGCACGGCGCTGGCCTTCCTCGAGGCCCTCGAGGCGCTGGGGCGCGACCACGTCGACCTGCTGAGCCCCTATCCCGATGATGTGACGCTGCGGCTGGTGAACTTCCTCCGTGAGGGGGGCGTCACGGTGCGCCACGCCAAGGCGCTGGACTGCCCCTATGCCGCCGATTCCCACCAGGCCGATCTCCTGGCGGAGATCCGCCGCTTCCGCGACCGGCACCCCGATCCCTCGATGCCCCTGCTGGTGCCCGACACGGCCGTCGACACGCTCGGTCGGCTGGCGGCGGTGGGCCGGGAGGCCGGCAGCGTCGTCCTGACCGCCAACCAGGTCAGCCTCTGGGCGGGGCTCAAGCGCCTCGGGTGGCCCGCCTGTCCGCCGACCCTGCTCGGTGATCTGGCGGCGGCACGCTAACCATGCTGGTATCGGTCGGTGCCCAAGGGCCGGTCCCGGGCGCTCAGTCCCGAGAATAGGGCGCCCATCAAGGTCGCCGGCCCATGGCCGGGTCTCTCGGCAGTCGAAAGCCTGATTTTGCATCGGCCACCGCCTTTTCCCCTGGGTTGCCGATACCCTCGGCTTCGCCAGGGACTATAGTTAATAGGCCAGGCCGGACGCCCACCCCAGGCGGCCAGAAGGCTAAGCGCAAAGAACCTGGGTCTATGTACCCCATGTGCGACCTCATCTTCTTCATGCGATTCCTCTTCTCTCTCACCAGGACCGGCCGGACCTGGCATGGTTGTCTGCGGATCGCCTTGACGAGGTGGATCAGGCCTCCGCGGAACGGCATTGATGGCTTCACGGCAGTTCGAGGTGTCCCATGAAACGCACGATTCTTACGACCTCGTTCGTCCTGTGCTTGCTGGCCTCCGCATCGGCGCTGGCCATGGATTCGTCGGCATTGCAGCAGCGCAGTGCGGGGCTACACACCGGCAGTGGTACCAGCCTGATGCAGGCCGGTGAGCTTCCGGTCCTGGCCAACGATTCCGCTTACTGGGAACAACGCAGTGCACGCCTGCACAAGGCGCTGGTTCCCCAGGAACAGCTCCAGGAGCAGCAGCGCAGCGTCAGGGAAGAGACTCCCTGGTGGCGGTAAGGCGGTGACAGCATGTCTCGGGCCGGGGCCTCGTGCCCCGGCCCTCTTGTTGGCGATGCCGGGCGGGAGCGCGCCTCGGCCTGGTGCGCTGAGCCGGGCCGTCGCGAGCGTCACTCCCGAGCCGGGGTGCTGGCCAGCAGCCGGACCCGGAGGAAGCCGGCCAGACCGAGCGCGCCTCGTCGCATCATGGCGTGATGGCTCCAGGTGAAGAGGGGGCGGGCGAGGGGAGCGAGCAGGTTCATCCAGCGCCGGCGGGTGCGCACCTGCCAGTGGTAGCGAACCTCGGTACCGTCTCCCGTCTCGCGGAGTTCCCAGCGTCCCACGCCCTCCAGGTCCCCCCGGGCCTCGGCCTCGATCAGCGTGGGCGGGCGCACCCGGGTCACGCGAATCGCGAAGCGCAATCGGTAGCCGAGGCGACTTCGCCAGGTATAGCGGTAGCGGCTGCCGATGCCCCGTCGGTCGCCCCGGGCCAGGGGTTCCACCTCGACCAGCCCCGGCCACCAGCCCGGCCACTGGTCCGGGTGGCTCAAGGCCCGGTAGACCCGGTCGATGGGCGCCTCGAGCCGCCAGCAGGTGACGAAACGGTAGAGTGTCATGGGTCAGGGGGCCGGAGCGGCTCTGGCTGTACTTGCCGAACAGCATAGCAGTGCCGTCACCCTCCCCGGGCCGATGGCGGCGGGCGTCGACGTCACGCCAAGCGGCGGGAGAGGGAGAGATGGCCCGCTTCGAGGAGCCATGGCGGGCCCGGCGCCGAGGCGCCGGGCGGGGCAGGATCAGTGGAAGACGTTGAAGCTCTCGGCATTCAGCCACAGGTGCATGAGCACGCTGGCGACATAGCCCAGGGCGATGACCGGGGCCCAGCGCATGTGGCCGGCGAAGGTGTAGATGCCCCGGGCCTGGCCCATCAGCGCCACCCCGGCCGCGGAGCCCACGGAGAGCAGGCTGCCGCCGACACCGGCGGTGAGGGTGATCAGCAGCCAGTTGCCCATGGACATGTCCGGCTCCATGGAGATGACCGCAAACATCACCGGAATGTTGTCGACCACCGCCGAGACCATGCCCAGCACGATGTTGGCCCAGGTGGGATCCCAGCCGGCATAGAGGCTCTCGGACAGCAGGGCCAGGTAGCCCATGAAGCCCAGGCCGCCCACGGACATCACCACGCCGTAGAAGAACAGCAGGGTATCCCACTCGGAGCGGGCGATACGCGTAAAGACGTCGAAGGGCACCACGCTGCCCAGCGCCTCGAGCTTGCGCCAGTCGCCGCGCTGGCTGTAGCGGGTACGCTTGCGGGCCAGGGAGCGCGGCAGGCTGCGGCGCAGGTAATAGCCGAAGAACTGCAGGAAGCCGAGGCCCATCATCATGCCCAGGGCCGGCGGCAGCTGCAGCACGGTATGGCAGAGCACGGCGATCACCACCGTCAGCAGGAACAGGAAGACGATGCGCCGGGCGCCGCGCTTGAGCCAGACCATCTCCTCGAGGGAGCCGGGCTTGCGGTTCCTGATGAAGGCGCTCATCACCAGGGCCGGCAGCAGGTAGTTGACCAGCGACGGCCCGAGCAGCTCGAAGAACTCCTGGAATTCCACCAGCTTGGCCTGCCATACCATCAGGGTGGTGATGTCGCCGAAGGGGCTGAAGGCGCCACCGGCATTCGAGGCCACCACGATGTTGACGCAGCACAGGTTGATGAAGCGCTTGTCACCCTCGGCCACCTTGAGCACCACCGCGCACATCAGCATGGCGGTGGTCAGGTTGTTGGCGACGGTCGAGATCCAGAAGGCCAGGATGCCGGTGATCCAGAACAGGGTGCGGTAGCTGAAGCCCTTCTGCACCATCCAGGCGCGCAGCTTGTCGAAGACGCGGCGCTCTTCCATGGCGTTGACGTAGGTCATCGCCACCAGCAGGAAGAGCAGCAGTTCGGTGTACTCCAGCAGGGTCTCGCCGAAGGCGTGCTCGGCGGCGTCCGGCAGGCCTTCCTGGACATAGATCCAACCGATCAACATCCAGATAAGGCCCGCCGCCACGAGCACGGGCTTCGACTTGCGCATGTGCAGCTGTTCCTCGGCCATCACCAGGCCATAGGCGACGAGGAACAGCATCACCGCGGTGAAGCCGCTCAGCGAATAGGTCAGGTCGAGCTCACCGGCACCGGCGGCCAGCACCGGTGGGCTGAACAGCGCCAGAACGACGAGCACGAGAACCCCTGGCCATCGGGCGCTGTGCCGGAGCCAGTGGGGGGAATGTCGGTGAGTCAGCATGAACGAAAACATCCTGGGAAAGATGGGAGGAGGGGGTGGAAGCGCGCAAGATTCTACATCAGGACCGGAGATATCACTATTTGGTCTGGTTGATCGACTTATGAAATGTCGTCATCGACGGGATATCCCGTCCTGCATGGCCGAGGATCCTGATGCCGGCGGGGCGTGCGTGGCGGCGGTAGTCTGAGGGGGAAAGCTTAAGGCTTTCTTAAGGAAGGGCGGGCCGCGGGGAGGACGGGCCCCGGGGACCCTCGTTCCCGGGCGTGGCGGGCGCACCGAGAGCGAGGCGGGGGCGCCGGCCAGGTGCCTGCGTCTCGCCGCCGGCATCCTGGACCACATGGCGGTGCCGGCCATGATGGTGCAGGACGCCACCGCGTCACGGGGGCGTGGCCGGGAAGCGGGCCAGCACCTCCCGGACATCGTCGTTGCGACGGATCACGAGGGGCAGCAGCGTCCCCGGGGGCTGCTCGCGGACCCGGGCGGACAGCTCCGCGGGGGCGTCCAGCGGCCGACCCGCCGCGGCGAGGATCACGTCGCCTTCGCGCAGGCCGGCCGCCGCGGCCACCGAGTCCGGCCCGACCGACTGGATCACCACCCCGACCGGGTGGGGGCCGATCATCACGCCGAGGCGCGGCGGCGCCGGGGGCGCGAAGGGAGCCTCGTCGCCGAGGGTGAAGTAGCCATCGGCCAGCCCCTCGGGTGGCGCCTGGCAGTCCGCTTGCCGCGGGCGTGGCATCAGGCTCTGCTGATCGGTCACGCCCAGGTCGGCCAGCTGATGGGGCACGCCGTGCCCGAAGGTCAGGTGGCGCAGGCCCATCAGGCCCACCACCAGGGCATCGCCCTCGGCGGCCTCGGCCAGGGCGCTGGCCATGGCCCGGTCCCAGACCAGCTGGGCGGCGACGAAGCGCTCCAGCGCGGCGGGATCGTCGTCCCCGGCATGCCGGTCGAAGGCCTCGGCCAGGGAGCGACGGTAGGCCGGCGAGGGGGCGGCGGGAGGCGGGATATCGAAGCGCTCCCCGGCGGGGACCGACGCCCAGCCGTCGCTGGCCAGCCGGCGACGCAGGGCGGGGGCGACGTTCAGCGCCCTGAGGGGCACCCCATGCATGCGGGCGAAGTGCAGGATCGGCAGGTAGAGGGCCGGGTCGAGGCTCCAGGCCGCCGCCCAGTCGCTGGCCTCGAGGAACGCGGCCTCATCGAGCTCACCGGCCACCCAGGCATCCAGGGCCGGCTGGGCCTCCCGGGGCAGCATCTCCAGGCCGATCACCATGTCGGGGCGCAGGGCATGCAGGCCGGCCAGGGTATGCAGCTGCCAGCGATGATGGGCCAGCCGGTCGTGCTCCTCGCCGAGCAGCACCACCGACTGGCGGGCCAGGTCGCGCATCAGCGCGTCGGCGGCCACCGGTGTGCCGTCGGCGGCCAGCCACTGGCCGGGCGCCGGGCAGGGCTCGGCCAGAGCGGTGAGCGGCAGGGCGAGCCCCGCCACCAGGGCCAGGCGGGACCCGAGGTCGGCGAGACGGGCACGTCGCGACATGGGAGGCTTCCTCGCGGGGGCGGCTGGGTATCTCACCCTACCCCGAGGCGGGGCGCGAGCAAAGCGGGCCATGCTCCGGGGCGGGGAATGCGTTACCCTGCGTCTCCCGCGATCCATCCCCGGAAGGCGTCATGCCCCTGTCCCATGCCCAACGCTTCCAGCGCCTGACCGCCCTGCTGGCCGAGTGGCAGGCCCTGTGGCGCCCGCTGCCCTTCCAGCATCGCGAGATGCCCTGGCGCGGTCGCGCCGCCGGTCTCGCGGATACCCTGCTGGCGTTGCCCGACGACGCGGTGGATCGGCTGCAGGCCGCGCCCTTCGAGGACTCGCCACTGGCGGCCTGGTTGCCGGTGGACGAGCTGGCCGCGCTGGTGGCCCTGCCGTCGGGCGCGTCGCCCGCTTCCGCGCTGCCGGATGACTGGGGCGAGGGCATCGGCGCGCGCAAGTGGCGACAGATCCAGGCCTTCGCGTCCCGGGTGCCCGTCGGTGAGGGGGAGCTGGTGGAGTGGTGTGCCGGCAAGGGCCACCTGGGCCGGACCCTGGCACGGCTGCATCGGCGACCGGTGACGGGGCTGGAGTGGCAGCCGAGCCTCTGCGAGGCGGGCCAGGACCGGGCCGACCGGCAGGGCCTGACGGTCCGCCTGCAGCCCCAGGACGTGATGGCCACCGACGCCGCGCGCTGGCTGGCGCCCGGCGTGCGGGTCGCGGCCCTGCATGCCTGCGGCGACCTGCATGGGCGGCTGCTGAGCCTGGCCGCCGCGACCGGCACCGCCGTGAGCCTGGCCCCCTGCTGCTACCACCGCACCGCCGCGGCGGACTACCGGCCGCTGTCCCGCCAGGGCCGGGAGCTCCTGGCGGCCGGGGACTGGACGCCGAGCCGGGAGGACCTGGCCATGGCGGTGCAGGAGACGGTCACCGCGCCGCGCGGCGTGCGCCGCCACCGCGAACGGGCCAATGCCTGGCGGCTGGGGTTCGACCTGCTGCAGCGGGAGGTGCGGCAGGTCGATGCCTACCTGCCGGTGCCCAGCCTGGCCTATGGCAAGCTGCCCGACGGCTTCGCCGGCTTCTGCCACTGGGCGGCCGAGCGCAAGGGCCTGGCCCTGCCGGCGGGACTCGACTGGCCCGCCTATGAGGCCGCCGGCTGGCGGCGCCTGGCCGCGGTCACGCGGCTGGAGCTGGTCCGCCACCTGTTCCGGCGCCCGCTGGAGATCTGGCTGGCCCTGGACCGCGTGCGCCTGCTGGAGGAGGCCGGCTTCCGGGTCGCCCTGGCCACCTTCTGCGAGCGGGATCTCACCCCGCGCAACCTGCTGATCGAGGCCACGCCCCCATAGAACACCGGCCATGCGGGTATCCGCATGGCCGGTCGAGGTCGAGAGGCCTGGTGTCAGTGGTGACGGCTGAACTCGCCGTGGCGGCTGTCCGCCATCAGGCGGTCGAACTCGCTGCCGCTCATGTGCACCAGGGTCTCATGGTCGCCGGCATCGAAGTAGATATCCGGCTGGTGACGCAGTTGGTCGTCGAGATAGACCTGCAGCCCGTAGGCCTGGCCCACCGCGATGGTGGCCCCGGGGTCGCAGTCCTCGAACTCCCGCCGGATCTCGTCTTCCGAGGCCAGTTCCAGCTTCTCGTGGAAGAGTTGCGAGAGCTTCTCCAGGTCGGCATCGCAGGTGCTGGGCACCACGGCGACGCGATAGCCGGCGTCACCATGCAGCATGATCGCCTTGGCCATCTGGTTGCCGCCGACATGCGACATCTGCGCAATGCGGCTGGTCGAGACCTCGCGTGGGTGGGGAACTTCCTCGTAGTCGATATCACAGGCGCGGAGGTATTCCCGTATCGTCATCGGCATGGCCATGACATTGCCTCCTTCGGCCGCCAGGGCCGAAACGTCGGGTTACCGTGTCTCCCTTCTCTTGGCATGTAGGACTCCACACCTTCCAGCATAGCGCGGCTGGCCGTGGATGCGATCAGATCGTCATCCAGGGCGAGGCCTCACGGTCGGTGAACTGCTTCACCTCATAGGGGGCCTGCTTGGGGCCGGGCATTCCCGGGGTACCCGTGGGCATGCCGGCCAGGCCGATGCCGTCGATGTCGGGGCGTTCCTCCAGCAGGCGATCGATGGCGGCGAAGGGCACATGGCCCTCGATCACATAGCCCTCGAGCTCGATGGTATGGCAGGCCCCTTCCCCGTAGGGGATGCCGGCGGCCTGCTTCACGCTGCCGATGTCCTGGGTGTCGATGACCTCCACTTCGAAGCCGCGGGCCTCCATCTGGCGGGCATAGGCCGTGCAACAGCCGCAGGAGGGATTCTTGTAGAGCCGCGCCTCGAGGGCATCGGCGTGGGCGATGCCGCCGGTGAGCAGCAGGCCGGTGGTCAGCAGGGGGGCCAGGCTGGCTTTCATCGTGGGTCTCCGGTGATGGATGGCCGGCGGGGGGCCGGCCGGGTCGCAGGTCATTCGGGGGAGGCTTGGTCCCCGGGGGTGAGTCGCTGGCGCTGCTCCTCGTCGAGCAGGCCCAGCAGGGCATCATGCAGGGCGCGATGTTCGAGCCATATCTGGCGCTGCAGCTCGGCCAGGCGGGCCTGGGTCTCCGCGAGGGCGTCGGCATCCGGTGCGTCCTCGGCATGGAGTTCCGCCATCAGGGACTGCCGGAGCCGCATCATCTCGCCGCGGCGCTCATACTGGGCGGCCTGGTGTTCCGTCATCAGCTGTCGGGCCTGCTGGTGCTGTTCCGGGGTGAGCAGGGTCCAGAAACCTGGCCCCATGCCCTGGCCATGATAGCCGCCCATCATGCCGGGGCCCATGCCCTGGCCGGGGTAGCCGCCCATCATGCCGGGCCCCATGCCCTGGCCGGGATAGCCGCCCATCATGCCGGGCCCCATGCCCTGGCCGGGGTAGCCGCCCATCATGCCGGGGCCCATGCCCTGGCCGGGATAGCCGCCCATCATGCCGGGGCCCATGCCCTGGCCGGGGTAGCCGCCCATCATGCCGGGGCCCATGCCCTGGCCGGGGTAGCCACCCATCATGCCGGGCCCCATGCCCTGGCCGGGGTAGCCGCCCCTCATGCCGGGCCCCATGCCCTGGCCGGGGTAGCCGCCCATCATGCCGGGCCCCGTGCCCTGGCCGGGGTAGCCGCCCATCATGCCGGGGCCCATGTCCTGGCC
Source organism: Halomonas sp. M4R1S46 (assembly GCF_025725685.1). Classification (NCBI taxonomy): domain Bacteria; kingdom Pseudomonadati; phylum Pseudomonadota; class Gammaproteobacteria; order Oceanospirillales; family Halomonadaceae; genus Halomonas; species Halomonas sp. M4R1S46. Next base: position 1,447,903 of record NZ_CP107008.1, read on the forward strand.
GGGATAGCCGCCCATCATGGCGGGGCCTCGGTCCTGATCATCGGGGTCCATATGCGCACCGCCATGCCCCATGGCGGCCGGGCTGGCGAGCACCGCGAGGGCCAGGGCCGTGCCCAGGGAGAGGGGAAAGCTGCGACGTTGCATGGTATGTCTCCTGGCGGGCCCGGGGCCCGCTCGAGTCAGCATCGATCGGTGGTTGCCCCGCGGTCCGCCTGTGCAACGTGCGCGGAACCCAGGTGCCTTCAAGGCTAGCTCAGCAGCGGATGTGGACCCTTGACTTGTATCAATGGCGCGGCGGGAAGTAAACCTGTGTGCAGGACATAGGTCGTTGTTATGCAGTGATTTTTCATGATTCGATCGGCGCGGGGGAGCCGGCGCTCGGCCTGGACCGCGCTCGCCTGTGGGACGCTCGCGGGCCGCGCCAGCTTCTTGTGCCTCAACGTGCTCAGCGCCCGTTGAGGGTCGCCATGAGCCGTCGGGCACCGCCCTGATCGCGATGCTCGCCGAGCCAGAGGCCCTGCCAGGTGCCGAGCGCCAGCCGACCGCCGCGCACCGCGAGGGTCAGCTGGGTGCCGAGCAGGCTCGCCGCCACATGGGCGGGCATGTCGTCCGGCCCCTCTAGCGTATGGCGGAAGTAGGGCAGGTCGCCGGGCACCAGGTCGCGCAGGAAGGCGTCCATATCATGGCGCACGTCCGGGTCGGCGTTCTCGTTGAGGGTCAGCGAGGCCGAGGTATGCAGCAGCTGCAGGTGCAGCAGGCCTACTTCCAGGTCGGCGAGCCCCGGCAGGGCGGCCGTGATCTCGTCGGTGATCAGGTGAAAGCCCCGGGGGCGGGGGGCGAGGCGGATCTCCTGCTGGTCCCAGGTCATGGTGGTCTCCCTTGGTCGTCGATTGTGGCCAGCATAAAGGGAGTATGTGCCCCTCGACACCCTGCTCGGGTGCCTAGGGTCGGCGTGTCTGACCGAGACGGGCGCGGTGGCCACCGCGCCCGTCACGTCGTCTGGATGTGGCGGTTCAGGTGGCGTCCGGCTGCGCCTGCGGGGCGGCCTGCTGGAAAGCCGGCAGCCCCCGGCAGGTGGCCACGATCCGCCGGATCGTCGGGTAGGCCGAGAGGTCGCAGTCGAAGCGCTCGGCATTGAAGACCTGGGGCACCAGGCAGATATCCGCCAGGGTCGGCGTGTCGCCGTGGCAGAACTCGCCCGTGCCGGCCTCCCGGGTCAGCATGGCCTCCAGGGCGGCGAAGCCCTCGTGGATCCAGTGGTGGTACCAGGCCAGCTTGGCCGCGTCGTCGACCTCGAGCTCGTGGACCAGGTACTTGAGCACACGCAGGTTGTCGAGGGGATGGATCTCGCTGGCCACCAGCTGGGCCAGTCCGCGGACCCGGGCCCGCCCGGCGGCGTCCGCCGGCAGCAGGGCGGGGGCGGGATGGCGCTCCTCCAGGTATTCGCAGATCGCCAGCGACTGGGTCAGGCGGTGGCCCTCGTCGGTCTCGAGCACCGGGACCAGGCCCTGGGGATTGCGGGCCCGGAAGTCGTCGCCGCGCTGCTCGCCCCTGACCAGGTTGACCGGGGCCTGGTCATAGGCCAGGCCCTTGAGGTTCAGCGCGATGCGCACCCGATAGGCGGCCGACGAGCGGAAGTAGCCATACAGCGTCGTCATGGTTGCCTCCTCGGGGCCGTCACTCGGGGTCGTACTTCACGACCTGCTGGTCGATGGCGCCGAAGATGCTCTGGCCCTGGCGGTCGAACATCTCGATGCGCACGCGATCGCCGAACCGCATGAAGGGGGTCTTCGCCTCGCCGTGGAGAATGGTTTCCACCATGCGCACCTCGGCCAGGCAGCTGTAGCCCACCCCGCCGTCGGCGACCGGCTTGCCGGGGCCGCCATCGGCGTCGGGGTTGGAGACCGTGCCGGAGCCGATGATGGCGCCGGCGCCCAGGTAGCGGGTCCTGGCCGCATGGGCCACCAGCTGCGGGAAGCCGAAGATCATGTCGGGGCCCGCCTCCGGCTCGCCGAACTTCTCGCCATTGAGGTGCACGGTGAGCGGCAGGTGGACCTTGCCGTCCTGCCAGGCGTCGCCCAGCTCGTCCGGCGTCACGCAGATCGGCGAGAAGGCGGAGGCCGGCTTGGCCTGGAAGAAGCCGAAGCCCTTGGCCAGCTCGCCCGGGATCAGGCCGCGCAGGCTGACGTCGTTGACCAGCATGACCAGCTTGATGTGGCCGGCGGCCTGCTCCGGGGCGACGGCCATGGGCACGTCGTCGGTGATCACCGCGATCTCGCCCTCGAAGTCGATGCCATGCGCCTCGCTGACGGCCTCGATGTCGTCCCGGGGTCCCAGGAAGCGATCGCCGCCGCCCTGGTACATCAGCGGATCGGTCCAGAAGGTCTCCGGCATCTCGGCATTGCGGGCCCGGCGCACCAGCTGCACATGATTGAGGTAGGCCGAGCCGTCGGCCCAGTTGTAGGTGCGCGGCAGCGGCGAGTGCAGGCTCGCCATGTCGAGGTCAAAGGCGCCCTCGGCCTGGTCCTCGTTGAGCCGGGTGTAGAGGGCCTCGAGCTGCGGGCTGAACTCGTCCCAGTTCTCGATGGCCTGCTGCAGGGTGAGGGCGATCTCGGTGGCGCGAACGGCGCGGCTGAGGTCGCGGGAGACCACGATCAGTTCGCCGTCACGACCGGTCTTGAGGGTAGCGAGTTTCATCGTCTCTTGATCCTTTCGTCAGGGGGCGAGGCCGTGGCGGCCCCGTCCGGAAGTCAGCGGTTCAGGGCTGGGTCGGGTCGAAGTGCGAGCGCAGCGTCGACCAGACATCGACGTAGTCGCGCTGGCGGAAATCGGCGTCCAGCGCGGCGCCGGTCGGGTGATAGACATAGCGGCTCTCGAACATGAAGGCCAACGTATTCCCTAGATACTGCGGTGTTAACTCTGCCGTGGAGGCCTTGTCGAAGGTCTCGGCATCCGGCCCATGCGGCGACATGCAGTTGTGCAGGCTGGCGCCTCCCGGCACGAAGCCCTCGGCCTTGGCATCGTAGGCGCCGTGGATCAGGCCCATGAACTCGCTCATCAGGTTGCGGTGGAACCAGGGCGGGCGGAAGGTGTTCTCGGCCACCATCCAGCGCGGCGGGAAGATCACGAAGTCCAGGTTGGCCATGCCCGGGGTGTCCGAGGCCGAGGTGAGCACCGTGAAGATCGAGGGATCCGGGTGGTCGAAGCTCACGGTGTTGATGGTGTTGAAGTTGGCCAGGTCGTACTTGTAGGGCGCGTAGTTGCCGTGCCAGGCCACCACGTCCAGCGGGGAATGGTCCAGGCGGGTCTGCCAGAAGCGACCGGCGAACTTGGCCACCAGCGAGATGTCGCCCGGGCGGTCCTCGTAGGCCGCGACCGGGCTCTGGAAGTCCCGGGGGTTGGCCAGGCCGTTGGCGCCGATGGGCCCCAGGCCCGGCAGTTCCAGGGGGCTGCCGTAGTTCTCGCAGACATAGCCCCGGGCCGCGTCCACCCCGTCGCCGCGCCGCACCTGGAACTTGATCCCGCGGGGGATGACCGCGATCTCGCCATTGGCCACGTCCAGCTCGCCCAGCTCGGTGCGCAGCCGCAGCGTGCCCAGCTGGGGCACGATCAGCAGTTCCCCGTCCGCGTCGTAGAAGAAGCGCTCGGTCATGTCCGCGTTGAAGGCATAGACATGCACGCCACAGCCCGACTGGGCGCCGGCGTCACCGTTGACGGCGATGGTCAGCAGACCCTCGACGAAATCGGTGGGGGCGTCGGGCAGGGGGGCCGGATCCCAGCGCATCTGGTTGGGGTCGGCGGCCGGCTCGGCCAGCGGCGCGGTGGCCACGCGCCGGTTGTCCAGCGGCTGATAGGCGCCCTGCACCACCGAGGGGCGGATGCGGTACAGCCAGCTGCGCAGGTTCTGCGGGCGCGGCGAGGTGAAGGCCGAGCCGGTCAGCTGTTCCGCATAGAGGCCATAGGCGCAGCGCTGGGGAGAGTTCTGACCCTTGGGCAAGGCATCGGGCAACGCCTCGGTGGCGAAGTGATTGCGAAAACCGCTTTGATACTCAAGGGTATCGGTGACCATCTCGTAATCCTCTGGAAATCGGCGCTGTTCCTGTTGGCCTGACGGGCCTGGCGATTCGGCGGCCTCGGCCGGGACGCCGAATGCCGGGTCAGGCGGGCCCCGGCAGTGTCTCCGATCGTGGGCGACGGGGCCCTGGCCTTACCGGCCGCCGTGGGCGAATGACGGCAATATAGTTTCTATTGAAACCATTTGTCCAGCGAGCTGGTGCACCTCCTGCCGGGAAATGTCGTAGCTGGGTATGGTAATCGAGGTAAAACAGACGGTTACCCCGTGTGTAGACTTAAGTCTTGTGCGTGAATGTCGGTTTTTTGGTTGATGATGAGACTATCCAGTGGCCGGGGTGGTGGGGCCACGGGCTGGCTGGCGCCGGCCCTGCCCGCTGTCGTACTCTCCCCGGCGACACGACCTTACTGAGGAGGGCCCATGGAGGTAGACGAGCGATCAAGCGGTGAGCATGGGGCCTCCGCCGGCGCGGAGGGGGATGCCGGATCCGGTTCCCTTCCCCGTGCGGAGCTGGATCTGTCCCAGTTCCTGCCCTATCGGCTCAACCGGCTGGCCGATCGCATCAGCGACGAGCTGGAGCGCATGTACGCCGAGCGCTACGACATCAATGTCGCCCAGTGGCGGGTGCTGGCCTGGCTCAGCCACTGCGACGAGCTGACGGCGAAGAAGATCTGCACCTACACGAACATGGACAAGGCGCGGGTCTCGCGCGCCGTTCAGGCGCTGGAGGACCGTGGCCTGATCCATCGGGAGCCGTCGGTCCACGACCAGCGCGTCCATGACCTGCACCTGACCCCGGCGGGCGAGGAACTGCTCGCGAGCCTGGTCCCCGATGCGCAGGCCTGGGAAGCCGAACTGGTGGCCACCCTGAGCGTTGGCGAGTATCGCGACCTGTTCAATGCCATGGGCAAGCTGGAGCGGCAGCTGGAGCGGATCGGCCGGCGTTAGCCCTTCGCCTCGCCGTACCCCGTCACCCTCTCCGACAGCCGGCCTGCGCCGGGTGTCCTCGCTGTGGCGCTGCGTGATTCTTGGCGGCAGTGCCCGCGATCCCTCTATCAGGTGAAGTCGCGCAGCTCGTCGGGGCCGAGGTTGGCGCCGGTGAGCACCACCACCAGGTCGCCGTCCGGCGGCAGGTCGGGCCCGTGCCTGGCCAGCAGGGCGGCGATGCCCACGGCGGCGCCGGGCTCGACCATCAGCTTGGCGCCGTAGAGCAGGTGATGCATGGCGCGCTCGAGGTCGGCCTCGCCGACCTGCGCCAGGGCCGTCACATGGGCCCGGCACAGCGGGTAGGTGTGCTCGCCGACGATGGCCGCGGCGAGGCTCTTGGCGGCGGTCTCGACCCGGGCCAGCGGGGCCGGGCCGCCCTCGGCCCAGGCATGGGCCATGCTGGCCGCGCCCAGGGGCTCCACCCCGATCAGGCGCAGCGACGGCCGCAGGGCCGCGGCAGCCACGCCGATGCCCGAGATCAGTCCGCCGCCGCCGATGGGGCAGAGCACGGCACTGGCCTCGGGGGCCTGGTCGAGCAGCTCCAGGCCGACGCTGCCCTGGCCGGCGATGATGCGCTCGTCGTCGTAGGGATGCACCAGGGTCAGGCCGCGCTCGTCCACCAGCCGGTGCATGAGCGTCCAGGCGGCGTGGATGTCGCCGTGGAGGATCACCTCGGCACCCAGCTCGCGGCTGCCCGCGACCTTGAAGGCGCTGGCGTCCTCGGGCATGACGATGGTCACCGGCACCCCGGCCTGGCGGGCGGCCCAGGCCAGCCCCAGGGCATGGTTGCCGGCCGAGACCGCCCCCAGGCCGCCGGCCAGCTCGTCGGGGCTCGCGGTGCGCAGCCAGTTCAGGGCCCCGCGGGCCTTGAAGGAACCGGTCCGCTGCAGCGATTCGGCCTTGAGCCAGACCCGCCGGCCGAGGCGCTCGGAGAGGCCATGGTCCGGCACCAGGGGCGTGACGGGCAGGGTGTCGCCCAGGCGCGCCCGGGCCTCGCGAAGGGTGGCGATGTCGAGCATGGGCTCTCCTGTGAGGGTCAGTCGTCGGGCGTCGTCTCGTCGGCGTCGGGGAGCAGGGCCGCGCGGAAGTAGTCGCCGATGCGCTCCCGGGTCCGGGCATACCAGGCCTCGTCCTTGGTCACCGCCCGCTCGGCGTTGAGCGGATGGGTGGGAATGTGCAGGCGCATGTCGATGCCGCTGTCCTCGTGGGTGGTGATGCGCATGGCGGCACTGTGCCGCGAGGGCCCGTAGGGAATATAGCGGGTCAGCGCCGCCTGGCGCTCGGTGGCGGTGGCGAAACGGATGAAGGCCCGGGCCGCCTCGGGATGCGGCGCCTGGCGCGGGATGGCCCACACCTCGTGCTCCTGGACCTGGCCGTCCCAGAGGATGTCGATGGGCACGTCGCGGTTGACCATGGCATCGAAGAAACGGCCGTTGTAGCCCGAGGCCATCACCACCTCGCCCTCGGCCAGCAGTTGGGGCGGGGTGCTGCCGGCCTCCCACCAGCGCAGGTCCTCCAGGCCGGCCAGGCGCTCCAGGGCCAGCGACAGGCCGCGCCGAGTGCTGAGCAGCCGGTAGAGCTCCTCGCGGGGCACGTCGTAGGACAGCAGGGCCCATTCCAGGTTGACCGAGGGGGTGCGCTGCAGGGCCCGCGGGCCGGGGAAGCGCCGCTGATCGAAGAGATCGGCGATCCGCGTGGGCCGCCGGCCGGGGAAGGCGTCGCGGCGATAGGCCACCACGGTGGCGAACACCGAGTGGGTGATGCTGCAGGGACCGAAGGCGCCGTCGATGAAGTCGCGCTCGGCGGGGGTGCCGTCCGGTGCCGGCTCGGCCAGCGACGGCGACAGCGGCGCGAGCAGCCCCTCGCGGCAGGCCGCCATGGCCTCGCTGCGGGTCATGTCCATCACGTCCCAGGGCACCTCGCCCGTGGCAACGGCCCGGCGCAGGCCGGCGAGCCCGCCATCGTAGCGGGCCACGCTGACCGGGGTGCCGGTGGCCGCGGTGAAGGGCGTGAAGAGGGCGCGCTGCTGGGCGCGCTCGTAGGCGCCCCCCCAGCTCAGCACGGTGATGCCCTCGGGGGCGGCGGCGGCCGGCCAGGCCGCCCAGAGCCCCAGTGCCAGGGCGCACGCCCGGCAGAGGCCGCTAGCCCGCACCGTGTTCCTCCCGCCGCAGCTCGTCACTGTAGCGCAGGAAGGCCCGGGCGATGCTCGCCTCGAAGACCACGCCCAGGAAGGTGTCGTCGTCATCCACCACGGCGATGGCCTCGCCGGTCATCTCCTGCAGCTGGCGCATCGCCGTCCACACCGAGGTCTGCGGGCCGAGCACCGGGCGCGGCGTCTGCGGGCAGTCGTCCACCGTGCGCGCCTCCTCGCCCTGCTCGCGGATCACCTCCAGGTCGGCCAGGGTCACGCTGCCCCGGTAGCGGCCCTCGGCGTCGACCAGGTAGGCCTCGCCGTGGCCGGCTCGGCCGAGCCGCGCCACGGCCTCGGCCACGCTGGCGTCGGGGCGCAGGGTCACGCCCTCCTGGCTCATCAGCTGCTCGAGCCGGGCGTCCTCGAGCACCGCGCGGCTGCGCCCCGAGGAGAGGTCGAGCCCGCGCCCGGCGAGCTGGATGTCGAACAGCGAGCGGCCGAACAGCTGGGCGGCGATGGGGCTCGCCAGGGTCACGCTGGCCAGGGCCGCGGTGGTCAGGGCATAGCTGCCGGTGAGCTCGAAGACGATCAGCAGGCTGGTCAGGGGGGCGCCGATCACCGGCGCGGTCACCGCCACCATGCCGCAGATGGCGTAGAAGACGAAGGTGTCCTGGGCGCCGCCGGCCGCGGCCACCAGGGTGCCGCACAGCGCACCGAAGAGGGTGCCGATCACCAGCGCCGGGCTGAACACCCCGCCACCGAAGCCCATCCCCAGGCACAGCGCCGTGGCCGCCAGCTTGAGCACCAGCACCACGCCCAGCTCGAGGCCGCCGAAGGCCCCGGCGATGGTGGCGAAGCGCAGGGCCTCCTGGCCCATGCCCAGGATGTCGGGGACCCACAGCGCGACCACGCCGAGCATCGCCCCGGCCAGCGCCGGGCGCAGCGGGGGCGCCAAAGGCAGGCGAGCGGCGAGGCGGCCCACCGCCAGGATGCTGCGCATGTAGGCGCCGGCCACCAGGGCGCCGAGGCCGCCGATGGCGAGGAAGGCGGCGAACTCCCAGGGTCGGGGCAGGGCGGGCTCGACCACGTGGAAGAGGGCCCCGCGGGCCAGCACGTTGGTGGCGATCACGTGCCCGACCAGGGCCGCCGCGGCCACCGGCGCGAAGGCGCGCAGGGCATAGTGGCGCAGTACCACCTCGTGGGCGAAGACGATGCCCGCCAGGGGCGCGTTGAAGGCGGTGGCGATGGCCGCCGCGACGCCGCAGGCGATGGTGATGTTGTCCTCCGAGCGGCCCAGGCGCAGCAGCCGCGTCGCCGCCGAGCCGAGAGTCGCGCCCATGTGCACCAGCGGGCCGTACTGGCCCACCGAGGCCCCGGCCCCCAGGGAGACCAGGCCGGAGAGGGCCGAGAGCACCCCGGCCCGGGCAGGCAGGCGGCCGCGCCGGGTCTGGACCGCGGCGATCACGTCGGCGGGGGTGTGGGGGCGACGCTCGGGAATGGCGCGGTGCAGCTGGCCCACCACCAGGCCGCCGATGGCCGGCACCAGCACGGTGGCCAGGGCCAGCAGCTCGGGGTGGGCGAACATCATACGCCCGCGGGGGGAGATCAGCAGCAGGTCGTTGAGCCACAGCACCGCGGCCACGAACCCCACGGCCGCCAGCGCCGCCAGGCCGCCGATGAGTGCCCCCAGCAGCACCAGGCCCAGGAAGCGAATGACGCCCCCCGGTCCCTGCACCGCGCGGTCCCCTGCCTGTGGCATGCCCATGTTCAAGGTGTAGGTGCTGGGCGACGGAAGGTCCACCCTCGGAGGCTCCGGCCCCCCGGGCGCGGCATCGCTCGTTCATTCCGCCGGGAGGGCGGGACGATCCGGACGCTACACTGAACGGGAACCCAGTGGTGGCGACGGAGGTGAACGATGAGTCAGCACTATCGAGGCGGCTGTTTCTGTGGCGCCGTGCAGGTAGAGGTCGTGGGGGCGCCGGAGGCCATGGGGTATTGTCACTGTGAGTCCTGCCGGCACTGGTCGGCCGGCCCGGTGAACGCCTTCACCCTCTGGAAGCCCGAGGCGGTGCAGATCACCCAAGGCCGTGAGGAGCTGGACAGCTACCAGAAGACCCCCAATAGCCGGCGCCAATGGTGCCGGCGTTGCGGCGGCCATGTCCTGACCGAGCACCCCGGGATGGGCCTGGTCGATGTCTACGCGGCGCTGCTGGCCGATCTGCCCTTCGAGCCCCGGCTGCATGTGCACTACCAGGAGGCGGTGCTGCGGATCCCTGATGGCCTGCCCAAGATGAAGGACGTCCCGGTGGAGCTCGGCGGGTCCGGAGAAACCCTGGACGAATAGGCCCTGACCGTCCGCTGCCCGCCGGTGAGTCTCGGCGGGCAGCGCCAGCAAGGAGTTGCGGCACACGCGGTGCCCCACGGGCGGGATCAGTCCAGCGAGGTGGCGCCGATGCGGTGGATGCTCAGGTCGGCGCCGTTGAACTCCTCCTCCTGGGTCAGGCGCAGGCCGGAGACCCTGGCCACCAGGCCGTAGACGACCAGGCCACCGCGACCGCCACGCCGGCGAGCGACCCGACCAGCTGGGCCATCAGGCTGACCCCGCCGAGGCCGCCCAGCCACGCCTGGCCGAAGATGCCCGCGGCGATGCCGCCCCACAGGCCGCACACGCCGTGCAGCGGCCAGACCCCCAGCACGTCGTCGAGGCGCTCGACCCGTTCCTGGGCCCACTCGAAGAGCACCACGAAGGGTGAATCACGCCGTCATAGGGTCTGCCAGGGCGAGGAGGGCGGCTCCGATAATAGCTCATCGACGATTGTTAACGCTCGATCGAGGATCTCGCGGGTCTCGGCCGGGCCCAGGCATAGTCGCACGGCCTGGGGCGCCGGCTCGCTGCCCATGCAGAACGGCTCGGGGGTGGAGACCTTGACCCCTCGCCGGGCGAGCAGTGCCTGCACCTCGCTGCTGCGTCGTCCCGCCGGCAGCGGCAGCCATACCAGCGACGAGCCCTCGCGGCTCATCGGCCCGTAGGCGGCCAGGCGTTCCAGTGCCAGGGTGCGGCGAGCGGCGAGCTCGTCGACCTGCCAACGCAGCAGCTCGCGGCTGCCGGGATCCTCCATCCAGCGACAGGCCGCCTCCACCATCAGCGGCGGCACCATCCAGCTCTGGGAGCGCAGGGCCGAGCAGAGGCGTTCCTGCAACTGCTCAGGCACCGTGAGGCTGCCGATGCGCAGCCCGCCGGCCAGCACCTTGGACGTGCTGAAGATGTGCAGGGTGCGTTCGGGGGCCAGCTCGATCAGCGGCGTGCCTCGCTCGGCCTCGGGCAGGTACTGCACCGCGTCCTCGACCAGCCAGATGTCATGTTCCCGGGCCAGGGCCGCCAGGCGCTCGCGACGGGCGTCGGAGAGCCGTGCCCCGGTGGGATTGTTGAGGTCCGGAGTGGTGTAGAGCAGGCGTGGCGGTTGACGGGCGCACAGCCGGGCCAGGGCCTCGACGTCCATGCCGTCCTCGTCCATCGGCACTGCCATCAGACGCAGGTGAGCCTGCTGGGCGGCGCAGACGAAGCCGGGATAGGTCAGGGCGTCGCCTGCCACCAGGTCGCCCGGCTGGGCGAGGGTGCGCGTCACCAGGTGAATGCCGTGCTGGCCCCCCTGGGTGATCAGCAATCGCGTGGGGTCGTCGGGGAGGCCGAGGCTGCCCTGCCAGGCGGCGATGCGCGCCCGCTGGGCCTCGCTGCCCGCCTCCGGCTGGTAGTCGGTGGCGGCCTGCAGGGCCGCGGGGTCCTCGGTGATCGCTTGCAGCGCCCGCTGCAGGCCCCGGGCACGCAGCGGGTGGGGCGGCGGCAGGCTCATGCTGATGTCGATGACCCCGTCCGCCACCGGCTGGCCGGCGCGAAAGAAGGGCGCGTGGTCCGCCTCGGCCGGTCGGCGCACATAGGTGCCGCTGCCGACGCGGGATTCCACCCAGGCCTGGCGGTGGGCCTCGGCGTAGGCCCGGGTGATGGTGCCCACGGTGACGCCCAGGCGATCGGCGAGCTGGCGCTGGGGCGGCAGCTTCTCGCCCGGGGCCAGCTCGCCGCTGGTGATGGCCTCGGCCAGGGCCTCGGCGATGCGGCGATAGCGGGGGCCATCGTCGGGGAGGGTCGGTGTCCAGATTGTCATGGTGACAATAAAACCTTTGACGCCATTATTGTACCTATTATGCTCTGAAAGACGCGCAATATCCAGCGATCAATCCAAAATTGTATGGGTACAATACCATGGAAACCCTGGCCTTCCTGGGACCCGCGTCCCTGTTCATGATCTCCATGACCCTCACTCCCGGGCCCAACAACGTGATGCTCACCGCCTCCGGGGCGAACTACGGCTTTCGCCGGACCCTGCCACACCTGCTGGGCATCATGGGCGGCTGCTTCCTGCTGTTCGGGGCCATTGCGCTGGGCCTGGGCATCGTCTTCGAGCGCTTCCCGATCGTGCAGACCCTGCTGCGCATCATCGGCAGCCTCTACCTGCTGTACCTGGCCTGGGGCATCGCCACGGCGCCGCCGCCGGAGTTCGGCAACGCCGAGGGACGCCCGCTGAGCTTCTGGCAGGCCGCCGCCTTCCAGTTCGCCAACCCCAAGGCCTGGGTGATGGGGCTGACGCTGATGGCGAGCTTCCTGCCCGAGGAGGGCAACACCTTCGTCAACGCCCTGGTGCTGGCCGGCGTGGCCGAGCTGGTGGCGTTGCCCTGCATCTCGCTGTGGGCGGGCTTCGGCATGGCCATCGGCCGCTGGCTGAAGGGGCCGCGCTCCTGGCGGGTGTTCAACGGCACCATGGGCGCGCTGACCGCGGCCTGCGTGATCTTCATCCTCGGCTGACGCCAGGCGCGTCGAGGCCCCGAGGACCTCACAGTCAAGCATCGGGAGAGTGACATGAAAGCCAAGCTGGTGAAGGTGTTCAGCGCCGAGCGCTTCGGCGGCAACGGCCGGATGATCTTCTCCGAGGCCCATGACTGGGGCCCGGTGACGGGGCCGCGCAAAATACCACGCTGGCTTCAACGCCGGCTTACTCGCCGCGGGGCGATGCTTCGTCTTCATCCTCGACGGGCTGACGCCAGGCGCGTCGACCACCCGAGGACCTCACAGTCAAGAAGCGGGAGAGTGACATGAAAGCCAAGCTGGTGAATGTGTTCAGCGCCGAGCGCTTCGGCGGCAACGGCCTGACGATCTTCCCCGAGGCCGATGGCCTGTCGACGGGGGAAATGCAGGCGCTGACGCGGGAGGCGGGGCAGTTCGAGTCGATCTTCGTGTGGCGGGAGGGAGACACCTTTGCGGCGAGGATCTTCACCATGGAAGAGGAACTGGACTTCGCCGGGCATCCGCTGCTGGGACTGGCCTATTACCTGCACCAGACGTACGGCGACCGAGATCGGCATGCATGGCGGGTGAGGCTGAACCGGCGCACGGCCGCGCTGACCAGCGCCTGGCGGGACGGCCGCTTCACGGCGACCCTGGCTCAGGGGCGTCCCGCCTTCCTCAGGACGCTGACGCGTGACGAAGCCGGGGAGGTCTATGCGGCGCTGGGGCTGGGTGCCGGCGGGCGACGCAACTATCCGGCCGAGGTGGTCTCCACCGGCTTGCCCTACCTGGTCCTGCCGGTCGCCGGCGGCCTGGAGCGGATCGCCTTCCAGGTGGCGGACCTGTCGCCGCTGCTCGCCTCGCACGGCGCCAAGTTCGTCTATGTCCTCGATATCAACGGCCGGGAAGGGCGGAGCTGGGACAATGCCGGCCGGGTCGAGGATGTGGCCACGGGCAGTGCCGCCGGCCCCGCGGCGGCCTATCTCCACAAGCACGGGCTCGCGCTCGGCAGGACCCTGACGATCACCCAGGGGCGCTTCGTGGGCCGGCCGAGCCGCATCGAGGCGGAGCTGGTCATCGAGGGCATGGAGCTGGCGGATGTCCGGGTCAGCGGCGAGGTCGTCGAGGTGGCCGATCTCGCCTTCGCCGCCTGATGGCAGGCGGGCGCATCGGCAGTGGCGTCCCGTGGCGACTCGCGCCGGGTGTCCCAGCGACTATGCTGGAGGCTGACACCAGGCGCGTCATGCCAAGGAACGGCCCGGGAGCGCTATCGCCATGCAGGTCCAGGTATCCATCGAGTCCCTCTATCGCCAGCACGCCCCACGCGTGCTGGCGACGCTGATTCGCCTGCTCGGCGACTTCGAGCCGGCCGAGGACGCGCTGCACGAGGCCTTCGCCGCGGCGGTGAGCCGCTGGCCGGCGGAGGGGGTGCCCGACGACCCCGTGGCCTGGCTGATCCGGGTCGGTCACCGGCGGGGCATCGACCAGATCCGCCGCCGGCAGACCGCCCGTCGGCATGCCCATCTGCTCGCGGCCGAGGACACGAGCGACCCGGCGGACCAGGGCATCGCGGACGACCCGCTGCGGCTGCTGTTCACCTGCTGCCACCCCCGGCTGGCGATGACCGATCGCGTCGCCCTGACCCTGCGCGAGATGGCCGGACTGACCACCGAACAGGTCGCCAGCGCGCTGCTGCAGCGCCCGGCCAGCCTGGCCCAGCGGATCGTGCGGGCCAAGCGGCGGCTGCGCGAGGCCGGCATCCCCTACGAGGTTCCCGACGTCCGTGAGCTGCCGGAGCGCCTGCCCGGCGTGCTCGGGGTGATCTACCTGATCTTCAACGAGGGCTATTCCCGCAGCGACGGCGAGACGGTGGTGGACGTGCGCCTGGCCGAGGAGGCCATCCGCCTGGCCGAGGCGCTGACGGACCTGCTGCCCCGGGGGGAGGCCTTCGGCCTGCTGGCGCTGATGCTGCTCCACGATGCCCGCCGCGCGGCGCGCCAGGACGTCCGGGGCGAGCTGATGCCCCTGGAGGAGCAGGACCGCGGGCTCTGGGACCGGGCCCAGATCGAGGCCGGGCTGGCCTGCCTGGCCCGCGCCCTGGCGCTGAGCCCCACCGGCCCCTACACCCTGCAGGCCTCCATCGCCGCCGTCCATGCCCAGGCCCCCAGCGCCGAGGCCACGGACTGGCGGCGCATCGTGATGCTCTACGAGGCCCTCTATCGCCGGCAGCCCACCCCGGTGATCGCCCTCAACCGGGCGGTCGCCGTGGCCATGCGCGACTCGCCGGAGGCCGGCCTGGCGCTGCTCGAGGGGCTCGCCGGGCACAAGTCGATCGTCAACTATCACCTCTACCATGCCGCCCTGGCCGACCTGCACCGGCGCGCCGGCCACTTTGATGCGGCCCGGCAGGCCTACGAGCGGGCCCTGGCGCTGACCGTTCAGGCCCCGGAGCGACGCTTCCTGGCGCGCCGCCTGGCGGCGCTGGACACGCCGGGGTGAGGCGGCCGCGAGCCCCGGGGCAAGGCGCTGGCTGTCGCCGCCGGTGGGGCGTGGCGGCGGCCGCGAAAAAATGCTCTCCGCCTGTCGATTCCCGTCGCCGCCGCACGACTCCTGAATACCACCCACCCAGGAGAGTGATGCCATGCGATACATGCTGATGCGCAAGGCCGATGCGGACACCGAGCAGGGCATACTGCCCAGCCAGGCACTGCTGCAGGCCATGGGCGACTACAACGAGCGGCTGATCCGCGCCGGGGTCTTCGTCACCGGCGATGGCCTGCGCCCCAGCCGGGAGGGCTGTCGCCTCGAGTTTCGCGGCGGCGAGCCCCGGGTCATCCAGGGACCCTTCCCGGCCACCGAGGAGCTGCTGGCGGGCTACAGCGTGCTCGAGGTGGAGTCGCTCGAGGAGGCCATCGAGTGGGCCAGGGGCTGGCCCCGCGAGGACGGCGAGGGCAACGTCACCCTGGAGCTGCGGCGCTACTGCACCATGGAGGACTTCGACCCCGGCGCCGGCCTGGAGCGGCACGTCGCCCAGCAGCGCCTGCCCCGGGCACTGCAGGTGCACCTCACTTTTCCCGGCACCTGCCGGGAGGCGATGGCCTTCTACGCCGAGGTCACCGGCGGCCACCTGGAGGCGGTGCTGACCTATGGCGAGACCCCCGCCGCCGAGCAAACGCCGCCCGACTGGCACGACCGGGTCATCCACGCCTCGCTCAATATCCGCGGCCATCGGCTGATGGGCGCCGACATGCTGGGCGATTGCTACCGGGCGCCCCAGGGGGCCCAGGTATTCCTCGACTATGCGGAGGTCGATCAGGCCGAGGCGGTGTTCCGGCGGCTGGCCGAGGGCGGCCAGGTGCTGATGCCCTTCGAGGCCACCTTCTGGGCGCAGGGGTTCGGCATGGCCACCGACCGCTTCGGCGTGCACTGGATGGTGGCCACCCCGAGCGACCAGTGCCCCTGACACCAGGGAGGAGGGAAGCATGCAGTACGTTGCATTGGTGTACTACCAGGAGCAGTTGATCAACGCCATGAGCGAGGCGGAGTGGCATGCGCTCAACCAGGAGTGCGTGGCCGGGGTGGAGCGCCTGACGGACGCCGGGCACTTCGTGACCGGCCGGGCCCTGCAACCGGTGGAGAGCGCCACCAGCGTGCGCCTGCGCGACGGCGAGCTGCTGGTCTCCGACGGCCCCTTCGCCGAGACCAAGGAGCAGCTGGCGGGCTTCTACCTGCTGGAGGCCCATGACCTCAACGAGGCCCTGCGGCTGGCCGGCCGCATCCCCCCGGCGCGCTTCGGCACCATCGAGGTGCGCCCGGTGCGGGAGTTGCCTCCCAGAGACGACACAGGAGAGACATCATGAGCTACGTGGATGGTTTCGTGGCCGCCGTGCCGACCGCCAATCGGCAGGCCTATATCGAGCACGCCCGACAGGCGGCGGAGGTCTTCAAGGAATACGGGGCCCTCAAGGTGGTGGAGTGCTGGGGCGACGACGTCCCGGAAGGCGAAGTGACCTCCTTTCCCATGGCCGTGCAGTGCCGGTCCGACGAGACGGTGATCTTCGCCTGGCTGGTCTGGCCCTCCCGGGAGGTGCGTGACCAGGCCATGCCCCGGATCATGGAGGACTCGCGCCTGTCGCCGGAGGTCAATCCCATGCCCTTTGACGGCAAGCGGTTGATCTACGGCGGCTTCGAGATGGTGGTGGACGAATAGTCACCCGACGGTGGCCGACGCCCGCGGCGCGCAATGGCGTGCCGCGGACGCCGGCCAGGTTCCCCAGGCAGCGGCAGGCACCCCTGCCGGGAGGAGATGTCCCATGCAGAAGATCACGCCCTTCCTGTGGTTCGATGGCCAGGCGGAAGAAGCGGCCCGCTTCTACGTCTCGCTGTTCCCCGACTCGCGCATCGAGCGGGTGGTGCACGCGCCGACCGACACGCCGAGCGTGCCGGTCGGCGCGGTGCTCCTCGTGGAGTTCACCCTCGCCGGGTCGCGTTACGTCGGCCTGAACGGTGGCCCCGGCGTGCCCTTCACCGAGGCGGTATCGCTGCACATCGACTGCGCGGACCAGGCCGAGGTGGATCGCTACTGGGCGGCCCTGGCCGAGGGCGGCCGCGAGATCCAGTGCGGCTGGCTCCAGGACCGCTGGGGGCTCCGCTGGCAGGTGGTGCCCACCCGCATGCACGAGCTGCTCCGCGACCCCGATCCCGAGCGGGCCCGGCGGGCCATGGAGGCGATGATGGGGATGACCAAGCTGATCATCGCCGACCTGGAGCGTGCGGCGGATGGCGGCTGAGCCTGTGTCCTTACACGGCGCATCGAAACCGGCCCGGAGACGCCCCAGGCGTCTCCGGACCGGAAGGTCTGGTGTCATGCTCCGGGATCAGGGCCGGCAGACGAAGTAGTCGTTCTGGATATCGTGCTCCAGCTGGTGGACGCGGATATCGCGGAAGCCGGCGTCCTCCAGGTAGGCCAGGGCGCGCTCCCGGCCCCACATGGTGCCCAGCCCCTCGCCGCCCTGGGCCAGCGAGACCGTCATGCAGTGGCTGAGCGACACGGCATAGAGCATCGCGCCCAGCGGGTGCTCGCGGTCCAGGTGATGGTGGCTCGAGGCGTGGATGTCCTGCACCAGGTAGACGCCGTCGGCGGTCAGGCTGCGGTGGATCCCCGCGAGCAGCCGGCGCGGCTGGGCCTGGTCGTGGATGCCGTCGAAGGTGGTGACCAGCTCGAAGGCGCCGGGCTCGGCGGTGGCGTCGAAGTCGCTGAGATCGCGCACCTCGAAGGTGAGGTTGGTCAGCCCGGCCCGCTCGGCCTGGTCGCGCGCCCAGTCGATGGCCTCCTCGGAGAGGTCGTAACCCGTGAAGCGACTGGCCGGGAAGCGCTCGGCCATGGCCAGCAGGGCTCGGCCGCGGCCGCAGGCGCAGTCCAGCACCCGGATGCCGGCCGCCAGGCGCTCGGTGAGCCCCGGGGCGAGCGGCAGGATGTGGTCGAACAGCGCCGGCAGCACCGTCTGGCCGCTGTCGCTGGCCATCACCTCCTGGAAGCGCGGATAGCGGGAGTAGGGCACGCCGCCGCCCTCATGGAAGCAGCGCACCACCTCGTCCTCCACGTTGCCCAGCAAGGGCATAAACTGGGCATAGACGGCCAGGTTCGCCTCGCCCCGGTCGGTGAGCAGTGCGGCGCGCTCGTCCGGCAGCCAATAGGTGGCCTCGGCCGGGTCGGTCTCGACCACCTCGGCCGCCACCATGCCGCCGAGCCACTCGCGCACATAGCGCTCCTGGAGGCCGGTGCGCTCGGCCAGGGCCTGGCTGGTGAGCGGTGGCTGGCCGGCCAGCGCCTCCAGCA
The DNA here is from genome assembly GCF_025725685.1 of Halomonas sp. M4R1S46. Classification (NCBI taxonomy): domain Bacteria; kingdom Pseudomonadati; phylum Pseudomonadota; class Gammaproteobacteria; order Oceanospirillales; family Halomonadaceae; genus Halomonas; species Halomonas sp. M4R1S46. The sequence goes on from NZ_CP107008.1 coordinate 1,465,769, forward strand.
GCCCGGTGCGGTAGCCGATCGAGGTCAGCAGCAGCAGGCCGCCGTGGTTGAGGGCCTGGACCAGCCGTGACTCGAAGTCGTCGGCGTGGGTCGTCTGGGTCGTCGGGCGTGTCGGGATGTCGATATCGCACATGAGCGGGCTCCTCCTGTCGTTGTCGTGTTGGCGTTGGGGCCAGGTTCACGATACGACCGGGGACCCGCCGACACTCAGGCGCATCGCGCCGCAAACGAGGGGTTTCTGCCATGGGTGAGCCCGAGACACGAGGCAAGGCGACCATCGCGCTGCTGGCCGGTCCCGACGTGACCGCCTCGACCCTCTTCGGCATGTACGACATCTTCGGCTCGGCGGGCCGCGACTGGGAGCTGTTGATGCATGGGCGGCCGGGCGAACCGCTGCTCGATCCGCTGATCGTCTCCCGGGACGGCCAGGGCTTTCGCACCGCCAATGGCGCCTGGATCGCCCCGGATGTGTCCCTGGCGGACTGCCCCATGCCGCTGGCGGTGTGCGTGCCCGACCTGATGATCGCCCCCGGTGCCAGCCTGGCGAGCTACGTGCCCGAGATGGCCTGGCTGCGCGCCTGCGGGGAGGGCGGGGCGCTGATGGCGGCGGCCTGCACCGGGGCCCTGCTGTTCGCCGAAGCGGGGCTGCTCGACGACCAGGACGCCACCACCCACTGGGCCTACTGCGACGTGCTGGCAGAGCGCTTCCCGCGGGTGCGGGTGCATGCCCATCGCACCCTGGTGGTCAGCGGCGAGGGGCAGCGGCTGATCATGGCCGGCGGCGGCACCACCTGGCAGGACCTGGCGCTGTTCCTGGTGGCGCGGCTGGTGGGCGTGGACGAGGCCATGCACCTGGCGCGGCTCAACCTGATCGACTGGCACCGCGAGGGCCAGCAGCCCTATGCCACCCTGACCAGCTCGCGCCAGGTGGAGGATGCCTGCATCGCCCGCTGCCAGGTGTGGGTGGCCGAGCACTACGACACGCCCTCGCCGGTGGCGGGCATGGTGGCGGTCAGCGGCCTGACCGAGCGCTCCTTCAAGCGGCGCTTCAAGGCGGCCACCGGCATGACGCCGATGGACTACGTGCACACCCTGCGCCTCGAGGAGGCCAAGCAGTGCCTGGAGAGCGGCGACGCGCCCATCGACGCGGTGGCCGAGGAGGTCGGCTATGCCGACCCGAGCTTCTTCCGGCGGCTGTTCGGCCGCCGGGTGGGCCTGACGCCGAGCCAGTATCGGCGGCGCTTTCGCAGCCTGCGGCTGCGCCTGCAGTAGGCAAGGAGCTGGCCGGTGGGCTCGGCGCTGGCTCAGTCGCCGTCCTCGGCCTCGGGCCGGGATGGGCGCCGTGCCACCAGGGTGATCTCCACGTTGGCGCCGCCGAGCAGCCGCGGCGCCTCGGTGCAAGTGCGGGCCGGGTAGTGCGGCGCCGCGAAGAATTCCGCGTAGGCCGCGTCCACCTCCTCCACCTGGTCCAGGTCGGTGAGGTGCACGTCGACGCGCACCACATCCTCCGCCCGGCAATCCACCTGCTCGAGGATATGCACGAGGCGGCGCATCACCCAGCGGGTCTCCTCGGCGACATCGCCGAGCACGGCCTCGCCGCCCTGGATATCCGCCGCGGTGAGGCCCGAGAGATGCACGTAGTCCTCGTCGAGTACCACGTGGCTGCCGGGAAAGGTGGGGTTGGGCAGGGTCGAATCGTTGTGGAACTTCGGCATCTCGACGTCCTCCTTGTCGGTTGGCCGTCACTCCCTGCGACACGCCCGGTGCCGCCGATGTTCCAGGCGCCGTGAGGGCCGGCTCAGGTCCAGCGCGGATCGGCGGTGAACGACACGGTGAACCATCGCCGCTCCGGCGGGATGCTCAGCCCCGCGGCGATCGCCTCGCGGATCTCGTCGAGTTCGGCCATGCCGCGCCCGGCGGCGAAATCCCCCCGGGTGACGATATGGATCTCGATGAAGTGGCCACGGCCGGCCTTGGCGACGTGGCTGTTATAGTCGAGCAGCCCCTCGCGGCGCATCACCGGGGCCATGGCGGCCTGCACCTCGCGGTCGACGGCGCTCGGCGCGATCAGGAACACCTCCCGCATGGCCCGGCGCACGATGCCGACGGGCACCGGCAGGAACCCCAGGGTGAGCACCGCCAGCAGCAGCGAATCCACGTAGGGGGTGAGGTGGGCATAACTTGTGCGCTGCAGGCCCAGGGCAATGGCGAAGGCGATGAGCAGGGCGCCGGTGATCAGCGCCGCCATCAGCCAGCCGTGCATGTCGATGCGCACGAACTCCGAGTCCGCCTCGCGGTTGAGCCGCCGCTGATGGAGCGTCATCGCCGTGCACACCAGGGTGACCACCCCGGCATAGCCGATGGCCACGTCGAAGGCCAGGTCCTGGCCGCCGTCGATCAGGCCCTGCACCGCATTGAGGAAGGCATAGAAGCACAGCAGCAGCAGGATGGAACCGTTGAGCGCCGCCACCAGCGGCTCCAGGTGCCAGTAGCCGTGCTGGAAGCGCCGGCTGGCCTCGCGCACCGCCAGCCGCGAGACCACCAGGGCGAGCCCGGACATCGCCGCATCCAGGCTGGAGAAGACCCCATCGAAGAGGATCGAGCGGGAGCCGGCGAGCAGGCCGAAGACCACGCCGAGGCCGGCGACGACCAGCGTCATGGCGATGGAGACCTTGAGGGCGCGCTGTTCGAGGGCGGCGGACATGGCGATCTTCCCTGATGACCGAAGCCCCGAGTCTAGCCGAGTACCCATGTCTTGGGGAGACGGTCCCTGGGGAGAGGGTCCCGGGGGACTGGCGAGCGGCGGCGAGAACCGGGAAACTGGATGCCTCGCCGAGTCGGCCTCGCGCACCGGGGCCGGCATCGCCACGCATCGCTGACAGGAGTTCCCCGCCATGGACGCAGGCCTACATCTCGCCCGCATCGACGACGACTCTCCCCATGTCGCCACCCTGGCCGGCTGGGCCCATGCCGAGTGGGGGCACCTGCATCCGGGCCGCGACCTGGCGGCGGGCATCGCGTCGTTTCGCGCCGACTGCGGGCCGGCCGGGGTGCCCTCGGTGTTCGCCGCCATGGCCGGCGAGCGCCCGGTGGGCATGGCCAGCCTGGTGGCCGACGACATGAGCGACCGCCGCGAGCTGACGCCCTGGCTGGCCTCGGTCTATGTGCTGCCCGAGTGGCGGGGGAGGGGCATCGCCTCGCGGCTGGTGCGCCGCGTGGAGGAAGAGGCCCTGGCGCATGGCCATGGCCGTTTCTACCTCTATACCCCGGATCGGCAGGCGCTCTACCGGCGGCTCGGCTGGAAGGACCTCGAGGATCGCCACTACCGCGGCGAGGCGGTGACCATCATGCACCGCGACCTCGCGTCCACGCCCTGACCTCGACTCGAGGGACGATGTCACCGAACGGGGTTTCGTAGGTGAGCAACTCGTGGCGGAAGGGCGCCTTATCGCCAATGGCGATCCAGCGACACAGCACTATACGCCGGATACCGGATACCCGATCACCACACGCCCACCCGTTTCCTACGCCTGGCCGAGCCAGCAAGGATCCTCGGAAAGTCGAGGATGAATGACACACTTCCGTGCCTCGCACGCCCCTTTTGGCACAATTGGCAGGCGACTTTTGCGCTGGCGCCTGTCCTTGATTAGTCTGGCCTGATAAGGCCGCGACAGATGGCCACCAAGGGATCGCGCAGGGACTACCGCAGGAGATGGCCGGAGCGCCGTCGCATCATGCCGGTGGGTCAGGCGGTAGCGTGCCCGCGCATGACGATAGCGTGGCTAACCCAGCGGGCTTTTCACCCCGGCGAACCCATTTCCCAGCACATGGGTGTAGATCTGCGTGGTTTCCACGCTCTTGTGCCCCAACAGCTCCTGAACCGTGCGGATATCCGTGCCTCGGCTCAGCAACTGGGTGGCGAAGCTGTGTCGCAGGGTGTGACAAGAACCGGGGCGCGGTAGAGAGGCGGCTCGCATGGCGTGTTTGACGGCTTTTTGTACCGCCGATGGGTGTACATGGTGAAGTACCACCTTGCCATCCATGTCGCAGCAGGGGCGGGAGGCAGGGAAGAGCCACTGCCAGGCCAGGGAGACTCCCGCATTGGGGTACTTGCGATCCAGCGCATGGGGTAGCGTCACCGGCACGCGGCCATGAGCGAGCCGACAGTCCAGTTGGCGCTGGGCCGAGGAAATCTGCTGCCGTAAGCATGGGAGACAAGTGGCCGGGAGCAAGGTAGTGCGGTCCTTATCGCCCTTGCCGGCTCTCACCGTAATATCTTGGCGTTCGAGATCGATATCCCGTACACGCAATTGGCATGTTTCAAGGAGCCGCAGCCCCGAGCCGTACATTAGCATGCCCATCAAACACATGGGGCCCGATAGATGGCTCAGCACGCGCGTCGCTTCCTCATGGGATAGCACCACCGGCAGCCGGCGAGGGCGCCTGGCGCGCGAGAATTCGCCGATATCGCCCAGGGGCTGCTCAAGGATGTGGCGATACAGGAAGACGAGGGCGTTCAGGGCCTGGTTCTGTGTGGCCGCCGCCACATGGCGCTCCACTGCCAGATATTCCAGGAAGGCCTTTATCTCGGGGGCACCCATGCTGGCGGGATACCGCACTCCGTGGAATCGGATGAAGAAGCGTATCCAGTAGCAGTAGGTCTTCTCGGTTCTGGGGCTGTAGCGCTTCACCCGCATGGTAGCCTTCACTCGATCCATCAGCTTCGGCGGCTTACTCTGCGTATCCATACGGTTGTCCTCTCGATGCATGGATATGCGTACAGTATTATTGGCGCCGGCAAAACGCGCAAGTGCGCGAATCCTGCATAGACTGCCGAGATATTCTTAATATTGTTAAATATCAATTGGTTAGGTGAAGAAAAGCGCGCTAGATAACATTGTTGAACGTGCCGGCACGTTCATCCAATATCAGAGCGTTCCACCTAATCACTGTTATGTTCCTAGGTGTTTCGCATGGAAGTAAACGATTTAGATTATCAATGCTGGCACGAATTGGGTCACGCCTTTACATGCATTGAGCTAGGCGGTGATGTGGAATGTGTGGAATTTCTAGAAGACCACGAAGTCGGTCAAGCTCGAGCAAGATGCACGACTAATCAATGTATAAGACAGCGGGTTGCTTGTGGTGGATTCGCTGCCGAATTGGTGTTGTACCGAGATGGCGACTTGGGCCCGCAAGATGAAAAGCCTATGACTCAAATTTTGTTTCGAAACGCTACCATCGATCGAACGATGTATCACTCGTTAGATCCAGAGTCTGAGCTAACCGAAGCTCAAGATCGTGAATTCATGAGTTGTGCTTACGAAGCAGTCGTTCCAATCATCCGTCGTTACAAGAAAGAAATCGCCATTGCGGTTGCCGAACTCGAAGAGTCAAAAACGATAAGCGGCGAGAGAATTAAACAAATCATGGCCGGAACATAACAAGGCCAGGCACGGCGACGTCTACTACATTGCGGCTTCGCCTCCATTCCGTAGCCGCGCATGCTGGCTGGCGTTATGCAGTCGCTACCAAAGAGGTTCTCTAAATGGAACAACCATGTCTTTTCGGGCCCAATTTTCTAGAAAAGCTCGTTGGAAAAGCGATCTTGCATGATCCGAAGATTGCGATAGTTGAATTAGTTGCAAATGCTTGGGACGCAGGTGCAAGTGAAGTAAGTATTACTTGGCCAACTCAAGAGAATGAGCAATTCTTCTCTATCGAAGACGACGGCTATGGATTAACCGAGAAAGAATTCAGCTCGAGATGGCGCACGCTAGCTTACGATAGAATCGACAACCAAGGCAGTACTGTTGTCGTTAATAGCAGAAAAAGAACAGTGTTTGGTCGAAATGGTGTTGGTAGGTTTGCCGGATTTTGCTTTGGTGATTCATATCATGTTGCCTCCAACAAAGATGGAGACCATATTGAATACGAGATAAGGCCAGGAAGTGGCGAATCGCCGTTCTCATTAGTAAAACATTCTCCAGCTACATACATTAGAGAGAAAGGCACAAGAATATTTGTCCGGCAAAGTTCATCGACTCGGATTGACGAAGAAACAGTGCGGTCTGAAATTGGCATGCGCTTCCTAACAGATCCGTCATTTACTTGTGTTGTAAACGGCACAACCGTCAATTTTTCTCATATTCCAGATGAGAACATTGCACAACATAGCATTGAGTTGGACTCAGGCGATGTGATTGAAATTGTGATAATTGATACCAACGACGCAGATAAAACAACTAAACAACATGGTATCGCGTGGCATGTTAATGGTCGGTTGGTTGGGGAAGCTGATTGGAAAAGCTACGGCTTTGATCAAATCATCGATGGTAGATCGTCTGAGGCTAAGCGTCATACTTTCATAGTTAGTGTTGATTTTCTGGCCAATACCGATTCAGTTAAGAAGGATTGGACTGGTTTCAATATGACGCCTGAATTTGAATTGGCGAGAGATAAAGTATTCGAATTTGTAAGATCCCATATACTTGGACAAACGAAGCAAAAGCGAGAGCGAATGCTTTCAAATGTCAAGAAGGCTCATGAAGGAGATTTAGATAAACTAACACCTCTCCGATTGGAGCGTTGGGAAGAATTTGTTGAAGAGATACAGACTGAATGCACTGGCTTAAGTGAGAAGGATCTTCTCAAGCTTTCCGGCGTCCTAATAAAAATGGAGCAGTCGGACACAAAGTATTCACTTATTAATAAACTGCATGAGCTTAATTCCGACCAAATTGATAATCTCCATGATATCTTGTCTGACTGGAGCTTAGATCTTGCAAAGGAAGTGCTGGATGAACTTCAAATGAGGCTGAAGCTTTTAGATGAGTTAAGGGAAAGGGTGTTAGATGTGAATACGCGGGAAGTCCAAGATCTTCAACCGCTTTTTTATCAGGGGTTATGGATATTTGGTCCAGAATACGAAACTATCGAGTTTACTTCAAATGAAGGGATGACTAAGGTAATCCAAGGACTCTTTAGGTCTGATATTAAAGGAAGTAGGAATAGACCCGATTTCGCAATATTGCCTGATAGCACAGTTGGCAGCTATTCATACCACCGATATGACGATGACGGGGCTGAAGTTGGGATTGATAGACTTGTCGTAGTAGAGCTCAAAAAACCGGGAATACCGATTAGCACTGATGAAAAAGGCCAGTGCTGGAGGTATGTCAGCGAGTTGCTTAGAAAAGGGTTGATTAGCCGAGACACTAAAGTAACGTGCTTTGTATTAGGCAGTGAAATTGACCCTTTCGAACGTGATGCTAGAAAAGAGAATAATGATAGATGCACCATTCAACCTTTGGATTATCAGGTGGTGATATCAAGAGCGAAAAGCCGCCTTCTAAAACTATATGATCGCGTCAAAGGAGCCCCTTTTTTAGAAGAGCAGCGGCGAGGGAATGAGGTCAGCAAACAGAATGTGATTGAATTTGAGAGGAAAGCATAACAAAGCGTTACACCGGATAAACCGGTGAACGCAGCGTTATATCCTCGGTTCAAATTGATCAAAACGGGTATTTATGAGTAAAAAGAAAGAAGGTGCTTTTATATATGCTGATGAGTCAGGTCACTCTGGGAAAGAGATATTTAGCGAGAAATCACCCTTCTACTACCAAGGCGCTGTAATATCTGTTGGAGAAATCGAGTCCAAAGTTTCTCCTATCATACAAAGGTATTGCGTTGAGAATGGACTGGAAAGATTGCATGGATATGAACTTGGAGAAAATAGGGTAAATAGCCTTTGTTTAGAGCTATTGGAAGCCTTGGATGGAACTCAATGGAAATTTCATTACACAATGCTTCAAAAAAAGTATATAGCACCTACCAAATTTGTTGATACTGTATTCGATTGTTGGGATAACCCAGCAGTGCATCCCTTTTGGTATACAACCGAGCTATTCAGACATACATTATGTATATTAATTGATGACATGATGGAAGATGGACTAGACGTAGAATTTTGGAGTTTCTACTTAAAAGACGATTTGCAAGGCCTTATTGAAATATGTAGGGCTCTGTTGGAAAAGGCTCCATATATCTTTGATAAGAGAGCGTGTGAAGTTGTTACAGCCGGCTTAAGCTACGCAATAGCCAACCCAGATATTTTCACCCTCATATCAGCTAAAGGGAAAAGTGCATATAAAAAGCAGACTCCCAATATAATTGCCTTCTCTAGCTTGCTAACCGCCACGCATCGTTTTTGTAAAGAGTATGGTGTATCCGTTTCAGAGCTTGTTCATGATCAAAGTGACGAATTTAAAGGCACGATGAGAGAGTATCACCGAATGTTTTTCGGCGTTGATTTTGAAGAGGATAAATTTGGTGGTATCCCTCAGTTTAAAGAAGTCGAATACGACCTGGGAGAGTTCAAATTAGAAACGTCAAAAAAATCATACGGATTGCAAGTCGCTGATCTTTTTTTATGGTTAATCCAACGAGACGTAACAGATAAAAATCTTGAAGAAACCAAGGCCAAGATATTAGATAAATCTGATGACTTTGTTATTTCTAGAGCAATGTCATTGGCAATTATCAAAGCTAGGCACTTTCAGTTAATGCAGCAAGAGTTAACCCCTGAGATGATAGAGGCAGGCAAAGAACTAAACAAAAAGATAAAATCCAATCAAAAATCTTCAATGAAAAAGCGAATATAACAAGTTGCTGCGCTCGGAAAAATTACTTGCTGCGCTCCTAATTTTCCGGTGAGCAAGGCGTTATGACTCAAGGAGGAAATGTTGAGCGAGTTTTTCGAAATCGCATATGCAGCAGCAACAAATAGATTGTGCCTATTTACTGGTACTGGATTTTCTAAAGCTGTTTCCGATAATGAAGCTCCAAGTTGGCAAGGGTTATTGGAAGAACTATGTGACCTATTGCCAAACCCTGATGAAATGAAGGAGTCACTATTTCCTGAAGATAAAGTAGCGCAACTTAGTTTAGAAGAGGCTGCTCAGGTCATCTCAATTAAGCTTTCTGCTGTTGGTAAAAATATCCATGAAGAGATCGCTGAATTGATAGAGGAAATAGATCTTGATGATGAAGTAGAAGAAATCGAAGAATTTTTCTCTAATAGATCTTTTAGGGTTGTTACTACTAATTATGACAAGTTATCTGAAAAGTTAACCGGTGAGAATAGTTGTCAATCGATTACTCCTGGAAGACCTATACCCAGATCTTCTGCTAATGTAAAGGTTTACCATGTGCATGGTTCGGTCGATTCGCCAGAGAATATGGTGGTCACATCTGAAGATTATTTTAGGTTTATAAACAGCGGTTCTTATTTCTCAAGAAAGTTGAGTACGATACTACATGAAAATACCGTAGTAATTTTGGGTTACTCACTTGGTGACACTAACTTAAAGTCAATAATTAGTGATTACAAAGGTTTTTCAAAGAGCCATGTAATTGGTTCTAATATTTTTTTAGTGTCTAGATCTGCTGTAGATCAACACATTAAAGACTACTATTCTCATTGCTATGGCATTCGGGTTCTTGATGGACTTAATACAGAAAGGTTTTTTCGAAGGTTAAATAATAAGATTCCGAAGGTCGCTAGAATCACTGATCGTTCACTGAGGAGTATAAGAAAAGTTGTTCATGATGGCTTTCACTTTAAAGAGGCCTTTTTAAAGTTGGATGACTCATTCTACAGAATTATTTCCTCGCTATCGGCCGAAGGATTGAGTCTCAATGACGCAAGAGTTGTCGAAATGCTAGGTGAGGTTATTGAATCAAAGAGAGAGCTAACTTTAGAGCACAACGCTTGGGAACAATACGAGCATCTTGCAGGTTGGTTGGTATACCTTGCATCAATAATGGAGATCCAAGGGACCTCAATGGAAGAGCAGTTTTTGGAAGCAACTCTTCGGTCAATGACTACAATGAAAAAAGAATACTACATTGGATATTCTTGGCATGCCTACAAGGCTTGGAGAAAGCGTTGGCCAACAGTTATAGCATCTAACCGTACATTGATAAAACGGCATATAGAAGCAAATACCAGCTGGTCTGATGCCCTAGCTATTGTAAATAGCATTGAGTCATAACAAGTTGCTGCATACGGATAAACTACTCGCTCTGCTCGCAGTTTACCGGTGAGCAAAGCGTTGGGGCGACAGAGTATTTCGAATGAGTACACCTACAATCTCGGACAGGAAAGATACCCGCAGCGTAGTACGTCTTGGTGACATCTGCGAAGTTCTTCACAGCCGTGTCCAGCCCATTCAGGGGGGAGAGGATGGACTATCCATCCCGGTCATCACAGGTGCAGACCTGAGAAAGGAAGTGATCGTTCGAGACGAGTTACGAGTTGCGGACGTTCGAGAGAAACCATCAACAAGCTTGGCGCTGCGTCAGGGTGACATTCTTGTGCCGGTCGTTACGAAGCGCCCGAAAGCGCGCCTAATCGGACCAGATTTAGAGGGCGTTTACCCTCACCACACGGTCAGGGTTCTTCGACCGACTTCTTCAGGCCCCTCACCTGCACGAGTATTAGATTATCTAACGTCCCACGAGTTTTTCGAGGAGCTTTCCCAACGTGTATCCCTCCTTCGAGGTGATTTACGTGTAAGTGCAGCCGACCTTGTCGACATGCCGTTCGTGCTCCCATTAGAAGACGATGCTCCAAGTGCCTCTGTAGTCATGCTGGTTGAGCAGCTGGCACGGGATCTGATTGCACTGATCGCTGAGAACCGATTAACGCTTCGAGAAATCGAATGGCGCGACCTTGAACGTGTTCTTGCCAAGGCCTTTGACGGTTTGGGTTTCGATGTAGAACTCACGCCGTCATCAAAAGACGGTGGTAAAGATTTGGTGCTCCATTGTATGGAACAGGGCACGAGACGGCGGTATGTCGTCGAAGTGAAACACTGGGTATCCGGAAAGCGAGTTGGTAGCACTGAGCTTCTGAAGTTTGTCGAAGTAGTCGCGAAAGAGAACCATGATGCGGGGCTTTTCCTATCAACCTCAGGTTTCAATCGAAACGCATACAAAGCCGAAGCTCACCTTGAGCATAGGCGCGTGCGATTAGCAGGTGAGGATAAAGTAATGCGTATCTGTCAGATGTTCGTCGCGACCCAATCTGGAGTTTTGGCGCCGAAGCAGTCCCTTGGGCAGGTGTTTCATGACGGTACGTGGAGTATCGCTACTGCCCAACAAGACGCTACAGCCGACGCTCGTGCCTCGCGCAGCTGAGCTCAGCGTTAGGAATCAAACCGAAGCTGCGAAATAGCATAGGAGGTAGTTTGGCAAAGGGAAGAAGTCAGTTTGTGGGCGCAACTGGCCAGTACTACGTGTCCTACGCGCTTGCACGTCGAAATATTCATGCGAGTCTCACTTTGGGCAACGCACCGGTAGTTGATGTTGTTGCGGCTAAGGCCGATGGGTCACGAAGTATCTCCATACAGGTAAAGACTTCGCGGAATGCTTATCGCCGCAAGCGGTACGGCAGGGAAGGGTGCGAGTGGGATGTTGGAGCCGGAGTAATTGGTAAGCACAGCCCAGACTTTTGGTACGCATTGGTTGACCTACGGGACGAAACAGAACGACAGCCGCGAGTATTTATCGTGCCTTCCTACTGGGTGTCAGAATTTGTATTGCCGTCGTTTGGTCGAAAGGTTTTCTTTTTGCCCTCTACTGCCTGGGACTTAACGAAAGAGCGCTGGGACATGCTTGTGGCGTCTCTCGATGATGTGCCTAAGGTCAAAGAATTCGCGACGAGCTGGCCAGAGGATAAGCTCGTCCGGTGGGACAGGAAAACGACGGAAGGAGCCCTCTGATCTCAGGCAAGTTATGTAGCATTAGGGGAATCCTAACCAAGAGCTTCACCGACGGTTTTGCTTCGGCTGAGCTTCAGCGTTAGCCGCGTGGGGTGTGCAGAAACCAGGGGGCATTAAAGGGCGAGGCATCGGCTTTTGAAAGCAAATAAAAAAACAAGCAGCCCCGACGACGGGACTGCTTGTTCAACACGGAGTCAGCCTTGCCTCTCAGAAGTTAACGCCCATGCCGAAGGTATAGGCCCAGACACCATCATCGAAGTTATCTTCAGCACTGTCACTGTCCTCGAACAGGAACTGGTACTCGGCCCTTGCCTGAATGAAGGTAGTGGGCAGCAGATAGTACTTGAGGCCGGTTTCCAGGCCGGCGATGCCGGTGTCCTTGACGCCGTCACCATAGATAACGCCGAGCGAAGCGCCCACGAAGGGCCGAGTCGCACGCTGGCCGAAGTGGTAATCGGCAAAACCACGCGTGCTGCCGTTCCAAAAGTCGTCAGATATTCCCTCACCCTCCACGTCGGCGAAGTTGACGCTCTGACGAACACCTGCCAATGTGCGGCCGGACAGGTACCAGCCGTAGTCGACGGAAACACCAAAGCTGCTGTTATCGAAATCCTTGTTGCTGCTACCAGTACCGGAGAGAGTAAACTCCTGGTCCCCTTCTTGTGGGCCCATCGTGCGCTGTCCTCCCATAGAGGATTGGGCCATGGCATAGGAGACGGGCAGAAGCGAAACGCTTATCAGCGCGACCAGCGAAGCATTTCTTAACATTTTCATGACAACACCTCGAATCAACATCACCGTTCAATCACGCAATTGCGTGTTCTGGCAGACCCAGGCACTTCCAGCTCTGGTCTTTCGGACCATTCTGCCGAAAACGGTCACTGGTTGGTTTGCTGTCAATCCTTGCCTGATAGCCGGCCGCAATCAGCGAGCCTTCCGGCCAGTACCCAGTATAGAAGGTGGCGTAGGTTTTGTCTGAGAACTCGGAATTGTTAGTCCCACCAGTACCTTAGCAGCATAGGTGACCCATGGCAGGACCTTACGGGACCTCCGTCAACGGGTGGCCCCTTATCGAAGATATCGTGTCGTCGCCACAGACCACGGGGCGGCCTCGCCGCGACGATCACCAGGTGTTGAACGGCAACGTCTGGATTCTGTGTTCGGGCGCCAAGTGGCGTGACCTTCCTGTGCGTTACGGTCCATGGAAGATGGTCTACGACCGCTTCCGGCAGTGGCGAGATGACGGCACTTTCAACGCCTCTAACACGCCTCCAGCTTCGGCTTCGACAAGATGGCCAGCAGTTTCAAGGCCATGGAACGCCTGGCCTGCATAGATCGCTGTCTGCGTGCCAACTTTTCAGAAATGGTATCTAGAATTCCTCCATTGGCATGTGCCTGCATGGCCACGATGCCATCCAGCCCGCGGTCGTACCGCGGTCGGCTCGGTGAACGGCAGCGTGCGTTTCCACGGCCTGGCCCGGATCCACATGCCGCTGGAGGGCCTCGAGAAGCCCCGGCGCCTGATCGAGAGCGACAAGAAGCGGCCCGCGGCGCGCGCCCCTGGTCGCGAACGCATGCGTCGCTGGCACATTGGCCCCGCGACATCGCCCCCGAGTCGGTCAGCCGGCTCGGGGGCTTTCGTTGGCGCTGCCGGGGCCGACACCTGACCGGGTCTATTGCCCGCCGCGCCGGCGCCGGCGCCAGCGCTCAGCGATGCAGCCAGCAGGCCGAGCGGTGGTCGCGGCGCGGCGTGAAGTCGGGGGGATCCTCGACGTCGCACAGCCCGGCCATGAAGTGCGGGCAGCGCGGGTGGAAGCGGCAGGCCGCCGGCGGATGCAGCAGGCTCGGCGGCTCGCCGGCCGGCACCTCGCGCAGCCGGGTGGCGTTGGCGGCGTCGGGGTCGGCGATGGCGGCGAGCAGCGCCTGGGTGTAGGGGTGCTGGGGGTGATCGAGCAGGTCGTCCACCGGGGCGCTCTCCACCACGCGCCCGGCGTACATCACGAAGATGCGCTCGGCGTAGTGGCGCACCGTGGAGAGGTCGTGGGTGATGAAGGCCAGCGTCAGCCCTCGCTCGCGCTGGATGCGCCGCAGGAGCTCGAGGATCTCCACCCGCACCGAGGCGTCGAGCATCGAGACCGGCTCGTCGGCGATCAGCAGCCGCGGGGCGAGGATCAGTGCCCGGGCGATCACCACCCGCTGCTGCTGGCCGCCGCTGAGCATGTGCGGGAACTGGCCGAGGTAGGCCTCGGCCGGCGACAGGCGCACTTCCTCCAGGGCCGCGCGGATGCGCCGCTCACGCTCGGCGCGGTCGCGCACCCCGTGCACGATCAGCGGCTCGGCGAGGATACGCCGCACGTCCAGGAAGGGCGGCAGCGCCCCGTAGGGATCCTGCTGCACGTAGCCCACCTCGGCCCGGTAGGCCTTGAGCGCGCGCCCCTCGAGGTCGCCGAGCGAGCGGCCGGCGAAGCGCACCTCGCCGCGGGTGGGACGGTGCAGCCCGAGCAGGGTCCGCGCCAGCGAGCTCTTGCCGCAGCCGCTCTCGCCGACGAAGGCCACCGCCTCGCCAGCCGCCAGGGCAAACTCGACCCCGTCTACCGCCCGCACCGCGCCCACGCGCATGAAGCCCCACCGGCGCAGCTCGAACCAGGTGTGCAGGTCGCGGGCGGCGATCAGCGGCGCCTGGTCATCCTCGGCCTGATGGTCGGCGGGCGAGGTCATGCGCCACCTCCGGCCGGAGCGTCGTCGGCGTGCAGCCAGCAGCGCGCCAGGTGGCGTTCGCCGAGCGGGAAGGCGGGCGGGTCCTTGGCACAGCGCGCGAAGCGATACGGGCAGCGTTCGGCGTAGCGACAGCCGCCGGGCGGGGCGACCAGGCTCGGCGGCTCGCCGGGGATCGCCTCCGGGCGGGCCCGCTGGCGCAGGCGCGGCACGCTGGCCATCAGCATCTGCGAATAGGGGTGCGCCGGGGCGGTGAAGAAGCGCGCGGCGTCGGCCACCTCGACGAACTGGCCGGCATACATCAGCGCCACGCGGTCCCCCAGCTCGCTGGAGGTGGCCACGTCGTGGGTGATCAGCATGAAGCTCGTGCCCAGCTCGCGCTTGACCCGCTTCAGGGCGTTCATGATGCTCGCCTGGGTGAGCACGTCGAGCGCCGAGGTGGGCTCGTCGAGGATCACCAGCGCCGGCTCGGCGACCAGCGCCATGGCCAGCACGGCGCGCTGGCGCATGCCGCCGGAGAGCTCGAAGGGGTAGCGGGCCAGGAAGTCCGTGGACACCCCCACCAGCTCGAACACCTCCGCGGCCCTGGCCAGGGCCTTCCCCCGGGGCCAGCCGCGCAGCACCCGCAACGGCTCGGCGACCTGCTCGCCGACCCGCACCACGGGATTGAGGGCGTTCATCGAGGCCTGCATGACCAGCGCCATGCGCGACCACTGCACCTCGCGACGGAAGCGCTCGTCGGGCAGCGTCGTGATGTCGACGCCGTCCAGGGTGACCCGCCCCGCCGTGTGGTGGACGTTGCGCGGCAGCAGGCGCATCAGCGCCTTGGCCAGCGAGCTCTTGCCGCAGCCGGATTCGCCGAGCACCACCAGCGCCTCGCCCTGGCACAGGTCGAAGCTCACGCCGTCGACGGCATGCACCGCCCCCCGCCGCGTCTGGTAGTGCAGCTCCAGCGCCTCCACGCGCAGCAGCGTCCGGTCGCGCATCACAGGCTCCTTAGCCGCGGGTTGAAGACACGGTCCAGCGCGAAGCCGAGCATGGCGAAGCCCAGCCCGGTCAGCATCAGCAGCACCGCCGGCGACACCACCCAGTAGTAGTAGCCGTTGTAGAGCGCGCTCTGCGACTGGGCGTCGTTGAGCACCTTGCCCCAGGTGGGCAGCAGCGGGTCGCCCAGGCCCAGCACCGCCAGCGACGCCTCCAGGAACACGAAGGTGGGGATCAGGGTGACGAAGGTGGGGATCAACACCGGCAGGATGCGCGGGATCAGGTAGCGCAGCACGATGCGCGGGTTGCTCGCCCCGTAGGCCTGGGCCGCCTCGATGTAGGGCGCCTCGCGGATCGGCAGCAGCATCGCCCGGTACATCTTGATGCCGGCGCTGAAGATGCCCAGCACCACCACCACGCCGAGCATCAGCCAGATGCTGGTCGAGTAGAGGGTGCCGACCATCACCAGGATGGGCAGGATCGGCAGGATCATGTTGACCTCGGTGAGCCGCTGGATGGTGGCGTCGATCCAGCCGCGATACCACACCCCCACGGCGGCGATCACCAGGGTGGTGACGGTGGTGCCCACGGCCGCCAGCAGGCCGAAGGCGAGCGCCACCGGGGTGCCCCACATCAGCGCCAGGCTGAGATCCCGGCGCTGGTGGTCGGTGCCGGCGATGCCGTGCACCCGGCCGTAGAGCACCAGCTCGGCGTCGAAGGCCGCCGCCGCGTCGAAGACCAGCACGTCCAGCAGCAGCGTATAGCGCCCGGGCAGCACCCGGGGCTCGGCGTCGGGCGCCTCCGCCATGCCTGGCTCGGCCAGCAGGCCGATGTGCGGCACCAGCCCGCCCAGCCGACGCTCCAGCGCCCGGTCCTGCGACAGCGAGATGCGCTCCCGCGCGCCGATGCGATACCCGCCCAGCGCCAGCTCGCGTCCGTCGGGCGTCTGCCACCTCAGCCGCGCGAAGGGCGGCTGCTCATGGCCCGGGGCGCGCAGGAAGAGGTTCAGTTCGCTGGGAAAGCCGCCGGCATCGAAGTCGAAGGTGAGCGGGATACGCAGGCGGCGTCCGCCCTCGAAGGCGTGCTCCTCGACCGGCGCCGATTCGCTTTCGACGATCAGGGTGCGCGGCGCCTCGCCGCCGGTGAGGCGGTCGAGCCACACGGGGGCCGCATTGACGGGATTGCGCTGCCACGCCTCGCTGCCGCGCCACTTGGCCAGCGCCTCGCCGTAGGGGATGGCGATCGGCGTGTAGAGCGCCAGCGCCACCAGCGCGGCGATGATCGTCAGCCCCAGCAACGCGGAGGGGTAGCGGCGCAGTTCCCGCCACCCCTCCCGCCAGCGTGCGCCCGTCATCGCGGTCCCCCCTCCAGGCGCACGCGCGGGTCGAGCAGCGCGTAGAGGAGGTCGAGGACGAACACCGTCGCGGCCAGCAGGTAGGCGAAGATCACCACGCCGCCGATGATCACCGGGGTGTCGCGGTAGCCGATGGCCCGGAAGAGCAGTGAGCCCAGCCCCGGCCAGTTGAACACCTGCTCGAGGATGATGGCGCCGCTCCACAGCCCGATCAGCATCAGCAGGAAACTGGTGACGATCGGCGACAGGGTCGGGCGCAGGATGTAGCGCTGCTCGATGAGCTGCGACGGCAAGCCCTTGGCGCGGGCCATCTCCACGTAGTCCTCGCTGGAGTGGATCAGGAAGAAGGTGCGCCAGGAATAGATGGAGATGAAGATCTGCGACAGGAACATGGCCGCCACCGGCAGCAGCATGTGCCGCACCACGCTGGCGCCGTAGGCCCAGCCGTCTTCCGGCGGCGGTACGGCCACCATGCCGCCGGAGGGCAGCAGGGGCGCCACGAAGGCGAAGAGGAGGATCAGGAAGATGCCGTAGAACCAGCCCGGGGCCGCCGAGGTCGGCGCCAGGGCGACCACGCTGCGGTCCAGCGCGCTGCCGTAGCGCCGCGACAGGAACAGCGCCACGAACACCGAGACGAAGAAGACCAGCAGGTTGGCGGTGCCGAACAGCAGCAGGGTCGCCGGCAGGCGCTCGACGATGATGTCGTAGACGTCGCGCGACCCCCGGTCGCTGTGCATCTGTTCGGCACGCCCCAGGTCGAGGCGCAGCGCCCGCTGCAGGTAGTCGACGCTGCGCACCAGGAAGGGCTCGTCGAGGCGCAGCCGCTCCACCTCGAACGCCACCTGCCGCTCGATCAGCGCGTTGCGCTCCTCGGCGGGCATGTCCTGGAAGGCGGGGTCGGCACGCACGGCCTCGGCGGCCTCGCTGCGGATCTGCACGCGGCGCAGTTCGTCCACCTGGCCCCCCATGTTGGCGATGACGATGGTCAGGTAGACCCCGACCAGCACGGTGACGAAGAGCGCCAGCAGCCGCTTGACCGTGTAGAGCAGCAGGCGACGCAGGTCGCGCCATCCGCCGCGGCGGGTGGCTGGCGCGGTGACGGCCGCTGCCGGCCGGGATCTCATGGCGATGCCTCCGTGCCGCCGGGCGGCACCGTGGCGAAGACGTGCGAGGCGAAGGCCGGCAGGGCCACGCGGTGGCTGGTCACGGCGACCTCCAGGCGGTTGGCCCCGACGCCCAGGGCGGCGAGCGTCGCCGGCGACGGGGCGATCCGCCAACGCCCGGGGGCGCGCGGCTCGGCCTCGCCGCGCTCGACCAGCGTCCCGTGGCCGTCGAAGAGCAGGAACTGCACCCGGTCGATCGCCGCCGGCGGGTAGGGCTCGCCCTCGAGGGTCACCGCCAGCCGGAACGTCGCCGCGCCGCCCTCGTTCCCGGCTGCCGTGCCGAGCTCCATGACCAGGGGGCCGTCGAGTTCGAGTTCCGGGATCGCGGGACGGGTGAAGCCCAGCCACTTGTCGGCCGGGTCGGGGAAGTCGCGGAAGCGCTCGAGCACCAGGCTGCCCGCCACGGGGTGCACCGAATCGAGCAGGAAGGGGCCGTTGCCGACCCAGAAATGACCGCGCTTCGCATGCCAGTCGGCGAGCGCGCGATAGCGGGCGGCGATCTCGTCCTCGTCGAGCAGCTCGTCGAGCACGCCGGGGAAGGGCGACGCCGTGCGTTCGCGGGCCCGCTCGAGATGGCGCGCCAGGATCGGCACGCTGGGCCCGGCCACCAGGCTCATCCAGTCCACCCGCCGTCGGTCCGCCTTGTTGGAGGAGAACGCCAGCTCCCCCTGGCGCTCGGCGAAGATCCCCAGGGCCAGGGTGTGCCACGGCTGCGGCGCGGGCGCACGGTTGGCCACCAGGGTCTCGGCATCGGGAAAGCCCTGGTCGCTGTAGACCTCGATGACCAGCGGGTCGCGGGAGACGATGTGCCAGCCGCGGAAGTGGCGCTGGAACACCTCGAAGGTGGGCAGGTAGGCCGGGTCGAAGAGCCGGCTCGCCTCGTCGGCCCGTGCGAAGGCCAGGATCCACGGCAGCACGAAGTCGGCCAGCGACAGCGGCGAGCCGTCGTGCCAGCGCTGCTCGAACAGCTCCTCGTCGTAGCGCACCCGGACCCGGGTGCGGGCGGTGACGGGC
The DNA here is from genome assembly GCF_025725685.1 of Halomonas sp. M4R1S46. NCBI lineage: Bacteria > Pseudomonadati > Pseudomonadota > Gammaproteobacteria > Oceanospirillales > Halomonadaceae > Halomonas > Halomonas sp. M4R1S46. The sequence continues at coordinate 1,484,785 of NZ_CP107008.1, forward strand.
GCGTCGTGCGCCTCGCCGACGCTGACGAAGCGTCCCGCCTCGCCATCCCAGTCGATCCAGGCCGCTTCCGGCACGACGATCTCCTCCGCCGTCGAGACGCTCAACCAGTCGAGGGTGCGCGCGATCGTCACGTCTTCCTGCACGGTCACCGCGGCATGCTCGATGCGCTGGGGACGGTAGAGCCCGGTGAAGGGGTCGGGCAGCGCCACCGGGTCCTGGGTCGCGCGCATGATCATCTGGTCGAAGATCCAGTTGCTGCCCGCCACCGGGTTCCACGGCTCGGTCAGCAGCCCCGGCGTGCCGAACACCATGCGGCCGCCCACCCGGTCGGCATAGCGCAGGGTGTAGGGCCATAGCGCCGAGCCGGCGAGCCCCCCGGCGAGGTCGACGGCCACCTCGACGTTGGCGGCCCGCGCCGAGGCGTTGAGCTGGTCGACCAGCCAGATCCGCGCCGAGTCCTGCATGGCCAGCTCCAGCGCCCGCGCCATCATCGCCTGGCGCTCCTCCCAGTCCCGGTAGTCACGGCGCTGCAGGCGGTCGGCGAGCTCGTCGAACTCCGGGGCCGGCTGGTAGGCCTGCCACAGGGGCTCGGCACGCCCGCGGGGGGTGTAGTAGAAGCTGAAGACCTCCGCCTGATCGCGCTGGATCTCGATGCTGATCCAGCCGCCGGTATAGAGGTGCCAGCGCCCGGCCCTGGGGTCCGTGGCGATCCAGATGCGCGAGGCCTCCTCGGCGGTGCGATAGCGGCGCTCGACGACGAAGCCCAGCGCCTCCAGCAGGTTGGCGACATAGTCGCCGACCTGGCGGCGTTCGTCCTCGGTGCGGATCAGCGCGATCAGGCGCACCGGCTCGCTCGCGTAGTGCCACACGCCCTCGCGGAGCTGCGCCCCGAGCGCCGCCATCTCGCGGTGGATCACCTCGCGGGCGGCGTCGGGGTCATGGGCGTAGCGCAGCTCCAGCTCGCGGACCACGGCGGCCAGGCGTGCATAGTCGGGAAAGGCGGTGGAGAGCGGCAGGAAACGCGGCTCGGCCAGGCCGCCATAGAGTTCCTGGGCGATATGCTCGCGATCCACCAGGCGGTTGAGCGCCTCGCGAATGGCCGGCACATGGAAGGGATTGAGGGTGCCGTCGGCCAGCTCCGGCCCGGTCGGGTTCAGGGTCAGTTCGCTGGAGGTGCCGTAGGAGAGGTCGTAGCCGGTGGCGAGCGAATCGCGCAGCCGGTGGAAGATGCCGGGATTGGAGATGCCCTGGGTGAAGACCTGATGGGTGCCCGCCTCGATCAGCCCCGTGACCCGGCCCGCCTCGTCCTCGCGGGTGAACACGACCTGATCCACCAGCGCCCCGCGGCGGGAGCGGAGATCCGCCTCCGCGCTGTCCTGGCCCATGGCCGGCGCGGTCGACGGTGCCGGTTGACGCAGTGCCACCGCGACCACGCCCACCAGGATCAGTGTCGCGCCAACCAGCAACAGACGTCTCATCGATGCACCGTCGGCCACTACCCCCGGTTGCCTGCTTCTCCCTACACCCTAGGCGAGTTCGGCAATCGGGGACAGGCTCCGTTTTCTCCGCGCTCGAGGAACAGGAGGAACGGCGCCCAGGCCAGCGACTCCCCCGCTCAGCGCCGCGCCAGCTGCGCCAGGGTCTCGGCCAGCGCCGGGGTCAGCCGCGCCATACGGGCGTAGTCGAGCTTGTCCCAGGTGTCGCCCGGGCCGTGGTAGTGGGGATTGCGGAAATTGGCGGTGTCGGTGAGCATCATCGCCGGCCAGCCCATCTCCCAGAACGCCCAGTGGTCGGAGCGGAAGATATCGCGCAGCAACTCCGGCGCGGCCAGCCCTTCCGAGGGCATCTCGGCATGCCGACGAAAGACGCCCGTCACCCGACGCACCAGGCGTCGTGAACGCAGGTTGCCGACGAAGGCCAGGAAGTTGCCGCGGTCGGGATAGACGAGGCCAAGCAGCGGCGGATACGCCTGGCTGCCGGGCGCGTCGCTATAGTGGCCGAGCATCTCCAGCGAGAGCATGCCGACGATGGCATCGCCCCGCGCCCGGGCCTCGCGGGCGTAGCTCAGGCTGCCCATGGTGTCGCTGCCGAAGTGCGGCGCCTCCTCGTTGACGAAGGCGACGAGGCGAATGTCCCGCGCGAGCTCGGCCCCCCGCAGGAGCCGCGCCAGCTCCAGCAGCACGGCCACGCCGGAGGCGTTGTCGTCGGCCCCGGAGGTACCGCGCACGGTGTCGTAGTGGGCGCCGACCACCAGGATCTCGTCCGTTGCCCCGCTACCCGGCAAGCGCACCTCGAGATTGTGGAACACCTGGCCGCCGCTGGGCACCGGCAGGCGCAGCGGCTCGAGGCCGGCATCGCGAAAGGCCTGCTCGATGGAATCGGCGGCCGCCCGCAGCGCCTCGGGGCGCCAGACGTGACGCTCGCCGATCCCTTCCGCCAGCGCGCGCACGTGGGTGCGCAACCGCCCGCGCAGCGCCTCGCCCTGCGCATCCAGGGGCGGCGGTGTGCCCCGGTAGCTGCTGCCCGGCATGTGGAAGATCCACCGGTAGCCGCCTGCCAGCGCCGCCGGCAGCAACGCCCCGATCACCAGCCACCACACGGTATCCAGTGCCCCCTGACCACCATCCACGGAAGGCGCCTGTCGGACTCGACCGTTCGTCGCGAGCGACACCCATGTCGAGACACGTCGATCGATCGGACGAGTCGAATAGCTCGCCATGTCACGAATCAGGCGCCTGACCAGTATGGTTCAGGCCGGCACGGTCCGCAGTATTCACCCATCTCAGGGGATGGGGACGATGACACCTTGCCTGCTCGCGCTGTGTGCACTGGTCGGCCCCGCGCGGGAGCCTGGCAATCGAGCGGTCGTGTCATGGCGTGTCCCGTCCGGTTGGGTCGGCGGTTGTCACCCTAACCCTCGAGTGCAGGAGCCGGAAACCGGCGGGGACGAGGGGCGGGAGCGCTGCCAGCGGCATTCCGCTACCATGGGGGAGACGCTCGAGCGGCCCCCGCCCCGGCGCACCTTCCCCATCCCATCGCCGAGCCCGTACTCCGGAGGACCGCGGCCATGACCGATCCCGGCAAGCCTCTGTTCTGGCGCGACGCGCGCATGCCCCATGTGGAGCTGCGCAAGGTCGAGGACGGCCGCCAGGTCTGCTATGCGCCCCACAGCCATACCCAGTGGTCGTTGGGTGCCATCACCGCGGGCGAGAGCACCTTTCGCTATCGTGATGACGAGTACCGGATCCGTGCCGGCAGCCTGGTGATGATGAACCCGGAGTGGGTGCACGCCTGCAATCCCATCGACGACCGGCCCTGGGCCTACCTGATGCTGTATGTGGAGGCCGACTGGCTGACGCGCCTGCGCTACGCGGCGGGCCTGCTCGCGGCGCCGCGCTGGCAGGACATCGCCACCGCGGTGATCGACGAGCCCGCCTGGTATGACGGCTATTGCCGCCTGGCCGCCTGCCTGCTGGACCCGCGGCGCGACCTGCTGGACAAGCAGAGCGAGGTGGTCGAGTACCTCTCGGCGCTGATGCACCGGGTGGCGGGCCAGCCGACCCAGCCGCTGCCGATGCCCCCGGCCACCCTGCGCGAGCTGGCCGCCTACCTCGACGCGCACGCCGCGGAAGACGTCTCGCTGGACGCCCTGTGCCAGCGCTCCGGCTACAGCCCCGGCCACCTCATCCGCGCCTTCCGGCAGCACTTCGGCCTCACGCCCCATGCCTATCTGATCAATCGCCGCATCCAGCTCGGGCAGCGGGAGCTCAAGCAGGGCACGCCCATCGCCGAGGCGGCGCTGAATGCCGGCTTCAGCGACCAGCCGCACTTCCAGCGCACCTTCAAGCGGCTGGTGGCCGCCACGCCGAACCAGTACCGGCGGTCGCTACCCGAGCAGTAGGTAGACGCAGCTGGCGGCGAGCAGCACCGCCAGGCTCCGGTTGATGGTGACCAGGACCGCGGGGCGATGGACGTGGCGGCGCAGGAAGGCCCCGGCATACACCCAGCTCCCCAGCGACAGCCAGCAGATGGGCAGGTAGAGGGCGGCGAACAGCAGCACCTGCTGCAGGTCGTGGCCGCTGGTGTAGGCGCCGATCCCCGAGGCAGAGGCCAGCCAGGCCTTGGGATTGAGCCACTGCATCAGCGCGCCGGTCATGAAGCCCGGCGCGCGCTGGGCGTCGCCCTCCGGCAGGCGGCCGTCGTCGCGAAACAGCCGTATGCTCAGGTAGAGCAGGAAGGCCACCCCGGCCCAGCGCAGGGCCTCGTGGATGCCCGGCGCCATCGACAGCAGCGAATAGAGCCCCAGGCCCACGGCGATGAACAAGGCGATGAAGCCCAGGGTGGCGCCGCTGACGAACACCAACCCCCGGGCGAGGGGATAACGGGTACCGCTGCTCAGGCACACCAGGTTCACGGGTCCCGGCGAGATCGAGGCGGCGAGGGCGAAGGCCGACATCGGCAGCAACAGCGACAGGCTCATGGTCATCCTCCGGTCGAGACTATGACCGGAGTCTGCGATGACGGCCGAGCGCGGTATTGAACGAAATTGCGGTGCACTAGACTGGAAGCAGCCACCATGCCCGGGAGGAGACGTCATGCTGCTCGAAGGTTCCTGCCATTGCGGCGCGGTGCGTTTCCGCGTCGAGTCGCCGCATCCCTATCCCTACCAGCGCTGCTACTGCTCCATCTGCCGCAAGACCGCGGGAGGCGGCGGCTACGCCATCAACCTGAGCGGGCGCACCGAGACGCTCCGGGTCGAGGGCGCCGAACACAAGGGCGTCTACCAGGCCGTGATCGACGGCGAGACGAGCCCCGGCGAGCGCCACTTCTGCCGCTATTGCGCCAGTGCCTTGTGGGTCTACGATCCCCGCTGGCCGGAGCTGGTCCACCCCTTCGCCTCGGCCATCGACAGCGAGCTGCCGGTCCCGCCCGAGCGGGTCCACCTGCTGCTCGACAGCAAGGCCGACTGGGTGGAAGTCGAGGCGCGGGACAACGACAAATGCTTCGCCGGCTACCCCGAGGAGAGCATCGCCGAGTGGCACCAACGGCTGGGGCTGGAGGATTCGACAGCAGGCGAGGGGGAGCGCTGAAGAAGACCACGGCCCCCGCAAACCCCGCTGCCTATCTGGCGGCCAAGGCCGGCTGGCAGCGCGATCGGGTCGAGACGCTGCGTGCCCTGGTAAGCGAGGGCACCGCATTGGACGGGGTCATCAAGAGGGGCCATCTCGTCTACGCCGCCAATGGCCCGGGGCTGCTGATCCGGGCCGAGGAGCAACGCCGTACCCCCGCTACGACCAACCGTGGCTTTGCGTCCAACGTTACACCTGCTTACTCTTGATGACTAAGGCCGCTGAAGACGGCCGGTGTGAAGCAGACGCGCGGAACAAGGGACTACCGCATGGATGGCTGGAGGTCATCGCAGCGTGCAAGGTAGGGGCGGTAGCATGCCCGGGGCCCTTGGCATTCCCTCACCCCAGAGGACTGCGCACGCCGGCAAAGCCCTTGCCCAGCACATGTGTATAGATCTGGGTGGTTTCCACCCTCGTGTGGCCGAGTATAGGCTGCCGAGCTATTCTTAATATTTTTAAATATAAATGGGTTAGGGAAAGAATGACGCGCTAGATAACATTCTTGAACGTGCCGGCGCGTTCATTCAATATCAGAACGTTCCGCCTAATCACTGTTAAGCATTGTAGAGAAGGTCTATGAAAGCCATTACCGTTCTTGTCATCGCTGGCCTCGCGGCACTGTGGTGGAAGTCGCTGCGGAACGGCAGATCGACGCACAGGCCAAGGCGGCGATCCAGTTCGCCATCTCGCCCTCGTTCGGCTTCCCCGGAATCTGGCTCAAAACATGTCATACGCCAAGGTAAGTCGGTGCGGGCGGACGAAGTGTTCGAAGCTCGGACGTCCGATGACCTTGAGAGAATGAAAAAAGCCCGATCTCAAAAGACGAACCCGATTGATCGGCATTTCTTGCTCATGGGAATCGTCGAGAAGGCCTATAAGAAGCGATCCGATCCCGATATGGTCAAGCTTTGTTCAGAGACAGCGGAGCAGCATATCCGGGAGTTTCCCGATATTGCTCCAGCACTGAGGCAAGATATGGATGGCATTCTGCCCAACGTCACGACATTCCAAACGTACGCGAAGCTCCTCCAGGAGAGGGGTGAGTATTCACGGGCTATCGAGGTCTGTGAGGAAGCTATGCGGTATGGGCTCCATGATGGAACGAAGTCAGGGTTTGAGGGTCGTATCGAGAGAATCAAGAAAGCCAGAGAGAAGGCCGCGGATGCTTAACAAATCGCTCAACCGGACCCTCGTACCTCGCGCCGGTTAGCGATACGTTAGGCCACACGGGAAACATTATAGTGCTCGAACAAGTGGGCGGAGTTGAAATTCAGCTCAAGCACAGGGCTACGTGCCACTGTGGCATGGTGGAAATCGAACTTGATCTGCCAGATGGTCTTGTTGACCTGAAAAGGTGTAATTGCTCTATTTGTAGGCGTAAAGGAGCAGCTATGGCTTATGTGCCATTGAGCGGTCTCCGCGTCCTCAAAGGCTCTGAGCACCTTAAGCTCTATCATTTCAACACGCGGGTCGCAAGGCACTATTTCTGTTCGAACTGTGGCATCTACACGCATCACCAAACGCGCTCCAATCCAAACGAGTACGGATTCAATGTTGGGTGTTTGGAGGGTGTCAACCCGTATGACATTGCTGATGTTCCAATCAGTGATGGTGTGAATCATGAAGCGGATCTGTAGCATGGGGACTCACAAACGGCAGCAGCGGAGCAACGTTTCGCTGGCGCTACAAGTTGCCCGCTGTGTCGGGCGTTAGCGATCATTTTGATCCTGACGCGCATTCCGCATGCATGGCGGTCTCAATGAGCAAGTGCAACACGTGACCCATCAGGTACGGTGCTGCCATGACTCACTGCTATCGCCATCTCTCTGCTGAAGACCGAGCCGCCATCATGATGATGCGAGCCACTCATTCGATCCGGGCCATCGCCACTCATCTGGGCCGTGCACCGAGCACAGTGTCGCGAGAAATCGCTCGTCACACGGTCGATCCCATCAAGGGCTATGATGCCGGCCTGGCGGGTTACCGGGCCCGTCTGACGCGACATCGGCCACGTCAGCGCCCCAAGCTGCATCCCGACGGGGAGCTCTTCGAGGTGGTGGTCTACCTGCTGCGCAAGTACTGGTCACCGGAACAGATAGCCCGCACACTGAAGCGTATGTCTCCCAACGATTCACGTCGCCAGGTCTCGCATGAGGCCATCTACAACGCGCTCTATGTGATGCCTCGCGGCAGCCTCAAGAAGGAACTCATCGCCTGCTTACGGCAGGGCAACGGCAAGCGTCGTCCACGCAGTCGTGGCAAGGATCGACGCCAGCAGATCCCCGAGCTGGTCAGCATCCATATGCGGCCGCCGGAGATCGAAGATCGCCTGATGCCTGGCCACTGGGAAGGCGATCTCATCATTGGCGCCAACAATCGCTCCGCCGTCGGTACGCTGGTGGAGCGGACCACACGGTTGGTGATCCTGGCGAAAGTGGACGGCACCACGGCGACGGCGGCGGCCGTCGGCTTCAGTGACAAGCTCAATGAAGTGCCGCGCTCCCTGCGCCTGTCCATGACGTACGACCAGGGCAGAGAGATGATGAAGCATGCCGAGATCACTCAGAAGACCGGTACGGCGATCTACTTCGCTGATCCGCATAGCCCATGGCAGCGGGGCTCCAATGAGAACACCAACGGGCTGTTGCGGCAGTACCTGCCGAAGGGCACGGATCTGTCGGTCTACAGCCAGGAAGAGCTCGATGAGATCGCTGATTCACTGAACACCCGGCCGCGCAAGACACTGGACTGGCGAACGCCGCTGGAAGTTTACGCCGAGGTGCTCAAGAAATCCGTCGGTGGACCGAGCACCCTTCAATAGCGTTGCGCTTGGAACTTGAGACCGCCCATCCTTATCCATTGGAGACACCCATGACCGTGGTCGACCACCAGGGCGTCCGGATCGCCTTCGAGGACAGCGGCGCGGGGTTGCCCATCGTCCTCGGCCACGGCTTTCTCTGCTCGGGTGAGATGTGGCGCGAGCAGGTTCCCGCCCTGGTCGAACACTACCGCGTCATCAATCCCGACTTCCGCGGGCATGGCAAGTCCGGCCACATCACGGAGCCGTTTACGCTGTACGATGCCGTCTCGGACGTTGTCGCCGTGCTGGATGAGCTCGGCATCGAGCGGGCGATCTGGTGTGGCCTGTCGATCGGCGGGATGGTGGCGCTTCGCGCCGCGTTGAGCCACCCGGAGCGGGTGGCCGGCCTCATCCTGATGGATACGGATGCCGGCTCGGAAACCGCCTGGCACAAGGTGAAGTATCGCGCCATGGGCGCCACGGCGCGTGCCTTCGGCTTTCGCCCGCTGCTGCCGTCCATCGTGGGGCTGATGTTCGGTGCCACCACCCGGCGCGAGAACCGTGCCCTGGTCAACGAGTGGAAGGCGCGCGTTGCCGAGAATCACGTGCCCTCCATGTTGTTGGGCCTGGATGCGTTGATCAAGCGGGACTCGGTGCTCGATCGCCTGCATGAGATCCGCGTGCCGGCGCTCGTGCTCGTGGGGGAGGAGGATCGCTCCCTGCCGGTGGCGCTCTCCCGACGGATTCACGAGCGACTGCACGATTCCACCCTCACGGTGATTCCGGGTGCCGGACACCTGGCGGCGATCGAGCGGCCGGCACCGGTCAACGAGGCCATCACCGGGTTTCTGGCGGCTCAAGCGAAGTCAGCCGACGACGGGCCTGATGCCTGATCGGCCACCCCTCGCGCCTCGAGTGTTCGACACCAGGAGACACGTCCGGCGGTGCTGCCGGGGCGGGAGCCAGTGCCGGCCACTCAGCGCCGGTTGTGGCCGCGGAATTCGATGGTGAGCCTGGCCGAAGCTGGCCTATGATGCAGACAGGGCCCTCTCCGGAATCCGACCATGATCCCAGGCATTGTTCTCTGCTTTGCCTTTCTCTTCGCCCAGTTGGCTGTACTGCACTATATCGACCGTCGCCTCGGCGATGGATCCAGCGATACCCGCCAGGCGACGGCTGTGCCGCCTATCGCCCAACGAACCGAGGAGGGGACGCCGGACGCGGACGCTGGCGTTTGATCGCCCCTCATCTTGAGGTAGGGAAACCGCGGACAGTGGCCCCACGGCTCGATGCCCGCGACGTCCCGCGGTGACCCTGAACTCGGCAGCGCCGAGCGAGCGCGAGCGCGCCGTGGGGTCAGCGAAGCCTGCCAGAGCGGCGCTTCTGCTCTTGCCGGCTCAGCACCGCCAGTGTCAGGGCCGTCAGGGGAAGCACGAAGTACAGCATGACCCCGGTGAACCCGGCCAGCGCATCATGCTGAGTCGTCGCCAGGATCAGGTAGAGGGTATAGGCGACGTAGTAGCCCAGCAGCAGGGCGCCTTCCCATCGTTCGATGGTGCCACCCGTGAAACAGATCGGCAGACAGGCCACCGCGACGGCCAGCATCACGGGGATGTCGAAGCTGATCATGGCGGGCGTCACCATGAGGCCGGACGGCGCCAGCAGGCTGCTCAGTCCCAGCACGCCGAGAATGTTGAACACGTTGCTGCCGACCACGTTCCCCACGGCGATATCGCGCTCGCCGCGCAGGGCAGCGATCAGCGAGGTCATGACCTCGGGCAGGGAAGTGCCCGCCGCGATGATGGTCAAGCCGATCACCTGCTCGCTGACCCCCAGGAAGCTGGCAAAGGCCACCGCTCCCTCGACCAGCCATCGCGAGCCCAGCACCAGCAGGACCAGGCCTGCCGCCACCAGCATCAGGTTGATCCCCCAGGCATCGCTGGCAGAAGGCATGCCGTCGCTCCCGGCGGTGGCCTGGGCGCGAGACCGGGCATTCTGGTAAAGCAGAAAGGCGAGGTAGGCAACGAGGCCCGCCGCCAGCAGGAACCCATCCAGGCGGCTCAGCTGCCCATCCAGCACGAGCAGCAACAGGGCCGCCGAGAGGCCGACCATCAAGGGGATATCGAAGCGGATCAGCTGCTGAGCGACCAGCAGTGGCGTCACCATGGCCGAGAGCCCGAGGATGAACAGGATGTTGAAGATGTTGCTGCCCACCACGTTACCCATGGCGATCTCCGCCTGGTCCGCGAACGCGGCCTTGATGCTGACCGCCAGCTCTGGCGAGCTGGTGCCGAACGCCACGACCGTCAGGCCGATGACCAGCGGCGAGATGCCGAGGCGTGCCGCCAGCCGTGAAGCGCCGCGAACCAGTATTTCGGCACCGACCAGCAGGAAGCAGAGTCCCGCCAGGAACGCGATGTAGCTCATACCTTCCTCCCCAGTGGTTTCACAGTTACATGCATGATAAGCGATTCTGTTGAAAGCCACCGCCACGACGCCTATCGCCGGATTGGGGGGTCAGCATGAGGACCAGGCAATCCTGCCCGCTCAGGCTGTCGACCGGGGAGAATATCCGGCCGCGCTCCAAACGAGTTGACACACGACTGGGAGAAGCGAAGTATGAATTCGTGACTTTTCGGGCCCTGTGCCCCGTTGTTCTTCCGGAGTCCCTACTGTATGCGCGTTTTTGCCAACCCAGTCGGTTCCGGCTCGCTTTGGTTTGACAACCTCACCACCGCCGACGGCACCCCCGTTGCTTACGATCCGCAGGCGCGGGCCTTCCTGCCGATGCCGCCCTTCTGCGCCAACCGGGAAGTCATCGGTTGCAATTGGATTGCTCCTGCCCAGGGCGCCTTCTGCCGGTCCTGCACCATGACGGCGCTGGCCCCAGACCCCGCCATACCCGGCGCCATCCCCAACTGGGCGCAGACCGAAGCCGCCAAGCGCTGGGCGCTTGACAATCTCGGCCGCTGGCACTGGTTCCGGCCGGAGGATCCGGGCGCGCCTCCCGTTTTTCACCTGGTCGCCGAGGGCCTGACGCCCGTGTTGATGGGGCATGTCGAAGGTGTGGTGACGATCAGCGTGGCTGAGGCGGACCCGGTCCTGCGCGCCACTCGCCGCCAAGCGCTGGACGAGCCCTACCGCACCATGATCGGCCATATGCGCCACGAGATCGCGCATATGCTCTGGTGGCGGCTCAGCTTGCGCGAGGATTTCCTCGACGCCTTCCGCGCCATGTTCGGCGACGAGCGCATGGATTACCCCGCTGCGCTCCAGCGCCACTACCATGAGGGCCCTCCGCCCGATTGGCGGCAGCGTTTCCTGACCAGCTACGCTTCCTCGCATCCGCATGAGGACTGGGCCGAGACCGCCGCGCATCTGCTGCACCTGACCGATATTACCGACAGCTTCGTCGCGGCGGGCCTGTCCTCGCCTGAGCTGCCGAGCCGGGGTTGGGACCCGTATTCGGAACCGGATGCCGAGCGTCTGATCTATGTCGCGGCCTCCCTCGCAGCGGGGGTCAATCATGTCAATCGCTCCATGGGGTTGTCGGATATCTACCCCTTCGTGCTGTCGGATGCCGCGCGCCGTAAGCTCACCTTCGTGCATGACTGGCTGCGCCGGGGTGCGCAGGGGCGTTGACGCGCTGGGTATCCGAGGGAGGGATTCGAGGATAGCGGGTTGAGGCGAGTTCACGAACGCGCGCGATCACGTTGGTCCGATCCTTTTCGGGTCGCGTGCGGTTGGCAGTGATCTTGCCAGTGAACACAGGCTTACCAAGTTGCACGAGAAGCGCCCTCATTCTTGGGGGAGGTGGATGGCGCGGACGGCGCAGCCGTCCTGTAACGCCGGAACTGTGTGAGTGAACAGGTCATGATGATGCAGCGCCTGCCAGCCTTCCAATACGAATTGATGCCGCCAGCAACAGGAACCCACCGGAGCGACTCGGGGGCGGCTCAATGCCGCGCCTGAGCGCCGTGGACATCCCCCGACTTCAGGCGGGGGAGGATGTCAATGAGTAACCTATGACAGCCGAGACCTGGTTCATATTGATTGGAACGCTGCTTCTGGTAGTGGGCTTTACCTTCTCCTATTTCAAGAGGGTGCCCGCTACCTCTGCCATTTTGTATCTCATGATCGGAGTCATTTTTGGACCGATGGGCTTTGGGTTGTTTCACTTTAACTCATTGGAAGAATCGGCTTTATTGGAGCTTCTGACCGAGATAGCTGTACTTATTTCGTTGTATTGCGCCGGCGTGAAAATGCCAGCGCCGGTGACCATCAAGCGCTGGCAGAACCCCCTGCAACTGGCGGTTTTTTCGATGGCGATTACCGTCGGATTAGTGACGCTGTTCGGCTACTACTGGCTCACTTTGCCCCTTGGGGCTGCCGTGTTGCTAGGAGCCGTAGTCGCACCGACCGACCCTGTTCTGGCGACCGAAGTTCAGGTTCGCCATGCCGATGATCCTGACCATCTACGTTTTGCATTGACCTGCGAGGCCGGAATGAATGACGGCAGCGCCTTCCCGTTCGTGATGCTCGGCCTGGGCTTGCTGGGTCTGCACGATCTTGGCGACGCCGGTTGGCGTTGGCTGGCAGTGGATGTGTTCTGGGCCAGCGGTGCAGGTATCGGCATCGGTATTCTGGCAGGCTATGGTGTAGGTTGGCTGGTAAACAAGATACGCACTACCTTTTTGGATACCGCCTTTCTGGAAAGCTTTCTCGGCCTGGGACTGATAGCGCTCGCCTACGGAGTCAGCTTGTTAGTGGATGCCTGGGGCTTTTTAGCTGTGTTTAGTGCAGCGGTGGCTCTGCGCCATACCGAACTAAAATTGGCCGGATTAAAGCAAGGGTATTCGGAACGTATCGAGACTCGCCAGGACGATGAGCCGAAAGCCATAGCGCACGTGCACGTGAGCGAAAGCTCCTTGGTCTTCAACGAACACCTCGAACGGCTAGCAGAAATCGTGCTTGTTTTACTGATCGGCGGTTCGCTGTTCTGGGATTCCTGGAGCTGGCGAGCCGCTGGCTTCGCGGCGTTTCTGTTTTTTGTCGCCCGCCCCATCAGCGTGCACCTTGGCCTGCTAGGAAGCAGGGCACCCATGCGTATGCGTCACCTCGTGGGCTGGTTTGGTGTCCGTGGTATTGGCTCGCTTTACTATCTCATGTACGCCATCCAACACGGGCTGCCAGAGGATATAGCACTGGAATTGATACACTTGACCCTGGTGGTGGTGGCCTTGTCGATCCTGGTTCACGGGGTCAGCGTCAAACCCACTATTGCTCGCTATTGGCGTTCGAGGAAGCCTCGGTAATAGCGATAACCTCACGGTGCCACTCTGCTGAGTTCAGGCACCTACCCTGTCAGCGAGCAGCGATCACGATCCGCGACTGACCACTCGTGAAGGGGGATCACCGTTCGTATATGGAGTCCTCCCCGTTTGCCAGGAGCAATCGCGGACAGCTCCCTTTTCTCCCAGACCCCATTTGCTCCGCCATCTCCGGGCTAGCGCTCAACCGCCTCAGAGGATCAGGATGATGAAACGTCACCTGTGCCCTGATCGTGCTGATGGCGCCTTCCGCCCGTGCGGAGCAGATCGTCGCTGCCAGGTATGCCGAGCCGGTCGAGCGGTACGGGCATTATGCCCTGGGTTGGCCGCATGAATACGCGCGGTTGGTCGCGACGACCGACGCCGGGCGAGACGTGGGGCTGGAATTGCCCCAGGGATGAGGTGTTCGAGGACCTGGCGCCGCGCCTCGTGCGACTGGCGGATCGGGCGCCGGCGGAATTGCTCGCCATCGTCAGCTCGCGTGACGGCGGGGCGCGGCTGGCACTGGTCGGCCTCGATGGCAATCGGCTGGAGGTCGTGGCGCAGTCGGCCCCGATCGGTAGGCCGAACCGTTGGCTCAACCCGGTCGGCGTCGCCGACCTGAACGGCAACGGTGAGGCGGAGATCGCCGCGGTGACGACACCCCACCTGGGTGGCGTGCTGAGGGTCTACCGACGCCGCGGTGAGCGCCTGGTGGAGATCCACTCGCTGAGCGGCTTCTCGAACCATGCCTATGGCTCCCCTGAGCTGGGTATGTCGAGGCCCGCGCGGATCGACGGGCGCATGCAGCTATTGGTGCCCGACGGGCGGCGGGCGAGTGTGAGCGCCATCATGCTGAGCGACGCGGAGTGACCTGACCATCGGCCGCCTGGTGGACGCCGCCAACCACGCCCACTGGACCCGCATCCTCGAGATGAGCGACGAGGAGGTGCTCCACACCTACTCCAGCACTCCGCAGTGGGAGGTGCCCTGGTTCGTCGCCACCCTCCAGGAATCGGCGCGCCTCGTGAAGCGCTGGAACGAGCCCCGGCCTTCATCTTGAGCCGGCGATGCCGATAAGACGTTATGCCGGCTCCAAACCGCCATGGCTCGGGGCCAGGATTATAAAGATAACCCCTCGGGATGCTCCATTCGGCACAGTGCAAGCGGACCTTTTGCAGTCAAGGAGCCGGTTGCATAGGCTTGAAGATCAAGACCACTTAGATGGCCACTGGGAACGCCGGGACTACCACATGGATGGCAGGGCGCCATCACGGCGTGCAGGGTAGGGCGGTAGCGTGCCCGGACTGTCTGACGTTCCGCTACCCCAGCGGGCGTCCTGGCCCGGCGACAGTGTGAACGTCAGCGGCCATCCATGTCGGTCGTAGACGAGATGGATCTTGGTGGTCAAGCCGCCCCGGCGACGCCCCAACGCATGGTCTACCGGTTCGCCCGTTCCCCCTTTTTGCCGCTTCCCGAGGCGGCACGGGTGGCGCGAACGGCTGTGGAGTCGATCATCCAGGTGTCCAGGTCCATCAGGCCATCCTCGCGAAGCTTGAGCTGGAGGCGCGCCAGCACGGCGTCGAAGGTGCCATCATCACGCCACTGGCGGAATCGGGTATATACCGTGCTCCAAGGGCCATAGCGCTCGGGTAAGTCACGCCATTTGGCCCCTGAGCACAAGACCCAGAAGATGCCGTTCAGCACCTGACGATCATCTCGCCTTGGCCGGCTCATCGACTGGTGTGGCGAGACGATGTCCTTGATCAGCGACCAGCTGCGGTCGGATAGCTCGTAGCGTCCTGCCATATCTCACCTATGCTGCTGTGGCATAGGAGAAATTAGCAAAATCTACTTTTCATAAAAAGCCTAGATAATAACGTGCAGGCGTGTTCATCAAATATCAAAGCGTGCAGTCTAAACACTGTTAGCGTTGAGGGTGTTTCGAAGGGAGGTAACAGAACACGTTACCCGATCAGTGGTGACACTTCTTGGTAACTTTAACCAGGGATAACCAGGAATGGATATGGACGTAATCTGGCTGTGGACCGGTTTCAATCTGTTCGTAATTCTGTTGTTAGCTCTGGATCTCGGGGTCCTGCACCGGGGCGATCGGGTGATTACAGTGCGCGAAGCGTTGTGGCTGAGCTTTGGGTACATCGTTTTGGCGATGATCTTTGCGGTCGGCCTCTTTGTCTTCATGAGCCGAGAAGCAGGGTACGAGTTTCTTACGGGCTATTTCATCGAGAAGAGTCTCAGCGTCGACAACATCTTTGTCTTCGTGCTCATTTTTATGCACTTTGGAGTATCACCCCAATACCAATATCGGGTGCTCTTTTGGGGGGTGCTGGGCGCTCTGATCATGCGGGGAGGCCTCATATTGGTCGGGTCCGCCGTGATCGACGCATTTCATTGGGTGATCTACCTGTTTGGAGCGTTCCTAGTTTTTACCGGCGTCAAAATGCTGATCACCGTAGGTCAGGAGCCGGATTTGGACAAGAACCGTGTGGCGATGTTCATGCAACGACACTTCCGGGTGACAGAAGATTTCATTGGCCGACAATTCTTTGCCCGCCAGAATGGTGTACTGTACATCACACCCTTGTTTATCGTGCTGGTGCTGGTTGAGCTGACTGACGTGGTGTTCGCACTGGATTCCATTCCAGCTATTTTTTCTATTACTACCGACCCTTTCATTGTTTACACGTCCAACGTATTCGCCATCCTAGGTCTACGGGCACTGTATTTTGCGCTGGTGGGCGTCATACACCGTTTCCACTACCTTAAGTATGGGCTCTCCCTGGTTCTGATATTCGTTGGCGTGAAGATGTTGGTGAACGCCTATTTCGGAACGAAGTTCATTCCGACGGAATTGGCGTTGTTGATCACCGCAGTTCTGATCGGCGGGTCAATGCTAATATCTATAGTCCGTACACGAAATCTCACGGAGGCGGAGCGTGCGGCAGAAGCTGGCAAGGCTGGAGCGTGGTGGGTACCCGGCAGCCCTGCACGGTCTGACAAGGCTAAAAGACCTCCGGCAAGCCCGGAATGATCCATGTTCGCGGTTTATTAAGTGCCGTATAACAAAGCGGCGGCAGGCGGAGCCATTTTCCGCTCCTCCGTCGCTCCAAATGGCCCGCTGGGCCGGGCGTTAACACATGAGTATAGCTGGAAAAACCTTTCTTTTGAATGAATATATGCTTCCAGTAATCGGATTTTCTCACCATTCCTTTTATGTCGGACTGTTGCCGATCGTCATCTGTTGTCTTCTCGCTCCCAGCCAGAGCTACGCTGATGACCTGAGATTACAGAGCCTCAGCATGCGCGCACGAGTTTCAGAGAAGACCTTGCTTGGAGAAGAGGCGCCGGAGAATTTCGAGGAGTACGACGTGTCGGCTAACTTCGAGTTACCATGGGAGCGCTACTCCACTTCAGACTGGGGTGTGGGAACCCGTTTGATGGCGAGTACCGGGATGTTGCGGGGAGCGGGGGAAAAGGCTCTCGTCGTTTCTCTCATCCCTGAATTGACGCTGGGGAGTGAAGACGGGCGCTTTATCCTGGATCTGGGAGCAGGTGGAGCACTGTTCAGTAGGCATCGCTTTGGGACGCAGGATTATGGCGGGCCTTTCCAGTTTGCCCTGACCGTGGGCGTCGGTGTTACGTTATATAAAAACCTGGGGCTAGGCTATCGGTTTCTTCACTATTCCGATGCCGGCGTTAATGGATCTGACACGACCGGGGCCGATTTTCACATGATTGAGTTAAGCTACAGGTTTAGATCGTCGCCGATTAGATAAGTTGTCGCCATTTTTCATGGTCAAGAGTTCTCTGGCAAACCAGGAAGATTGCCAAGTGAGCAAGAGCTTTTATCCCGGGAGATTCATGAGGGAGGTCTGAAAACGAAGGTGGCGGATGGTATTCTCTTGAGAAATCAGGGCGTTCCGCCAAGAACCTGGTTCCAGAGGACCATCCGCTATGGGTGGAACTGTATTCAGGGTAGACCAGTAACGCCCCGGCTGGTCTCGCTCTGCGAGGAGCTTCTCATCGCCGGTGCTGCGGCGACAATCATCATAATGACTGTACTTGGGCTCAGTAGCTAGCATCAATCGCTACGCAGTAGAGTCCAGTTCGTCGCAAATTCGCGACCCTCACGCCGTGGCAGGGCGACGTTTGCGTATAGACTGGTAAATAACCGTACCTCGACACCATCGACGAGCCGGCCCTGTCGCCGATGTCGTGGCTTCACCGCTCCGAGAGGGAGACGGTGAAAGAGAGGCCACGGGGCAAGGGCCCCCGCAGGAGGCGGATGTTCGATCCATTCCATCGGGGAGGCTGTCATGAAAAGACTCATTGTTGTTCTCTTGGCCCTGGCGCTCGGACTGGTGACCCACCAGGCCCTCGCCCAGCGCCAGTTCTTGACCATCGGCACCGCCAGCGTGGTGGGTATCTACTATCCCGTGGGGGGCGCCACGGGGCAGATCATCAACCAGGCCGATGTGGGCCTGCGGGCCACGGTGGAAGCCACCGGTGGTTCCGCCTTCAATGTCCGAGCCTTGGCCGCCGGGGAACTCGACCTGGCCCTGGCCCAGTCCGACGTGGTCTATCAGGCCTATAACGGCGAGGCGGGGTTCGAGGGGGAGGCGGTACCCGAACTGCGCACCGTGATGGGCCTGCATGCCGAACCGCTGCATCTGGTCTGCTCCCGGGAGTCCGGGATCACCAGCGTGCGCGATATCGTCGGCAAGCGGATCAACATCGGCAACCCCGGCTCCGGCATCCGCTTCACCGTGGAGCAGGCGCTGGCGGCGCTGGAGATCGATCTGGACGACTTCGATGCGTATAACCTGACCGCCCCCGAAGGGGTGGATTTCCTGCGTGACCGTCGGGTCGACTGTTTCTTCTTCACCGTGGGCGTCGGTGGGGCCGCGTTGCAGGACATCAGCACCACCCAGGACGTGGTCTTCGTGCCCATGGACGACCCGGGGTTCGAGGCCCTGGTGGAAGAGTTCCCCTATTACGCCTTCACCGAGGTGCCCGCCGGTACCTATCGTGGCCAGGAGGAGGACATCACCCTGTTCGGCGTCAAGGCGCTGTTCGTCACCACCACCGATCTGGACGAGGAGGTGGTCTACAAGGTCACCAAGGCGGTACTCGACAATCTCGAGGACTTCACCCGGATCCATCCGGCCCTCAACCTCCTCACCGCAGAGGACTTCCTGAGCGGCCTCGGCGCCCCGCTGCATCCCGGGGCCGAGCGGGCCTATCAGGAGGCCGGCCTGCAGTAGGGGCGGCGGCTCTTTCGAGAGCTTTTTCTCGGACCCGCGGCCGGGGCCATGGGCCCCGGCCGGCTTCTCGCACGGCCACTCCGTGAGGCACCGCCATGGCCGATCGCTCTCAGCCCCCGGATCCGCCGCCGGCATCGCCCCAGAGTACACAGGAACCGACCCGGGACGATACCGAGGCCGCCCGAGCGGCGCGTCGGCTGGTCGAGGAGCTCGAGACCGGTGGCCGCCTGCCCAGCGGGGTGCTGCTCTGGGGGATCATCGGCCTGTCACTGGGCTGGTCGCTGTTTCAGCTCGGGGTGGCGAGCGTGCTGGCGGTGGACGTGATCATCCAGCGGGCGGTGCATGTCTTCTGCGGTATCACCCTGGCCTTCCTGGTGTTTCCGGCCATTCGCGGCCGCCGGCGCCCGGGGGTTTTCCAACTGGCGGTGCTGGGCGGCCTCAGCCTGGGGGTCGGCTATGCGGCGGTGCGCCTGGTGGGGGAGGTCACGCCGCTTTCACCGCCCCACTGGCTGGCGCTGGCCGTGGGGCTCGCCCTGGCAGTGGCGGTGCTCTGGTCGCTGCGTGGCGAACAGATCCACCACGTGCCCTGGTTCGATCTGCTGTTCGCCCTGATGGCCGGGCTCGGCGCGCTCTATCTGGTATTCGACTACCAGGGCCTGCAGGCTCGGCAGGGGCTGGCGATCGAGCGCGAGATCTGGATCGGCCTGCTGTTCATGCTGCTCCTGCTGGAGGCGACCCGGCGCAGCCTGGGGCCGGCCCTGGCGGTGATTGCCGGGCTGTTCTTCCTCTACCAACTCTCCGGTCCGCGCGGCGCCATTCCCTGGTTGGCGGAATGGATGCCGGACCTGCTGGCCCACCGCGGCGCCAGCCTGCAGCGGGCCATCAGCCACCAGTACGTGACCACCGAGGGCATCTTCGGGGTGCCCGTGGGGGTCTCCACGGCCTTCGTCTTCCTCTTCGTGCTGTTCGGTTCGATGCTCGACAAGGCCGGGGCGGGGAAGTACTTCATCGACGTGGCCAACTCCTTCCTCGGTCACCTGCGCGGCGGCCCGGCCAAGGCGGCGGTGGTGGCTTCGGGGCTGACCGGCATGGTCTCCGGCTCGTCGCTGGCCAATGTGGTCACCACCGGCACCTTCACCATCCCGCTGATGAAGCGCACCGGCTACCCGGCCTACAAGGCGGGAGCCTGCGAGGTGGCGGTCTCCACCAACGGCCAGCTGATGCCGCCGGTGATGGGGGCGGCGGCCTTCATCATCGCCGAGTTCGTCGGGGTGCCCTATATCGAGGTGATCCGTGCCGCGGCCATCCCGGCCTTCGTGGCCTACTTCGCGCTCTTCTATATCATGCACCTGGAGGCCCTGAAGCTGGGCCTGCATGGCATCCCGCGTGATGAGCTGCCGCCACGGCTCAGGACCTTCCTCGGGGGGCTCCACTTCCTGATCCCGGTGACGGTACTGGTCCACTACCTGGTGATCGAGCAGCGCACGCCGGGCTATGCGGTGATGGTGGCGATCCTTACCCTGGCGGTACTGATGCTGGTGCAGGAACCCGTCAAGGCGGTTCGACAAGGGCGCCCGCTAGCGCCGGCCCTGTGGCACGGGGTGGTGACCCTCTTCCAGGGCTTGCTCGCCGGGGCACGCAACATGGTGGGGATCGCCGTGGCGGTGGCCACCGCCGGCATCATCGTCGGCTCGGTGAGCCAGACCGGGGTGGGACTGCGGCTCACCGAGATCATCCAGATCCTCAGCGCCGCCATGGCGTCGGGCATCGGCCTGGTCACCCTGCCGGTGGTGGATTTCTTCGGCGGTGATGTGACGGGTTTCGACACCACCACCCAGTTTGCCATCGTGCTGCTGATCACCGCCGTGGCCAGCCTGATCCTCGGCCTGGGGCTGCCCACCACCGCCAACTATGTGGTGATGGCCACCCTCACCGCGCCGGTGATCTATCAGTTGGGCAATGAATTCGGCTTCGGCATCCCGCTGCTGGCGGCGCACCTCTTCGTGTTCTTCTTCGGCATCCTCGCCGACGATACCCCTCCGGTGGGACTGGCCGCCTACGCCGCCGCCGGCATCGCCCGCAGCAACCCGATCCGCACCGGGATCCAGGGCTTCATCTATGACATGCGCACCGCCATCCTGCCGTTCATGTTCATCTTCAACACCCAACTGTTGCAGATCAACGTGGAGAGCTGGCTGCAGATCGTGCATATCTTCGCCAGCGCCCTGGTGGGCATGATGGCCTTCGCCGCCGGGGTGCAGGGCTTCGTGCGCATCCGCACCATCCTGCCCGAGCGGCTGGTGCTGCTGGGCGTGGCCTTCATGCTGATCCAGCCCAACTGGTTCACCGATATTCTCGGCGTGAGCCTCTATGCGCTGGTCTATCTCTCCCAGTGGTATCGACGGCATCGACGGACGGGCGTGACCTGAAGGCATGGATAGGCCTGGCCGGGACCATCCCTCACCTGGCTCGCGCCAGGCCGGTGGATTTTTGACCACTCGCCCAAGACGCAGGGCCCGAAAAGCTGGATAATGGCGGGTTACGCGCTACGGTCGCCCGAAACCACATATCCGGTGCTTTGTCAATGGAAATCAAGGTCAACTATCTCGACAACCTCCGGCTGGAGGCCAAGTTCGACGACTTCACGGTCATCTCCGACCAGCCGATCCGCTACAAGGGCGACGGCTCGGCCCCCGGTCCCTTCGACTACTTCCTGGCGTCGTCGGCCATGTGTGCGGCCTATTTCGTCAAGGTCTACTGCAACGCGCGCAACATTCCCACCGAGAACATCCGCCTGTCGCAGAACAACATCGTCGACCCGGAGAACCGCTACAAGCAGATCTTCAAGATCCAGGTCGAGCTGCCGGAGGACCTGTCCGCCAAGGATCGCGAGGGCATCCTGCGCTCCATCGAGCGCTGCACGGTCAAGAAGGTGGTGCAGACCGGCCCAGAGTTCCAGATCGAGACGGTCGAGAACCTGGACGAGGATGCCCAGGCGCTGCTGATGGCCGAGCCGGAGGAGGGCGCGAGCACCTGGATCGAGGGCAAGGACCTGCCGCTGGAGCAGACCATCGCCAACATGACCGGCCTCTTCGAGAATCTCGGCATGAAGGTCGAGATCGCCTCCTGGCGCAACATCGTGCCGCACGTGTGGTCGCTGCACATCCGCGATGCCGCCTCGCCGATGTGCTTCACCAACGGCAAGGGCGCCACCAAGGAGAGCGCGCTGTGCTCGGCGCTGGGCGAGTTCATCGAGCGCCTGAGCTGCAACTTCTTCTACAACGACCAGTTCTTCGGCGAGGAGATCGCGGGCAGCCAGTTCGTCCACTATCCGAACGAGGAGTGGTTCCAGCCGGGGCCCAACGACGAGCTGCCGGAGGGCCTCCTGGATGACCACTGCCGGGCGATCTACGACCCGGACGGCGAGCTGGGTGGCTCCCACCTGATCGACACCAACTCCGGCAAGGTGGAGCGCGGCATCGTCTCGCTGCCCTACGTGCGCCAGTCGGACGGCGAGACGGTCTACTTCCCGTCAAACCTGATCGAGAACCTCTTCCTCAGCAACGGCATGAGCGCCGGCAACACCCTGCCAGAGGCGCAGGTGCAGTGCCTGTCGGAGATCTTCGAGCGGGCGGTGAAGCGCCAGATCCTCGAGGAGGAGATCACCCTGCCCGACGTGCCGATGGCGGTGCTCAAGAAGTACCCGGATATCCTCGAGGGCGTCGAGGCGCTGGAGGCCCAGGGCTTCCCGATCCTGGTCAAGGACGCCTCCCTGGGCGGCCAGTTCCCGGTGATGTGCGTCACCCTGATGAACCCGAAGACCGGCGGCGTCTTCGCCTCCTTCGGCGCGCACCCGAGCTTCGAGGTGGCCCTCGAGCGTAGCCTGACCGAGCTGATGCAGGGCCGCAGCTTCGAGGGCCTCAACGACTTCCTGCCGCCGACCTTCAACTCCCTGGCCGTGTCCGAGCCCAACAACTTCGTCGAGCACTTCATCGATTCCTCGGGCGTGGTGTCCTGGCGCTTCTTCAGCTCGAAGACGGACGTCGAGTTCGTCGAGTGGGACTTCTCGGGCACCAACGAGGAGGAGGCCGCCGGCCTGTTCGGCATCCTCGAGGAGCTGGGCCTGGAGGCCTACCAGGCCGTCTTCGATGACCTGGGCGCGCCGGTGTGTCGCATCCTGGTGCCGGGCTATTCCGAGGTCTATCCGGTGGAGGACCTGGTCTGGGACAACACCAACAAGGCCCTGCTGTTCCGCGAGGACATCCTGCACCTCCACGAGCTGAGCGACGAGCGGCTGGCCGACCTGCTGGAGCGCCTGGAGGAGACCCAGATCGATGACCACGAGGACATCATCACCCTGATCGGCGTCGAGTTCGACGAGAACACCGTCTGGGGCCAGCTGACCATCCTCGAGCTCAAGCTGCTGATCAACCTGGCGCTGGGCCAGCACGAGGAGGCCCTGGATCGGGTGCAGATGTTCCTGCAGTTCAACGACAACACCGTCGAGCGCGGGCTCTTCTACCAGGCGGTGAACGCGGTGCTGGAGATCGCCCTCGACGACGAGCTGGAGCTGGACGACTACCTCTACAACTTCACGCGCATGTTCGGCGAGGAGACCATGGAAGCCGTGGTCGGCTCGGTGAACGGCGAGGTCCGCTTCCACGGCCTGACCCCGACCAACATGCAGCTGGAGGGTCTCGAGAAGCACCAGCGCCTGATCGAGAGCTACCAGAAGCTGCACGCGGCGCGGGCCGCCAGGGCCGGTGTGGCGGTGTAAGTCACGCCACGACCACGTTTCACAGGCAAGTGCCCCGGGCCGGTTGCTGGCTCGGGGCCTTTCGTTGCGTGGCGTGCACGGTCGGTTGGCGTTGGCCCCTACAACCGACTGACGATCAGGGCGGCATTCACCCCGCCGAAGCCGAAGCCATTGCACAGCACATGCCGGGTGGGCTGTTCGCGCGCCGTGCCAGGCACGAAGTCCAGATCCCGCATGCCCTCGTCGGCTTTTTCCAGGTTCAGGGTAGGGGGTAGGCGGTCGAGCATCACCGCCAGTGCAGAGAAGATGCTCTCCACGCCGCCGGCGGCACCGAGCAGATGGCCGGTGGCCGACTTGGTGGCGGAAATCGGGATGCCGGCGAGGGCGTCACCGAATACGTTGCGCAGGGCGGCGATCTCGGCACGGTCGCCGACCGGCGTCGAGGTGGCGTGGGCATTGATGTGATCGATCGCCTCGGGAGATAGCCCCGCCATCCGCAGCGCCGCTCGAACGGCGGCCGCGGCACCCGCACCGTCTTCCGGGCCGGCGGTGATGTGGTGGGCGTCGGCGCTGGTGCCATAGCCGCTGAGCACGGCCAGGGGCGTTGCCCCGCGGGCCTCGGCGTGGGCCAGGCTTTCGATCACCAACAGTCCCGCACCTTCCCCCATGACGAACCCATTGCGTGCCTGGTCGAAGGGGCGCGACGCCCGGCCAGGGTTTTCCTGCTCGGTGGAGAGTGCCTTCATGGCGTGGAAGCTGGCCAGCGAGAGCGGGTCGATACAGGCCTCGGCGCCGCCCACCAGGGCCACCTCGGCCTCGCCGCTGCGTATCAGTCGCATGCCATCGCCGATGGCCTGGATGCCTGCCGCACAGGCGGTCACCGGGCAGCCCAGTGGCCCCCGGAAACCATGGCGAATCGACACGTTGCCCGCCGCCAGGTTGGCCAGGAAGGCCGGCACCGTGAAAGGGGAGAGCCGGCGATGGCCGCGTGTCGTCAGGGTGTTCTGGGCCTGGGTGATGGTGGGGAAGCCGCCGATACCGGAGCCCACGATGGTGGCGGTGGCCTCACGGTCGGCATCGTTCGTCGGGAACCAGTCGGCCTGGGTCAGCGCCTCTTCGGCGGCTGCCATGGCGTAGAGACTGAAGCGTTCCAGCTTCCGGCGCTCCTTGGCATCGGCCACTCGGTCCGGGTCGAGGCCGGCTTCGGGGTCTTCGGTGATGTCGGGCACCGAGCCCGCGACCTTGATAGGCAGATCGCCGGTATCGAACCGGGTGATCGGGGAGATGCCGGAGCGGCCGGCGAGGAGGCGCTCCCAGCCTGCCTTGACGCCGCAACCAAGCGGGCTGATCATGCCCATGCCGGTGATGACGAGCGGTGATTGCATGGTGATGTCCTGAAAAGCTTGGGGTTATGCCACGCTAGCACCGGGCTTTATATGATCAAGGTAATATTCAGCGTGGGAGTGTGAGGTCGCCATGCCCTACTCAGCGAACCACAAGGCGAAGTCCCGGGAGCGGATCCTCAAGTCGGCCATCGAGCTGTTCAGTCGCCAAGGCTTCGAGAAGGTCTCCATCGGTCAGATCATGAAGTTGGCCAGGATGACTCACGGGGCCTTCTATGCGCATTTCGCCTCGAAGGAAGCGCTTTATCAGGCATCGGTGCAGGAGACCCTGGAGAGCAGTCGTGCGGCCAGGCTGGTCAAGGGACCCCTGTCGGTTAAGCACCTGACGGAGCTGGTGGCCAACTGCTGGAATCTCCAGGAGCTGGAACGCAAGCGAAAGCCGGGACCGGAGACGGTACTGTTCAATGAGATCGGTAACGAGAATGCCGAGGTTCGCACGCTGTTCGAGGCCTCTTACCTGCGCGTGAAGAAGATGCTGGAAACTCGGCTCATCGCCCTGGGGCGCTTGAAGAAGTTGCCCTTCGAGCCCGATCGCGAGGTCATCGCCGAGAAATCTCGCGCCATCCTCGCCTCGCTGGTGGGCGCCGTGGCCATCGCCAAGAGCCTGCCCGAGGAGACGGAGCGTCAGCATGTCCTGAACGCCGCGCAGCGCCATATCCTGCGACTGCTCGGCGTCGAGGAGAGCGAGCTGGAAGACATGCTGGGCGCGGCGCGTGCCGCCCGGGCGGGCCTGTCGTAAGTCGATCGTTTTCGCCACAACGCATAAGCCCCCGAGCCGGTCAGCCGGCTCGGGGGCTTTGCGTTTCAGGTCGCGATTACTTGGCGGCCAGCTGGTCCAGGTCGATGCCGGATTCAATGCCGAGGCCGTTGAGCAGGTAGACGACGTCTTCGCTTGCCACGTTGCCGGAGGCGCCCTTGTGGCTATAGAGAGCGGGCAGCCGCCGCTTAGCGGCTGCTCAAGGCCACGCCGACCTTGGAGCGATTGGGCCGCCCGATGGCCTGGGTGATCCAGCCGCCGGTGGCGGCCAGCTTGTCCAGGTCGATGCCGGATTCAATGCCGAGGCCGTTGAGCAGGTAGACGACGTCCTCGCTTGCCACGTTGCCCGATGCCCCTTTCGCATACGGGCAGCCGCCGAGGCCCGCGACGGAGCTGTCGATCACCGCCACGCCTTCCTCGAGCACGGCGTAGAGGTTGGCGAGCGCCTGGCCGTAGGTGTCGTGGAAGTGGGCGGCCAGCTTGTCCATCGGCACGTCCCGGGCCACGGCCGCCAGCATGCGCTTGGCCTTGAGGGGGGTGCCGGTGCCGATGGTGTCGCCCAGCGAGATCTCGTAGCAGCCCATCTCGAACAGGGCCTTGGCGACCTCGGCCACCTTGGCTGGGGCGATCTCGCCTTCGTAGGGGCAGCCCAGCACGCAGGAGACGTAGCCGCGCACGCGGACGTTCGCCTCCCGGGCGCGTTCCAGCACCGGGGCGAAGCGCTCCAGCGACTCGGCCACCGAGCAGTTGATGTTCTTCTGCGAGAAGGCCTCGGAGGCGGCGCCGAACACTGCCACCTCGTCGACGCCGCACTCCAGCGCGGCCTCCAGGCCCTTGAGGTTGGGGGTGAGCGCCGAGTACACGATGCCCTCGCGGCGCTTGAGGCCTTGCATCACCTCGCGGTGGTCGGCCATCTGTGGCACCCACTTGGGCGAGACGAAGCTTGCCGCCTCGATATGGGCAAGGCCGACGGCACCGAGGCGGTCGATCAGTGCCAGCTTGGTGTCGGTGGCGATCGCCTCGGGTTCGTTCTGCAGCCCGTCGCGGGGGCCGACCTCGACCAGGCGGACGCGCTTGGGAAATGCCATTGGTTCTCTCCTGTCTTGCTCACGACGGGCCATGATGTGGCCTCGAGTCGCGGCTTTCCCGGCGACAGGCCTGCGGGGAGGCGCTGTGAACCCCTCCCTGGGCGCTACCGACGCCATCCCTGGCGTAGGACCTCCCCTTCGGCCTGTCCCCGGCGCCGCTCATCAGGGTCTTATCTACCGGTTACCATCAGTGCCAACGCGGGCCAAGCTACGGCTCGGCGCTCGGCGCTCGGCGCTCGGCGCTCGGCGCTATTCGTCCGCCGCAAACTCGAGGAGCACATCACCTTGCCCCACGGTGTCGCCGGCCGCGAAGTGGAAGTTCTCCACGTGACCGTCGGCGGGGGCGGTCATGGTGTGCTCCATCTTCATGGCCTCCATGACCATCAGCGGCATGCCTTTCTCCACACGGGCGCCGGCCTCCACCAGCAGCGCCACCACGGTGCCGTGCATGGGCGCGGTGAGGGTCGACTCGGCCTCGTGGTGACCGTGGTCGATGGCGTCGATGCGCCGCCAGAACAGCCGGGTCTCCCGCTGCGGGTCGACCATCACCACCACGTTGCGCTCTCTCCCTTCGCCCACCAGCCGTGCCTGCAGGCGGCGGCGGTGCCCGTCCAGGGTCACCGCCACGGCGTCGCCTTCCAGGGGCGCGAGGGTGGCGGCGAAGGTGCGTCCGCCGAGGGTCAGCTGCCAGGGCGAGCCCCCGGCTTCGCGGCGCCCCTCGACCACCACCACGGCCTCGGAGTCGTCCTCGTCCTGGGCATGCGCGGGGTCGCACAGGGCGATGCGGATGGTGTGCGCCGCGTTGAGGCGGAAGCCGTCGTGGCGGTCCCAGGGGGAGTCGCTCTCGCACTCCCGGGCCAGCTGGTGCAGGCCGACCAGCGCCGCCCCGGCGTACTCCTCGAGGTCGATCTGACGCGGGGCGAACAGCGTCTCCTCGTTGCGCTCGATAAAGCGCGTATCTAGTTCGGCGTTCTTGAAACCTGGATGCGTGGCCAGGCGCTGCAGGAAGGCGCGGTTGGTGACCACGCCCTGCACGTCCAGGGCGGCCAGCGCCCGGTTGAGGGTGGCCAGCGCCTGGGGGCGGTCGTCGCCGTGGACGATCAGCTTGGCGAGCATCGGGTCGTAGTGCATCGAGACCACATCGCCGGTTTCCACGCCGCTGTCCAGGCGCACCCTGGCCGGGTCGAGGCCCGCGCCGGCGAGGTCCATGGCGAAGCGGGAGAGGGTGCCGGTGGCGGGCAGGAAGTCCTGCGCCGGATCCTCGGCGTAGAGGCGCGCCTCGAAGCTGTGGCCGGTGATGGTCAGCGCGTCCTGGGCCAGTGGGAGCGGCTCGCCCATGGCGACCTTGAGCTGCCAGGCCACCAGGTCCTGGCCGGTGATCATCTCGGTGACCGGGTGCTCCACCTGCAGGCGGGTGTTCATCTCCATGAAGTAGAACGACCCATCCTGACCTTGTGAAAAGTCGAGCAGGAACTCGACCGTGCCCGCGCCCACGTAGCCGATCTCCTTGGCGGCGCGCACGGCGGCCTCGCCCATCTCGCGGCGCAGCTCCTCGGTCATGCCCGGAGCCGGGGCCTCCTCGAGCACCTTCTGGTGGCGGCGCTGCACGCTGCAGTCGCGCTCGAAGAGGTAGACGCCGTTGCCGTGGGTGTCGCAGAACACCTGGACCTCCACGTGGCGCGGCTGGGTCAGGTACTTCTCGATCAGCATGCGCTGGTCGCCGAAGGCGGCCTGGGACTCGCGGCGGCAGCCGTCCAGGGCGGCCTGGAAGCCGTCCGCGGACTCCACCACGCGCATGCCCTTGCCGCCGCCGCCGGCGCTGGCCTTGAGCAGCACCGGGTAGCCGATGCGCTCGGCCTCGTCGCGCAGCAGGGCGTCGTCCTGGTCGGCACCGTGATAACCGGGCACCAGGGGCACGCCGGCGTCATGCATGCGCGCCTTGGCGGCGGACTTGTCACCCATGGCGGCGATGGCCGAGGCGGGCGGGCCGACGAAGGTGATGCCGGCGGCGTCCAGGGCCTCCACGAAGGGGCCGTTCTCGGAGAGGAAGCCGTAGCCGGGGTGGATGGCGCCGGCGCCGGTGCGCCGGGCGGCCTCGATCACCGCCTCCACCTTGAGGTAGCTCTCGCGGGCCGCGGCCGGACCCAGGCGCACGGCCTCGTCGGCCTCGCGCACGTGGCGGGCGTTGGCGTCGGCGTCGGAGTAGACGGCGACGGTGCGCAGGCCCAGGGCGCGGGCGGTGCGCATCACGCGGCAGGCGATCTCGCCGCGGTTGGCCACCAGCAGGGTGTCGAAGCGCTTGGCAGGGGGGACGGACGTCTGGGTCATTGATGGCGCTCCGTGGTCGAGGGGGAGTCGGGGGCCCAGGCGGGACGACGCTTCTCGAAGAAGCTGGCGAGGCCCTCCTGGCCCTCGTGGCTGACCCGCAGCTCGCTGATGATCCGGCAGGTGTGATCGCGGGTCGCGTTGCTGTCGGGCTCGCGGGCCACCTCGGCGAGCAGCGCCTTGGTGGCGCGGCTGGCCTGGGGCGAGGTGGCCAGCAGGGTCTCGACCATGGCGTCCACGGCCGCGTCCAGGTCGTCGGCGCCGACCACCCGGTGGGCCAGGCCCAGGGTCTCGGCGGTGGCGGCGTCCATGACCTCGGCGGTCAGCGCGTAGCGGCGCATCTGCCGCTCGCCGATGGCGCGCTGCACGTAGGGGCTGATCACCGCCGGCGACAGGCCGATCTTCACCTCGGAGAGGCAGAACCTGGCCTTCTCGGAGGCGATGACCACGTCACAGCAGGCGGCCAGGCCCACGGCGCCGCCGAAGGTGGCGCCCTGCACGCGGCACACGCTGGGGCAGGGCAGGGTGTCCAGGCCGTGCATCAGCGCCGAGAGCTCGCGGGAGTCCGCCAGGTTGTCCTCGAAGTCGTAGTCGACCATGCGCTTCATCCAGTTCAGGTCGGCGCCGGCGGAGAAGCTCTTGCCCTCGGAGCCCAGCACCAGCAGGCGCACCTCGCCGCGCTGGGCGAGCTCGCCCACCCGGTGCAGGTGGTCGTTGAGCTCGGCGATCAGGTGGTCGTCGAAGGCGTTGTGCACTTCCGGGCGATCCAGCGTGAGCCGGGCGACCCCGCGGTCGTCGATCGCCAGTGTTGAGAAGGTTGTCTGTGACATGTCAGACCTCGTTAGCAGAGCTTGAAACCGGAAGCTTGAAGAACCCCCGGTATCTTGCCTCCGGGGCGTGCGGTGGTGACTTCCAGCTTAGAGCTTCAAGCTTCCCGCTCCCTTGCGCAGCAAGGGGACTACATCCTGAACACGCCGAAGCGGGTCTCTTCCACCTCGGCATTCATGGCGGCGGCCAGGGACAGGCCCAGCACGTCGCGGGTCTGGGCCGGGTCGATGACGCCGTCGTCCCACAGCCGCGCGCTGGCATAGTAGGGGTGACCCTGGTGCTCGTACTGGTCGCGGGTCGGCTGCTTGAAGGCCGCCTCCTCCTCGGCGGACCACTCCTTGCCCTCGCGCTCGATCTGCTCGCGCTTGACCTGGGCGAGCACCCCGGCCGCCTGTTCGCCGCCCATGACGGAAATCCTGGCATTCGGCCACATGAACAGCAGGTTGGGGTCGTAGGCGCGGCCGCACATGCCGTAGTTGCCGGCGCCGAAGCTGCCGCCGATCAGCACGGTGAACTTGGGCACCCTGGCGCAGGCCACGGCGGTGACCAGCTTGGCACCGTGCTTGGCGATGCCCTCATGCTCGTACCTGGAGCCGACCATGAAGCCGGTAATATTTTGTAGGAAGATCAGCGGGATCTTGCGCTGGGCGCAGAGCTCGATGAAGTGGGCGCCCTTGACGGCGCTCTCGGAGAACAGCACGCCGTTGTTGGCGACGATGCCCACCGGGTGGCCGTGGATATGGGCGAAGCCGGTGACCAGGGTATCGCCGTAGTAACGCTTGAACTCGTCGAAGGCCGAGTCGTCGACGATGCGCCCGATCACCTCGCGCACCTCGAAGGGCTTCTTGAGGTCGGTACCGACGATGCCGTAGAGCTCCTCGGGGGCGAGGCGCGGCGGCTTGGGCTCGGCCATGGCCAGCTCGCCGCGCTTCTGCCAGTTGAGTCGCGCCACGCAGCGCCGGGCGAGCTGCAGGGCGTGGGCGTCGTTCTCGGCATAGTGGTCGGCCACGCCGCTCCGCTTGGCGTGGACGTCGGCGCCGCCCAGGTCCTCGGCGCTGATCGACTCGCCGGTGGCGGCCTTCACCAGCGGCGGGCCGCCGAGGAAGATGGTGCCCTGCTCGCGGACGATGATCGACTCGTCGGCCATGGCCGGCACGTAGGCGCCGCCGGCGGTGCAGGAGCCCATCACCACGGCGATCTGCGGGATGCCCTCGGCGGAGAGGGTGGCCTGGTTGTAGAAGATGCGCCCGAAGTGGTCGCGGTCCGGGAAGACCTCGTCCTGGCGGGGCAGGAAGGCGCCGCCGGAATCCACCAGGTAGAGGCAGGGCAGGCGGTGCTTGCGGGCGATCTCCTGGGCGCGCAGGTGCTTCTTCACCGTCAGCGGGAAGTAGGTGCCGCCCTTGACGGTGGCGTCGTTGGCGACGATCACGCACTCCACGCCGCTGACCCGGCCGATGCCGGTGACCACCCCGGCGGCGGGCACCGGGCTGTCGTAGACCTCATGGGCGGCCAGCGCCGAGAACTCGAGGAAGGGCGAGCCCTCGTCGAGCAGGTGGTCGATGCGGTCGCGCACGAACAGCTTGCCGCGGGACTCGTGGCGGGCGCGGGCCTTCTCGCCGCCGCCCTGGCTGATGGCGGCGGTCAGCTCGCGCAGCTTGCCGACCTCGGCGCGCATCGCCGCATCGTTGGCCTGGAAGCCCTCGCTGCGTGGATTGATCTGGGACGTCAGAACGTTCATTTATCCCTCCGGGATAAAAGCTGGAAGCGAGAAGCCGGAAGCGGGAAGAAACCCCCAGACGGTGGGGGTGGCCGTCTCTTCAAGCTTCAAGCTTCCAGCTTCCAGCTTCTGGCTTATTTTGATTCGTTGAACAGCTCGCGGCCGATCAGCATGCGGCGGATCTCGCTGGTGCCGGCGCCGATCTCGTAGAGCTTGGCGTCGCGCAGCAGGCGCCCGGTGGGGTACTCGTTGATGTAGCCGTTGCCGCCGAGCAGCTGGATGGCGTCCAGCGCCACCTGGGTGGCCTTCTCGGAACAGAAGAGGATCACCCCGGCGGCGTCCTTGCGTGAGGTCTGGCCGCGATCGCAGGCAGCGGCCACGGCGTAGAGGTAGGCGCGGCAGGCGTTCAGGGTGGTGTACATGTCGGCCACCTTGCCCTGCACCAGCTGGAACTCGCCGATCGCCTGGTCGAACTGCTTGCGCTCGTGGATATAGGGGATGACCACATCCATGGCGGCCTGCATGATGCCGATGGGGCCGGCGGCCAGCACGGTGCGCTCGAAGTCCAGGCCGCTCATCAGCACCCGCGCGCCCTTGTTGACCTCGCCCAGCACGTTGGCCGCGGGCACCTCGCAGTCCTCGAACACCAGCTCGCAGGTGTTGGAGCCGCGCATGCCCAGCTTGTCGAGCTTCTGGGCGGTGGAGAAGCCGGGCATGCCCTTCTCGATGATGAAGGCGGTGATGCCCTTGGAGCCGGCCTCCGGGTCGGTCTTGGCATAGACCACCAGCACGTCGGCGTCGGGGCCGTTGGTGATCCACATCTTGTTGCCGTTGAGGATGTAGCGATCGCCGTCCTGGCGGGCGCGCAGCTTCATCGAGACCACGTCGGAGCCGGCGCCCGGCTCGGACATGGCCAGCGCCCCCACGTGCTCGCCGCTGATCAGCCTGGGCAGGTACCTGGCCTTCTGCTCGGCCGAGGCATTGATCTTGAGCTGGTTCACGCACAGGTTGGAGTGGGCGCCGTAGGACAGGCCCACCGAGGCGCTGGCCCGGGAGATCTCCTCCATGGCGATGCAGTGCGCCAGGTAGCCCATGCCGCTGCCGCCGTCCTCGTCCGGCACGGTGATGCCGAGCAGGCCCATGTCGCCGAATTTCTGCCAGAGGTCGTCGGGGAAGGCGTTCTTCTCGTCGATCTCGGCGGCGCGGGGCGCGATCTCGTCCCGGGCGAAGGCATTGACCTGGTCGCGCAGCATGTCGAGGGTCTCGTCGAGGCCGAAGTCGAGGGGCTGGTAGGGCGCGTACATGGCGTACTCCGTGATGATTCAGGGGGTGAGCCGCAGGTCGGCGCACCGGGCAAGTTAGGGACCGATATCGCTAGCCTAGGCCAGGTTTACGTTAACGTAAAGGTCAGCTGAATATGGTTAGACCAAGGTCGCGCCATGCGCCTGGCGTTCCGGGGCCGCCGGAGGCCAGGAAGGCGAGATTCGCTCCCGACGAACCCTCGCCCGTCCCGCGTCCCCGTGGACCTACGGCGTGGCCATCGCTCGGGGCTTTCCCTCATCCTAGCCACTGACTCCATTGATGGTAGAGGGGGATGCCGACGATCACGTTGAACGGGAAGGTCACTCCCAGGGAGGCCAGCATCGCCAGGCCGATATTGGCCTTGGGCACCGCGGTGCGCATGGCGGCGGGGGCGGCAATATAGGAGGCGCTGGCGGCGAGCGCGGTGAGGATCAGCACCGAGCCCTCGGGCAGGCCCAGGGCGCGGCCGAGCAGCAGGCCGACCAGACCCAGCACCGGCGGCACCGCCAGGGCGAAGGCCAGCAGGCGCCAGTGACGCCAGGGCAGGGGGCGCAGGGTCTCGGCGGCGGTCAGGCCCATCTCCAGCAGGAACAGCGCCAGCACCGCCTTGAAGGCCCCGGTGAACAGGTCGGTGACGGTGGCGCCCTCCAGGGGGCCATACATGGTGCCGATCACCACGCCGCCGGCCAGCAGGATCACCCCGCGGTTGGTCAGGGTCTCGTGCCACAGGCCCCGCATGGCCTCGCTGGGCTCGGCGCCGCGGTAGCGGCGGTAGAGGGCGATGGCGACCATGATCGCCGGCAGCTCCATCATCACCAGATACAGTGTTACCTCGGCGCCGACCACCAGGTCGCGGGCCTCGGCGTAGGCCAGGGCGACGGCGAAGGTACCGGCGCTGACCGAGCCGTAGTGGGCGGCCAGGCTGGCGCTGTCCGCGGCGGACAGCCGCACCACCCGGCGCAGCACCGGCATCAGGACCAGCGGGATCAGCCCGCCCAGCGCCGCCACCGCCAACAGCTCGGTCACCAGCGACCAGTCCAGGCGGCCGTACAGGGCCATGCCGCCCTTGAGGCCGATGGTCAGCATCAGCAGCAGGCTCAGGGTGTCGTAGGCGGCGCGGGGAATGGTCAGGTCGGACTTGACGAGCCCGGCCAGCAGGCCGAGCAGGAAGAACATCACCACGATATCGGGCACGAGGTCTCTCTCCGGTCGATGAAGGAAGGCGGCCGGATTGTGCGGAGTCGCGAATATTGATACCAATAATATCTATGCCGGCTTTCCATAGATGAACATCTATAGGTCGTGCCATGAATATCCGTCACCTGACCTTCCGCCTGCTGCAGGTGCACGTAGAAGTCGTCCGCCGAGGCTCGGTCAGCGAGGCCGCCCGGCGGCTGCATCTCACTCAGCCCACCGTGTCCCAGCAGCTCAAACGGCTCCGCGAGGCGGTGGGCGAGCCGCTGCTGGAGACCCGCCAGGGCCGGCTGGAGCCCACCGAGGCGGGCCTCGAGCTCTACCGGGCCAGCCGCGAGGTGCTGGGACGCTTCGACGACTTCGCTGATTACCTGGACGCCCTGCGCGGCGGCCGGCGGGGCCACTTCAGCATCGCCCTGGTCAACACCGCCCAGTACGTGCTGCCGCGCCTGCTGGGCCCCTTCAACCGGGCCTACCCGGAGGTGGAGGTCACGGTGCACATCGGCAACCGCCAGCAGATGCTGCGCCGCTTCGACCGCCAGGAGGATGACCTCTACGTCTTCAGCCATCCGCCGTCGCTGGAGCACGCCCTGGCGGGGCGCTTCCTGCGCAACCCGCTGGTGATGGTCGCCCCGCGGGACCATCCCGCCGTCCGGGAGCCGGGCTGGGCGCTGGAGCGATTGCTCGGCGAGCGGCTGCTACTGCGCGAGCCGGGCTCGGCGACCCGCATGCTGACCGACCGTTGGCTGCTCGAGCGGGGGCTCGCCACCGGGCCGACCATGCAGATGGCCAGCAACGAGGCGATCCGGGTCGGGGTCGCCTCGGGCCTGGGACTGGCGATCCTCTCCGAACACGTGCTGCCGCCGGAGCATCCCGACCTGGCGACTCTGCCGTTGCCGGGCCTGCCCATCGAGAGCCACTGGCAGTTCATCGCCCGGCGCGACCAGCGCCTGGCCCATTCGGCGCTAGGGTTCCTGCGTTTCGTGCGCGATTACCTGGAGGAGTGCGTGGAGAAGCGTTTCGTCTGCAACGAGCTCCCCGGGCTGCTGGCCGGGCTGGAGGCGGTCAAAGACCCTCGGCGAGCCGTCGGCGAAAGTGTTGCGGGTCGCAGCCCATCAGCGCCTTGAAGTGCTCGAGAGAGGCCGAGCGTCCCAGGCAGGCGACTTCGGCCAGCGCATCCACGCTAACGCGTTGACTGAGATCCCGGGTCATGGTGGCCAGGGCCCTGACCATCCTCGGGTCATGCATGGCCGCCAGCCAGGGCAAGGGACCTTCTTGGCGGTCCACCGAGCGTGGCAACACGATCAGGCGCCGCTTCATCTATGCCGAGAGCATGGTCTGGCTGCCGAGTTTAGGGCACACCAGCTCGTTGAACATCATGCGGGGCTCGCAGTGCTGCTCGCGCTGACCCTGGCCACGGCCTGGCCGTTCAACGGCTTCGTGCTGAGATGGGTCGAGAGAGGGACCGGGCGGAGCCGGGGAGGGCACGCGATCTGTCAGCGCACAATAAAGCCATTCTTTGATGAGTTATTTTATTAATGTGAAGTGTCTTTATTAAATAAATATCCATCCTCTAATATTGAAGGCGGCTATTGGTCTTCGCTTGTCTTTAGCTATTTTTTTCTGCGAGTGGGGATGGCGAAACTATACTGAATTTTGCCAACGTTGCCTCTCGTAAAGAAGTGTGAAAGGCAAGGTATGGAATAGTAAGAAATCGTGAGTGACAGGGTGTGACATCCTGACCACGTTCCCCTCCGGGCAGGTGGGCTCCCGGCCGGATCCTGCGGGATATCGGAAGGCATCCCTGTTGCAGGACTGCGGCCCCATCGGGTTTCGGACCCAGTCGATATGCACCTGACGCCATCATGATTGGAGAGGGGAGCAATGGCGACGAATAGCGAGAACTACCAGTTTGGCATGCTGGCCAGTGATGATGTCAGGACAGGCTTCATTTCCGGTGTCACCTTCAGGAACAAGCCGGTCCAGTATTCGGTAGTGGATGGGCTGGCCGTGTTCGAGGGCTGTATCGTGCTCGGCACCGCTAGCGGCGCGCCCTGCCGCCAGAGCCCCTCGACTGTCTGACGCTTTCATGAACGAAAGGGGGCGACGACCATGTGGAACAACGGCAAGACGGTCCAGCAGGTCTACAGCACGCATCACTCGCAGAATGCCTGGGCCAATATCCAGGGGATGGGCTGGCGAAAGATCAAGACCGGTGCGACGGATGGCGTGACCAATACCTTTTGCCTACTGAGTGCCGCCAAGGCGAACAATCGAACCGTGAACCTCTATATCGTGGATAACCGCATCGAGCGCGCCTACATGAATTGACCCGGGGCGCCCAGAGCGAAGCCGGCACGACGGCCTCGAAGAGGACAGGAGAACAGAGATGTGCCCGGACACGATCAACATCAATATCAACATGCCCGCCGGGGATGCCATGCGCCAGGTGACCGAGGGCGGGGGAGTCACGTCCCTCGGCGCCGGGGCCGCCGAGGGGCCGCCGCCCGACGAGAGCGGAGGTGCCGCCATGCTCCAGGGTGACGTGGCGGCCGCACCACCCCCCGAGGAGGTGGGGGGAGCCGCCCTCGCTCAGGGCGACGTGGACGGGGCGCCGCCACCGCCGGATCTCATGGCCGGGGAGGCCGAGGCGGGCGTGTCGACCGAGGTGCCGCCCGGCCCCGAGGCCCCCGATGCACCGGCGATGGACGATGCCGAAGCGGATAACGCCTCCGGGAGCAAACGTTCGGCAGGCAAGTCTGGAGCAGCGCCAAAATCCACCAAGACCAGGAAGTGACCCGAACCGATGTCGCCACTCGTCCCAGGCCGGGTCCATGGCGTCCTCGTCCTAGGTGCGGAGGTGGCGGGCTTTACCGGTGCCACCCTGCACGTCTACCCCGAGGATGTGAGTCGCATCGACGCGCCCGCCACGCCGGTGGCCAGGGTGTCGATCCCCCACCTGCACCATCGGGCGGGTGAGGTGTCCCGGTTCGATTTCGAGTTGAGGGGTGGTCCCGTCGACCCCGCCGCTCACTACTCGGTGCGCGCCCATGTCGATCTCGACGGCAGCGGCACCCCGGCGCCGGGCGATCTCGTCACCGTGCAAAGCTTCCCGGTGCTGACGTTCGGCCCCCCGGACCGTGTCGCGCTCAGCGTCAGGCAGATCGCGTAGTGGCGGCTGGCGGGCCGGTGAGGCGACAGCGCGGGATGCCCCAAGGAGGCCCCATGTGTGACCAGCGTTGCATCGTTCCGCCCTCGCCGGAGCTGGAGGAACGCATCATTCGCTCGCGCCAGGAACTGCTGGCCGGGCACACCCTGCCCGACAAGCCCACGGTCGACGTCCTCGACCTGCGAAGCGTGACGCGCATCCTGACCCGTCCGCCCAGGACGCGCGCCCATACCCTCATTTCCCATGTCGTCGACTTCGCACCCATCACCGGCGTGCGTCGGGCGCTCGTGCTGCTGGTGGACTTCTCCGACGAGGCGGCGACCCAGTCCCGGGGCCACTACCAGGACATGCTGTTCTCGGTGGGCAGCCAGGCGACCGGCAGCATGCGTGACTACTACCGCGAGGTGTCCTACCAGCAACTCGATGTCATCGGCGAGGTGAGCGGGACCGGCGGGGTCACCGCGGGCTGGTACCGCGCCCCCCAGACCAAGGCCTACTACACCAACGGCGACTATGGGTTCGGCGACTATCCACGCAACGCCCAGAAACTGGTCGAGGATGTCGTGGACCTGGCCGCGCCCCACCTCAACTTCGCCGATTACGACAACGACGGCGACGGCGTGGTCGATGCGCTGGTCATCATCGCCGCCGGCACGGGGGGAGAGGTGAGCGGCGATACCGGCGACATCTGGTCCCACAAGTGGGGCATCACCCCCAGGAACGTGGATGGCGTCCAGGTGCGCAACTACTTCATGGCGCCGGAGGACGGTCGTGTCGGGGTCATGGCCCATGAACTCGGCCACCTGCTGATGAAGTGGCCGGATCTCTACGACACCGACTACACCTCACGGGGCACGGGGCGTTGGGACCTGATGGCCGGTGGCAGCTGGAACGACGGGGGCAACACGCCCGCGCACCCCACCGCCTGGTGCAAGGTCAAGGCGGGCTGGGTCACGCCGACGACGATCTTCAACGCCCAGCAGAGCGTGACCCTGCAGCCCTACGCCCGCCACCCCGACGTCTACCGCTTGCCCATCGGCAGCCCCGACAGCAAGGAGTACTTCCTCGTCTCCAACCGGCAGCAGGCGGGCTTCGACACCCACCTGCCGGGGGAGGGCTGCCTCATCGAGCACGTCGATGACAACCAGTCCAACAATACCGACGAGACTCACTACCTGGTGGATATCGAACAGGCCGATGGCCAGGGTCACCTGAACAGCAACGCCAACGCGGGGGATGCGGAAGACCCCTATCCCACCGCCGGCAACAACGCCTTCACCGTGGCTACCACGCCGGCCAGCAAGGCCTACGACGGCTCGGATTCCCGGGTGGCGGTGACCGATATCCAGCGGGTGGGTGACACCATCACAACCGATATCAATGTGGGGGGCGTCACGGCCAAGGCCTGGCACAATCATCGGGCGGTACTGCAGACCTACAGCACCTATCACTCGCAGAATGCCTGGGCGAGGATCCAGGGGCTGGGCTGGCGCAAGATCGAGACGGGCAGTGCGGACGGGGTGACCAACACCTTCCTGGCGCTCTGCGAGGCGCAGGCCAACGACCGTCAGGTCAGCGTCTACGCCGATGGTGACACGCTCTACCGGATGTACCTGCTGTAGTGCGGCAGGCGTCCGTCACGGTTCGGCCTGCCTCAGCCGGGAGAGCTGGAACAGGCCGTGCCGGGCATCGCCGAGATACTCGGCCTCCGCCAGGAAGACACAGCCCGGATGGAGGCCGGCGATCGACTCGAAGGTGAACCCCGCCACGGTGGTGCCCACCCGGCGATGGGCCAGGTCGGGGCCCTCGCGAGGCTGTGTGGCCAGCAACGCGAAGGCCAGCTCGTGCTTGTCGGGGAAGCGCGCCGAGCGCTCGAGAGACACCAGCCTGCCCTTGACGTCGCAGCGATTGGGCGGTGCCATGATGCCGCCTTGTCCGGTCGTGGCCACCGGCAGTCCTCCCCGTCATGACGGCTGTCGCGCCTGTGATTCCAGTGTATGCCAAGCTGGCCGGCGACGGCGGGTCGGCGTCGCCGGGCATGGGGCACGGCACGCTCAGTCGGCGTTGGGGAAGAACAGCTGCTGGCCCTTCACCTCGAAGTCGGCGATGGCCTGCTGGCCCGCGTCGGAGAGCAGCCAGTCATGCCACTGCGCGGCCAGGTCATGCTTGAGGTGCGGGTGCTGCTCCTCGGCGAGCCGCAGGCTGCCGTACTGGTTGAACAGCGCCTCGTCGCCCTCGAAGAGCAGTTCGAGGTTCTGGCGGTTGTCGAAGGCCACCCAGGTGGCGCGGTCGGACATCACGTAGGCGTCCATGCCGGCGGCGGTATTGAGCGTCGGGCCCATGCCGCTGCCCAGCTCACGGTACCACTCGCCGGCGGGTTCGATGCCGGCGGCGTCCCACAGGCGCCGCTCGGCACGATTCGTGCCGCTGTCGTCGCCCCGCGAGGCGAAGGGCGCCTCGGCCTCGGCGATCCGCGAGAAGGCCTGCTCGACGGTCTCGGCCTCGCGGATGCCCGCCGGGTCCCCGGCGGGGCCGATGAGCACGAAGTCGTTATACATCACGTCGGCCCGCTCGGTGGCGTAGCCGTCGGCGACGAAGCGCTCCTCACCGGCCGTATCGTGCACCAGCAGGCTGTCGGCGTCGCCGCGTCGGGCGATCTCGAAGGCCTGGCCGGTACCCACGGCGACCACCCGGACCTCGATGCCACTGGCCTCGCGGAACGGCGGGATGATGGCATCGAACAGCCCCGAGCTCTCGGTGGAGGTGGTGGAGGCCAGGGTGATGTAGGGCGCCTCGTCCTGGGCGACGGCGGTCATCGAGAGGCCCATCAGGCCGAGGGCGGCGAGGGGGAGTCCTGTACGCATGCTTGGCATCCTTGTGTGGCGTTGCGTGGTTGGGAGAGTGGTGGCGGTGGCGATGTGCGGGGCTACCAGACCAGCTCCCCGCGCAGGAAGGCCGCCGCCTCAGGGGTGGCGGGTGCCGTGAAGAAACGCTCGGCCGGGGTGTGCTCGAGGAGCCGGCCGCCGCACAGGAAGACCACCTCGTCGGCCAGGCGACGGGCCTGGTGCAGGTCGTGGGTGCTCATCAGGATGCGCGTGCCACGCCGGTGGAAGTCGCTCACGGCATCCTCCACCGCCTTGATGGCGGCGGGGTCCAGCGCCGAGGTGGGCTCGTCGAGGAACAGCATCCGGGGCTCGAGCAGCCAGGCCCGGGCCAGGGCCAGGCGCTGCTGTTCGCCGCCGGAGAGCACTCGGGCCGGGCGGCGGGCCAGCGCGCCCAGGCCGAAGCGCTCCAGGGCCTCCCGGGCCAGGGGGCGGCGGCGGCGCCAGGGGGTGCCGTTGACGCCCAGCGCATAGCACAGGTTGTCCAGTGCAGAGCGCTTGAGCAGCACCGGGCGCTGGAAGACCATGGCCTGGCGGGGCATCTCGCCCTGCCAGCGAACCCGCCCGTGCGTGGGCGAGAGCAAGCCGTGGGCCAGGCGCATCAGCAGGCTCTTGCCGGCGCCGTTGGGGCCCATCACCAGGGTGCGCCGACAGCCGTCCAGGCGCAGGGAGAGATCGCTGAGCAGGGGCTGGCCGCGGTGGTGGAAGCCGAGCCCCTCGAGCTCGAGGGGCGCGATGGAGGCCGGGGTGTGGACCTGGAGCATGTCGTTCATCCGAGCCGCCTCCGCGCCGTCTCGCCGACCAGGTGCGCCGCGGCGTTGACCAGTGCCACCAGGCCGAGCAGCACGATGCCCAGGCCGAGCGCCAGGGGCAGGTTGCCCTTGCTGGTCTCGAGCACGATGGCCGTGGTCATCACCCGGGTCACCCCGTCGATGTTGCCGCCGACGATCATCACCGCGCCCACCTCGGCACTGGCCCGGCCGAAGCCGGCCAGCACCACCATCATCAGGCCGAGGCGGGCGTCCCACAGCAGGGTGGGGATCATGCGCGTCCGGGACAGGCCCAGGGAGCGCAGTTGCTCGCGGTATTCCAGGTGCAGCTCCTCCACCTGCTGGCGGGTCAGGGCGGCGATGATCGGCAGCACCAGCAGCAGCTGGGCCACCACCATGGCGCCGGGGGTGAACAGCAGCCCGAACTCGCCCAGCGGACCGGCCCGGGACAGCAGCAGGTAGACCGCCAGGCCGGCCACCACCGGCGGCAGGCCCATCAGGGCGTTGAGCGCCACCACCAGCACGCCGCGTCCGGGGAAGCGCCACAGCGCCAGGGCCGCGCCCAGCGGCAGACCCAGCAGGGCGGCGATCAGCACCGCCGTCAACGAGACCTTGAGCGACAGCACGACGATGCCCAGCAGCGTCGGATCCAGGTCGAGGATCAGCGCGAGCGCGGTGGCGAAGGCGGAGTCGTGTTGGGGCATCCATTTCTCCTGACGTTTCCAGGCATCATGTGCCCTGTGTAAGCTGCTTGCATCGGGTACTGAAAAATATGCCGCAGAACACACCGGAATGACATTCCGGGGACGACGGGAGGCGAGGGAATGACGACGGACCTCATCGGGGCCGGGCCGGCCTACCTGACCACCGCCGAGGTGGCCGAGTACCTGCGCCTGAAGCCGCGCAAGGTCTACGACCTGGTGCGCCAGGGACAGATCCCCTGCACCCGGGCCACCGGCAAGCTGCTGTTTCCCCGCCAGAGCATCGATCTGTGGCTGATGAGCCACCTTGAGGGCGACCAGCCGGGGAGCCGCCCGGTGCCGGTGGTGCTCGCCGGCAGCCAGGACCCGCTGCTGGAATGGGCGGTGCGCGAGAGCGGGGCGGGCCTGGCCACCCTGTGCCACGGCAGCGGGGACGGCGTGCGCCGCCTGCTCGCCGGCGAGGCCATGGTGGCCGGCCTGCACCTGGTGGACGAGGCCAGCGGGCGCTACAACCGGCCGGAGGCGCTGGGTCTCTCCGGCATGCGCGACCTGGTGATGGTGCGCTGGGCGACGCGGCGCCAGGGACTGCTGCTGGCCCCCGGCAACCCCCTGGGCATCCGGCGGCTGGCCGACCTGGCCCGGCCCGGGGTGCGGCTCGCCCACCGCCAGGCCGGGGCCGGGGCCCAGCGGCTGCTGGGCTGGCTGCTGCGGCGGGCGGGGGTGGCGGCCGAGCGGCTCGCCTTCATGGCCCACCCCTCGCTCAGCGAGGACGATCTGGCGCTGGCCATCCGCCAGGGCGAGGCCGACGCGGGGCTCGGGGTGGAGGCCGCCGCCCGGCGCCAGGGACTGGCCTTCGTGGCGCTCCAAGACGAGGCCTTCGACCTGGCCTTGCGCCGGCGCAGCTACTTCGAGCCGCCGCTGCAGCGCCTGCTGGCCTTCGCCCGGGAGCCGCGCTTCCACGAGCGCGCCGAGGCGTTCGGCGGCTACGACGTCGGCGAGCTCGGCCGGGTGACCTACAACGCCTGAGGTCGCCGCCCGGGGCCGCGCGGCGGGCTAGTCGAGGGGGCAGGCGAGGGGCGTCACGACGCTCGGCCGCAGCGGCGCGCCCGAGGAGGCCCCTGCCAGGTAGGCGGCGAGGTGGGCACTGAGCTCGCGGGCGTCGTCATCGGCGCCATGGAGGAAGCTCGACTTGCGCCGGCGCATGAACGGCAGGCCCATGGCGTAGACGCCGGGCGCGTCCACCACCCCGCCGTGGTGTCGAAGCCGGCCCTTGCGATCGAACACCGGCAGGTGCAGCCAGCGGTAGTCGGGCCGAAAGCCGGTGGCCCAGATGACGCTGCCGATCTCGCCACGCGCCAGGTCGAGGTCGAGGCACGGCGAGCGCGGCACGGGCGTGGGGGCGAAGCGCTCGGGCGGCGGCAGGCAGGTGTCCCGGTCATGGGTCCGCGACCAGTCGTCGAAGGTGTCCAGCAGGCGGCCGAGC
The DNA here is from genome assembly GCF_025725685.1 of Halomonas sp. M4R1S46. NCBI lineage: Bacteria > Pseudomonadati > Pseudomonadota > Gammaproteobacteria > Oceanospirillales > Halomonadaceae > Halomonas > Halomonas sp. M4R1S46. Next base: position 1,527,683 of record NZ_CP107008.1, read on the forward strand.
TTGAGGTCGGCGGCGGCACAGTGGGTACGCAGCGACCCCGAGAACTGCAGGTGCCCATCGCGCAGGCCGACCAGGCGACCGACCAGCCGCACGCCCTGCTCGGCCAGCGTCCCCAGCGACAGCGTCCGCGGCTCGGGGCTTCCCACCAACTGGGGCGAGGGCAGGCGACGGGCGCGCTCGAGATCCTCCACCTCGTCGTGACGCTGGTCGAGCAGGCCGGCCGCCTCCAGCCACCACTGGATGTCGCGACCGCGGTAGCGACGCAGCATGCGCACATGGTCGCCCACCGACAGGGTCACGGGACGCCCGCTGCGCTGGATCTCGTCGGCGAGCTGGACCCCGCTCGCCGAGGCGCCCACCACCAGAACGCCGTCTTCAGGAAGATCCTCGGGCCGCCGGTAGTCGTGCAGGCTCAGGCTGGCGATGCCGGGCGGCAGCGCTCCGGCCAGGGCCGGTACCCGCGGCAGGTTGCAGGCCCCGCTGGCCAGCACCAGCGCCCGGCAGCGCCACTCGCCACGCTCGGTGATCACCCGGTAGCCGCCGTCCCCCGGGCGTACCGACCGCACCCGGGTATGGGGATGGACTGGCGCCGCGGTCCGGCGGGCGTAGTCGTCCAGGAAGGCGATCAGCTCGGCCATGGTCATGAAGCCCTCGGGCTCGGGCCCCGCATAGGGGAGCCCGGGCAGTCGGCACTGCCAGTTGGGGGTGAGCAGGCGCAGCGAGTCCCACCGCTCGTGCCGCCAGGAGTTGGCCACCTCGCCGCGCTCCAGGAGCACATGGTCGATGCCGCGCGCCGCCAGGTGGTGGGACATGGCCAGCCCGGCGTGGCCCGCGCCGATGACCACCACGGTCACGGCGCGGGCGCGGCGGTGGAGGGCTTGCCCTGTCATGCCAGGGTCACCGCGACATCGGTGGGGTTGGTGAGCAGGTCGAACACCGCGGAGCGCTTCTGGGACTGGGCCACCAGGGCGGCGATCTCCTCGCGGCTCGCGTCGGCGTCGATCTCGTAGCTCACGCGGACCGCATCGAAGCCGTTGCGCACCTCGCTGTCCATGCCCAGGATGCCCTGGATGTCCATGCGGCCCTCGACGCAGGCCTTCACCGAGCGCAGCTGGATCCCGCGATGCTGGGCCACGGCGGCGATGCCCGCGGTGAGACAGCCCGCCAGACCCACCAGCACGTACTCCACCGGCGTCGGGCCGTGATCCTCGGAGGCGAAGACCGCCGGGTGGTCGGTATCGAAGGTGGAGCGCTGGCGGTGGGCCTGTGTCTCGCCGAGGCCGTGGAAGGTGTCGATGGTGCTGCGGCTGTGGGTGCCGTTGACCCAGTCGCAACGGGCCTGCCAGGTGAAACGTGCGGCCTCGGGCGCCTCGGCCAGGGCCTCGCGGGCGCCGAGCAGGGCGGCGACGTTGACGCCGTTGTCGATGGTGTGGATGGCGGTGGTCATGGATGTCGTCCTCGCGTGTCGTGATGGTCGAGGCCGTCGACGGGATGTCTGGCGGCTCGAGAGTCAGCCTGCGAGGGAGGCGTGGGACCCAGCGTGGGAAGGTGCGTGGTTTTTCACGAGGCGGGCGTGGAAGCGGCCGACGTGGACGCGGGGGGCGCCACCCGCTGGAAGGCCCAGGCCGCCTCCAGCGGCATGCCGGCCTGGCGCTGGGCGATGCGCACCGACTCGGCGTCCGGTGCCTGGTAGAGGCAGAGCATGCGCCGCCGGTCCAGGGAGAAGAAGGTGCGCAGGAAGCGCACGCGATGGTTCTGCAGGCAGGCCGCGCCGGTGTCCTCGATGGCCTGGATCTCGGCCAGATCGACGGGAGTCGCGAAGGCTCGCTCCACCAGCACGTTGCCCGAGGCGCCCGCCGTGCCGGGGGACTCATGGAGCGTGCCGGCCCATAGCCGGCTGACATCGGCGCCGGCCTGGCGCAGGCCCACCCTCGCCGCTTCCGCGTCCGGCGCCCGGAAGTGACAGACCATCCGTCGGCCGTCCCGGGCCAGCAGGCTGCCCTGCCAGGCGACACGGTGCAGGTCCAGGCAGTCCTGGGCGGCGAGGGTCAGCCGGCTGACGACCTCCGGCGCCAGGGGCGTCGTGAAGCGCCGCTCCAGGACGATATCGATCATGGGGCGTTCCTCCCGTTGCCTTCGACGTCGCGCGTTCCGGCCTCGGATGCCGTCGGGAGGGGGGCGCCAGGCCCGCTCAGCAGCTCGGCCGCCTGCTCGCGGACCCAGGCCGAGACGGTGGTCGCCTGCATCTTCTCGGCGGCCTGGCTATGCTCGGCCGCGCGCGAGGTCTCCTCCAGGGCATGTCCTGCCCGGGCCAGGATGGCATGGGCCAGCAGCCGTTCGCTGTCGCGCTCGAGGGCCTGGGCATTGGCGAGGGCCTCCTCGGCGGCGAGGCTCGCCTCGCGGGGGCGCCGGCGGGCCAGGTGCAGCCGTGCCGCCCGGTTGAGCACCCAGGCCAGGCGGTGCTTGGCATCGGCGTCGCGCAGTGCCGGCAGGGCGGCCGCCAGGGGGCGCGGCTCATCGTCCTCGGCCAGCCGGCACAGGGCCTCGGCGGCATGGGCGAAGGGACCCTCGCTGCCGCCGCGCAGGCGATCGCCCAGGGCGACGAGGGCCTGGCAGCGCTGGCGCGCCGTCGGGTAGTGGCCCGTCTCCAGTGCCATCATCATCAGGTACTCGTTGGCCTGGAACTCGCCGAGGCGGTCGCCGCCGGCCTTGCACAGGGTGCGCGCCTCCTGGAAGGCCGCTTCCGCCTCCGTGCCCCGGGCGTCGTGCCAGGCCAGCAGGCCCCGCGCCAGCGACATTGCCGGATGGGTGAGGTGATGCCGGTCGGCGCGCGCCTCGGCACTGGTCAGCAGGGTCCTGGCCTGGTCCAGGTCGCGCTCCAGCATGGCCAGGCAGCGAGCGGCCTCGGCCATGGCGATGACCTGTTCGGGATCCTCGGCGCTGCGGGTCACCCGCTCCGACTGCAGGGCCTCCTCCCGGGCGTGGCCCCACTGGCCGTGGGCCCAGCGCAGGTGGCTGGCCAGGTGATAGCCGAGCCGGGCGTGGGCCAGGTCGCCATGTTCCAGGGCCTGTTCGGCGAGCTCCACCAGCGCCTCGGCGGTCGCCTCCCAGTCCGCCGGTGGGGCGGCGCCCAGCTCCACGGCATGGAGGTCGAGCAGCAGGCAGATACGGCGCCGGCCGGGCAGGCTCTCGGCCAGTGCCAGGCCGCGCCGGGCCAGGCGCAGGGCCTCGTCATTGGCGAAGAAGCGCAGGCACAGGCGTCCGGCGGTGACCAGGGCCTCGGCGGCCAGTGCCGGATCGCCGCTGCGCTGGGCGTGATGGGCGAGCTCCGCGGCCTCGTCCAGGTCGTGGCTGGACGACGCCACCAGGTGGTGGGCGATGCTGCGGTGCATGACCTGCCGCCGTGCCGGGGAGATGGTCGCATAGAGGCGGCCGACCAGCTCATCGTCGGCGAAGCACAGGCCCTGCTCGCGGGACGCCAGCCACCCGAGGCGCTCGGCGGTCTCCAGGGCCAGGCCGATCCGGTGACTGTCCAGGCCGCTGTAGCGGGCCAGGGCGCCCGTGTCGGGGCAACGGCCGAGCAGCGACGCCCACTGCAGCAGCTCCCGGGTATCGGGCTCGAGCCCTGCCAGGATCTCGGCCTGACCGGCGGGTGCCGGGGCCGACGTCGGCGGCGTGCCCGGCCCCTTGACCGGGTGGCGCCTGGCCGCCGGCAGGGCCCCGGAAACGGGCAGGCCCGCCTCCTGGAGCAGGCGCATGCCGAGCTGGTACTGCTGCTCGGCCTCCCGGGGGCGATGCAGGGCCTGGAGCAGGCGTACCAGCCGGGCGCGGGCCGGCTCGTCGAAGGGGTTCAGCCGGACCAGGGCCTGGGCATGGGGGAGGGCGCGCTCGGGCGCCTCGCCGAGTCGTTCCACCAGCGCCCCCAACAGTCGCGACTGGGCGCGCATGGCGCCCTCCCGCTCGGCCAGGCACCAGCTGTGGAAGTCGTGCAGGTTGGGCAGCTCCAGGCCTTCCAGGAAGGGGCCGCGGTAGCGGGCGGCGGTGGTCGCCAGGCAGGCGAGGTCGGCGTCCGGCAGCTCCCGGTCGACCAGGCGGTGCAGTCGCAGCACGTCCACGTCCAGGTCCTCGAGATCCAGGCCGACCGACAGGCGATCGGCGACGAGGCGCGTCCGGTCCGGTGTGTCCACGAGGCGGCGCAGCTTGGACAGGCTCCAGCGCAGCGAGCCGCGGGGATCATCGGGCAGCTCCCAGAGCAGCTCGCAGAGGCGCTCCCGACTGATCGGGCGGGCGTGGAGGGCGAGGTAGGCCAGCAGGGCGCGGGTCTTCCGCGACGGGGGCAGCGACACCGGGCGGTCGTCGTGCAGGACCTCGAGGTCGCCCAGCAGGTTGAGGGTCAAGGCGCACATGGCAGCTTCCCGACGGCCGGCTCGTGCCAGTCGTGACGCCATCAGTATAGCCCGGCATGCCTCGCCATCCGCGCGTTTCGTCGGAGGGATGACGCCGGCGCGCGCAAAATACCACGCTGGCTCCCACGTCTTCTTCCTCGTCGCGGAATGATGCTGCCGGTATCGAGTGCCACGCCTCCCGGGGCTCGACTCCCCGGGCTCGGTCCGGGACCGCCCGTCGGCCCGGGCCCCGACATTCAGGAGAACCGGTCATGAGCTATATCGAGACGATCGCCCCGGAAGTGGCCGAGGGCGAGGTGCTGGCGCTGTACCAGCGCCAGCAGGCGCACTTCGGCTACCTGCCCAACTATGCCCGGGTGTTCAGCCACCGCCCCGACGTGATGGCAAGCTGGGCGAGCCTGCTGGCGACCATCCGGCGACATGTCGCGCCGCGCCGCTTCGAACTGGTTACCCTGGCTTCCGCCCAGGCCCTGGGCAACAGCTACTGCGCCCTGGCCCATGCCCGTGCGCTCGGCGAGCTGCTGGGCATGGACGCCGCGCGGGACGTGGTGGCCGGCGAGGCCAGCTCCCTGAGCGACGTGGAACACGCCATCATGGCCTTCGCCCGCAAGGTGGCCTGCCAGGCCCCGGCGGTGACGGCCGAGGATATCGAGGGCCTGCGCGAGCAGGGACTGGCCGACGACGAGATCTTCGACATCGTCGCCGTGGCCGCGGCGAGAGCCTTCTTCACCCGCATCCTGGATGGCCTGGGCGCCGAGCCGGATGCGGCCTATCGTGAGCTGCCCGAACCGCTGCGCGAGGCGCTCACCGTGGGGCGCCCCATCGCCCGGCCGGCGACGGGGGCGGCGGAGCAGGCGCTGTCGGGATCAGGGCGCTGACTGTTGATTGGGCGGCACGATCCCCAGGCGCTTCATGCGCCGGTAGATGGTGGGGCGCGATAGCCCCAGCTCCCGGGCCACGGCGCTGATGTTCCAGCGCTGCCGGCGCAGGGCCTCCTCCAGCGGATCCTCGCCGAGGGCCGGCCCTGCGCGGCCATTGCCGCTGGCGACGGGGGAACTCGCCGCCGGGTGGGCCAGATGGCCGCTGATGCATTCCTCGGGCAGGTCGCCGACCACCACCTCGTCACCCTCGCAGGTGGCCAGGGCATAGCGCAGGGCGTTGTGCAGCTCGCGGATGTTGCCCGGCCAGGGGTAGGCGAGCAGGGCGCTCATGGCGTCGCCGCGCAACCGCACCCGCCGGTCGCCGCGCTCGGCCTGCAGGTCCTCGAACAGCCGTCGGATCAGGTAGCCCTGGTCGGCCCGCTCGCGCAGCGGCGGCAGGCGCAGGCTGGCGCCGTTGAGGCGGTAGAAGAGGTCCTCGCGGAACTGGCCCAGGTCGATCAGTCCGCGCAGGTCGCGGTGGGTGGCGGCCACCACCCGCAGGTCCACCTTGAGCGGCCGGCTGGCGCCGATCGGCAGCACCTCCTGCTCGGCCAGTACCCGCAGCAGTCGGGTCTGCAGCTGCAGCGGCATGTCGCCGATCTCGTCGAGGAACAGGGTGCCGCCGTCGGCCTGGGCGATCAGCCCCTTCATGCCCTTGCTGCGCGCGCCGGTGAAGCTGCCGGGCTCGTAGCCGAACAGCTCGCTCTCGATCAGCGACTCGGGCATGGCGGCGCAGTTGATGGCCACGAAGGGCTTGTCGCATCGCCGGCTGGACTCGTGAAGGGCCCGGGCCATGCGCTCCTTGCCGGTGCCGGTCTCGCCGACGACCAGGATGTTGATCGGCTCGTTACGAAGCCTCGCGGCCCGGGTCAGGGTGTCGCGCATCGCCGGGTCGTCGTCGGCCAGGGCCTCCAGCGGCGCCAGGCTGGCGTCGCGGTAGTGGGGCTGGCCGGCAGGCGCGCGGCGGCGCTGGGGCTCGAGCAGGGTGGCGAAGTGCAGCTCGTGGTGGCGGTGGGTGCGGAAGGCGCGCACCCGATCGTCGCCGTAGTGTCGGGTGTCGAGGACCTCGCCGATCTCGGCGTCGAGCAGGTCCTGGATGTTCCAGGCGCGGAAGGGTCGGGCCTCGCCGGGGCCGGGCAGGGGCAGCTCGTGATGGCGCAGCAGCTTGCGCGCGGCGGTGTTGGCGGCCACCAGGGTGCCGTTCTCCTCGATGGCGATCAGGTAGCGCCGGTTGATCTGCACGAATTCCCGCGAGCGGTCCAGGCAGACCAGGTGATAGCCGCCGTAGCGCTGCAGGAAGAAGGCGTCCTCGATCATTCGGGCATAGTGCTTGACCACCTGCAGGGCGAAGGTCTGGGAGGCCTTGGACTCGGGGGATTGGTAGGCCGAGATATCGAGCACCGCCAGCAGCTGGCCGTCGGGGTCGAAGACCGGTGCCGCCGTGCAGGTCAGGCCGATGTGGTGGGCGCTGAAGTGATCGCTGTGGTGGCAGGTCAGCGGTACCCGCTCCTGGATGCAGGTGCCCACGGCGCAGGTACCGGCGTGCTCCTCGCTCCAGTCGGCACCCAGGTAGAGACCGGTGCGCTGGTGCTCGCGCTGGGCATGGCGGTCGCCGAGGAACTGCACGGCGATGCCCCGCGCATCGGTGAGCAGCACCACATAGTCCAGCGGCATGACCTGGCGGTAGAGCTGCTCGACGCCGGCTCGGGCCACCTGGATCAGGGCATCGGCCTGGTCCTGATGCTCGCGCAGGGTGCGGTCGGGGACGTAGCGGGGCGGGCTGGGGGCCGCGGGATCGAGACCAAAGCGGTCGATGCAGCGGCGCCAGGAGCGCTGGATCACCGCGTCCTCCTCATCGGCGGGATGATCGAGGGCGTGCAGGATCGTCTTCACGTGCTGTCGTTGTGCCTGGGCGTTGCTCATGGTCATGGCCTTTCGAAGGCATACCGGCGTGGCATGGTGTTGTCGTTGTCCTGCCCTTCAAGGTACGACCCCGCAACGCCTCCGAAGATGCGACCTTGGTCGCCCCCATTACACCTGTAACGTCATCTGTAAATTCCCCTGTCACGCCGGTTGTAATGCCCGGTGTCCCTAGCGGCCTCGCCAGGGGTCGATATCCCCCTCCGCGTTCGAATGATTCCCTCCAAAAACATGGCACTGGCCTTTTTAGGGCGCTTTCTGGCACGAAAGCTGCTCTGTCATGGCGTGCGGCCCCGTGCCGCCCTGGCTGATCAACGAGCGTGACGATCGCGTCCGCATAACAAGAGGAGCCATGCCATGACCCTTTCCCCCAAGGCGACGACGCTCAGCCGGCGCCGCTTCCTCAGCCTCTCCGGGCAGGGCGCGCTGCTGGCCGGCGGCCTGGCGCTGGCCGCCGGCGGCCTCTGGCCGCGCTGGGCCCTGGCCGAGCCCGACCTCGCCGCCGGCCTGCTGCGCATGGGCCGCGACATCTACCCCCACGAGGCGATCGCCGACCGCTACTACCTGGCGCCCCTCGAGCCGCTGCTCGAGCGCGATCGGGCGCTGATCGCCGACGGCCTGGCCGATCTCGACCGCCGGGCTCGCGAGGCTCACGGCACCCGCTACGGCGAGATCCCCCGGGAAGCCGACCGGGTGGCGCTGCTGCGCCAGATCGAGGACGGCGACTTCTTCCAGCGGGTCCGCAACACCCTGGTGGTGGGCCTCTACGACAACCCCGAATTGTGGCAGCCGCACTTCGGCTACGAGGGGGCCTCCTGGCAGCAGGGCGGCTACCTGTACCGCGGCTTCGACGACCTGGTGATCGACTGGCTGTAAGGGCGCAGGCCACCGACACGCACAACGATAACGAGGAGACACGCCATGACGACCCGTTTCGCCCATGACGACGACGGTGTGGTGGTGATCATCGGCTCCGGTGCCGGCGGCGGCACCCTGGCCCACGCGCTCGCCAAGAAGGGTATCAAGAGCGTGGTGCTGGAGGCCGGCAAGCGCTACCGGATGAACGACATCGAGAACGACGAGTGGGAGATGTTCAAGAAGATCTCCTGGCTCGACGAGCGCATCACCGCCGGGCCCCGCCAGCTCACCGAGACCTTCCCCAACCTGCCGGCCTGGATCGTCAAGGGGGTGGGCGGCAGCACCATCCACTGGGCCGGCGTCTCGCTGCGCTTCCAGCCTCACGAGTTCCGGCTGCACAGCGAGGTCGGCGATATCAAGGGCGCCAATCTGCTGGACTGGCCGATCTCCTATGAGGAACTCGAGCCCTACTACGTGCAGGCCGAGCGCCACATGGGGGTGACCGGCGAGTCCACCGGCATGCCTTACCACCAGTGGAACAACAACTTCAAGGTACTGGCGGCGGGTGCCGAGCGCGTCGGCTACACGAAGCTACGCGCCGGGCCCATGGCGATCAATACCGAGGAATACGACGAGCGCGGGCGCTGCATGCAGGCCGGCTTCTGCATGCAAGGCTGCCGCTTCGGGGCCAAGTGGTCGACCATGTACACCGATATCCCCCGCGCCGAGGCGAGCGGCCTTTGCGAGGTGCGCCCGCGCTCCATGGCCCTGCAAATCGAGCACGACGCCAACGGGCGCGCCACCGGGGTGGTCTACGCCGACGGCGACGGCAACCGCCATCGCCAGAAGGCGCGGGCGGTGTGCGTGGCGGGCAACTCCATCGAGTCGCCGCGGCTGCTGCTCAACTCCCACTCGTCGCTGTTCCCCGAGGGCCTGGCCAACTCCTCGGGACAGGTGGGACGCAACTACATGACCCACGCCACCAGCTGCATCTTCGGTGTGATGCCGAAACCCGTGCATATGCACCGGGGCACCACCTTCGCCGGGATCATCTCCGACGAGGCACGCCTCGACCGCTCCCGGGGCTTCGTCGGCGGCTACACCCTGGAGGTGATGTCGCTGGGCGTGCCCTTCTTCGCCAAGTTCATGGATCCCACCCAGGCCGGCTGGGGGCGCGAGATCACCACCGCCCTGGACAAGTACGACCACCTTTCCGGGGTGTGGATCTGCGGCGAGGATCTGCCGGTGGAGGCCAACGGCATCTCGCTGCATGACACCAAGAAGGACCAGCACGGCCTGCCGGTGCCCATCGTCTACAAGGGCGATCACCCCAACGACGAAAAGGTGCGAAGCCACGGCGAACAGCAGGCGCGACGCTGCTACGAGGCCGCCGGCGCCGAGCGCATCTTCCGCGTGCCGGACTTCCCCACCAGCCACAACGTGGGCACCAACCGCATGAGCGCGCAGCCCGCCGATGGTGTGGTCAACCGCTTCGGCCAGACCCACGACATCGACAACCTGTTCGTCTCCGACGGCAGCCAGTTCACCTCGAGCGGCGCCGAGAACCCGACCCTGACCATCGTCGCCCTGGCGCTGCGCCAGGCCGACCACATCGCCGCGCGCATGCAGCGCCGCGAACTCTGAGCGGAGGATTCCCCATGCAACCGACCCGCGACCAACGGCTGTGGATGTATCGCCAGATGGTGACCAGCCGCTACCTCGAGGAGCGCATCGAGACGCTCTACATGGAAGGCAAGACCCCGGTGTTCAACATGGCCAAGGGGCCCATCCCCGGCGAGATGCACCTCTCCAATGGCCAGGAACCCTGCGCGGTGGGCGTCTGCGCCCACCTGGGCGCCGAGGACATCGTCACCGCCACCCACCGGCCGCACCACATCGCCGTGGCCAAGGGCGTCGACCTGGATGCCATGGTCGCCGAGATCTTCGGCAAGGCCACCGGCCTCGCCGGCGGCCGTGGCGGCCACATGCACCTCTTCGACGAGGCCGTGAACTTCTCCTGCTCGGGGATCATCGGCGAGGGCCTGGGGCCAGCGGTGGGTGCCGCGCTGTCGCGCAAGATGCAGGGCAAGCCGGGGGTAGCCGTGGCCTTCATGGGGGAGGGAGCCGCCAACCAGGGCGCCTTCCACGAGGCCCTGAACCTGGCCGCCGTCTGGGATCTGCCGGTGGTCTTCGTCATCGAGGACAACGCCTGGGGCATTTCGGTGGCCAAGCAGGCCTCCACCGCCGTGCCGCGCAACGACCTGCGCGCCAGTGCCTACGGCATGCCCGGCCACCACGTGGCCGACAACGACGTGGATGGCGTTTTCGCCGCGGCCGGCGTGGCCATCGCCCGGGCCCGCGAGGGCCAGGGCCCGAGCCTGATCGAGATCGAGACCGCGCGACTGGCCGGCCACTTCATGGGCGACGGCGAGGACTACCGCCCCGAGGGCGAGAAGGCCGGCCTCGAGGCCCGCGACCCCATCCCGCGCTACCGCTGGGCGCTGCTCGAGGCCGGGCTGATCGACGAGGCCGGCGATAGCTCGCTCGTCGCCGAGGCCCACGCCCGGGTCGAGTCGGCCATCCGCTTCGCCCAGGACAGCGAGTTTCTGCCACCCGAGGCGGCGCTGGAGACGGTCTTCGTCTGACGGGGGCATGAATCGATAACAACAACCAGGAGCAATGCCATGAATACGATGCAAGCAGCGGTCTGGCACGGCCGCCAGGACGTGCGCCTCGAGACGGTGCCGCGTCCCGAGGCCCCGGCGGTGGGCTGGGTCCAGGTGCGGGTCCACTGGTGCGGGATCTGCGGCTCCGACCTCCACGAGTACCTGGCCGGTCCGGTGTTCATCCCGGTGGATGCGCCGCATCCGCTCACCGGGGTGCAGGGCCAGTGCATCCTCGGCCACGAGTTCTGCGGCGAGATCGTCGCGGTGGGCGAGGGCGTCGCCGGGCTGGCGCCCGGCGAGCGGGTGGCCGCCGACGCCTGCCAGCATTGCGGCGAGTGTGCCGACTGCCGAGAGGGCCGCTACAACCTCTGCGAGCGGCTGGCATTCACCGGGCTGATGAACGATGGCGCCTTCGCCGAGTTCGTCAACGTGCCTGCCAATATCGTCTATCCGCTGCCCGAGGGATTTCCCACGGAAGCCGGGGCGCTGATCGAGCCCCTGGCGGTGGGCATGCACGCCGTGCGCAAGGCAGGCGTCGTGGCGGGGCGCAGCGTGGTGGTGGTCGGTGCCGGCACCATCGGCCTGTGCACCCTGATGTGCGCCCGGGCCGAGGGAGCGGCGCGGATCATCGTCCTGGAGATGTCCGCCGCCCGCAAGGAGAAGGCCCGGGAGGTCGGCGCCGATGTGGTGCTCGACCCCAGCGAGTGTGACGCCATCGCCGAGATCCAGGCGCTCACCGGCGGGCGCGGCGCCGAGCTGGCCTTCGAGTGCATCGGCCACAAGGACACCGCCAAGCTCGCCATCGACGCCGTCCGCAAGGCCGGGCGGGTGGTGATGGTGGGCATCTTCGAGGAGCCCAGCGCCTACAACTTCTTCGAGCTGGTGGCCAGCGAGAAGGAGGTGGTCGGCTCGCTGGCCTACAGCGGCGAGTTCGCCGATGTCATCCGCCTGATCGACCGGGGCGCCCTGGACGTCGAGCCGCTGATCACCGGGCGCATCACCCTGCCCGAGATCATCGACAAGGGCTTCGAGGAGCTGGTCCACCGCAAGGATCAGAACGTCAAGATCATCGTGCAGCCCGCCTGAGGCGGGCCGCCACGCCACCATCGAGGTGAAGACATGACTACCACGACTGCGACACGCAAGCTCACCATCGCCCGGGCCATGGCCGAGGCCACCGCCCAGGAGATGCGCGCCGACCCGACGGTCTTCGTGATGGGCGAGGACGTGGGCCCCCTGGGTGGGGTCTTCGGCAACACCCGCGGGCTGCATGACGAGTTCGGCGGAGAGCGCGTCAGAGACACGCCCATTTCCGAAACCGCCTTCATCGGCGCCGCCGTGGGCGCGGCCTCCGATGGCATGCGCCCCGTCGTCGAGCTGATGTTCGTCGACTTCTTCGGCGTGTGCATGGACGCCATCTACAACCTGATGGCCAAGAACACCTATTTCTCCGGCGGCCGGGTCAAGGTGCCCATGGTGCTGATGACCTCCACCGGCGGTGGCTACTCCGATGCCGGCCAGCACTCCCAGTGCCTCTACGCCACCTTCGCGCACCTGCCCGGCATGAAGGTGGTGGTGCCGAGCAACGCCCATGACGCCAAGGGCCTGATGACCGCGGCGATCCGCGACGACAACCCGGTGGTGTTCATGTACCACAAGGCCCTGCAGGGCATGGGCTGGCTGGGCACCGAGAAGGGCGCCACCGTGCCGGTGCCCGAGAAGGCCTACACCGTCGAGATCGGCAAGGCGGCGGTGGTCAGGGAGGGCCGTGACCTGACCCTGGTCAGCCTGGGCGCCGGGGTGCACCACTGCCTGCGCGCCGCCAAGGCTCTCGGCGAAGAGGGCTTCGACGTCGAGGTGGTCGACCTGAGAAGCCTGGTGCCGCTGGACCGCGAGACGGTGCGCGCCTCGGTGGGCAAGACCGGCCGGCTGATCGTGGTCGACGAGGACTACCACAGCTTCGGCGTCAGCGGCGAGATCATCGCCAGCGTGGTCGAGCACGACCATCGCCTCAAGTCCGCTCCGGCCCGGGTGGCCTCCCCGGACATCCCCATTCCCTTCGCGCCGACGATGGAGCAGTGGGCCCTGCCCAATGCCGACAAGATCGTCGCCGCCTTTCATCAGATGCTGCGCAACGACTGACCAAGGAGAGATGCATGAATACCGCGATTACCGTACCCGAGGACCTCTGGGAAGGCGACGGCGAGGGCGTGATCACCGCCTGGCTGGTCGACGACGGCGCCGAGGTCCACCAGGGCGACCTGGTGGCCGAGGTGATGGTCGAGAAGGCCCAGTACGAGATCGAGGCGCCCGTCTCGGGCGTGCTCACCATCGCCAGGCAGGAAGACGAGGTGGTCGCCAAGGGCACCCCCATCGCCAGCCTGGAAGCCTGAGGAGGCCCGCCATGCCACTCGACATTCAGAGTGCCGCCGCCCCCGAGGGGGCGGCTCGCCCGCCAGAAGGGGGAAGACGGGGGCCCCGCGAGATCCCGCTGCGCGGGATGCGCGGCATGATCGCCGCCCGGATGCGCGAGAGCCTGCAATCCAGCGCCCAGTTGACCCACCACGCCGGCGCCGAGCTCGGTGCCTTGCAGGCCCTGCGTGACCATTGCCGAGCCGCGGGCCTGCCGGCGCCCTCGGTGCAGGACCTGCTGCTGCGCCTGGTGGTGCAGACGCTGGCCGAGTTCCCGGCGCTGAACGCCACCCTGGAGGACAACCGCATCATCGAGCACCCCGGGGTCCACCTGGGACTCGCCGTGCCGCTGCCCGACGACCTGCTGGTGGCGCCGGCGCTGTTCGACGCCCAGGTGATCGCGCTGGGCGCGCTGCCCGGGGCGCGTCGCGCGCTGGTGGCCAAGGCCCGGGCCGGCACGCTCGGCGTGCGCGAGCTGACCGGAGCCAGCTTCACGGTCTCCAACCTGGGACGCTCACGGGTGCATCACTTCACGCCCATCCTCAACGTACCCCAGGTGGCGATCCTCGGCATCGGCGGCACCCAGTGGCGGGCGTTGCCGGACGAGGACGGCGGCGTACGCCTGGCCGAAGTGATCGGGTTGTCGCTGACCTTCGACCATCGGGCGGTGAACGGCGCGCCGGCGGCGGCCTTTCTGGATAGACTGGGGGAGCGCATCGAGACGCTCGCGTCCGATGCCTTCGACCACGAACTGACCCAGTGACACGGGGGAGACCATGTCAGGCCCACTCGACGTTTCCAGCATGACCCTGTCCAGCATGTCCCTGCAGCACCCCACGGTGGAGGAGGGCCTCGTGGCCGAGGAGACGCTGCTGGACATGGTCTGCCAGGGCGAGGCGTCGCTCGGCTGGCTGGCCTGGTCGCCCGTCGACCGTGCCCTGGTGATGCCGCGGCGCCACCAGCGCCTGGCGGGTTTCCCTGACGCCCGGGACCGGTTGAGGCAGGCGGGCTGGCCAATCCAGTTTCGCGGCACCGGCGGCACTCCGGTGCCGCAGGGCCCGGCGGTGGTCAACCTGGCGCTGGCCGTGCGCTGTCGGGTGGGAAGCTCGGCGGCCCACCTGGAGTGGGGCTATCACCGCCTGGGCGACCCCTGGTGCGACTGGCTCGGCGCCCTGGGCGTGGCGGACGCCGATCTGGGACCGGCGCCCGGGGCCTACTGTGATGGACGCTTCAACGTGCGCCTCAAAGGTCGCAAGCTGGTCGGCACCGCCCAGCGCTGGCGTCGGGTGCGGGGCTGTCGCGACATGGCGCTGCTGGTCCATGGCGCCATGCAGGTCGACGACACCCCCGCGGCGCTGGTCGCCGTGGTCAATGCCTTCCAGGCCGCCATCGACGACCCCCAGCGCTTCCAGGCGGCGAGCCATATCGCCCTGCGCGACGCCCTGCCCGACCTGGACGTCGAGAGCGCGATTCCCGACCTTCTGGAGCGACTGGTGGCGGAGGAAGGCGTCGCGCCGGCATGAGACGCTGGCGTGCCGGCTCAGGCCTGAGTAACGAAGCCCGGTACGTCCACTGCGGACTCGGGGCGGATGACATTGGTGCCTCGGGAGCCGCGTGGCATTAGAACAATAAACGGATGAGCCAGCGCGAAGCAGACTACCGATGGCATGATGCACTCCAATGGTCTGCCTATCCGGTTTCCCAGGCCAGGCCGAGCGCCAGCACTGTGCGGTCTGCCTGACCGGCGCCGGCGAATTCCAGGCCTACGGGCAGGCCCCGTGGCGTGGTCCCGGCCGGCACGCTCAGCGCCGGCACACCCAGCACCGCGGCCGTCACCGTGTGTCGGAGGGTCTGCCAGATCGAAACCTCCTTGCCGTTCACGGTCACCTTCTCGGTTTCGCCAATCGGTGCCGGCATGAGCGGTGTTGTGGGATAGACCATTCCGGCAAGACCATTCTCTTCGAGATAGGCCTGATAGGCGGCGCGGTGACGCGGGAGTACCTCCGAGCGGACGCGCGCGTATTCTGCTGCGGCGCCACCTCCGGCGCCGCAGACGAGAGGCTCGACCTCCACCTTGACATAGGGGCTGGCGATTTGACTCACGACATCGCCGGCTGTCAGATCGCTGCCGATCTCATCCAGATAACGCGCAAGGTCGCGCGGAAACTCCACCCGCATGGTCGGGCCCGACGTTTCGGCGCGGGCGGCAGCGAAATCCGGCGCGTCCACCTCGACCAAGTCGACACCCAGGCGGCGGAGGTGAAGCAGCGCGTCTTCCATCACCGCTGCAATCTGATCATCGAGCTCCACAAAGAACTGATCCATCGGCACACCCAGACGCAGCCCCTCGAGCGGTGCCGGCCCGACCTCGGCTTCGCCGGTGAGGATGGCGTCCAGGAACGCGATGTCCCGCGCGGTGCGTGCCATGAGGCCGATCGTGTCGCGGCTGGCGTTCATGGGCAGGACCCCGTCGGTCGGATAGCGCCCCAGGGAGGGCCGAAACCCGGCGATACCGCAGAAGGCAGCGGGAATGCGGACCGATCCGGCCGTATCGGTGCCCACGCCGGCCGGGACCGTGTGTGCGGCCACGGCCGCGGCCGTCCCACCGCTACTGCCACCTGCGGTGTATTCCGGCTTCACGGGGTTGCGTGTGGGGCCGGTATGCGCGTTGTCGCAGGTCACGTGAAAGCACAGTTCGGGGAGGTTGGTCTTGCCCATCAGGACGGCGTCGGCGTCGAACAACCGTTTGATTGTCGACGCCGTCCGCCCGGGATAGTTTCGTTCCAGTGAGGGCGTGGCCGCAGTCGTGGCTGTGCCTTCGATGTCGATGGCATCCTTCACGCATAGTGGGATGCCGCCAAGGGGGCCACGCGATTTCTCCCGACGGTCCAGGGCGCGCGCCGCGTCGAGAACACGGTCGCCGTCCTGAGACACATAGGCGTTTAGCGGACGGGCCGTTTCGCAGCGCGCGAGTAGGTCCTCCGCGTATTCCACGGCCCCGAGTTCGCCGCACCGAAGGCGCTCGACAGCTTGTTTGAGAGTGAGGTCGGATGGTTGCATCTGATACTCCTCGTGATCGCAAGCGGAAAGTGGCCTGTCGGTTGGCAGTCCGTTGCCGCTGTGTCCTGCCGCATGCAGTGATCCGGGGCAATCGACCGCCTCGGGGTTGTCGCCAGGAATCTGGCCCCGGTCGCCTCGAGCCTTGCGGGATCATCCAGGATCCTACAATTAAAAAGTAAGAGTCACGTTCCAGGGGATCGAGAGTGATAGCCGACAAGACCGGTTCATTTTCGACACCCAAGGCCTCACGGGATGACTCGCGAGCGCGACTCCAATACTTCGAGGGGGGCACGAGATGGCCAAGCGGGGCACCATGCCGAGCCTGCAAGGGCTGAGTCGACGCCAGATGCTGCGTTGCACCGGGGTGGCCGCCGTCGCGTCACTCTGGGGCCGGACGGGCGGCGTCATGGCGTCAGCCGGCGATACCGGCGGGGCGGCACCCCACTGCGTCGCCAGGCCGCGCCAGACGGAGGGGCCCTACTTCGTGGATGCCCGGCTCGAGCGTAGCGACCTTCGCTCGGACCCCACCGATGGGACTCGCAAGCCGGGCGTGCCGGTGGCGCTGGCGTTTCACGTCTCCCGGCTCGACGATGACGCCTGCACACCGCTGGCCGGTGCCGTGGTCGATCTCTGGCAGTGCGACGCCCTGGGCGTCTATTCGGGCGTGCAGGACTTCGCGGGACGCTTCGATACCCGCGAGCAGCGCTTCCTGCGCGGCTATCAGGTGACGGATAGCCGTGGCATGGCCCGGTTCACCACCCTCTACCCCGGCTGGTATTCGGGGCGGGCCGTGCATATCCACTTCAAGATTCGCACCGATTCCGAGGCCGGCCTCGGTCTGGAGTTCACCTCGCAGCTGTACTTCGACGACGCCCTGACCGATCGGGTGCACCAACAGGCCCCGTATGCCGAAAGGGGGCCACGCAATGTGCGCAATGACGGAGACGGCATCTACCGGCGCAGTGGCGGAGACGAGCTGGTGCTGGATTTGACCGAAGGCGGGGAGGGCTACACGGGGGACTTCCATATCGCCCTGGCGATGAATTGAGAGCAGCCCTGGAGAGGCGTTGAAAGCGCAGGCGGTCGGTGGGGATGTCATTGGGGCCGCCAAAGGACGTGACTGGCGCCCGGGGCATGGCGTCGTTACGCGTCGGGTGGTCCCTTGAGTTCGATGGTGTTGCCTTCGGGGTCCTGGAGATAGATCGAGGGGCCCGCGCCTTCGGCGCCATAGCGGCGCTTGGTCTCGCCGGCCTCGATGCCATGGGCGGCCAGGTGGCGGCGGATCGCCGCCTCGTCGAAGGGAGCGAGGCGCAGGCAGAAGTGATCCAGGTTATGGCCGTCCCGGCCGGGTGGCGGTCCGCCGCGGCGGCCCAGGGGGCCGTCCACGGGGACCAGGTCGATCAGGGCGTCGCCCGCCCGCAGCTGGATCAGACCGAGCTCGTCCTGGCGCTTCTCCAGGGGGCAGCCCAGCACCTCGCAGTAGAAGGCGAGCATGCGGCGCTCGTCGCGGATGCGCAGCACCAGATGGTCGATCCCGCGGATGGGCAGCATCACGGCACCTCGCCGGTCTCCGGTTGGTCGTCAGGGAGACTATGGCGCAGGCCGATGCATTCCACCAGGGGAGCGTCACCGTTGGCCCCGGCCTGGCCCGCCCAGCGCTGGCGGCGGGTGCAACGGCTGCCGACGCATGACCCTCAGTACAATATTGCAGTCAAGGGGATAATACGCAGGACACTGCGGGCGGTGCCGAGGTGGCACCGGTGAGCATTGGCGCATCGGGCACTGAGGGGGAGGCAGGCGTCATGTTGGCGAATGCGACGATTCAGGCCTGGCCTGCGCCACTACTGGAAGGCGGGTTTCATGCGCACCTTCAGCGATGCCGCCATCGAGCATCTGGGAGGAGCGGTCGGCCGCGTGGGGACACGGGAAACCGCCTTCGCTCATCGGCACGCCCAGCACTGCGTGCTGGTGTTACGCATGTGGCAGGACGCCACGGACTCCGACGCCAACATCGAGTGGGGACGCCGGTGCTTCCGCGCCGCGGCGCCGTTCCTGGACGAGGGCGCGTACGTCAATTACCTGGCCGACGAGGGGGAGGCGCGGGTCCGGGCCGCCTACGGGGCCAACTACGCACGGCTCGCGGCGCTAAAGCGTTGCTATGACCCCACCAACCGGTTCCGCTTCAACCAGAATATCTCTGTCGGCGTCTCTTCCTGAGCTGCGGTGTCGGGGGCCCGCCAGGGCATCACCGGGGCGATGGCGCCGCCATGTAACGCCCTAAGCGTTCGACGCGGCGGTCAGGCGTGTGCGGGGCTCGAGACCGAAATCGCAGCGCGCGACGGCGCACTCATCCGACCGGGACGGCCACTCTAGCCCCGCCGTCTCTGGCGTCTCGCCAGCCAGTTGCCGACGCAGGCCAGCAACAGCACCAGGCCCAGGATCAGCGAGAGCCAGCCGAGCGGGATCAGCACGAAGGGCTCGTGGAGTACGCCCCGCGCGTCGACATGCGTCTCGAAGAGGCGGTAGACGACGCCGCTTAACGCGGCGGTCGTGAGGAAGAAGACGGCAAGAAACCCCGTGGTCCTGTAGATCGTCACCTTGATGGCATCCCCTGCAGTGGTGCGGCCGTGGGCCCCGCGCGACGAGGCGAGTGGACCCGCCGGCGCTGGCATTCGCGAGGTAGACCGTATTCGGGCGCTGTCGTTCGGCCGGAGGCCACCCAGAAGCGGGTCGCCTCCGCCGAGCAGACCTGTCCGACGGAAGGACGCGGTTAGTGGGGACACGAGGGGCAGCGGCATTTGCGATGACGGCCTGTTGGTCGAACTCTCGGGGATGCAGGGAGTTCGCGTCGACCCGGCCGGTCGAACCGCATGGACCTTCAACGTCTGCTGCTGTGGGGAGTGCGAGGAACCGCTATGATCCCATCAACCTGTTTCTCTTTGACCAGACCACCCAGGCGGCTCCTGTCGTCCTGCCATCGGCGTGGCAGACCTTGTCGGTACCGGGGGCGGGACAGCCCCCTCCGCCGCGCCGTGAGTGGTAGACGCGTGAGCTCAGTCGCACATTGCGCAAGATCGGTCAGGAGAGCGTGACTTCCCTGGGGCATAGTGCCGGGGAATCGAGGGAGGGAGACGCATGAAGGGAAGTACGGCGGCGGGCTATGCGGAACGCTTCGACCGGGTATTCGCCCATATCGACGAGCATCTGTCCGAGGAGCTCTCGGTGGAGCGGCTGAGCCGGGTCGCCCATTTCTCGAAGTATCACTTCCATCGCCAGTTCTCGCAGTTCGCGGGCATCAGCGTGGCGCGCTACATACAGCTGATGCGGCTGCGCCGAGCGTCCTATCGGCTGGCCTTCGAGCGCGAGACGTCGATCCTGGACATCGCGCTGGAAGCGGGGTTCGAGAATCCCGAGTCGTTCTCTCGGGCCTTCAAGAAGACCTTCGGCCAGACCCCCTCTCGATTCCGCCGGGCCGCGGACTGGCGGCCCTGGACCGAGACCTATCAACTGCCCAGAAGAGAACGGAGGCACCACATGGACGTCACCATCATCGATTTTCCGGATACCCGAGTGGCGGCGCTCGAACACCGCGGCGATCCTGCACTGATCAACGCCTCGGCGCAGCGGTTCATCGAGTGGCGCAAGTCCACGGGATTCTCGCCCATCGCCTACGCGGAGAACCTCGGTATCGCCTACGACGACCCGGCGACCACGCCGGCGGAGCGATTCCGCTTCGACCTCTGCAGCTCTGTCACAACCCCGGTGCCGGACAATGACCATGGCGTCGTCAACAAGGTCATCCCGGGGGGGCGCTGTGCCGTGGTGCGCCACCGGGGCTCCCATGACCGCATCGCCGACGCCGCCTACTATCTGTACCGGGAATGGCTGCCGCAGAGCGGCGAGGAATTGCGCGACTTCCCGCTTTTCTTCCATTACCGGAACCTGATGCCGGAGACGCCGGAGCACGAGCTGGTGACGGACGTCTGCCTGCCGCTGGTGTAGCCGACGTCACAGCGTTGCCCCCTGCCGCGGATCACTCGCAGGGGACCGTGACGCCAGGGCAGAAGGGCGATCAAGCTTCGGCGCCTTGCCGTTGTCATGGAGGGTGGCGTTGGCAGAACGGTGCCGTTTCTGCCACGTTGCTGGGTATGGAGACACGGCAACCCGCCCAGCACGTCAGCCTGGTGGCGACCCGGGATGTCATCATCGGCACCCTCACGGGGCTGCATGACGTCTTCAACTGTTTCGGTGCCCTGGGCTGGTTCGATGAGGCGCTGTCCCGGCATCCGCCGTTCACCGTGGATATCGTCGCCGCGGGAGAAGGGCCGCTGATGCTGGATGCCGGCCTGACCCTGCTGCAGGCGCGCTCCGTGAAGGAGGTGACCCGGACCGACCTGGTCATCGTGCCGTCCTTCATGGTGGTGGATGGCGAATGGCAGGCCGGCCGCTATCCCGAGCTGGTGGAGTGGCTGCTGGCCATGCATGCCGGGGGCGCCAAGCTGTGTTCGGCGTGCTCGGGGACCCTGCTGCTGGCCGAGACGGGCCTGCTCGACGGGCGCGTGGCCACCATGCACTGGGCCTATGCCGACACCTTTCGCCGCCACTTCCCGCGGGTCACCCTGGCCCTTGAGAAGACCCTGATCATCGAGGGCGAGCACCAGGAACTGGTGATGTCCGGGGCCGCCTCGTCCTGGCAGGATCTCGCGCTCTACCTGGTGGCCCGGCAACTGGGCTCGGCCGTGGCCCAGGCCATGGCCAAGTTCTTCGCCTTCGACCTGCATAGCGACGGCATGGCGGCCTATAGCGTCTTCTCGCCCCGCTTCGATCATGGCGACGCGGCGGTCGAGCGCGCCCAGCGCTGGATCGCTCGGCATCTGGACTGTCACTCACCGGTGGAGAGGATGGCCGTGGGCAGTGGCGCCGCGGAGCGAAGCTTCCAGCGGCGTTTCCTCAAGGCCACCGGCTACTCGCCGATCCGGTACGTACAGGCGTTGCGACTCGAGGAGGCCAAGCGCCTGCTGGAGCGCACCACCCAGCCCATCGACGCGGTCGCCTGGGCCGTGGGCTACGAGGATCCGGCCTTCTTCCGGCGGCTGTTCAAGCGGCAGACGGGGATCACGCCCGGTGGCCATCGGCGCAAGTTCCGCATGCCGGATGCCACCGTCCCGCCGTAGACGGAGGCGTCATGGCCGGCGGGCCCCGAGGGGGGGGGAGCCGCCTTTCCCTGGCGGTCGGTCCGCTTGTCGGTGGCCTCGTGCCCGTCAGCCGGCGGGCACGATGTTCTGGTTCACCCGGAAGAGGTTCTCCGGGTCGTAGTGGGCCTTGATGCGTTGCAGGCGTGGCAGGTTGTCGCCGTAGGTTCCCCGGATGCGCTCCAGGCCCTCCTCCATCATGAAGTTCACGTAGGCGCCCCCCGCGGAGTGGCCATGCAGGGCCTCCCAGTAGTTGCGCGCCCAGCGCTGCATGCGTTCGTGGTTGGCCGGGTCGGGATCGATGCCGGCAATCACCATCGACCAGGTGGCATCGCGGAACCGCCAGGCGGTGGCCTGCTCCTCGACGCGATGCACGGCGCCGTCGATGGGATAGAGATGCATCGTCGACAGGCTGGTGGGCACCTCGGCGAAGCGCCGGTGCTCGGCGATGGCCGCGTCGGAGAGCTCGCGGACGACATCGCCCTTCCAGTACCACTGCAGGCCGTCGGGATAGAGGGCATCGAACATGCTCTGCAGGGCGGGGTAGGGCATGGGCCCGATGCCCTCGAAGAGTGGCTCGGCCACCTCACGGGCCGGCTGCAGCGCCGCCTCGGCGTGCGCCTCGGGGCCCGTGACGCAACATTGCAGTCCGCACACCTTGCGGCCATGCAGTGCCGGCGGGAAGGGCGGCGCCGAGGGCACCTCGGCGGTGAGATAGAAGGCGTAGACCTCCTCCGGCGCCTGGGGCAGCCAGTCGCGGTACCAGCGCAGCGTGGTCTCGAGCGCCTCGATCGGCCAGAACAGGGGCCCGGCGATGACGGTTTCCAACGGGTGCAGACGGAACTCGAACGAGGTCACCACACCGAAGTTGCCGTCCCCGCCGCGCAATGCCCAGAACAGATCGGGGTGCTCGCGTTCGCTGGCGTGCACCAGCCGGCCATCGGCCAGCACCACGTCGGCGGCCAGCAGGTTGTCGATGGCGAGGCCATGGCGACGCGTCAGGTAGCCATGCCCCCCACCGAGGGTCAGGCCGGGCACCCCGGTATTGGAGTGGATGCCACTGACGGCCGCCAGGCCGAAGGCATGGGTGGCATGGTCGACGTCGCCCCATCGGCAGCCGGGCTCGACCCGCACCGTCCTGGCCACGGGATCCACGCGCAGCCCCTTCATCGACGAGAGATCGATGACCAGGCCGTCGTCGACCGAGGCGAGGCCGGGGCCATTGTGTCCGCCGCCGCGAATGGCGATGGGGAGTCCCTGGTCTCGCCCGAACCCGACGGCGGCCATCACGTCCGCCACGTCGACGCACCGGGCGATCAGTCGTGGGCGCTTGTCGATCATCGCGTTGAAGAGGGTGCGTGCTTCCTCGTAGTCGGCATCGGTCGGTTGGATCACGCGACCACGCAAGGCGTCTTGCAGGGTTTCGATAACGGATGTCGTCAACATGGATGCTGCCTCCCTGATGGAGTAGCGGTCGGATGCCATGCCGCCTGGGCGGCGTGGCATCCCTCGGCCGGGACGGCGGCGAAGGGCGTCCCTCGCCTGGCGCCCGTCCCCACGGGGCCAGGGTCGCGCTCATCGAACCGGAATGTGAGAGGCAGACAGGGCAGATCCGGTCCATATCGGCCATCGCGACCAGGCGGCGGGATCGGAACGTGCGGTGCGGCAGCCCGGCCGGGGTGCTGGTACTCAGGGGGCTCGCCTATGTTCAGAGGCTGCGGGTCGAAGACGCCAAACGCCGGCTGGAGCGCACTCCGGCGTCGGTCGATGAAATCAGCTGGCTGGTCGGATAAGAGGATTCCTGTGCCTTTCGACGGCTCTTCAAACGGATCACGTGATTATGTCCGAGTGAATATCGCCACACGTTCCAGATGACAGAATATTTCTGACAACCACTGGACGTCCGAATCGGAATCATTGAAGTGGGGGTATCTTGCTATATGCAGCGGCTATGTCCACGGGGCTCCATACGGCCAGCGTGAGCGCGTCCCTTGGCTGAGCAATCGCTGGCCATCAGCCAGGCTCACTTCACCGCCGCAGGATTGTCCTTGAACTCTATCTGAATCACCTCTAGAGGTTCGTCACCGAGATTCTCGGGCTGGTGGTGGTCGGCCGCAACCCAGTGAGTCGTGCCCGCCTCTGCGGTGACCTCTCGAGTCGTGCCGTCAGGGAATGTAAATCTCACATGGCCGTCCGTCAGGAACACAACCACGCCCGCCGGATGCTCGTGCATCACAGATTGCTCGCCAGGGCCATAGGTGATGCGTAACGCGCGGACCTGGTCATTTTCGAATTCAACCTGGTAGTGTTCAGGGTCGACCTCGACGGCATCCTGCGCCATCGCTGTGGCGGTGTACGCACCGAGCAAGATTGCTAGTACTACCAAGGCCCGCCGCATGTCGCTCTCCTTAAGCTCGAAAGCTTACTCGTTCCAGTAATATGATATATCCCTTATTTGTGTTTCGTGAGACTCCGCTCCGTGAGGCCTGACAAATATTATTATAGGATCAAGGTGGCCACAGCTCGCCAACAATAACTTCTCCAGTTCGCACTCATTCCTGTCGTGCCTGGTTTCGATCTATGACGTATGCCTTCAACGCCGTGGGAGAGATGTCATCGTGGTCGAGCGTGGAGGGCACCGAATACAACGGGCCGCAGATCGGTGCGGCCCGTTGCGTGTGTGTTGGGCTACCGGTCAGGCCTCGGGGTTCATGCAGTTGTCGTAGAAGGTGACGGTGGCGGGCCAGTCGGAGAACAGGCCACGGACACCCACGTCCCGGGCCAGTACGTCCAGGGTCAGCAGCTTGTCGCCGTTGCCGTCGATGACCGCCTCGGTGGTCTGGTGGTACCACTCGCCATCCCGGGACAGCGGGCCGGAGCGCTCGAAGCTCCAGGCGATCAACTCCAGCCCGGCGTCGCTGGCGCGCTCGGCGTAGACCGAGGGCAGGATGCGGCTCTCGCCGTCGCCGGCCCCCGGGTTGGCCGCCAGCAGCATCCACATCGGTGGCGCCAGGATCTTCACGCCCTGGGCGGCGAGTTCTTTCATGCTCGGCGTCCAGGTGGCCGGGTCGCGGTGATCGAAACCCTCGAGGTCATAGCGATCGTCCAGGTAGACGGCCTGGTCGGCGAAGGCCGGGGCGTGTTCGATCCAGTAGCGCACGTCCTCCAGGTTGAAGGACTGCGGGAAGACACGGCTTGCCGGCACGCCGGCGGCCTCGTACTCGTCGATCAGCTTCTGGGCGTAGTCGGCCTGGCTCATGCCCTCGAAGGGCATGACGACGCTCGGGGCCTTGAGCTCCGGCGTCATCCGCACGCCCAGCGCCCGGAACAGCTCGATGCTCTCGGCGTGGGTCATCAGGGTGCCGCGATCGGCGTAGAGATCGGTTCGCCAGCCGGGCGTGCCATCGAGGTAGGTCGCGACGCTGCGCGCCTCGGTGTTGGCGCCATCCATCTTGCCCTGCAGGGACTCGAACTCGGCCAGGGTGATGTCGCTGGTACAGCACTGGACCTTGGCCGCATTGGTCAGCTCGCCGCTGTCCGGGGCGAAGGCCGGCGGCACGCTGCACTTCCGGGCCAGGTCGGTCTCGAGGATGTTGGTGGTGGCGTGCAGGTCGCACTGGGAATGGCGGCAGACGAGTGCCTGGTCGGCAGTGAAGGTCACGTCGCATTCGATGGCCCCGGCCCCCATCTGGGCCGCGGCGAGGTAGGACTCGCGGGTATGCTCGGGAAACTGCATGGGGGCCCCGCGATGGCCGATGGTGAAGTCGCTGCGGCGCCAGGGCCGCTCGCCGGCGGCGCAGCGCAGCAGGTCCGCCTTGAGCTCGCGTTCCCGCTGGCTGTCCTCGCCCATGGCCTGCACCAGCGCCAGGGGACGGGGCCCCAGGGTGACGCGGCCGGCCGCGGCCGTGATGGCGTCATCCGGCGCGGCCGACACCGGGGCCGAGGCCAGCAGCCACGGCAGCCAGCAGAGCGTGAGCATCAGGAGCATTCGTTTCATCGGGGGCCTCGCTGTCCTTGGATGGTTCCCGGGTAGGGGGACCCCAGCATGCCGCCGGACTGTTACAGGGGCGTGTGTGCCCGGCGACAGGCGGGCGTCGGCCTCCTGCTAGTATGGGCGACATCCATCGGGCACCGCAGGAGTGGTCAGAGGATCTCCCGGGTGGCGTCCATCACCCGGCCATCGACCGTGCGCTGCAGCCTGTCCTCGATCTCGCTGCACAGCGACTCGACCTCCGGCACCGTCTGCCCGACCACCACGAAGGTCCATTCGCTGGTTGCCAGGCTGTCACGGTCGGCGCTTTCGCAGACCGCCACCGCCGGGTTGCGGCCATAGCGCTGGTGCATGCCGCGCATGCGCTGGCGCTTCTCCTTGAGAGAGGCGCAGCCGGGAAGGGAGATCCGCAGGGTCAGAATGCCGATGTTCATGGCCACTCCTGATTGCTGGGGAGCAGGCTCACGCCGGGTTCGAGGCCGCTGTCGGCAGACTTCCCGCGGGAGCCGCGCGCGATGGCCCCGGGCGCCTCGCGACGCTCAGTCCCGCTTCGTGCCGATGCCGATATTGACCCGGCTGGTGAGCACCGCGGAGGCGTCGTTCCCGGCGCGATCCTGGACCCTGGCGTCCAGCTCCTCGAGGATCCGGGCCTGCTGTTGCTGCGAGAGGTCGGCGACCAGCTGGCCGGGGATGGGGTTGCTGTACATCAGCCAGTCCCACAGTGCCTGGCCCGACGTGAAGCGCAGCGGCTCGGTGAGCCGCTCCACCCGGACGTCTCTCAGGCCGGTGGTGATGAGCCGGTGACGCAGCTTGTTGGGTCTGCCGATCTGGAACGGCAGCGGCGGCGGCTCCCGGGAGAGGTCGGGGAACTCGGGCACCGCGGCCTGGATGGCGTCCATCATGAAGCGCATGAACTCGACCTCCTCGGGCAGGCCGAAGGCGACCACCAGCACCGTGCCGCCCGGCCGGGTGACTCGCACCATCTCGGCCAGCCCGGCCATGAGATCGGGGAAGAGCATGACGCCATACTGCGATCCGGTCATGTCGAAGGTGTCGTCGTCCAGCCGCAGGGCGGCGCCGTCCATGACCCGGGTCTCGATGTTGTCGATCCCCGCCTGCCGGGCCCTGGCCGCGAGCCGTTCGACCATGGCGGGGGAGAGGTCGATGGCGGTGACCCGCGCCCCCAGGCGCGCCGCCGGCAGGCTCAAGGCCCCGCTGCCGCAGGCCACGTCGAGAAACGACATGCCGTTGGTGAGGCCGGCCCGGCGCAGGGCCTCGTTGCCCAGCCACAGGTGCGTGGGGGTGACGAGCCGATCATAGCCCGCCGCGAGGCTGCTCCAGACATCGCGTATCGGGTCGAAGTCGAGAATGGGCATGACCTTCCCCCTGAGCGGCGGCCGAGGTGACACCCACCTCCAGCCTGTGCTGCGGCTTGCCTCCTGTAAGTGTAGAGGGCGTCGCCATCTTTCCCTGAGGACCTGACCACCGATGTTGCAATCCCCCTCGGCCGGTGCCATACCGAACACGAACCCCGTTCGCTCCCGAGACATCAAGGTGCAGGATGTTTCCCCCACCCGGTCCGGCACGCCTCGTCTTCAGCACGGCCCTGGTCGTGGCGGTGGTCGCCTTTACCATCGCCGTCGGCCTGATCTGGGTGGACCGCAGCACTCGGCAGCAAACGACCGATGACTGGCGGGAGCGGATCCGGGGCGAGGCCACGGCGGCTGCCGAGTCACTCAACGCCGATATGCGCCAGCTCTCCGGCCTGGCCGATGAGCTCGCCAGCGAGCTGGCCAGCGGCGACTTGCCGGTCGCCCGGATCGAGGCTCGACTCGAGGAACTGGTGGCGCAGCACCCCCACGTCTTCGGCGTCGGGGTGATGTTTCGCCCCTATGCCTATGCCCCGGACCGACGGCTGCATGCGCCCTACATCGTCAAGCGCCATGGCGTTCACCGCATGGTCCGGGTGGAGGACGTCTACGACTATACCGAGCCCCGACACGACTGGTACCACCAGGGGACCGCCCGGTCGGGCTGGCTGGAGCCCTTCTTCGGCCAGGCCAGTCAGGCGATGCTCGCCCTCTACTGCACGCCCTTCCGACTCCCCGAGGCGCAGCGGGCCCGCGACGCCGCCGAGGCCGACGGCACCGTCTGCATCGACTATTCGATCGAGGATGTCTGGGACCTGGTCGGCGCCCTGGACCTGGGCGAGACCGGCTATGCCTTCGTCATCACCGATCAGGGCACCTTCGTGGCGCACCCGCGGCGGGAATACGCGCGTCAGGGACAGAACCTGCACGACATCGCCGACCAGTTGCGCGATCCGGTGCTGACGCGGCTGGCGCAACGGGCCACCGACCTGCAGAGCGGTGCCATCGCCCATTCCAACGAACTCACCGGCCAGGACTCCTGGATCTTCTATCGTCCCATCACGGCGCCGCGCTGGTCCCTGGCGGTGGTGGCCTTCACCGCCGAGATCCCGCTCGACCTCGGCGAACACAAGCACCGACAGATCCTGATCGCCATCGCCTTGATCGTCGGCGCGAGCGGCCTGATCGTCCTGCTCCTCGCCTACCGCCTGGACGCCAATCCGGCCCTCTGGAGCGGCAGCGTGGCCATCGCCCTGCTGTTCCTGGTCGGGGTGGTGCACATCTGGACCCTGGAGTTCGCCGAGGCGGGTCGCGACCCGCCGGAGGCGGTCATGCTGATCGACCGTGCCGGTATCGAGAGCTACCTCGATGGCTATGGCGAACAGGCTCGCCTGCAGCGCTTCGGTGACCCGATCCGGATCCCGACGGGGATGTTCATCCAGGCGATTCGCTTCAAGACGGCGCACGACTTCGTCGTCACCGGCTTCGCTTGGCAGCGCTATGCGGTGCCGGAACATGACGACCTGCGGCGCGGGATCTTCTTCCCGGACGCCATCCCCGAACAGGATGTTCGCGAGGAGCTGTTTCGCCTGCGCGAGGGCGACAGCGAGGTGATCGGCTGGTACTTCAAGACCACCCTGCATCAACCCTTCGAATACTCCCGTTTCCCGATCGATATCAAGACCCTGCGGCTGCGGGTCTGGCATCCCGAGTTGGCGCGCCATATCGTGCTGGTGCCGGAGCTGGAGGCCTATCGGCTGATCCATCCGACGGCGCTGCCGGGGATGGAGCCCGACTTTCGCCTGCCGGGCTGGCAGGTCAAGCGCAGCTTCTTCGCCTATCGCTTCCATGACTACCGCAGCGACCTCGGGCTGCGCGGGAACGCCAAGGGAGGGGAGTTCCCGGAGCTGACCTACAACGTCACCCTGCTGCGCAACATCACCGACGCCTTCATCTCCAACCAGATCCCGCTGTTCGTCGCCGCGGTCATGCTGTTTGCCATGCTGATGATCGACACCCGGGAGACGGCCCGTGCCTCCCTGTACGGCTTCACCACCTCCACGGTGCTGGCGACCTCGGCGGCCATCTTCTTCATCATCCTGCTCGCGCATATCGATGTCCGCCGCCGGTACGCCGCCGAGGAGATCATGTACCTGGAGTATTTCTACTTCATCACCTACTTCACCATCGTCGCCGTCTCCATCAATGCGTTCATGCTCATGGCGCTCAGCGATAACCGCTTCTTCCACTACCGCGACAACCTCATCCCCAAGCTGCTGTTCTGGCCGCTGTTGCACGGCGCCTTCCTCGTGGTGACGGTGTATGTCTTCCTGTGACGTGAACGGTCGCGACTTGCCAGGCCATGTCAGCGGATGTCACGGCGTCGCTTGCGGCCCAGGGGACGAGGGCGCACCCAGAGCCAGCTGAGGACGACGAGGCCGCCGAACAGCGTGTAGACGACGATGAACACCCAGGCGGGTGCCTGATAGAACAGCAGCCGGTGCAGCCAGTAGGCAACGAAGGAGCCCGAATAGACGACGTCCCCCGCCCTTTCCCGCAGCGCCATCTCCCACACGGTGAGCGGGCAGAGGGCGCCCAGCCAGGCCTGCAGCACCACGAAACCGATCGCCCCCAGGTGCGCGAGGCGGAACCAGGGGTTGCGGACCCAGTGCCAGGCGAGGGGCTTGCCGATCAGCGTCAGCGCGAGTCCCAGGATCACGAACACCACGAAGGCCGCGTGGACCACCAGGATGGCATCCGCCGCCAGGGAGTAGAGCAGGCGAGGATCCATAAGGCCCCCTCGAGGAAAGGTGATGCGACCGCCATCTCCGGCGGGCAGGGCTACGTCAGGATTGGACATCGAAGGCCGGAAGGACGCTCACCCGGGCCCCGCACTCGCGCAATCGGGCCCGCGCCGCCGCCACCGGCCCCATGCCGTACCGGCCGGGGCTGCCATCCGAGCGGGTCACGGGGAGAGGCTCCCGACCATGCTTGACCAGCTGCTGGAGTATCCGGATGTGGTGCCTGCCGGCGCGAGAGCCGCGATATCGGCTACCCCAATGCCCGCTCAAATTCCTCCAGCAGATCATCCCGATCTTCGATTCCCACGGAGAGACGAATGGTGCCGTCGGAGATGCCCATCGACGCCCGCCGTTCCGGCCCCATCTCGAAGAAGATGGTGTGCGCCACCGGAATGGCCAGGGTGCGGTTGTCGCCGAGGTGGCTGGAGAGCACCACGCCTTGCAGCTTGTTCAACACGTCGAAGCAGGCGTCGTTGTCGACCAGATCAATGCTCATCAAGGCCCCGAAACCGTTGAACAGTTCCTGTGCGCGCTGATGTTGCGGATGGGCGGCAAGGCCCGGGTAGTAGACCTGCTTGATCGCCTTGTGCCGGGAAAAATACTCTGCCAGCGCCTGTGCATTGCTGCACGCCTTGTCCATGCGCAGGGCCAGGGTTTCCGAGCCGATAGCGATGCGGTGGGCCGAGTCCGGTGCCAGGGTCGCACCCATATCACGCAACCCCTTTTTGCGAATCTGTTGCAGGCCCCATTTCTGTGGATCGCCTTTCCGGTACACGGGATTGATATTGGGGTAGCGGCTCCAGTCGTACTCGCCCAGATCCGTGACCGCGCCGCCCAGGACTTCCCCATGGCCGGCGATGCACTTGCTCAACGAGTTGATGCTCAAGCCGGCGCCCACCGCCTTCGGCAAGAACAGTGCCGGTGAGGTCATGGTGTTATCGACCACGTAGACCAAGTTCTGCCGGCGGCAGAAATCGCCGATCGCTTTCAGGTCCGCTACCTGGGTGCAGGGGTTGGCGATGGTTTCGACGAAGACCATGCGTGTATTGGGTTGCACTGCCGCTTCCACATTGGCGACATCGGTGGCGTCGACGAAGGTGACCTCGATGCCGAATTGGGTCAGCGTCTGAAACAGGCTGTTGGTGTTACCGAACAGGAACTGGCTGGAGACCAGATGATCCCCGGCTTTTAACAGCGTCAAGCAGGTGGCGGTAATCGCCGCCATGCCGGTGGCAAAACAGATGGTATCGATCCCCGTTTCCAACGCGCTGATCTTGGTTTGCAGCGCAGTGGTGGTCGGGTTGTTCTGCCGACCGTAGGAATAGCCGGGCTGCTTGTTCTGGAATACCGCGGCGAGCTCTTCCGCGGTGTTGTAACCGTAGAGAACAACGTTATGCACCGGCTTGTGCACGGAGCCGTGCTCGATCGGCGATTCGCGATCGCCGTGGACAATCTTCGTGGTAAGACCCTTGTTTTTCATCGCGATGCCAGCCTAATTCATGAACGTCAAAAGCAACGGCAGGTTTCCCCAGTCGTGATACCGCTCGACCAGGTCTCGAATCAGCGGAATGGCGCCAGGGGCGGATGATCGGGCTCATGGCGTCATCGGTCTCCCGCCGTCGAAACGTGTCGGGGGCGTCCCCGGTGCCGACCCGATGAGGAATCAGCGCCCGCGCATCACCCGCACCACATCGGCCAGCGTCGCCAGGGCGATCTCGGCCGGTGTCTTGCTGCCCAGGTCCAGGCCGATCGGCATGCGGATGCGCCCCAGCGCCTCGTCGTCCAGGCCGCCGCTGCGCCGGAGCCGCTCGGCGCGGTTCGCCGAGGTGCGCTTCGAGCCCATGACGCCGATGTAGAAGGCCGAGCCCCGGACGGCCTCGAGCATGGTGAGGTCGTCCAGGCGCGGGTCATGGGTCAGGGCCACCACCGCGGTCATCGCGTGGGCGGGGTGGCGCCTGAGGTACTCGCTGGGCAGCTCGCGCCGGCAGCGGGCGTCGCCGGCGTCGAAGCCGGCCCAGGCCTCGGCACGAGGATCGCAGACCACCACCTCGAAGCCCAGCGCCTGGGCGAACTGGGCGCAGTACTGGCTGACCGGCGAGATGCCGGCGATCACCAGCCGCGCCACCGGTCCGATCCGGATCCGCACGGTCTCCGCCCGGCGTTCGACCCGGGGGCCCGGGGCGTCGGCGAGTTGCCAGCCACACCGGCCGCCGTCGAGCGGCACCCGGCGCTCCATCAGGTTGGCGCCGCGCAGGGCCTCGGCGTAGGCCTCCAGCTCGCGGGACGCCCGGGCGTCGGCGGGCCAGCGTTCCACCAGTACCTCGAGACGCCCGCCACAGGGCAGGCTCACCCGGTCGGCATCGATCGCCCCCGCGCCGTCCCCGTAGGCGATGACCTCGGCCGGGGCCCGGAAGGCGCCGGCGGCCAGGCGCGCCAGGAAGGCCTCCTCCACGCAGCCGCCCGACAGGGAGCCGACATGCCGGCCATCGGCCCGGGCGACCAGCAGGGCGCCCGGCTCACGGGGCGCGGAGCCGAAGGTCGACAGCACCGTGCACCACCAGAGATCGTGTCCCTCGGCATGCCAGCGACGGGCGGCCTCGACGACTTCCAGATCCAGGGCCTGCATGGTCAGGCCTCGAGCTGGTCGGCGATCGGCAGGCGGCGGATGCGCTGGCCGGTGGCGGCGTGGATGGCGTTGGTTACCGCCGCGGCCAGCGGGGGCACCCCGGGCTCGCCGACCCCGGTCGGCGCCGCGTCGGAGGCCACGATATGCACCTCGATCTTGGGCATCTCGTCGAGGCGCAGGACCTGGAAGTCGTTGAAGTTGGACTGTACTACCCGGCCACCGTCGAGGGTGATCTCGCTGTGCAGGGCGGCCGCCAGGGCAAAGCCGATGCCGCCCTCCATCTGGGCGCGGATCATGTCCGGGTTGACGGCCACCCCGCAGTCCACGGCGCAGACCACCCGGTCGACCTTGAGCCGCCCATCGCCGTTCACCGAGACTTCCGCCACCTGGGCGACATAGCTGCTGAACGACTGGTGGACGGCGATGCCGCGGCCGCGCCGCACGCCCTCGGCACCCGGCTCGAGGGGCGACGACCAGCCGGCCTGCTCGGCGGCCAGGTCGAGCACGCCGCGCCAGCGGGGGTGATCCGCCAGCAGCTCGCGGCGGTAGCGGTAGGGGTCCTGGCCCGCGGCCACCGCGGCCTCGTCGATCAGGCTCTCGGTGGAGAAGGCGGTGTGGGTATGGCCCACGGAGCGCCACCACTGCACCGGCACGCCGATGTCACCGGGCGTGTGCAGCTCGACGTGGAGCGCCGGTACGGCGTAGGGCAGGTTGGAGGCGCCCTCCACGGAGGTGGGGTCGATGCCGTCCTCGACCATCATCGACTCCATCGGCGTGCCGCTCATGATCGACTGGCCGACCAGGCGCTGGTGCCAGGCCGTGAGCTTGCCGTCGTCGTCCAGGCCGAGGCGGGCGCGGTGGACGTTGAGCGGGCGATAGTGGCCGCCGCGGGTGTCGTCCTCGCGGGTCCAGACCATCTTGATCGGCACGTCCCGTCCCTGGGCGCGGGCGGCCTTGGCGATCGCCGCCGCTTCCAGCACGTAGTCGCTGACCGGGTTGGCGCGCCGGCCGAAGCTGCCTCCGGCGTAGAGCTGGTGGATGGTGATCCTCTCCGGGGCCAGGCCGAGCAGCTTGCCGACCAGCTGCTGATCCATGGTCTGCCACTGCTCGCCGTTGTGGATGGTGCAGTGATCGTCCTGCAGGTCCACCACGCAGTTGAGCGGCTCCATGGCGGCATGGGCCAGGTAGGGCACCACGTAGTCGGCCTCGATGACCCGGGCCGCCTCATCCAGCGCCTGGGCGGCGTCACCGCGCCGGGTGACCGGGGCCCCGGGGGTGCCGGCGCGCTCACGATAGGCGGCCTCGATCTCGTCACTGCTCATGGTGAAGGCCTGGCCGTCGTCCCACTCGAGCGACAGGGCGTCGCGTCCCTGGATGGCGGCCCAGGTGTTGCTCGCCAGCACCGCGACCAGCTCGCCGCCGCGGGTCGGGGAGGAGAAGCGGACGCTGGCCACCACGCCGGGTACCTTCAGCGCCTCGGCGTCGTCGACGCTGGCCAGCCGGCTGCCGAAGCGCGGCGGATGGGCCGGTACGGCGATCAGCATGCCGTCCAGCTGCACGTCCTGGGTGAAGCGGGCGCTGCCGTCGGTCTTGGCGGGGCCGTCCTGGCGGGGCAGGTGCTGCCTGTCGATCAGCGTGAACTGCTCGGGGGATTTCAGCGAGACCGCGTCGGGGACCGGCTGGCCGGCGGCGGCCTCGGCCAGCTCGCCGAAGCCGAGCGCGCGCCCGGAGGCCTCGTGGCTGACCCGGCCCTCGCGCACGCTCAGGCTGTCGGGCGACACCTCGAGCCGCCCGGCGGCGGCCGCCACCAGCATGGCCCGCGCCGTGGCGCCGGCCCGGCGCATTTGCTCGAAGGAGTTGGCGATGGAGGTGCTGCCGCCGGTGCCCTGGATGCCGAACATCAGGTTCTGGTAGCGCTGGGTGTCGGCCGGGGCGCCCTCGACGCGCACCGTCTGCCAGTCGGCGTCCAGCTCCTCGGCGACCAGGGTCGCCAGCCCGGTGTAGGTGCCTTGCCCCATCTCCAGGTGCTTGGCGATCACCACCACCTCGCCGTCCGGCGTCACGCGCAGGAAGGCGTTGGGGGCGAACTCGCCGTTCTCCTCGGCCGCCAGGGCCCGGCCGCCGCGGCCCAGCAGGGGGGCCATGTAGAGGCCCAGGGCGAGCCCCGCGGTGCCCTTCATGAAGCCGCGCCGGCTGACATTCACCAGCCAGTGCCGTGCCGCGGGGGCCTCGTCATTGTGCCGATTCGCCAATACGTGCATCAGGTCACCTCCTGGCCCAGGTCGTCCGCCGCCGCGTGGATGGCGGCGCGTATCCGTACATAGGTGGCGCAGCGGCAGAGGTTGCCGCTCATGGCGCCGTCGATGGCGGCGTCGTCCGGCGCCGGGTTGTGGCGCAGCAGCGCGGTGGCGGCCATGATCTGGCCCGACTGGCAGTAGCCGCACTGGACCACGTCGAGCTCGCGCCAGGCCTGCTGCACGCTGGCACCGGTCGGGTCGTCGGCGATGGCCTCGATGGTGGTGATCTCGCGCTGCCCCACCGCGGAGAGGGGGGTGATGCAGCTGCGAGTCGGCTGGCCGTCCAGGTGCACGGTGCAGGCGCCGCACAGTCCCTTGCCGCAGCCGTACTTGGTGCCGGTGTAGCCGACGAGATCGCGGATCGCCCACAGCAGGGGCATGTCATCCGGGGCATCCAGCTCATGGCGTTGCCCGTTGATGGTCAGGGTCGTCACGGTCGTACCCCTTGTCATTCTCGGCGATCACTTGGGGAGTGTAGTCGCCGTCTTCGTGGGGCGGTCCAGGCCGTCGGCCTTCAGGGAGAGCACGGCGCCAGGGCGGCCAGGTCCGCGGCGACGTCGATATCGACGTGGATGCCGGGATCGTTCACCTCGAGCTCGCGGCAGCGCGATCGGTGGCGGGCGATGATGCCGCGGGCGCCCGCGTCGCCGGCCAGGGCCGTCAGCTCGGGCCAGAACGCACGGCCGAACAGCACCGGATGACCCGGTCGATCGGCGTGGCGGGGGCGCAGGATGCGATCAGGTTCGGCGCCGTCGCGCAGTGCCCCCAGCGTCTCGGGCGCCAGGCAGGGCATATCGCCGAGCAGCACCGCCGCCGCCACGGTATCCACCAGGGCGGGATCGCCCACCAGGTCGGCGAAGGCATCGGCGAGGCTCGCGCCGAGCCCGTCGCAGGCATGGGGCGCCCGGATGACGGGCGTATCGGGCGCGAGCCCCAGCGCCTCGGGATCGTCATCGTCGCGGAGCACCACGCGCAGCCGGGGAAAGGCCGCCGCGGCGTTGGCCACCGCGGCGGCCAGCAGGGGCTGGCCACCTGGCATCCGGGCCCGGCGCTTGTCCTCGGCGCCGAAGCGCCGGGACGCCCCGGCGGCCAGGATCACCGCCACCACGTCCCGGGGTTCGCCCCTGGCGGGCTCGCTCATAGCCGGACCAGCATCTTGCCGCGGTTGGCGCCCTCGAAGAGCTTGAGGAAGGCGTCCGGGGTGTGCTCCAGGCCTGCTTCCACGGTTTCCTCATAGTCGAGTCGGCCACTCTCGACCTGGGGGCCGACTTCCCCGAGGAACTCGGAGTAGTGGGCCCAGTGGTCGAAGACGATGAAGCCCTCCATGCGGGCACGGCGGATCAGGATCATCGCCAGGTTGCCGGGGCCGGCGCTGGGGGTGGCCTCGTTGTAGCGGGCGATCATGCCGCACACGGCGATGCGCGCGCCGACCCGCAGGGTGTTCAGGGCCGCCTCCAGGCAGGTCCCGCCGACGTTCTCGTAGTAGACGTCGAAGCCCTCGGGGCAGGCCTCCTGCAGCGCCTCGGTGAGCTGGGCGGCATCCTTGCCCTTGTAGCCGACCGCCTTGACGCCTCGGGACTCGAGCCAGTCCAGCTTGTCCCGGGAGCCGGCGATGCCGACCACGGTGCCGCCTTTGGCCTTGGCCAGCTGCACGGCCAGCGAGCCCACCGCGCCGGCGGCGCCGCTGACCAGCACGTTGTCGCCTTGCTTCATCTCGGCGATACGGTTCAGGCCGGTCCAGGCGGTCATGCCCGGCATGCCCAGCACGCCCAGGTAGGCCTGCTCGGGCACCTTGAAGCCGGGCAGTGGCTCGAGCTCGGCGCCGGGCAGCTGGGCGACATCGCGCCAGCCGGCCATGTGGCGCACCCGGGTGCCCACCGGGAAGGCCGCATCGCGGGACTCGACCACCTCGCCGATGGCGGCGCCCTCCAGCGGCGCGTTCAGCGCGAAGGGCTCGATGTAGGTGGTGACGCCGCTCATGCGGCCGCGCATGTAGGGGTCCACCGAGAGCCAGGTATTGCGCACCCGTACCTCGCCGTCGGCCAGTGCCGGCAGCTCGCTCTCGTGGAGCTCGAACAGCGACCGTGTCGGGGTGCCCTGGGGGTGGTCGTTGATGGTGAAGTAGCGTGACTGCATGGGGTGTTTCCCTCCTGGAGTTGGCCGGCGACAGCTCAGCCTAGGTTATCGTCGTCGTTGCCCGCCAACAGTTCGGGGTGGGACGCTCGACGAGGCCGGCCGCCCAGGAGGCGGCCGGCGGTCGGGGCATCAGGTCTTGAGCGAGGCCATGTCGATGACGAAGCGGTAGCGCACGTCGCCCTTCTCCATGCGTTCGAAGGCGGTGTTGATGTCCTGGATGTCGATGGTCTCGATGTCGCAGCGGATATCGTGCTCGGCGCAGAAGTCCAGCAGCTCCTGGGTCTCCTCGATGCCGCCGATCAGCGAGCCGGCCAGCACGCGGCGCTTGAACACCAGGTTGAAGCCCTCGATGGCCGGTTCGATGGGGTCGAGCAGGCCGACCAGGATATGGGTGCCGTCGTATTTCAGGGCCGCCAGGTAGGGGTTGAGGTCATGCTGCACCGGCACGGTGTCGAGCATGAAATCGAAGCGCTCGGCCACCGCGTCCATCTGGGCGGCGTCGGTGGAGACCACCACGTGGTCGGCGCCGTGGCGGCGGGCTTCCTCGACCTTGGCCTCGGAGCGGGTGAAGACGGTCACCTCGGCGCCCAGCGCCTTGGCGAGCTTGACGCCCATGTGGCCGAGGCCGCCCATGCCGATCACCCCGACCCGGTGGCCGGCCTCGACGCCGTAATGCCTGAGCGGCGAGTAGGTGGTGATGCCGGCGCACAGGATCGGCGCGGCGGAGGCGAGGTCGATGCCCTCGGGCATGCGCAGCACGAAAGGCTCGCTGACCACGATCTGATCCGCGTAGCCGCCCTGGGTGAAGCTGCCGTCCTGGCGGTCGTCGCTGCCGTAGGTCATGGTGAAGCCCTCGAGGCAGAACTGCTCGACGCCGTCCCGGCAGGGCTGGCAGTGGCGGCAGGAGTCGACCATGCAGCCGACGCCGACCCGGTCGCCGACCCGGAACTGGCTCACCTCGTCGCCCACGGCGGTGACGCGGCCGACGATCTCGTGGCCGGGCACGAGGGGGAAGCGGGTCATGCCCCAGTCGTTGCGCGCGAAGTGCAGGTCGCTGTGGCAGACGCCGCAGTAGAGGATCTCGATGGCGACGTCGTCCGGGCGCGGCTGGCGGCGCTCGAAGCCGAAGGGGGCCAGGGGCTGGTCGGCGGCGTGGGCCGCATAGGCACGGGTCTGGCTCATGGAACGGTGCTCCTCTCGATGTGAGGTATCCGGAATAAGGGACGCTGACAGTATGGGATGGCAGGCGGTCGTCTGGGACCGACGTTCCTCCGGGGTTTTTGCCCATTCCTACGAAAGTCAGGGACCGCTCGCCCGACGGGCGGAGGAAATCGTCATAATCGTCCCATCCCGAGTCATGGAGCCCAGGATGCAAGTCACACAAGCCCTCTCGTGTCCGCTGGTCGAGCTGATGGTGCCCCTGGTCGCGCGCGATGGCTTCACGCCGACGTCGTTGCCGGCGGTGTCGCTGATGGCGTCACGGCGCCCCGTTGGCCGCACGCCGCTGATGTATGAGCCGAGCCTGATCATCGTCGCCCAGGGCTACAAGATCGGCTTTCTCGGCGACCGCGAGATCCATTACGGCCCCGGCCAGTACCTGGTGCAGACATTGCCGCTGCCCTTCGAGTGCGAGACCCATGCCTCGGCCGAGTCTCCGCTGTTGGGGGTGTCGATACGCCTCGAGCCGGCGCTGCTCGGCGAGCTGGTGACGGCCATGGGCGAGTGCGGTGGGGAGGATGAAGAGGCCCCCGTGCCCATGGCCTCGGTGTCGATGACCGATGGCATGCAGGGAGCGGTGGAGCGGCTGCTGCGGACGCTGCACGACCCCGCCGAGACCGCCGCCATGGGCGAGCTTCGGGTGCGGGACGTGGTGTTCGAGGCGCTGAAGGGCCGGCAGGGGCCGGCGCTGCGCGCCCTGGTGCTGCATCAGGGGCACTACTCGCGGATCGTCCAGGTGCTGTCGCGGCTGCATGCCCACTACGCGGATGAGGTCTCGGTGGAGGCCCTGGCCCGCCAGGCCAACATGAGCCCCTCGACCTTCCATCAGCACTTCAAGCAGGTCACTCAGGCCTCGCCGCTGCAGTACCTGAAGCGGCTGCGCCTGATCAAGGCACAGCAGCTGCTCGTCCAGGAGGAGTGCAACGTGAACCAGGCCGCCGAGGCGGTGGGGTATCGCAGCGTCTCGCAGTTCAGCCGCGACTATAAGCGCTGTTTCGGGGTGTCACCGCTGCAGCATCGCCAGGAGGAACGCGCGCTGCAGGCGCCGTGAGGCCGCGGAGGCCTCGGGTGGCGGGTAACGACGCTGCCCAGTCCCTGGACGCCGAAGACACGGTCTTTATCCCTCAGTCCGGCGACACCAGCGTTTCCACGCTGATCGGGAGATCGCGCAGGCGCTTGCCGGTGGCATGGTAGACGGCGTTGGCGAGGGCCGCCGCGATCCCCGTCAGGCCGATCTCGCCGATGCCGCGGGCGCCGAACTCGTTGAAGCGGTAGTCGGGATAGTCGAGCAGCTCGACGTCGATCTCGGGCATGTCGGCGTGGACCGGGATGCGATAGTCGGAGGCGTTGGCGTTGATTAGTCGGGCGTCGCGCGGGTCGTAGTCGAGTCCCTCGAGCAGTGCCATGCCGATGCCCATCACGATCGCTCCCTCCACCTGGTTGCGTGCCGCGACGGGGTTGATGACCCGGCCGACGTCGATGCTGCTGACCACCCGGGCCACCCGTAGCCGGGAGATGCCCGGGTCCCAGCGCACCTCGACGAAGTGGGCGCCGAAGGAGCGGAAGCTGTACTCCCGTCGCTCGTCCCCCGGCGCGGTGCTGCCCTCGCCGGTGACGCCGGAGAGGCGGTGGCGCGCGAGGATCTCGGCGAAGTCCGCCCGTCGGCCCTCGGCCACCAGGGCGCCCGCCTCGACCTTCAGGGTGGCAGGGGCGAGGCCCTCGAAGTGCCCCCCCGGCCCGGTGGCGACCTGCTCGAGGGCCGCCAGGGCGTCGCGCGTGGCGGCGGCGACGGCCGGCAGCGTGGAGGCGGTGGTCATCGACCCGCCGGAGAGGGGGCCGGCGGGGAGACTGGTCTCGCCCAGCCGGACTTCGATATGCGCGATCGGCACGCCGGTGAGGTCGGCCACCGTCTGGGCGACGATGGTGTAGGTGCCGGTGCCGATATCCTGGGTGCCGCAGGCCGCGAATACCGTGCCATCGGCGCGCAGCGTCACCCGGGCCGCACAGGGCTGGCGCCCGGCGAACCAGGTGGCCGAGGCCATGCCCTGGCCGATGATCTCGTCGCCGTCGCCCATGCTGCCGACCCGCCGGTCCCGCGAGGCCCAGCCGAACCGCTCGGCCGCGCTTTCCAGGCAGCGGTCGAGGTGCTTGCTCGACCACGGCAGGCCGCGCTGCGGGTCCTGGTGGGCGTAGTTCTGCAGGCGCAGGGCCAGCGGGTCCATGTCGAGGGCCACGGCCAGCTCGTCGATGGCACTCTCCAGCGCGAACACGCCGGACACCTCGCCCGGGGCGCGCATCGGACAGGGGGTGCCGTGATGGACCGGCAGGATGCGCTGGTGGGTCGCGACACTGTCGCAGGCATAGGCGCTGGGCGTGGCGCCCCCGCAGGCATCGACATAGCGGTCGACGGTGGAGGTCTCGGTGAGGCTGTCGTGCTGGATCGAGGCCAGGCTGCCGTCGAACTCGGCGCCGAGGCGGATGCGCTGGCGCGAGGCGGGGCGGTGGCCGGTGGTCATCATGTCCTGCTGGCGGGGCAGCACCGTCTTGACCGGGCGACCGAGCAGCCGCGCGGCCGCGGCGGTGGCGACGGCATGCGGCCACATGAACAGCTTGTTACCGAAGCCCGAGCCGATGTAGTGCGAGATCACCTCGACCCGCTCCGGCGGCAGGTCGAAGATGCGCGCCAGGGCGTTGCGCTGGTAGAAGACGCCCTGGGTCGATTCGTGGACGATCAGCCGCTGGTCCGCCTCGCGCCACTCGGCCAGGGTGGCGTGCGGTTCCAGCTGCAGATGGCTCTCGGCGGCCATGGTGTAGGTCTCGTCGAGGATCATCGGGGCGATGCCGAAGGCGAGCTCGGGCTCGCCGCGCATGTAGTGGCCGACCTCTTCGCCCTCGTCGTCGCTGGCCGCCAGGCCGGTCACGACCCCCGCGTCCCGATGGTAGCGCGCCTCCACCTGGAAGGCCGCGGCACGGGCCTGCGCGAAGGTTTCCGCCACCACCAGGGCGATGTACTGGCCGTGATAATGGATCCGGTCGTCCTCGAAGGGAAGGCGGACCTCGCTGACCGCATCGCCCTGGCGCAGGCTGTTGGGCGAGCGATGCAGGTCGGGGAAGTGCCCGTGGTGGAGGATGTCCACGACGCCGGGCATGGCGCGGGCGGCATCGAGCTCAAGGACTTCGAGCGTGCCATGGGCGATGCTCGCCGGCACCGGATAGCCGTAGAGCATGTCCTCGATCCGATGGTCGACGGTATAGTCGGCGCGGCCGGTCAGCTTGTCCTCGCCGTCGATACGCGGCGTGCGCCGGCCGACGACGGGATGCTCGGGGATGGCGCTCATGAGTCGTCCTCCCTGGCGCGCCGGGCGGCGTCGCGCAGTGCCCGCACGATGGCCTGGCGCGCCAGCGGAATCTTGAAGGCGTTGTGGGAGAGCGGCCGGGCATCGGCCAGGGCGACGTCCGCCGCCGCCTCGAAGGCGGCAGTGTCGGCTTGCTTGCCCGCCAGCAGCGCCTCGGCCTCGCGGCAGCGCCAGGGCTTGGTGGCCACGCCGCCCAGTGCCAGGCGCGCCTCGCCGATCAGCTCCTCGTCCAGCGACAGCATGGCCCCGGCGGAGGCCAGGGCGAACTCGAAGGCGGCGCGATCGCGCAGCTTGACGTAGGCCGTGCCCAGCGGCATGAGCGGCGGCGCCAGGGTGACGGCGACGATCAGCTCGTCGTCGAGGTCGTGTTCGAGATGCGGCGTCGTGCCGGGCAGGCGGTGGAAGTCGGCGAAATCGATCTCGCGCTCGCCGCTCGGGCCGTGCAGGGTGAGGGTGGCGCCGATGGCGGCCAGGGCCACGCACATGTCGGAGGGATGCACCGCCACGCACTCGCTGCTGCCGCCGAGCACGGCGTGCATGCGGTTGACGCCGTGCCGGGCGTCGCAGCCACTGCCCGGCTCGCGCTTGTTGCAGGCCGCCGCCGCGTCGCGGAAGTAGGGACAGCGGGTGCGCTGCATCAGGTTGCCGCCGGTGGTGGCCATGTTGCGCACCTGGGTCGAGGCGCCCGCCAGGATCGCCTGGGACAGCAGGGGGTGATCGGCGAGCACGTCCGGGTGGTAGGCGAGGTCGGTATTGGTCACCAGGGCGCCGATGCGCAGGCGGTCATCGGGCAGGCGTTCGACCGTGTTCAGCGGCAGGGCGTTGATGTCGATGACCCGGGACGGGCGCATGACGTCGAGCTTGACCAGGTCGAGCAGGGTGGTGCCGCCGGCCACGAAGGCGCCGGCCGGCTCGTCCTGACGGTACTCCACCGCGCGTGCGACGCTGTCGGCTCGGGCGAAGGCGAAGGTCCTCATGCGCCGTCTCCTCCCTCCTGCCCGTGCAGGCGAAGGCGGGCATCCTGGATCGCCGCGAGGATGTTCTGGTAGGCGCCGCAACGGCAGAGGTTGCCGCTCATCGCCTCGCGGACCGTGGCGATATCGCCGGGGACACGGCGATCCTCGAGCAGTGCCACGGCGGACATGATCTGCCCCGGGCTGCAGTAGCCGCACTGGAAGGCATCGTGGTCGAGGAAGGCCTGTTGCACCGGGTGCAGGTGGCCCGCCTCGGCCAGCCCCTCGATGGTGGTGATGGCCTGGCCCTCGCACATCACGGCCAGGCGCAGGCAGGCGTTCATCGCCCGGCCATCGACATGCACCGTGCAGGCTCCGCACTGGCCGTGATCGCAGCCCTTCTTGGTGCCGGTCAGCCCGAGCTGCTCGCACAGCACGTCGAGCAGGATGGCGTTGGGGGAGACCTCGGCGGTGACCGGGACACCATTCAGGGTCAGGTGGACGGACACCGCAGCCTCGGGGGAATGCTCGGTCGTTTCCATCATGCCGGCTCCTCGTCGGGTATCGGCACGTCGCGCCCCAGGCGCCCGGTGAGCCGGGCCGTGGCGCAAGGCGATTGACTCTCAAGCTAGGTGAGCCAGCCGGAAGCGACAAGGCGGCAGGGCGCCGCCACGCCAGGCGAGCCTGACGACATGGGCCGCCTTGATGATGTTGGCTGCTGGGGTAGGGGAGCGCATCCTGGCTGGCGTCTCACTCAGCCCCGACGATACTGAAACGGTAGGGTTGCGGCAGAGGGGGGCAGCGTGTCGGCCCTGGTTCGTCGGCCTGCCTCCGGCCATGGGTCGGACGATGCCGCTATCGAGCAGTACTCACCAAGGGGCAAGGCCATGAGTGACCAGAAACCGTCGTCAGCGAAACCTGGCGATCAGGCGATACCACCCCAAGAGACGCCATCCGACGAACTGGCACAGCGCTATGCCGAGGCCCTCGAGCGATTGTCGGCAGGATCGTCCCGGGCCTGGCAGGGCTGGCTCGAGCGCCAGGCACGCGGGGACTTCTTCACCCTGCCCGACCCGGCGGTCGCGGCCAAGGCGCTTACCCGCCTCAGCCAGCAGTTCCTGCTCCATCCGCAACGCGCCCTGGAGGTCCAGCAGCAGTTGTGGCAGGGCTATACGACACTCTGGCAGATCACCGCGCGGCGCCTGTCTGGCGAGGCGCCATCACCGGCCGCCGCGCCCGACCCGCGGGACCGGCGCTTCAAGGGCAAGGGGTGGGAGGAGAACCTCTTCTTCGACGCGCTCCGCCAGGCCTACCAACTGACCGCCGAGCAGTGGTTGAAGGGGGTGCATGAGGTCACCGAGGAACTGGATCACGACGAGCGGGTGAAGGTCGAGTTCTATGCCCATCAACTGATGGACGCCCTCGCTCCCAGCAACTATGCCATCACCAACCCGGAGGTGATCGAGGCCACGGTGCGCACCGGCGGCGCCAACCTGCTGCAGGGCCTGGCCAACCTGATGGAGGACCTGGCCCGGGGCGAGGGCTTGTTGCGCATCAAGCAGAGCGATTCGGCCGAGCTGGAGCTGGGCAAGAACCTTGCGGTGACCCCGGGCAAGGTCATCTACCAGAATCAGCTGATGCAGCTCATCCAATATGCACCGACCACCGAGGAGGTCGACCGCCGGCCGCTGCTGATCGTCCCGCCCTGGATCAACAAGTTCTACATCCTGGACCTGACCCCGCAGCGCTCCTTCATCCGCTGGGCCGTGGAGCAGGGGATAACCGTCTTCGTGATTTCCTGGGTCAACCCGGATGAACGCTATGCCGAGGTGGCCTTCGACGACTACCTCACCCAGGGCACCCTCAAGGCCATGGACGTGGTGGCGGAAGTCACCGGCGAGGAGACGCTCAACACCATCGGCTACTGCATCGGCGGCACCCTGCTGGCCAGCACCCTGGCGCATCAGGCCGCTCGAGGCGATGAGCGGGTGCACAGTGCCACCTTCTTCACCACCCTGCTCGACTTCAGCGAGGTGGGGCCGCTGGAGGTGTTCATCGACGAGGAGCAGGTCCGCTATATGGAGCAGCACATGGCGCAGCGCGGCTATCTGGAGGGCACGCACCTGGCCAACGCCTTCAACCTGCTGCAGTCCGCCGACCTGATCTGGGGATTCGTGATCAACAACTACCTGCTCGGCCGCACCCCCCAGGCCTTCGACCTGCTCTACTGGAATTCGGATTCCACCCGCATGCCACGGCGCATGCAGAGCTATTACCTGCGCAACATGTACCTGGAAAACCGCCTGGCCGAACCGGGGGGGATCTCCCTGGCGGGGCAAGCCATCGACCTGAGCCAGGTGCGCATCCCGGCGTTCTTCGTGGCGACCGAGAAGGATCACATCGCCCCCTGGCAGTCCAGTTACCGCGGTGCGTACCTGCTGGGCAAGCGCCCCCGTTTCCTGCTCGGCGGGTCCGGGCATATCGCCGGGGTCATCAACCCGGCCGGCTCCTCGAAGTACGGCTACTGGAGCTATGGACGCCT
The DNA here is from genome assembly GCF_025725685.1 of Halomonas sp. M4R1S46. NCBI lineage: Bacteria > Pseudomonadati > Pseudomonadota > Gammaproteobacteria > Oceanospirillales > Halomonadaceae > Halomonas > Halomonas sp. M4R1S46. The sequence continues at coordinate 1,572,407 of NZ_CP107008.1, forward strand.
GCCGCGCGATCCCGAGCGCTGGCTGGCCTCGGCCACCCACCACCCGGGTTCCTGGTGGCCGGAATGGCGCAGCTGGCTCAAGCGCCACGCCGGCGACCAGGTGGCCGCCCGGGATCCCGGCAGCCGCCGCTTCCCGCCCCTCGAGGAGGCACCGGGGTCCTATGTCCGAGTGCGGGTCGACGACGCGAGTACGTCCGGCGGGTGAGGGCCCAGTGGCGTGAGGCGGGCGCGAAGCCGCCTCGATGCCACCGGCATCCAGCCCGCATTCAGCAAGCAGCTCGTTGACCGCACCGCCCGGCCGCCACGTTTTCTGATCTTGTCCAGGAGCCGTGGACACCCCGTTCAGGCAGCACACTGAGATAAGCCCTTCACCGGCAGGTGCTCGCGCCACAGAGAGTCTGAAGCCCCTCACCTGGCCAGCCATCGCCAGGTGGCAAGCCAGTACGTCAGGAGCGAATGATCGCGTGGTATAGCACGGGAGCAATCGAGGAGGAAGCAACCGCTAACCTGCAACCATCACTTGGATGGGGCTGCCCCAGCCATTCCATCCTGTGCCGCCTAAAGTTCCCCACTCGGCAAAAAACGGACCTTCAGCAAGGTCGGATGTAACGACAAAGTTCAGCAGCGGGGTCGGTTGCAGCCCCTTCATACCTCGGAAAGCCGTAATGCCGGCCCCATCTGCTGCAACGACTGGTTCGGCAGCCTGCCCTTAATCGTCCCCGGACGGGCATTCAATCACCGTTATAAACGGCCCATCAGGAAAAGAATCAGGAGGACGATCAGGATTAGCCCGACTATGCCGCCGCCCCCGGCGAGAACGTTGTTGCCGCTGCGGTAACCGTAGCCGCCACCCAGCAGAGCGACAGCCAAGATCACGATAATGATCAGTACGATAGGATCCATTGTTTAATCCTCGCTAATAAAGACGAACACCCGGCCTCCCTTGCCGTCTTTCAAGGCGCTCCTTCGATGCAAAGGCTGTCCCGATAAGACCCAATTTCTCGGGATATCGGACGGGCCCCAAGTGGCCCCGGTACCTTGGCCGAATACCCTGCCGAGGTAACGGGCTGGTGAGAAGAGCACTTACGCCTGCCATTCGCCCTGGGACATCTGGCCGGCGGTCGCCCTGCCCCACAACCACGCGCCTTTCGTGTCGCCTAAACGGGGAAGCTAAGCGGCGGCTGCAAAGCCGACGCCCGCTTGAGCGACGTGTTAGGCGATGCAAACTCTGAATGGGCGTGCTGGATTGAAAGAACTCTTCGGTGTCCATGAGAAGATCGCTCAGTAATTCAAGCTGATCGTCAGATCTAGGTTTCGCCCACCGTATGGAAAGCTGGCGGCGTCGAATGAAGGTGCACTCATCCTGGCTGTTACGTCGTTTGAAAAACCGTAGCCTTCCGTGGGGACCCCCAGCCAGTTGGCGTCAAGCTTGCCGTCCATGTTTTCATCATGAATGACGGCCAACGCATACGTCCCCGGCGGGATGTCTAAAAAGTCGCAACGCGCCTGCGTATCCCGAATCTTTATTACCATGATATTGGTTGCGGAGTGAAGAAATTCAGTAGGGAAACCCACTGGCGACTCGAAAAGCGCGCAAGCTACGGCTCCAGTGCTGTTTTTTATGTCCAGAATCTTTACGTGAATTCCCGGGCATGGTGATTGGGCCAGGACAATGGCGGGAAGGTTCGCAAATACCAGTACTGCGCACAATGCTACACAGCGAACGCTCATGGGGACCCGCGTCACCAGACGCCTGACCGAGGAGGCCAAGGCGGACTCTCGATGAGTTGACTCACTCATGATTTCCCTCCTGGCTCCGCTCTGCGTAGCCTGGTTGAATCCCCCCACTAGACGCCTGACGCCATGGGAGGATGGATGGGGGCCTCCCCGATGTCCCGAAAAATGGGCCAGATGGGATCTGTCCCGAATGGCATTCGGGCCTGTCCCCGGTTTGCCCCGGGTGAACGCACCGGCAGCATCTTGCTGGAACGTCCGCCTTGGTCGTTAACTGCCACACCAGTTCAATCAGCATAGCCTGAAGTTCGGCATCCAGCCAGGAGCGGACGTTCGGCAAAAGATGATATGATGATGTGTTAACCGGGGCGAGGCACGAGCGTCCGGTGACCGTAAGTATAGGGAACACATTCAATGGACTGGTCAGGTGTTATGTCGATGTTCTGATAAGAAATTAATGTTTGGGTGTCCAGCATCATGGGATTTTGTTGTGTATCAAGCGAGTCAAGAAGGGCACTACATACAGTACCACCCAAGCCAGAGCCGTACACAACACCGCAGTCTGCTCGCGCCCCAGACCAACGGCTATCCCTATGGCTGCCGTGAACCAAATACCAGCCGCCGTGGTAAGTCCTGTAGCACCTTGGTCATCCTTACCGGTGATGATCGTTCCGGCACATAGAAAGCCGATGCCGGCAATCACCCCCTGAATGACTCGACTCATCTCCGAATCCGAGATACCCGCTTGCTGCGGGATAAATATAAACAGAGCAGCCCCCATGCAAACCAACATATGGGTGCGTATTCCAGCGGACTTGCCACGCTGTTCTCGTTCGAGACCAAGCAGGCCACCCAGAAGGGCAGCGAACAGCAATCGAATCACAACAACGACGAACTCACTCAAATCGTTAAAGTTAGAGAACTCAGACATGATGGTATTGCCGACAAGCTCCATCGCTTTTTTCCCCCTGTGGTTTTTATGCTTGTGGCTCATGTTTCGCCCTGAAACAAGACTTCTTGTTATTTGTGAATGGCAGGACATTAGTAGTGTCAGGTGAAAGAATGATAAGTCTAATGTGATCTTTGGGAGCAGTCGTCGGGGTTAAGTTGATAATGCTTTGGTCTAGGGGTCGAATGGATGGTACATGAAGCGCTTGTTTGTCTCCTAAGAGTTGTCAGGCGTCCCATCTTTGATTGGGTGAGCGTTTCTGTGCATTATTCGGTTTATACCGTGTGTCATTCACGACCAACCAGATGGAGTCAGAAGAAATTCATCATAGCCCTTGTGCATGATGCCGACGGCATTTTCCAAGAACTCCCTTTGGGTCATCAGCTGCCGCACCACCTCCTGCAGCGTAGCCTGAAGTCCGGCATCCGGCCAGAAGCAAACGAGTAGAAACTTGGGTGAAACGCCGACAACACGCTCAGCTTTGTAGTGGACGCGAAGCCACAACGGACAAGCCGTCGCTGTGCTTGGCCTGGTTAGGCCTTTTCTAGGCCGGGCCTTACACACCGAACACAGTAAAACTCAGACTCACATACACTCCGTAGCCGAGCAGGAGTAATCCGCCCTCGAGTCGGCTAAGCCGACTGCCTGTATAAAGAAATAACAATAGTATCAGAGAGGTGCCCAGCATGATCCACTGGTCAAACTTAATGATTCGCTCATGAACTGGAAGCGGCTGTAGCAGCGCGGAAACTCCGAGTATTCCCAGAAGATTGAAAATATTACTGCCCAGGACGTTCCCAATGGCGACATCGGCATGCCGCCTGAATGCTGCGATTACCGAGATGGAAAGCTCCGGAAGAGACGTGCCAACCGCTACAAGGGTGAGACCTATGACAGCCTCTGAAACTCCAAGCGTCTCAGCGATTCCCACGGCTCCCATTAACAGTACTTGGGAACCAGCGATCAACAGCACCAAACCCGACACAATCGCCATGATTATCCACAGTACTGTTCTTGGCAAGGAGGTCAGTTCTTGCCCTTCCGCTCTGTGCAATTGCGCAGAAGGTGCTTCCCCTGAGCGCTCGGTCCAATAAGCCCAGATCAGATAAACCAGTAGCGCCAGAAGGAACATGGCAGCGTCAGACCTTACCAAGGCATCCCCACCGACAAGAATGAGAAACAGGATGCTTGCGGCCACAACCGTGACACCATCACGGCGTAGTACGAGCGGCTTAACGGCGAGGGGCGTTATCAACGTGCATATCCCCAGAATCAGCAGGATGTTGCCGATATTGCTCCCGACGACGTTCCCGATTGCCATGTCAGGCCGCTCATTCAGAGCTGCGTCGATCGATACGACCAGCTCCGGAGCAGAAGTACCAAACCCCACAATCAACAAGCCACTGAGCAAAGGTGAAACGCTCATTCGATTCGCAGCGGCCAAGGCTCCCCTGATCAGAGCCTCCCCGCCACTCGTCAAAAGCAACACCCCGATAGCGACGAAAAGCACATTCAACATGGATTCGAGTTCCCGGTTCCGAACTTTAAAAGTGAAGACTGCATCAGTGTGGATTGCCTAACAGTGATTCGGCTGCGCATCTTATGACTGGACGAATGTGCTAACGCGTTCATTGATGTTGTAGCGCACGTCGCTTATCCCCCTACCTCTTGAAACTCCTTTTTATTATTAATAATTTGGAAGCATGGCACCGATCATCATGCCAGCAGCATAAAAGGGTGAGCATGCAGGCTGCATTTGTCGGCAAGGCCGTAGATGGGTCGAATGTGGACCTTCCATCGTGCAGTAGTCCTGCTTATCCATGGCCGGAGTCTTCATTCTGGTGAAGGCCCCGAATTATCCTTGGCCCCACTATAGCGGTTGTTCGGTGTCGGCGAAGTGACGTCCTTCAACGCAGTGGAGGGCAGCAGGGCGTGATCCCGTCGGTCCTCGCGAGAAGGGACGGGAATGGGACGCTGGCGCGGGGGTGTGCGGATTCAGCCTTCGGCGCTGCGCCGGAAGTGAGCGTACAGGAAGGACTGGGGTTTGCCGTTCGGCGTGTGGTGCGTCTCGAGTTGGTGGCTCACCAACTCGAAATCGGGGCCGAGCTGAGCGGCCAGGGTGTCGGCATCGTAGCGGACCACGTCGAGGCCACTGCAGCGGGTGGGGCCTTCCGGCCCGAAGGTGGCGATCACCAGCTGCCCGCCGGGTGTCAGGCTGTTCCGCAGCTGGCGGACATAGGCGGCTCGTTGCTCGGGGGTGACCAGGAAGTGGAAGACCGCCCGATCATGCCAGAAACCGTAGCGTCGCGCCGGCAGGGCGTCCCGGGTGATGTCGGCCACCCGCCAGGTCACCCGTTCGGCGGCGTCGCCCAGGCGGCGCTTGGCCACCTCGAGCGCCTCGGGGGAGATGTCCAGGACGGTGAGGTCGCGATAGCCCCGGGCGAGCAGGTCGTCGACCAGGGTGGCCTCGCCGCCGCCCACGTCGATGATGGCCGTGTCCCGCTCCGGTGCCCCCGCCTCGATCAACCGTAGCGAGGCCGCCAGGTGCGGCTGGTACCAGCTGAGCTGGTCCGGGGCCTTGCTGCGGTAGATCGCGTCCCAATGGGGCTGACTCGTCACCGGTATGCTCTCCCGAATCGATGGTATTGCCGAGGGCGGGCACCGGGCCCTGACGGTGCGCTCATGGACCAGGCGGGGCGTCCGCGGGCCTGGCCAGCGGCCGGAAGGTGTCGTCGAACACCGCCTCCAGGTCGAAGGTCGAGTGTTGGCCGATGGCCTCGAAGTGGTCGGCGAGCCAGCGGTCGGCCCAGGCGCGGCCGAGGTCGTGCAGGCGCGAGATGAACGACCATTCGGCGTTCATCTTGCTGGAGGCGCTGAGCTCCTCGATGTCGTGCTCGGCGTGGATCAGGTGCAGGCGCATCGCCCGGAATCGTTCGAGTTCCAGGGCCTCGGCCTCGATCAGCCGCTGCAGCAGCTGGATGCTGCGCAGTTCCTTGATCAGGCTCGAGTTGAAGGTGATCTCGTTGATGCGGTTGATGATCTCCCGGGCGCTGTCGGGCAGCTTGCGGCGCACCAGGGGGTTGACCTGGACGACCACCAGGTCGCTGCAGCCGCGGTCGTCGACCAAGGGGTAGAGCGCGGGGTTGCCGCTGTAACCGCCGTCCCAGTAGGCCTCGCCATCGATCTCCACGGCGGGATACAGATTGGGCAGGCAGGCCGAGGCCATGAGGGTGTCCACGGTCAGCTCGGGCTGGCGGAAGATCGTCGCCCGACCGGTGCGCACGTTGGTGGCGGTGACGAACACCTTGACCCTGTCGCAGGCGTTGACGCAGTCGAAATCGATGCACTTCTCGATCAGGTCGCGCAGCGGATTGATGCCCAGGGGGTTGAGCTGGGCCGGGGCGACCAGCCGGGTGAGGCCCTCGAAGAACAGGTAGCCCGGGGAGTGATCCAGGCTGTCGTCGCCCATCAGCCGGTCCCAGAAGGTGCGCTGCAGGGGCGAGAAGCGGGCCATCTCGCTCACCGAGCGCCAGAAGGCGAGCAACGCCTCCCGCGCGCCGTCGCGGCCGCCCTTGTAGAGCCCGTCGGCCAGGATCACGGCGTTCATGGCGCCGGCGCTGGTGCCGCTGATGGCATCGATCTCCAGTCGGTCGTCTTCCAGCAGGCGATCCAGTACGCCCCAGGTCAGGGCCCCGTGGGAGCCGCCGCCTTGTAGCGCCAGGTCGATGCGCTTCCTTTCCGTCATGCCTGTCCCTCTTGCCAAGTGGGTTCCCGTGCCGGCCGCCCTGTTGCGGTGCAGTGTAGACGGCCCTGTCGCGGCTTGCCGGAGAGGGGCGCGAAGCGTCGTCAGTCGACCTCGCCATAGCGGCTGGCCAGCACCACCGTATAGCCGTCGGGGTCGTGCAGCCAGCATTCGCGGTGGTTGGCCCGGGCGTTGACGTGGGGCTCCGCGATGATCCAGGCCTCCATCTCGCGGGCCCGGTCCACGGCGTCATGGAAGCCCTCGACCTCGAACCACAACAGCACCCCGTGTCCCGGACGCACGAAGGAGGGCTCGAGGTTGGGGTGGCCATGGGCCTCCCAGAGGTGCAGCTGCAGGAAGACGGTCTCGTCTCCCGGCATCATCAGCTGCTCGTAGTCGTCGCCGCCATGGACGCCCACGCAGCCGAGCAACGCCTCGTACCAACGACGGCTGCGCTCGATGTCTTCCACGGCGATCAAGGGCTGGACACGCATCTTTGGCCTCCCGTGACTCTGAGTCCCTGTGTCCCCTTTGACCGCCTGTCTCCCGGGAAGTGGCGCCGTCGTCCAGCCTGAGCACTTACCCCTCGCTGTAGATGCAGCGGCCCGCCACGAATGTCCTCTGCGGCTGGAGGTCGCCGTCGAGCAGGGTGATATCGGCATCGAAGCCCACGGCCAGCCGCCCCTTGTGGGCCTGCAGCCCGAGCACCCGGGCGACGTTGCCGGCGATCAGGTCCAGGGCATGCTCGAGCGGCAGGATGTCTTCGCGTACCAGGCGCTGCCAGTCGGCGATCAGGGCGGTGTTGCGTGCCACGCGCATGCCGACGTAGTCGCCCTGGGCGTCGAACTCGGGCAGGCTGCCGTTGCAGTCGGAGCTGATAGTGATGCGCTCCGGCGGCACGCCGCGCTCGAGCAGCACGACCACCGCGTCGAAGGCGGAGAGCCCTTCCTCGCCGGGATCCTCGAAGGCCGTCAGGTCGATGCTGGCGCCGAAGGTAAGCGCGTAGTCCGCCGCCTCGTCGAGCAGGGCGTGGCGGCGATTGACGTGGGTGGGGATCAGCTGGTCGGCGGGAATCTCGGTCTCGGACAGCAGCCGGCGCAGCGGTTCCAGGCCGCGGTCGCCGTCGCCGACATGGAAGTGACAGATGCCGCGCTTGCCGGCCAGCAAGGCGCCGACGCGCACCTCGCTGACCAGCCGTGCGATCTCGTCCTGGCGCGGCTGGCTGGAGCGGTGATCCGAGATCGCCAGCTCGCCCAGGCCGATGACCTCGGGAATCCAGGCCAGGTCGCGCTGGAGATCGCCGCTGAGGGTCGGCGGCGGCACGCGATAGGCGCCGGTGTACAGGTAGGCCGCGATGCCCTCGGCGCGCAGGGCGCGCACCTTGGCCAGCAGGTCCGCCGGCGAGCGGCTGATGCTGTCGGTGCCGAGCACGCCGACCACTGTGCCGATGCCCATGGCGGCGATCTCGGCGGCGGTGATCTCCGGGCAGCGGGTGACGCAGCCCCCCTCGCCGCCACCGCCGGTGAGGTGGACATGCTGGTCGATGAAGGCGGGGACGGCAGTGAGGTCGCGAGCCTCCACCAGGCGCACGGGCCAACCTTCCGGCACGGCGAGGTCGCGTCCCAGCGCCGCGATCCGGCCGTCGGCGATCAGCAGGTCGGTGTCCTCGCGGGGTTCCGGCGCGTAGAGACGCCCGACCCGCAGCAGGGTCAGCAGCGGCGTGTCCCGATCGGCATCAGGCATCATGGGAGCGCCTCTCCCGGGACGGCGGACGGAAAGCGGCGCCCCTTGAGGCGTTCGATGGCGCCGTCGATGTCATCGATCAGCAAGACCAGCAAGTCGCCTTCTCGGGCTTCATCGAAGGCCCTCTCGATCGCCATGTGCTCGTCGAGGACGATCTCGAGCTCGCAGGCGCTTTCCGCCGCCGCGCCATCGCGCAGTAACCCCGCGGCCTCGCCGACGGCACGTCCGCGCGGATGGGTTTCGCAGACGAACACGACATCGTGCATCCTGGCGAGCTGGGCGCCCAGGGCCATGAGGTCCTCATCGCGACGATTGCCGGGGGCACTCGCCACGCTGATGCGGCGGCGCGCCGGGAGGCTGCTGACGAGCTCGTCGAGCGCCTCGAGTGCCGGTACATTGTGGCCGTAGTCGATGAGCACCTGCACACCGTCGGCCGCCACGAGATTGGTGCGCCCGGGATTCTGGCCGGGCGTAGGGTGGAAGGTCTGCAGCCCCATCTGGATATCGGCGACGTCGAGCCCCAGCGCGTAGGCGGCGGCGCTGGCGGCCAGGGCGTTGGCGACGTTGAAGCGGGCATGTCCCTCGAAGGTGATGGGCACGTCATCGACGGGGATGATCTCGGCCTCGACGCGGCCCTGGCGCATCACGATGCGCTCGTGGTGGACGGTGAAGGCCACGCCATGGTCGCGAACATGCTGGCGGATGGCGCGCGAGTCGGGGTCCAGGGTGAAGAAGATGATGTTGCCGCGCGCCCATTGCTGGCCCTCCAGCACATAGGGGTCGTCGGCATTGAGCACGGCGGTCCCCCCTTCGCGCACGGCGTCGATGACCACCGTCTTGCAGCGCGCCAGATCGTCGAGGGTATAGAGGTCGTGCTCGCCCAGGTGATCGCTGGCGATATTGAGCAGCACGCCCACGTCGCACTCGTCGAAGCCCAGGCCGCGACGCATGATGCCGCCCCGGGCCACCTCGAGCACGGCATGCTCCACAGTGGGCTCGTGCAGCACGATGGCGGCCGCCTGCGGGCCGCTGTAGTCGCCGCGCATGATCACGTGGTTGTCGATCTCGATGGTGCCGGTACAGGCCATGCCGACCTTTCGCCCGGCTTGGCGAAGCAGGTGCGAGAGCAGTCGCACCGTCGTCGTCTTGCCATTGGTGCCGGTCACCGCGGTGATGGGAAGGCGGCCGTCGCTACCCTCGGGAAACAGCATGTCGACGACGTGTTGGCCGACATCACGCCCCTGCCCGTGGGTCGGGGACAGGTGCATGCGAAACCCCGGCCCGGCATTGACCTCGACCACCGCCGCCGCCTGTTCTTCCAGCGGCCGGGTCAGGGTCTCGGCGAGGAGGTCGATACCGATGATGTCGAGCCCGATCAGCCGGGCGATCCGTTCCGCCGCATAATGCACCTCGGGGTGGACATCATCGGTCACGTCCGTGGCCGTGCCCCCCGAGCTCAGGTTCGCCGTGGACTTCAGGTAGACGATCTCGTCCTGGGCGATCACGCTCTGCAGGGTCAGGTTCTGCTGGTTGATCAACCGCAGCGACTGCTCATCCAGGTGAATCCGGGTGAGCAGGTTCTCGTGGCCGATGCCGCGGCGGGGGTCCTGGTTGGCCTGGTCCACCAGTTCCTGCAGCGTGGATTCGCCGTCGCCGACCACATGGGCCGGGCGCCGCCGGGCCGCGGCGACGAGCTTGCCGTCGATCACCAGCAGGCGATGGTCCTCGCCCTTGATGTACTGTTCGACGATCACCGACGGATGCTGCCGGGAGGCGGTCGCGTAGGCATCGCGCAGTGCCTGCTCATCCTGGAGGTTGGTGCTCACCCCTCGGCCATGGTTGCCGCTGAGTGGTTTCGCCACCACGGGATACCCGATGCTGGTCGCGGCCTCGAGCGCTTCATCGAGCGATCCGCAAATCTGGCCGAGGGGTACCGGGATGCCGGCATCGCCGAGGATCTGCTTGGTCCAGTCCTTGTCGTCGGCGATGCCGTGGCCGAGCAGGCTGGTGCGACACGTCACCGTCGCCTGGATGCGTTGCTGGAGGTGGCCATGCCCAAGCTGCAAGTAGCTGCTTTCCTCGCTCAGGCGAGTGAAGGGGATGTCGCGGCGCTTGGCCGCGTCGACGATCGACGCGGTGGAGGGGCCCAGCATGTGAGCGTCGCGCACCGCCTTGAGGCGGGCGATGATCGGCGGCATGTCGATCTCATCCCCCTTGAACAGCCGGGTGACGAAATCGACGGCTTCGACCCCGGCCGCCAGGCCACAGGCCTCGTCCCGATAGCGGTAGACCACGTTGTAGACACCGGTCTCGTAGGTGTCGATGGTCTTGCCGTAGCCGACCGAGAAACCGATCAGGTTCTGCAGCTCGATCGCGACATGTTCCACGACGTGCCCGGCCCAGGTGCCACGCGCCAGCCGCTCCAGGAAGCCGCCGGGGCGGCCGACCGAGCAGCGATGCTCCTGCAGGGTCGGGATGAGCCCGGTGAGGCGCTCGACGATCCCCGGGACGGTGTCGCTGGGACGCTCCTCGAGCTCGCCGATGTCCAGCCGCATGAAAATGCTCTGGTAGCGGCTGTAATAATTGGGGCCTCGCAGGGCCCGGTGTTCGAGAATGTTCATCGGCTCTCCTCCAGCAAGGCACTGAGTTCGTCGGCGACGAGGTAGCGTCGCGCCTCGACATCGAACCCATGGCCGCTGACCATCGCATGGAGGATCATGTTCTCGATGGCCACCGCTCCTCCCATCGACAACTCGGTGATGTTCGAGCTCGCGAGGTCGCGGCTGTCGATGAGGATGACATGCCCCGACCCGATGGCCTCGAGAATCCGGTTCGGGTGAACGATCACGGCGGCATCCTCGCCGAGCCCCACGCCCAGGTGCTCCGGGTTGCTCGCCCCGACCGCCATCAGGCGCGTGAAACGCCCGCGTTCGAGGAAGTGACTGTCGATGATGAGCCCATCGACGAAGCCGAGGCCGGAGGTCATGTTGACGGCTCCCTTGCGCAGGGCATCCGCGGCGTCGCCATCGTAGATCATGGTCCCCGGCATGGCCGCCGCTCCGGCGCTGGTGCCGGCCACCACGGCGCCGGCCAGCAGGCGTTCGCGAACGGCATTCAGCGTCACCGAGCCGCCCAGCACATTGGTCAGGCGCAGCTGGTCACCGCCGGTGAAGAAAATCACCCCGCTTTGCTCGATCAGACGGACATTGCCGGGGTCGGCGGCTTGCTTGCGATTCTGGATGTCAAGCGCATGGACACGGCTGGCGCCCAGGCGGGTGAAGGCGGCTTGGTACTCGGGGAGTACCTGATCGGGGATGCTGCTCGCCGTGGCGATGATGGCGACCTCGTGACCGCCCAGGGGGGCGAGACCGAAAACCTGTTTGAGGATTTCGAGATCGGAAGTCCTGTCCTCGGCACCGCCGATCGCCACGATGTGGCCAGGCGTGGCGGTCAGCTGAGATGTCATAATCCCCTTCGTCGCCCAGCGACGCTTTTAAGGAAACATTGAATCAATGGCCAGGCGGGCAAGTTGATGAATATCCTGATGCTCCCACCTTCCTTGTCTCACGGTATAGCAGCCATCCCCCGGCGCGGCCAGAGCAAGCGCCTGACCGATGTCGACGGTGTCGTCGGCGGAAGGAGGGATCACACCGAGCGACTCGCCTGGCCCAGCAGCAGCTCGCCTTCGATGGGCACGAAGCGGCTGGCCGACTGCATCAGGGCGCCGGCGGTCAGGGCGGGCACCCCGTAGACCTCCACCGCCACGCCGAACTTCTCGCGCAGGCGGTCGGCCAGCAGGGCGAAGTCGCCGTCCCCCGAGGCCAGTACCACCACGTCCACGTCGCCGGCGTACTCCATGGCATCCAGGGTGATGCCCACGTCCCAGTCGCCCTTGGCCGAGCCGTCGGCGCGCTGGATGAACGGCTTGAGCTTCACCTCGAAGCCGATGGCCCGGAGGATGTTCTGGAACTGGCGCTGCTTCTCGTCGCCGCGGTCGATGGCGTAGGCGATGGCCTTGACCACCCGCCGGCCGGCGCTCGCCCGCGCCCAGAGGGCGTTGTAGTCGACGTTGCGCCGATAGGCCTGGCGACTGGTGTAGTAGAGGTTCTGGACATCCAGCAGGATGAGGACGTTGGGCATGGTGGGGTCCTGTGGAGACACGAGGTGGCCTGGCGGTCTCCCATCATGCCGGAGGCGGGGACCCGAGGCGAATCGACGCCGCCTGGCGGCGTCGCCCGATGGCCCGGGGCGGCCGGGCCATCGAGGAGACGAGGGTCAGTCGCCGTGGCCGTGATGGCTATCGGTGAGGATATGGTGCAGGCTGCCGTCTTCCACCAGCGGGTCCTCGGGGTTGATGACGATATCCGAGTGGGCCAGCACATAGGCCTTGCCGGTGATGGTGTTCTCCACCACCTGGTGGAGGCCTTCCTGACGAGTCCCGGTGAACTCGCCGATGAAGCCGGTCTCGCGCAGCGAGACGGTCTCGAGCTTGTCGCCGGGCTTGATGCGGCCCTCGTGGTTCATCAGTGCCAGGCGTGCCGAGGTGCCGGTACCGGTGGTGCTGCGGCAGATCACCCCGGGATGCACGTAGGTGGTCGAGCGCGAACGGTAGAAGTGATCGGAGATCTGGTCCACCGGTCCCATGAAGTGCAGGAAGGGCAGGGGACCGACGTCGCCCAGGGTGTAGTGCGAGAAGCCGCGCTCGGCCTGCAGCGCCTCGACGATCTTGTGCGCGCAATCGGACAGCGCCCGTTCCTCCTCGCGAATCAGGGCGAAGCCCAGCTCGGCGGCCTCCACCAGGGCATAGAAGCCGCCGCTGTAGGCCACGCTGTAGGTGACGTCGCCGATGGTCGGCACATGGATGCTGGCCCGGTAGGTGTCGATGTAGCTGGGCAGCCCCTCACAGGTGATGGCCTCCACCACGTTGTCGACGACCTTGGCCTCGATGTGCACCTGGCCCGCCGGCGATTCCAGGATGAAGCGCTGCCGCCCCTCCTGCTTGGGCACCAGGCCGGCCTCCAGCACCGCCGTGGCGGTGCAGATGGTGTTGGAGCCGGAATAGATGGGGTAGCCCATCACTTCCATGATGATGTAGCCGACCTCGGCCTCGGGGTCGGTGGCCGGCACGATCAGGTCCACCGACATCTCGGGGATGCCGTAGGGCTCGTCGAGCAGCAGCTTGCGCAGGCCGTCGGCGTCGTCGCGCAGGTAGTGCATCTGGTCGCGCACCGTGGCGCCGGGCAGCGGGTCGATGCCGCCGAGCACGATGCGGCTGACGTCACCGCCGGCATGGGTGTCCATCAGCCGGATCTTCAGCTCTTCCTTGCTCATTTGGTCCCCTCGAGCGCAAAGGGTGCGCCGTGTTCCTGCCATTGGGAATCCGGGACAATCACGATCTTGCCCAGGTAGTTGCTGCCGCGATGGACGAAGTAGCGCTCGGCCTCGTGCAGTTCGGAGAGCTTGAAGGCCGCGTGCAGCACCGGCTTGAGCCGGCCGTCGCGGATCCAGTGGACCAGCTGCTCGGCCTCTTCCCGGGTGCCGTGGGAGACGCCGAAGATCTGCACCTGGTAGAGGTAGATGCGGGTCCACATGATCTCGCTGACGTTGCCGCCGCTGGCCCCGGCGATGGACAGGCGGGGGTAGCTGTGGCGGCTGTTCATGTCGAAGATCATGGTGTCGATGAAGCGGTCGGTCATCTCGCCGCCGACCAGGTCCATCACCGCGTCGATGGGGGCGCCACCGGTAACGGCCTTGACCCGCTCGGTGAAGTCCGCCATGTCATTGCGGTCGAGCACCGCCTCGGCGCCCAGCGCGAGCAGGGCGTCGGCCTTGTCCGCCTGGCTGAGGGCATAGGGCACCGCCCCGACGATGCGGCACAGCTGGATCAGTGCCGTGCCCACGCCGCCGCTGGCGCCGGTGACGAGAATACGTTCTCCCGACTTCACGCCAGCAGCCGTCATCATGTGATAGGCGGTCTGGTAGGAGCACATGCCCATGGCCGCCAGCTCGGCATCGGCGAGCTCGGGGTTCGCCACGCTATGGAACTGGTCCGACGGCACGGCGATGTACTCGGCGAAGCCGCCGTCGGCGCCATGGCCGTAGTAGTCCGGCGTCAGGTTGATGTCGCGGCGCTCATCCGCATAGAGGTTGAAGTCGAGCAGGCCGCGGTCGCCGATCCGCGAGCTCGCGACGCCCTCGCCCACGGCCACCACGCGGCCGACCACGTCGGCGCCCTGGATGCGCGGGAAGGTCAGCGTCGGCGATCCGCCCATGGCGAAGGAGGTCACCTCGCCCTTGTCCTTGGTCGGGTAGAGGCCCTCGCGCGCCTTGCGGTCGGTGTTGTTCTTCGCCGTGGCCGTGACCCTGACCAGCACCTCGCCGGCGGCGGGTCGCGGGGTGGGGACATGGGTGTCATGGACCAGCTTGTCCACGTCGCCATGGCCGGTCAGCAGCATGGCCGACATGGTGGCGGGAACGGTTTCCGGCAGGGACTCGGCGCCCATTGGCTACCTCCTGGCATTGGCGGGGTTCGAGGGCTGACGATAACAAACTCGCGGGGACACGCCATCGGTGGTTTTTTCCGATTTGGGCGCGGCTGGCTGGGGATTTTTTCGGTATGGCTCCTCGCGACCCGTGGCGTTGCTGCTCGAAGCCCAGCAGGCCCACGGCATTGACGCGCCGCGCCGTGAAGGCCAGGACGAAGGCGCCGTATTCGACCCATCTGGGCAGCTTGGAGATCACGGTAGTCCCTTACCCATGGAGCGGGGCGCCGCTCAGGCGGGCCTCCAGGCCGCCTCGTTGACCAGGCTGATGGGGCGCTGCCCCTTCAACGCCAGGCGCAGGTTGTCCACGGCTCTCTGGGCCATGGCGTTGCGCGTCTCGTGGGTCGCCGAGCCGATGTGGGGGAGGGCCACCACGTTGGCCATGTGGGGCAGCGGCGACTCGGGGGACAACGGCTCATGCTCGAAGACGTCGAGGCCTGCCGCATGGATCTGGCCGGTCTCCAGGGCGTTGATCAGCGCCGCCTCCTGGATCACCTTGCCGCGGGCGATGTTGACCAGGATCGCCGAGGGCTTCATCAGTCCGAACTCCCGGGCGCCGATCATGTGCTCTGTCTCGGCGGTCAGGGGCACCGTGATGCAGACGATATCGGCGTCGGCCAGCAGGGCGTCGAGCTCGCGGCGTTCGGCGCCGAGTTCCGCCTCGAGATCGGGCTTCGGGGAGGCGTTGGAGTAGAGCACCTTCATGCCGAAGCCCAGGGCACCGCGTCGTGCGATCGCCGCGCCGATGCGACCGAAGCCCACCATGCCGAGCGTCTTGCCGTGGACATCGGTGCCGAAGTGCTCCGGGCCGAGGCTCTGCTGCCAGTCGCCGCGACGCACGAACTCCGCCAGCTCCACGGCGCGGCGAGCGGTGGCCATGATCAGCAGGAAGCCGGTGTCGGCGGTGGTCTCGGTGAGCACGTCCGGCGTGTTGCACAACAGGATCCCGCGTCGCGTCAGCTCCTCGACGGGGTAGTTGTCGTGGCCCACCGAGATGGTGGCGATGGCCTCCAGTCTCGGTGCCATGTCCAGCAGCTCCGGGGTGATGGTCAGGCTCGAGCCGATCAGGCCATGGGCCTCGGGGAGGGCGGCCCGGAAGGCCGGATCCTCGGAGGAGGCCAGGCCAGTGAAGTTGCGAACCTCGAACTCCCGGGCGAGCTGGGCCAGTTGGTCATCGCTCAGGCGCCCATAGGCCAGGATGCATTTCTTCATGTGGCGGGTTCCTCGTGGTGGTGGGTGACGACGGCTCTCAAGTCAGCATCAGGCCGGCCCTGTCGAGTCGCTGCAGGATGTCGTCCAGGGAGCCCTTGTATTCCCAATACATGACCCTGTCATGCGAGGACGAGACCAGGAGGTAGCGCTCGCTGATGGACAGGATGCGATCGATCGCCACGAGCTTGCGCATGAAGTCGGGGGCATCCACTTGTTCGGTGATTTCGCGATTCTGGTCATCGAATCCGTGGACGATCACGGCGGTTCTCACCTCGAGGTCAATATATTGCATGCTGTACTCATCAGGAGGTCAAAGGTGTCGACCGATATGCCGGCCCGGGGCTATACCCTATATACGAAACCACCGATTCGTCTGGCCGTCGAGTGTCCTCCGCCGACGCGCCGGGCGGGCCGCGTGGACCCGGCTGACGGGTAAGCCATGGGCCCGAGCCTGAGAGGCGCCGACGAGGCGGGGAGGGCGGTATGCCGACACCGTACCAGATCCTCGAGGGCCTGCAGGCGATCGCCAACCGCTGGACCCTGCTGGCGATCGCCTGGCATGCCTACTTCGCACTGCTGCTGGCCCTGTGGCCGGCCCGACGCCATACCGCCGGCCTGCTGATCCTGCCCTTGCCGAGTGTCGGCGTCCTGGCCTGGCGAGAGGCCAATCCCATCAATGGCTCGGTCTTCCTGGTCGGGGCAGTTGCCCTGGCCGCGTGCGCCTGGCGGCTGCCGCGGGAGCCGGTGCGCCCTGGGCGCGCGTGGCCGGTCTGCTGGACGTCGCTCCGGAACACCAGGCGTCGTATACCAGCGCGGTGAGCTGCTCCATGCCGGCGTCGAACACGGGAAGATGGCCGGAAAGCACCGTGGTCGGTGAGAGGCGCTCGAGCGCGTCGAGGGTGCGGCCCAGGGCGTCGCGGTCGACCGTGGCGAGTCAGGGGCATCGAGTGACGACCAGGTCACCAGGCCGTCTCGCAGGGTGGCGACGTCGAGCGCCTCGACGCTCTCGGCTGGTTGCGGGAGCAGGGCGCCGAAGACGGTGCGCGAGCGAGTGTCGAAGAAGCCAAGCGTCTCCGGGGCGTCGTAGTAAGGCGGGCGCAGCGGTATCAACTCACGGGACTTGCTCATGTCCCAGTTCTGGCAGAACTTGCATGCCAGGTTGCAGCCGGCGGTACCGAAGGAGAGCACGGCGGTACCGGGCAGGAAGTGGTTGAGCGGCTTCTTCTCGATGGGGGCGAGGCAGAAGCCGCTGGAGCGCCCATAGCTGGTGAGCACCACCCGGTCGTCCTGGCGAGTGCGCACGAAGCAGAGCCCGCGCTGCCCCTCGTGCAGCTTGCAGGCGCGCGGGCAGAGGTCGCACTGCACCCGGCCGTCGTCCAGGCGGTGTCAGTAGCGGGTGGGATGTACACCACGGTCGAGGTCGCTTGTCATGTCCGGTTCCTCGATCCCCCTATTTAACGAATCATATCGAATGAAATTGGCCGAGAGGCCGGGTTTCGTAGCAGATCAGCGTCAAGTCCGACAGTCTCCTGGAGACTCCCTTGCCAGGGCGCCGTTCAGTCGCCTCGACCGTTACCGCTGTGATGCGGTGACAAGCATTGCGCGTGTCATGATCACGGTCAGCCCAGCAGCAGCCAGCCACCGTAGGCGATCAGCCCCAGCCCGACGCCCTGGCTGAGGCGCCGGGGGTGATGGGTCAGCTTCTCCAGCAGGATGAGCAGGGTGAGACCCGCCATCCAGGCCAGGCTCATGACCCCGCCGACGAACATCAGCGCCATCAGGGCCCAGCAGCAGCCGGTGCAGTAGAGGCCGAGCCGGATCCCGGCCCGAAGGGCCCGGCCAGCGGTGTCGGGCAGGCCTTCGGCGACCAGGCCCATGGGACTGCGGCAGCCGCGCAGGCAGGCGTCCTTGACGCGCGTCCACTGGAAGAGGCCGGCGCCCAGCAGCAGCGCCCCGGCCCAGGTCGGCGCGCCCAGCGCCTTGCCTGGCGACAGCAGCGCCAACTCGTGCAGCCCCCACTGCGCCGCCGTGGCGACGGCGGCGAAGCCCGTCCAGGCCAACAGGTAGCCGACGGCGAACAGGTAGGGCAGGGGCGCCGACCGGCCGGGCGGGCGTGTGGTCGCCGCGGCAAAGACCAGGATCGCCGGGGTCGCGGTGGGCAGCATCATGGCCACCATCATCACCGTCCACATCACGAAGGTCGACCAGGCCATGAAGCCGCCGCCCATGGCCGGCATGCCGGCCATGTCGAACATGTAGGCCCAACTGGCCACGGCCGCCAGGATCAGGCTGGCCACCAGGGGCAGGGGCCTGGTGGGCAGTGCCTGCAGCGTTCGACGCCACATGGTATCGCCTCCTCGGTTCAGACCGCCGAGTATTGGAAGGCGGCATAGGATGCGGTGCGGTCGCTGAAATGCCAGTCCAGCCCATGGCCCCGGTGAGACACGCCTTCGTGACGCGCCAGCACCAGGTCATTGCCCGGCGAGATCGCCACCGGATGGCCGCTGATGCACACCTCGCCGCCGTCCTGTCCCTCGATGGCGGTCAGGGCGGCGCTGGCCACGTCACCGATCGTCAGCGACTGATGGCGGTGTTCGATCCGGAAGTCCATTGGGGCGGACTCGACGCCGAGGAACTCGCCTATGAAGCCGGCCAGCATGGCCGGATGGCCGCCAGCCTGGCCGCCGAAGATGCGTACCAGGGCCTGGTGTTGTGCCTCGCTGGCGGCCTGGTCCACGTAGACCACGACTCGCCAGTTGCCGTCCGTCATGTTGCCGGGCGAATGCAGCGCCATGGCCAGGTTGAGGCCGTTCAGGGGTTGGTCGTCGAAATGACCGCGTTCGATGTGCCAGGCCACCAGGGCGTCGCAGCTGCCCTCCGTGGGGTCGTTGCCGAACAGGCAGGGGCAGGCACCCTTGCAGGTACAGGCCTCGAAGTAGGTCCCTGCCACTCGCCAATCCGCGTTCATGATGAAGTCTCCTTTGTTGGGGGTTTTCGGAGCCTGTCGGACTTAACCCTGATCTGCTACGAAACCCGGCCTTTCGGCCAATTTGATTCGATCTGATTCGTTAAATAGCGGGCTATTCGCCTCATCAGATCGATAAACTTGTCGCGAAATCCGTGTGTCTCGCGACGATCGGTCAAATCCGACAGACTCCTCGACTTCACCTATAGCGGGGAAGGCGGGCGTTGGCTCGAGGATGGCATGAGGATTCCATGAGAATGCCCCGGGGCGGTGATCTTGGGCCGCCTCGAGGGGATGGCGTAGGCTGGTGGCAGGGCGTGGACGGTGCCGCCGGCGAGGGGGAGAACAACGTGGTCGATCGGATCGTCGACAACGAGGTCATCGGCCGGGAAGCCGAACTGGCCCGGCTACGGGCCCTGCTGGCCGGGGACGGGCCCCGCGTCGCTCACCTGCATGGCGTGGCCGGCATCGGCAAGACGGCCTTGCTCAAGCGCTTCGTCCGGGAGGCGTTGGCGGAGGCCGCCTGCTGGTGGCTGGATTGCCGCGACATCGAGCCGACCCCCGAAGGCTGTACGGGGGCCCTGGCCCAGGCGGCCGACACCGATGCCGAGGGGCTGCCCGCGCTGCTCGAGACGCTCGCCGGGCGAGCGCCGCTGGGGCTCATCGTCCTCGACAGCGTCGAGGCCTGGCGCCTGCTGGATACCTGGCTGTGCCACCGGCTGGCCCCCCGGTTGCCCGACAACCTGCGCCTTGTGCTCAGCGGCCGCCACCACCCCTCGGTGAACTGGGCCGCCGGCGAGTTCACCCAGCCGCCCCTGAACCTGCCGCTCGCCCCCCTGGCCAACGCGGACGCCACCCGGCTGCTGATCCGCCTGGGCCTCGCGCCGGCCCGGGCCGCCGCGGTCTCGGGCCGACTGCACGGGCATCCCCTGGCTATCCGTCTGGCGGCGACCACCCTGCGGGAACGACCGGACCACCGGCTCACGGATGCTTCCCTGCAGCGGGTCATGGACGAGCTGACCGAGCTCTATCTCGCCGACGTGGA
Source organism: Halomonas sp. M4R1S46 (assembly GCF_025725685.1). Lineage (NCBI taxonomy): Bacteria > Pseudomonadati > Pseudomonadota > Gammaproteobacteria > Oceanospirillales > Halomonadaceae > Halomonas > Halomonas sp. M4R1S46. Next base: position 1,592,339 of record NZ_CP107008.1, read on the forward strand.
CGACGGCCAGGGCCGGCGCCTGTTGGAGGGCGCGGCGGTGGTGAGGCGCGTCACGGTGCCCCTCCTGCACGCCCTGTTTCCTGATATGGCGGCCGAGCCGGCCTACGAGAGCCTGCGTCGACTGGACTTCACCGAGGTCTTGCCCGACGGCCTCGCCCTGCACGACGCCGTGAAGGAGCCGCTGGCCCATACCCTGCGCGCCCGGGACCCCGAGCGCTTCCTCGACTATCGCCGCTGGGCCTGGCAGGCCCTGGCCCGGCGCGCCGCCGTGACGGCGAACTTCGAGCTGTGGCGCTATACCGCCGACATGCTCTACCTCATCGACAACCCCGTGGTGCGCGAGGCCTTCTTCCCCTCCGGGGCCCAGGCGTTGGTCGTGGAGCCCGCGCGTCCCGAGCACGGGGTGATGCTGGAGCGCATCATCGCGACACATGAAGGCGAGTCGGGGAGCCGGGCGCTGAGGCGCTGGTGGCGATGCCAGCCCGAGGCCTTCGTCGTCGTCCGGGACGAGGCGGGGGCCTGCCGGGGCTTCTACTGTCGCTTCGACCCGGCCCGGGTGGCCCCCGAGTGCCTGGCGGAGGATCCGGTCACCGCGAGCTGGCAGACGCATCTCGCCGCGGATCCCCTGCCGGAGGGCCGCCGGGCGCTGTTCATTCGCCGCTGGCTGGGGGAGGCGGCGGGGGAACGCCCCGGCGACGTCCAGGCCGCGGCCTGGCTGGATCTCAAGCGCACCTACATGGAGATGCGCCCTTCCCTGGCCCGGGTCTACCTGACTGTCACCGATCTTGCTCCCTATGCCGCCGTGGCCGCGACCCTGGGCTTCCGGCACCTGCCGGCCCATGGCGTCCGTCTGGACGGTCGCGACCATGCCACGGCGGTGCTCGACTTCGGGGCCGGCTCGGTGGACGGCTGGCTGGCGCGGCTGGCGGCGGCGGAGCTGGGGCTCGCGCGACCCGAGCCGCTGGATCGGGACGCCCGCGAATTGGTGCTGGCCGATGGACGACGCCAGCCGCTGACGCCGCTGGAGTTCGGGGTGTTCGGCTATCTCGTCGACCGGGAGGGGGAGGCGGTCTCCCGGGAGCGGCTGCTCCGTGAGGTCTGGCACAGCCACTACACTGGCTGGAGCAACAAGGTCGACGCCGTGGTGGCTGGCTTGAGGCGCAAGCTGGGCCCTCAGGCCGGCTGCATCGAGACTGTCACCGGCGTGGGCTATCGTTACCGGCCGGACCCGAAACCGGTGTCCTCTCCTCGCGGTTGACCGTCATGAGGCCACCGAGGGCGAGCCGCGGCGGCCTTTGTTCTTTGCCCTCGACGGGGCAGTCAAGACGACGGGGACAGGCTGTGCACTGTCGTACGAGTGTTGGTGAAGCTCAGGCGGCACCGTCGGGTGCCGCCGGCAGGGGTGGGGCGTGCCCCTCAGTGACGCGGGTCCCAGAGACGCCCGCGATGCTCTTCCTCGAAGCATGCCGGGCAGGGCGGCGAGGGTTTGCCTGGCGAGTGGCGCCATGGTGTCTCTTGTCGGCGACAGAGGCGTCGCCGCTGTGCCACATGGGGCAACCGGCAACGGTTCGCTAGAATGGCGATCAACCATTCTCTATCTGGAGTCCTTATGAGTTGTCGGACCCTGCTGCTCTCGACCCTGCTGATCGCCGCCACCTTCCTGGCGGGCTGCAGCTACACGCCGGCGCGGATCAGCTCCGAGCCGTTGATCGAGTTCGGCGATCACCACGATGGCCACGGTCACGACCGGCACCGCCACGGCGGCGGCTTCTGCCCCCCTGGCCAGGCGAAGAAGGGGCGCTGCTGATCCGGCAGACCCGACCGTGAACGGAGGGGGAGGGGTGTCATGAACATGTCCAGAATCCTGGGGCCCGCCATGCTGATGGTGGCGGCCCTGAGCCTGGCGGGCTGCAGCTATACCCCGGCGCGCGTCATGAGCGAGCCTCTGATCGAGATCGATGGCTACGATGGGGGGTATCACCGCCACCATGATCACTACGATGATGATTACTGGGAACACTACGGCCATGACCACGACCGTCACTACGACGATCGGCGCTATCGTGACCGGCGCCATTACCGGGATCGGGACCGGCACCGTTCCCGCTTCTGTCCGCCTGGCCTGGCCATGCAGGGGCGTTGCTGAGAGTCGCCCGGCGTGACCGGGCCGGTGCGACCCGGCCCCTCCGGCCCTGGGAGCCTGTCGGACTTAACGCTGATCGACTGCGAATCCCGGGCTTTCGGCCAACTTCATTCGATCTGCTTCGTTAAATAGCACGCTATTCGCCTCAACAGATCGATAAATTTGACTCGAAATCCGTGAATCTCGTGACGATCGGTCCAATCCGACAGGCTCCTAGCTGTGATCTCTCGGTAGGTTGTTCATCCGGAACCTACCCGGACAATTGGAGGTGCGACCCAAACCAACCTCCAGGAGGCCCGGATGAACACCCATAAGAATGCCCGTCTTACCCTGCATGGTCGAGCCCTGCTGGTCCGCCGAGTCGTTGACGAAGGGCTTCGGCCAGTGGAGGTCGCCAAGGCGCAAGGTGTCAGTGTGAGGACGGTCTACAAGTGGGTGCGCCGCTACCGGCAAGAGGGTGAGGCCGGGCTGCAGGACCGCTCTTCTCGTCCCCGTCGCTGCCCTCATGCGGTCCCTGCCGAGGTTCGCGAGCAGGTCCTCGAGCGTCGCCAGCAGCGCCAGACCTACCGCCAGATCGCCGAGCGGTTAGGGATCGGACACAGCACGGTCGCACGGCTCCTCGAACGCGAGGGGCTGAATCGTCTCTCGGCCTTGGCACCTGCCCGTCCCGTGAATCGTTACGAGCATGACGCGCCGGGAGATCTACTGCACCTGGACATCAAGAAACTCGGCCGCTTCGAACGCCCAGGGCATCGTGTCACCGGCGATCGCCAGCAGAACACGCGGGGCGCCGGCTGGGAGTATGTTCACATCGCCATCGACGATCACTCGCGGGTCGCTTTCGGCACCCGCTATCCCGATGAAACCGGTTGGAGTGCGTGCTATGCCCTATTGGAGGCCGTGCGTTACTACAGGAACCTGGGCATTCGCTTCTCGCGCGTGCTGACCGACAATGGTGGATGCTACAAATCCAAGCCGTTCCGCCGCCTGTGCCGGCGTCTGGGACTGAAGCGCAAACGCACTCGACCCTATACGCCCCGCACCAATGGCAAGGCAGAGCGGTTCATTCAGACCGCGCTGCGGGAATGGGCCTACGCCCGGTCATACATCAGCTCGGAGGAGCGAGGCAGGCATCTGCCTGCCTGGCTTCATCAGTACAACTGGCATCGGCCACATGCCAGTCTGGATTATCGGCCTCCGGTTAGCCGGCTGAGGCTTTCCGTGAACAACCTGGTGGGTTTACACACCTAGCCGTCCGTCAGGGCCGCTTCCAGCTCACTGAGCCGGCCCGGCACCAGGGCGTCCTCCACGGCGGTGATGCGCAGCACGTGGCCCAGCGACGGATGGGCGGGGCGGGCGATCAGCTTGCCTTGCCGCAGCAGGTCGGCATGCACGCGCTTGGCCAGGTTCGCATTGGCCAGGCGGATGCCGATGAAGTTGGTGGCGCTCGGCAGCACGTCGGCGCCGAGCTCGCGGAAATGCCGGGCCAGCCGCTCCCGACGGGTGATGACGTCACGGATGTGCCGGTCGATCTCCCCGGGATGATCTAGTACCACCTCGGCGGCCGCGAGGCTGAGGGTGGATACGGCGTAATGGATCCTCACCTTCATCATCATGGCCAGGGTATCGGGCTCGGCGATCGCATAGCCGACCCGCAGCCCCGCGAGCCCCAGCGCCTTGGACAGCGTGCGGCAACGGATCACCCCGGGCAGGGCCCGGGTGAAGCCCGGGGCCGCGGCGTCGTCGCGGAAGTCATGGTAGGCCTCGTCCAGCAGCAGCCAGCAGTCCTCGGGCAGTGCCGCGCGCAGGCGCGAGACGCTGGCCTCGTCGTGGACATGGCCGGTGGGGTTGTCCGGGTTGGCCAGGTACACCAGGCGGGCGTCCTCCTCGTGGGCGGCGCGCACCAGGGCGTCGAGGTCCGGGGCGAGCCGCTCGACGTCCTCCCGGTAGTCGACCTCCACCAGGCGACAGCCCTGGCCCCTGGCGAAGTAGCCGAAGGTGGGGTAGGTGCCGGCGGAACCGACCACGGTGCTGCCGGCCGGCGCGACGGTGCGCAGGGCCAGTGCCAACAGGCTGTCGCAGCCGGCATCCACCAGCAGGGTGTCCACCGCGAAGCCGTGGCGACCGGCCAGGCGCTCGCGCAGGCCCAGGGCCTCGGCGTCCCCGTAGCAATAGACGTGCTCCGTCATGGCGTCGCCGAAGTGCTCGCGCAGGGCGGCATGGGGCATGTCGAGGCCCTCGTTGGAGCCCAGGCGGTGGGCGATCTCGTGTCCCAGACGCCGCTGCAGCACCCAGATGCCGGGAAAGGGGTTGTCGGGGCCGGGCGAGGTGAGGTGATCCGGGAAACGCGGCATGAGAGTCTCTCTCCTGGCGAGGGTGGATGGGGCTCTATGGAAGGCTACAGGTAGAGCCGCCGGGTCGGCCAGTCGGGGGATCGCCCGGCAGCGCCTCGCGCGGCTCGCCGGTTTGCTTTCTTCAGCGGCGCGGCCCATGGTGTGAAGGCGTCTTCGTCGCTTGCCATGGCAGGGTCCCATGCCCACTCTCGACCTGCGTGCCACCACCCTTGCACGCGAACACGTGGCCCATGCCCACGACCACCACCAGTTGATCCTGGCCACCAGCGGGGCCACCGAGCTGGCCATCGAGGGCCACGGCGAGCGCATCACCGGCACGCGTGGCTGCCTGATTCCCTGTGCCCGCCATCACGAGTATCAGGGCGACGGTCGCAACCGGACCTTCGTCCTCGATATCCCCGCCGCGACCCTGCCCAGCCTGCGCGACGGCGGCGAGCTCGAGCGACTCTTCGAGCGTCCGCGGTTCTTCGGCGTGCCGTGCCGCCTCAATCGCCTGGCCGACAGCCTGATGCAGCAACTCGAGCTGTGCCCGGCCCTGCACAGCGAGATCGCCACCCTGTTGCTGCGGGCGCTCTACCTGCACCTGCAGTCCCGGCCGCTGGACGAGCCGAGCCTCGCCGGCCCGGCCGGCCTCGACGGGCGGCTCGACATGACCCGCCTGGATGCCTGGATCGACCGGCACCTGGCCGACGAGATTCGTGTCGACCGCCTGGCCGCGCTGTGCGCCCTGAGTGCCGGCCACTTCCATGCCCGCTTCCGCGAACGCACGGGCATGACGCCGCTGGCCTATGTCCAGCGGCGTCGCCTCGAGCACGCCCGGACCCTGGTCAACCACAGCGGCCTGAGCCTCGGGCATATCGCCTCGCTGGTGGGCTTCCGCGACCAGGGCAGCTTCTCCCGGGCCTATCGGCGCCGGTTCGCCATCGCTCCCTCCCGGGAACGGCACCGGGACTGAGCCTGCCATGAGTCTGGGGCAAACGCCCCGCAGTCCCGGGCAAGCAGGACCCATCCGGGCGTCCTACCTTGAGGTTCAGTACCTTGCGTCGCCGGTGGCCCCCCGAGCGTCGGCGGCCGGTCGATAACAACCACAACGAGGTCGAACCACATGACTGCCACATCGCTACCCCGCCTGGCGGCGCTGGCCGCGCTGCCGCTGGCCATCGCCAGCACCCAGGTGCAGGCCCAGTCCTACGAGATGGCCATCGCCACCCTGATCCCCGAGAACCTGACCAACAACAGCATCTATCCCGCCCTGGTGCACTTCAAGGAGCAGGTGGAGTCCCGGACCGAGGGCGACCTCGCCGTGACCCTCTTCGGCGGCGGCCAGATGGGCTCCGAGGTGGAGACCGGCTCCCAGGTGCAGGCCGGGGGGCGGGCCCTGCAGTCGAGTATCCTGACCTCCGGCGCCATGTCGTCCTTCTATCCGGACTACCAGGTCGTCACCGCGCCTTTCCTGTTCGACAGCTGGCGTCAGGCCTGGGCCTTCTTCGACGGCGAGTGGTTCGCGGACTTCATGTCCGGCACCGTCGAGGCCGCCGACATGCGCTACCTGGGCACCTTCGACGACGGCGGCGGCTTCGTGGCCTTCACCAACAACGAGCGCCTGATCAAGACCGTCGAGGACCTCGAGGGCCTGAACATCCGCACCGAGGAGAACCCGGCCCACGTGGCGACCATGAAGGCCCTGGGAGCCTCGGCCACGCCGCTGCCCTGGGGCGAGCTGATCACCGCCCTGGAAACCGGTCTCGCCGATGGCCAGTTCAACGCCCCGGTGATCAATACCACCTACGGCCTCGATGAGGTGACCGATTACACCACCCTGACCGGGCACGTCTACAACAGTGCGTCCTGGGTGGTCAGCGAGGCCTGGTACCAGGAACTGCCCGAGGACTACCAGCGGATCGTCACCACGGCGGCCCGCGAGGCGGTGGAGCTGAGTCACGGCGCCTCGGCGATGCTGGCCACCGCCAGCTGGCAGAAGTCCTGCGAGCTGTTCGAGGAGTGCTACATCATGCCCACCGACGAGCGCCAGCGCATGGCCGAGATCGCCCGGCCGGCCTGGAAGACCTGGATCGTCGAGGACTTCGGGGCCGATGCCCAGCTGGTCGAGGACCTGCTCGCCGAAGTGCAGTCGCTGCGCGAGACGCTGCCCCAGGAAACCTACCAGCGCTACGGCCAGTGAGCCTGCGCTGAATCCCGGTGGCAGGGGCCGCCCTGGGCGGCCCCGGCGATGCGCCGTCACCCTTCGCCCGATGCCTTCCCCGGATACCGCCCATGCGCCTACTCGCCCCGGTCCGTCGCCTCAGTGATGTCGTCAACCAGGTCGCCATCGTGGTGTGCGTGGCCTGCATCCTCGGCATGCTGGCGATCTCCTTCACGGGCTTCCTCTATACCCTGTTCACCGGCGATGCCCTGAGCTGGACCTACTCCCTGGCCCGGCTCTTCCTGCCGTGGATCGGGCTGCTGTCGTCCACCATCGCGCTGCACGCCAGCGAGCACGTGGCCATGACCCTGCTGATGCGGCTGCTGCCCGAGCCCCTGGTCAAGCTGTGCGCGGGCCTCAGCCTGGTGGCCATGGCCGTCTTCGCGCTGCTGGTGATCTGGTACGGCTGGGCCTTCTTCCAGAACGCCACCCAGGTCTACATGGTCTCCGACAACATCCAGATCTCGCGCCAGTGGACGGCCGCCGCCGTGCCGCTGTCCGGCGTGATCTTCCTGCTGCACCTGGTCCACGGCTTCAGCCTGCTGGAGCACTTCACCGACGAGTCGGCGATGATCGAGGAAGTGCTCCACGCCCACGAGGAGGAGTCCCGCTCATGACCCCCGCCATCGTCGCCTTCGTCGTCGTGCTGCTGATCGGGGCCCCGGTGGCCGTGGTCATGGCCATCTCCGGGGTCGCCGGCGTCTATTCGCTGGGCGGCGAGCGGCTGGTCGGCATCATCGCCGACCGCATGTTCTCCGGGGTCTCCGGTTACATGCTGATCGCCGTGCCGTATTTCATCTTCACCGCCGAGCTGATGAACCAGGGCGGCCTGACCCAGACGCTCATCGCCTTCAACAATGCGCTGTTCGGACGCATCCGCGGGGCGCTGTCCCATGTCAACGTGACGGTGTCGCTGTTCTTCGCCGGGTTGACCGGCGCGGCCATCACCGACACCGTGGCGATCGGCAAGATCATGATCCCCGAGATGAAGAAGCAGGGCTACGACGCCGAGTACGCGGCGGCCATCACCGCCTGCTCGTCGATCATCGGGCCGATCATCCCGCCCAGCGTGGTGATGGTCGTCTATGCCACCCTGCTGCGCGATATCTCGGTGATCGACCTCTTCGCCGGCGGGATCCTCCCGGGGGTGCTGATGACCCTGGCGCTGCTGCTGACCAGCATCGTGCTGGCCTGGCTGCGCGGTTACCCCAAGCAGGCCGGCACGCCGATCCGGGTGGCGATCCTCGCCTTCCTCACGGCGCTGCCGGCCATGCTGGTGCCGCTGATCATCCTCGGCGGCATCCTCTCGGGGATGACCACCATCACCGAGGCCTCCGGCTTCGCCGCGGTCTACGCCATCTTCATCGGCATGGTGTTCTACCGGACCCTCACGCCGCAAAAGATCTGGCTGGCCCTGGTCACCACGGTGAAGTTCTCCGGCGTGGTGTTCTTCCTGCTGGCCACCTCGGCGGTGCTGGGCTGGTTCGTGACCCGCTCGGGGATCGCCCGGGAGGCGGCCTCGCTCATCACCACCATCAGCGACGTGCCCTTCATCCAGATCATGCTGGTGTGCCTGCTGCTGATCGTGCTGGGGACCGTGATGGATGTACTGCCGGCGCTGGTGGTCATCGGGCCGGTGGTGGTGCCGGCCATGGTCTCGCTGGGCTTCGATCCGCTGCATTTCGCCATCGTGATGATCGTGACCCTGAACATCGCCAACGTGACGCCCCCGGTGGGCATGACATTGATGACGGCGGCACGCATCGCCGAGGTGCCCTACGAACGGGCCATCGTCGCCTCGCTGCCGTTCTACTGCGCCTTCATCGCGGTGGTGGTGCTGCTGGCGATCTTCCCCACGCTCTCCACCTGGATCCCTTCATTGCTCGACTGAGGGCCCGCTGCAAGGATGACGTCGCATGAAGCTCTTCTACCATCCCGATCAGGAACGCCATGCCCCGCCGACCTTCCTGCTGCGGGGTCGGCCGGCGCCGTCCCCCGAGGGGCCGTTACGGGCCGACCTGCTGGCCCGGGGGCTCGCCGAGGTGGGGCTCTCGCTGAGCGCTCCCGCGAGCGCCGACGGCGAGCGCCTGCGCGAGCGTCTGGGGCGCATCCATACGCCGCGCTATCTGGCCTTCCTGGAGACCATCCATGCCCGCTGGATGGCGCTGCCGGCGGCCGCCGAGATCGTCGCCCCCAACGTCCACCCTTGCGGCGGGGGCCACCACTATCCCCGCCATCCGGTGGGCCAGGCCGGCTGGCACCTCCACGACATGGCCTGCCCGATCACCGCGGACAGCTTCGCCGGCATCCTGGCCAGTGCCGCCAGCGCCCAGGCCGCCGCCGACGCGGTGGCCGGGGGCGAGCACAGCGCCTATGCCCTGTGCCGGCCCCCCGGCCACCATGCGGGGCCGGATCGCGCCGGTGGCTTCTGCTTCCTCAACAACGCGGCGCTGGCCGCCACGGTGCTGCACGAGCGCTTCCCTCGGGTAGCGATCATCGACGTGGACCTGCACCACGGCAACGGCACCCAGGACATCTTCTACCAGAGCGGCGGCGTCTGGACCGGCTCGCTGCATGCCGACCCCGGCGACTTCTACCCCTTCTTCTGGGGCGGGGCCGACGAGACCGGGGAGGGCGATGGCCTGGGCGCCAACGTCAACCTGCCGCTGCCGCTGGGCAGCGATGGCGTGGCGTTCCTGTCCGCCCTCGAGACCCTGCTCGAACGCCTGCGGGCCTTCGGTCCCCAGGCGGTGGTGGTGGCCCTGGGCCTGGATGCCCACAAGGACGACCCCCTGGCCGGCCTGTCGCTGGAGACCGCGGACTTCGCCGCCGTGGGCAGGCTGCTGGAGGCGCTGCGCCTGCCCACGGTGCTGGTGCAGGAAGGCGGCTATCCCACCGATCACCTGAGCCACAACCTGGCCGCCTTCATGGCGGGCTTCACCGGTGCCTGAGCGCCCTCGACCGAGAGAGATCACGTCATGAGCCTGACCCATCACGACAGCAACGCCCGCATGAGCCAGATCGCCGTCCACAACGGCACCGTCTACCTGGCCGGCCAGGTGCCCAGCGACGCCAGCGCCGGCATGCGCGGCCAGACCGAGCAGGTGCTGGCGCGCATCGACGAGCTGCTGGCCAGGGCCGGGACCTCCAAGGAATACCTGATCTCCGCGCAGGTCTGGGTGACCAGCATGGGCGAGTTCGCCGAGATGAACGCCGCCTGGGACGCCTGGGTGGTGCCCGGCCGCCCCCCGGTACGCGCCGCCGTCGAGGCGCCGCTGGCCAAGCCCGAGTGGAAGGTCGAGATCATGGTCGTGGCCGCGCTGCCGGAGGCCTGAGATGCGCATCATCGACGCCGAGCAGGTGGCGGCGGCCCTCGACTGGCAGGCGCTGGTCACGCGGCTGGCCACCACCTTCCGTGAGGGGGTGGAGTCGCCGCCCCGTCACCACCATGCCATGCATCGCCCCGACGGCGAGGCGACCCTGCTGCTGATGCCGGCCTGGGAGCGCGACGGCTACATCGGGGTGAAGATGGTCAACGTCTTTCCCCAGAACGCCGCGCACGGCCTGCCGGCGATCGCCGGGGTCTACCTGCTCAGCGAGGGCGACCATGGCCGGCCGCTGGCCTGCCTCGACGGCAGCGAGCTGACCCGGCGGCGCACTGCCGCGGCCTCGGCCCTGGCGGCTCGGGAGCTGGCGCGAGCCGATGCCGAGACCCTGCTGGTGGTGGGTACCGGCAAGCTGGCGCCCATGGTCATCGAGGCCCATGCCGCGGTGCGGCCCATCCATCGGGTGCGGATCTGGGGCCGGCACCCCGACAAGGCCGTGCGCCTGGCCGCCGACTTTGCGGATCGCTTCGACACGGCGGCGGTGACCGACCTGGAGGCGGCGAGCCGCGAGGCCGACCTGATCAGCTGCGTGACCCTGTCCAGCGAGCCACTGATCCGCGGCGACTGGCTGATGCCGGGCACCCACCTCGACCTGATCGGCGCCTTCCGCCCCTCCATGCGCGAGACCGACGCCGAGTGCCTGCGCCGCGGCGAGGTGTTCGTCGATACCTATGCCGGGGCCAAGGGCGAGGCCGGCGACATCCTCCAGGCCATCGACGAGGGCGCCTTCGCCTTCGACGACATCCGCGGCGAGCTGGCCGAGCTGCTGCAGGGGCAAAAACCCGGCCGCAGCGGCGAGGGCGCCATCACGGTGTTCAAGTCGGTGGGCGCCTCGCTGGAGGACCTGGCGGCGGCCATCGAGGTCTGGGAGCGCCAGGAGGCAAGCGAATGAGCATCCCGGCTAGTGCTTGTGGGCGACCAGCCAATGGGTGACACCCAGCGCCAGCGCCACGGCGGCGATGGCGAGGACGTACTCGGCCGAGACGGTCTCGATATCCAGCACGATCACCTTCCGGGCGATGGCCATCAGCGCCGTGGCGATCACCAGCTGGATGGGCAGCACATGGGTGCCGAGGTAGAGGCGGATGTTGATGAAGATCTCGATGGCGATCAGCACCACCATGAAGGCGCCGAACAGGCGGAAGATGTCCCCGACCTCCAGCAGCATGACGGGTGGCGAGATGAGCTGCTGGTAGAGCACATAGATGACGTCGAAGATGCCCCAGAGGATCACGCACACCATCAGCACGGCCAGGACCTTGACGCCGACGCGGATGATGCGGTGAAGGATGCCGATCAGCGGATCCTCGTGCTCCTCGGGCAGCTCGTCGTGGAGCAGTCGTGGGCGCTTCTCGGGGGTGGGCTCTGGCTCCATGCTCATGGGATCTCTCCTGACCGGCTCGAGGCCACTGTGCCACCCTGGGCGGGGTACGCCAAGAAAAACGCCACGACGCGGGGCGTCGTGGCGATATCTTCATCCTCCCTGGGCATCGTCCCGATGCCACGATCGGCCTCCCTGGGGGGCGTCCTGCCCCCGTGCGTCCCTGGCGAAGCGAGTGGCAGTGTCCCTTGCCGGTCCCGTCCTGGGCAGGATCAGTATCGGCGGGGCGGATGACGGTGCCGTGACCGGGAAATGACGATGCGTTGACGGCTCAGGCGTCGTCCAGCCCGTCCTCCAGCGAGCTCAGCAGGCCCCGCAGCAGCGAGAGTTCCTTGCGCGAGGGCCGGGCGCGGGCGAACAGCGCCTGGAGCTGTTCCTCGGTGCGGGCATGGGGCTGGGTGATAAAGCCGCTGGTGTGCATCACCCTGGCGAGATGTTCATGGAAATGCCCCAGTTGTTCCCGGGTGGGCTGGCGGTCATGGGACGGGCGGGGCGCCCGGAAGTCGCTGTCCGGGCGCTGTCGCCAGGCCCGAAACACCTCGTAGGCCAGGACCTGCACGGCCTGGGAGAGGTTGAGGACGCCGTAGTCGGGGTTGGCGGGAATGCTCACCTGATGGCTGCAGTGGCGGATCTCGTCGTTGGTCAGGCCGAAGCGTTCGCGACCGAACACCAGGGCCACCGGATCGTCGGCGGCGTTGGCCATCAGGGCATCGGCCATGTCCGCGGGCTCATCGAAGTGGGGCAGCGGCAGGTTGCGCAGGCGGGCGCTGGCGCCCACGACCTGCACGCAGTCGCCGATGGCCTCCGCCAGCGAGCCCACCACCCGGGCGTTGTCGACGACGTCCTCGGCGCCGGCGGCGAGTCGCGCTGCCTCGGGGTCGGGGAAGCAGCGGGGGGTGACCAGCACCAGGTTCTCGAGGCCCATGGTCTTCATGGCACGGGCCGAGGCGCCGATATTGCCGGGGTGGTAGGTCTGGACGAGGACGATGCGGATATTGGACAGCATGAGTCGGCTCTATGCGAGATGAGGGCGTCGTATATCAGGCAGGAGGTAGTGCGAATTGCCGATAGCTTGAAGAGCGTCGCTACGCGCCTGGAAGCTAGAAGCTTGAAGAAAGGCTATTGGCACCGGTGCTGGCGTTCGTAAGCTATTGTCCCGCTTCCAGCTTCCAGCTTCCAGCTTCCAGCTTCCAGCTTAAGGCTTATAGCTAAAAAGACCCCCGCCGGTCACCCGGCGGGGGTCTCGATCAGGCTGGGCCTGGGGGTTGGGGTCGGCTTACATCATGCCGCCCATGCCACCCATACCGCCCATGCCGCCCATGTCGGCGCCACCGGCTTCCTTCTCGTCCGGATCGTCGGCGATCATGCACTCGGTGGTGATCATGAGGCCGGCGACGGAACCAGCGGACTGCAGGGCGCTACGAGTGACCTTGGCCGGGTCCAGCACGCCCATCTCGAACAGGTCGCCGAACTCGCCGGTCTGGGCGTTGTAGCCGAAGTTACCCTCGCCGTCCTTGACGCGGTTCAGGATGACGGATGCCTCCTGACCGGCGTTGGAGACGATCTGGCGCAGCGGGGCTTCCATGGCGCGCACGGCGATGGCGATGCCGTGGGTCTGGTCCTCGTTGTCGCCCTTCAGGCCGGCCACCTTGGTCAACACGCGGATCAGGGCGGTACCACCGCCAGGCACCACGCCTTCCTCGACGGCGGCGCGAGTGGAGTGCAGGGCGTCCTCGACGCGGGCCTTCTTCTCCTTCATCTCGACTTCGGTGGCGGCACCGACGCGGATGACGGCCACACCGCCGGCCAGCTTGGCGACGCGCTCCTGGAGCTTCTCGCGATCGTAGTCGGAGGAGGTCTCCTCGATCTGGGCACGGATCTGGCTGACGCGGGCCTCGATGTCACCGTCCTGGCCGGCGCCATCGATGATGGTGGTGTTCTCCTTGGACATGGTCACGCGCTTGGCGGTGCCCAGGTGATCCAGGGTCGCCTGCTCGAGGTTCAGGCCCACTTCCTCGGAGATGACGGTGCCGCCGGTGAGGATGGCGATGTCCTGCAGCATGGCCTTGCGACGGTCACCGAAGCCCGGTGCCTTGGCGGCCGCGACCTTGACGATGCCGCGCATGGTGTTGACCACCAGGGTGGCCAGGGCCTCGCCCTCGATGTCCTCGGCGATGATCACCAGCGGCTTGCCGGCCTTGGCCACGGACTCGAGGGTCGGCAGCAGCTCGCGGATGTTGGAGATCTTCTTGTCCACCAGCAGGATGAACGGATCTTCCAGTTCCACGGCCATGGTGTCCTGGTTGGTCACGAAGTACGGCGACAGGTAGCCGCGGTCGAACTGCATGCCTTCCACGACATCCAGCTCGTCCTCGAAGCCACGGCCTTCGTCGACGGTGATGACGCCTTCCTTGCCAACCTTCTCCATGGCCTCGGCGATGATCTGGCCGATGCGGCTGTCGCCGTTGGCGGAGATGGTGCCGACCTGGGCGATGGCCTTGGAATCGGTGCAGGGCACGGCCAGCTCGCTGATTTCCTTGACGGCGGCGTTGACGGCCTGGTCGATGCCACGCTTCAGGTCCATCGGGTTCATGCCGGCGATCACGCCCTTCAGGCCCTCGGTCACTATGGACTGGGCCAGCACGGTGGCGGTGGTGGTGCCGTCACCGGCGACGTCGGAGGTCTTGGAAGCGACTTCCTTGACCATCTGCGCGCCCATGTTCTCGAACCTGTCCTTGAGTTCGATTTCCTTGGCCACGGAGACGCCGTCCTTGGTCACGGTCGGGGCGCCGAAGGACTTCTCCAGCACCACGTTGCGGCCCTTCGGCCCCAGGGTCGCCTTGACGGCATTGGCCAGGGTATCGACGCCTTTCGCCATGCGAGTACGGGCATCACTGGAGAACTTGACTTGTTTCGCTGCCATTTTCGTATGCTTCCTGTGAGTTCGTGAACGTCAGTATCGAGCGATTACTAGCGGGGCGTGGCTCAGCCCTCGACGACTGCCAGGATGTCGGACTCGCTCATGATCAGCACTTCCTCGCCCTCGATCTTCTGCTTCTCGACGCCGAAGCCATCCTTGAAGATCACGGTGTCGCCGACCTTGACGTCGAGCGGGCGCACGTCGCCGCTGTCCAGAATCCGGCCGTTACCGACGGCGAGGACCTCGCCACGAGTCGGCTTTTCCTGGGCACTGCCCGGGAGCACGATGCCGCCTGCGGTCTTCTGCTCTTCTTCAACGCGACGGATGACGACGCGATCGTGCAAGGGACGGATGTTCATTGCTCACGTTCTCCTGATGGTTTGCTGTGCCGGGGCGTCGCTGCCTCGGCGGTTTTCATCATCATCCCGCAGCGGGCTGCGGGGTGAAGGCGTCTCCGCCTTCCGTGGGGATGGCCTCGGCAGGGCCGGGGCCGAAGCTCGTTGCTGACGGTTAAGTGGGGCTGCTGTCAGGGCTTTCAAGGCCCCGGCGAAAATTTTTTCTCTCGTCAGCCGCGGCGCTCGTCGTGTCCGATGAAGTCGCCCTCCAGGGGTTCGCCCCGGCTATCGGTATGGGCTTCCCGTGTGGTGTCGCCGCGCGGCGCGTCGGCTTGCTGCCAGTCGGCGTCGCTGCCCTGACGGGGGCGGTAGCCGCCGGCATGGACATGCACGCCCCGCATGCGCAGGCCGACCCGGCCGAGCAGCTTGCCCAGCAGGCGGCGCGCATCGGGGATCAGGCACATGAAGCCCAGGGTGTCGGAGAGAAAGCCGGGGGCCATGAGCAGGGCGCCGCCGAAGATCAGCGCCGCCCCGGTGAGCAGTTCGCCGGAGGGGACCTCGCCCCGGGCCATGCGCTCCTGGGCCCGGGCGAAGGTGGCCACCCCTTCGCGGCGGATCAGGTGCAGGCCGATGAAGCCGGTGCCCAGCACCAGGGCGAGGGTCGTCAGCAGGCCGATCTGGCTGCCGACGGAAAACAGGAGCACGAAATCGAGCAGGGCAAAGACGGTGAAGATGAGAAGGAAAGGCATGATGACTCCGCTAGGTCGAATGCCGAAGACATGGGGGCGGGCCAGGGAAAATCAAGCGACCCCGCGTCGGCCGGGAACTGCGCCCAAGGGAGGATACTGCGTCGCGATAGAAAGCGCAGGCTGTCAGTGTCGCCATGACGGGCATACGACGGCGACGCGCCGTCGCCGCCGTATGCCCGTCATGACATTCGCGTGGGCGCGGTGGCGCCCGGCTTCATCGAGACGCAAATGACGGCCTCGATGCGCGATGACATGCTGGATGCCCCTCAAGCGCCTGGGTCAGCCCCAGGACAGCGCCGAGAGCGTGGCCTTCATCGTCGAGAGTGACTACTTGACCGGGCGGGTGATCGAGTGTGACGGAGCTTGCGGCTCTGAGCGAGGTCGGCCCTGATTCGGGGGAGACGGCCACCGGGGCGCGGTCCGGTGGCCGGAGGGACTAGAAGCTCACCTGGTCGGCGAGGGCATTGACGGTGGTCTCGCCGATGCCATCGACCCGGGTCAGCTCCTCGGCCGAGCCGAAGTCGCCGTTGGTCTCGCGCTCCTCGACGATGGCGGCGGCCTTGACTTCGCCGATCCCGGGTAGCTCGGCGAGCAGGGCGGCATCGGCGGTGTTGACGTTCACCGGCGCCATCTCCTGCGCCAGGGCGGGGGCGGCCAGGCCCAGCAGCAGGATCAGGCCGAGGAGGGCGAGACGTTCCTTGAGCATGCGTGGCATACCGATCTCCTTGTGTCGGTGGAGGGGGGTTACGAGCAGGCGAGCTGCCTGTCTTCAAAGCTAGTGCCGCCAGCCGGTGGCGAAGGTCAGAGATTCCCGCCAGTGGCTGTCAGGGAAGGGCGACATCGCGGAGACGACATCCACCACATGCGGTGTCGGGCATGGCTGATATACTGCCCCGGACCACTCACCTCGCCAGGAGCCCGCCCGTGTCCACTGCGTCACCCCTGATCATCGCCCTCGACTACACCTCCCTGGATGCCGCCCTGTGCATGGCCGATCGGCTGGACCCGGCCCGCTGCCGCCTGAAGGTGGGCAAGGAGCTGTTCACCCGCAGCGGACCGGACGTGCTCGAGGCGCTGCATGGGCGCGGCTTCGAGGTCTTCCTGGATCTCAAGTTCCACGACATTCCCAATACCGTGGCCGGGGCGGTGCAGGCGGCCGCCGAGCAGGGCGTGTGGATGGTCAACGTGCATGCCGGCGGCGGCCGGCGGATGATGGAGGCCGCCCGGGCGCGCCTGGAGCAACACGCCCTGAGCACCCACCTGATCGCGGTGACGGTGCTGACCAGCATGGAGGCCGGGGACCTGGCCGAGGTCGGGGTGTCGGCGACGCCCGCCGAGCAGGTCGAGCGCCTGGCGGTGCTGGCCCGGGACAGCGGCATGCACGGCGTGGTGTGCTCGGCCCGGGAGGCCGAGCGGCTGCGTGTGCTGTGCGGCGACCGCTTCCTCAAGGTGACCCCGGGCATCCGGCCGGCCACCGCCGACGCCGGCGATCAGCGGCGCATCATGACGCCTGCCGCGGCCATGGCCGCCGGCAGCACCCACCTGGTGGTGGGGCGGCCGGTGACCCAGGCCGATGATCCCATGGCCGCCCTGGCCGCCATCGAGAGCGAGCTCGACGCCCGCTGAGCGGCTATTCGCCCTCGATGCCGGTGATCGGCTTGGTGGTGCCCCAGCTGCGGCAGCGGGGGCACTGCCAGTGGAGGTGCTCGCCGCTGAAGCCGCAACGGCGGCAGCGGTGGCGGGGCAGGGATTGCAGCAGGGTGTGGGTGTGGTGCTGCAGCAGCTCGATGCGCTCGTCCTCGCTGCCGGGAGCCTCCCGCAGGTAGAGGCGGATCAGGTAGTCCACCGCGCCCAGGCTCGGCTCCCGGTTGAGCTGGCGGGCGACCAGCGCATGGGCCGCGCGGGCGTCGCCATGATGCCGGCGCAGGGTCTCGGCCAGCAGGATGATCACGCTGGTGTAGGGGGCCGTCTCGAGCAGTTCCTGGAGGTACTGGATCAGGCCAACCTCGTCATCCAGCAGCCGGTAGGCGCGACTCAGCGGCTCGAGCATGCTGGGAATGAAGGTCTTGTCCTGGTCGGGGATGCGCTTGAGCAGGCGGATGGCCTGGCGGTACTGGCCGGTATCGAGGGCCATCTCGGCGAGCAGCAGGTTGGCCCGCACGCAGCGGGCATCGGTGGCCAGCGACTGCTTGAGATGGCGCCGGGCCAGTACCGGGCTGGCCGACCGGCGCTCCTGGTCGGCCAGCTCGCACAGCCAGTGGGCCGCGGCGCGCCGGATGTCGTCGTGCTGCCGCACCAGATGGGGCAGGGCCACGTCCAGGGCCGCCTGCCATTCGCCTTCCCGCTCGAGCAGGTCGACCAACAGGCGCTTGGCCGACTGGCGCAGCTCGTCGTCCTGGCCTTCCCTGACCAGCCCCTGGAGCAGGCGTTCGGCCCGATCGAGCAGGCCCAGGTGGAGGAAGTCCCGGGAGAGCTCCAGTTGGACCCGTTCCCCCTGATCGCCGGAGAGGGTGGGGCGGGCCAGGAGGTTCTGATGGATCTTCACCGCGCGGTCGGCCTCGCCGCGGGTGCGGAAGAGGTTGCCCAGAGCGATGTGGGTCTCGATGGTATCGCTGTTGACCTCCAGGGCGCCGACGAAGGTCTCGATGGCGCGGTCCTGCTGGTCATTGAGCAGGTAGTTGAGGCCCACGAAGTAGTCGCGGGCCAGGCCGGGCGAGGTGGCGGGGGTGCCAGGGCCTCGGCGTTCGCGGCGGCCCAGCCACCAACCGATGGCGACCGCTGCCAACAACAGGGCCAGCAGCAGAACATCGGGCATTCAGGGGAGTTCCTTCATCTCCTGGATACGCAGCTTGTCGAGTTCCTTGCGCTGCTGCTGGTTGTGGCGCTGGGCGCGGGTCAGCAGGGTGCGCAGGCGCAGGTAGACGCCGCTCATGGCGAGCATGCCCAGGAAGACGCCCACGGCCAGGGAAGCCAGTAGCCAGACGGAGAGCGAGGCCGCCGGCAACTCGATCCAGATCAGGTTGAGGGGCAGGGCCTGCTGGTTGTTGACGGCAAACAGGATGCCGATCAGCAGCACCGCCAGCAGGATGATGGCCATGATCAGGCCTTTAAGCCAACGCATGTGCTTGTTCCCATGTCGAGTTGAGGAGAGAGTGGGGCGAGGCCGCTCGTCAGTAGCCGAGCGCGCGGCTGGCGTCTACCTGTTCGCGCAGCTCCTTGCCGGGCTTGAAGTGTGGCACGAACTTGCCGTCCAGTGCGACCGGTTCGCCGGTCTTGGGATTGCGCCCGACGCGCGGCTCCCGGTAGTGCAGCGAGAAGCTGCCGAAGCCGCGAATCTCCACGCGGCCGCCTTCCGACAGGGTATCGGTGATGTCGTCGAGGATCAGGCGCACGGCGGCCTCGACTTCCTTGACCGACAGCTCCGGCTGTCGCATGGCAATCTGCTCGATCAGTTCGGACTTGGTCATCGGTTCTCTCCGTGCGGTCCTGCCTGGGTCGGCGTGCTACCGAGGGCGATGGTTTTCTCCAAAGCATACTGTGCAACTCTCGATAAAACAACGCTCTACGACCTTTGCCCCAGGTGGGGAGGCGAAGCGGTCGGCGGGCTGCCTGCGTCGCGGAGGCTCGGGTATACTGTCGCCACATTCACCCAATCCGACGAGGCCGACCTTGAACGACGATTCGTCTGCCGGCGCCGCCCTGCGCAAGCGCCTCTACTGGCATTCCCGTCGCGGCATGTGGGAGCTCGACCTGCTGCTGATTCCCTTCCTCGAACAGCGTTATGACGACCTGGACGAGAGCGACCAGGCCGCCTATCGCGACCTCATCACCGAGGAGGACCAGGACCTCTTCGCCTGGCTGATGCGCCGCGAGTGGCCGGAGGAGCCCTCCCGGCGACGCATCGTCAAGATGATCGTCGAACATGCCGAAACCACCGACAACGATCACTATCGCACCCTCTAGGCTGGCACTGCTCGCCCATGGCCTGCCGGCCCTGGGCGTGGTCGCGCTGCTGACCCACCAGGCGCCGTCCTGGGTGGCGGTGTCGGCGGCGCTGGTGATGGGCGCCGTGCTGTGGGACATCGCGCGGCGTCGTCCGGCCGGGGCGCTGCGGGTCACGCCCCGCCCGTCGGCGGCTCCGGACTGGGCCTGGCGTCCCCGTGGCACGAGCGACTGGCAGGCGGCGCGGCTGGACTGCGACTACCTGGGGCCCTGGCTGGTGGGACTGCGCCTCGACGGCCGCCGGCTCTGGGTCTGGCCCGACAGCAGCGATGCGGCTTCCCGGCGCATCCTGCGGCGCTGGCTGGTGTCACTGCCCTGAACCCGCGGTGCCCTGCGTGTGGGCGTCGACGACCGCCCCGGGAGGCACCTCGGGGCGGTCGTCGCGTGACCGGGTTCAGGGGCCGGCCAGGTCGCCGAGATGGATCCGCGAGGGGCGGGGCGACGGGTCGCCATGCACGGGACAGTCGGGGTTGAAGTGCAGGCCCCGCGACTCCCGGCGGGCCCGAGCGCAGGCCACGGTCAGCCGGGCCAGGCGCAGGGCGTGCCACAGGCTCGCCAGCTCCTCGTCCGGGGCGGCTTCGGGCAGGCGCGGCGCCAGTCGGGCGGCCAGCTCGGCCAGGGCCTCGGCGGCTTCGTCGAGGCCGGCATCCCGGCGCACGATGGCCACCCGCGCACTCATGATCCGGCGCATCTCGTCGCGCAGGGCCGCGATCTCCTCCCGCGGGACCGGTATCCGGCCGGGCTGCCAGGTCGTCAGGGGGGCATCGCCGGCCGGCGGGGCGTGGCGCAGGCGCCGACCGCAGCTGCGGGCGAAGGCCAGGCATTCCAGCAGCGAGTTGCTGGCCATGCGGTTGGCGCCGTGCAGGCCGGTGCCGGCGACCTCGCCGATGGCGTGGAGACGCGGGACGGTGGTGGTGCCTTCCAGGTTGGTGGTGACCCCGCCGCAGCTGTAGTGGGCCGCCGGGACCACCGGGATCGGCGTGCGCGCGATATCCAGGCCCCGGGAGGCGCAGTGGGCGTGGATGGTGGGGAAGTGGTGGCGGATCGCCGCCTCGCCGAGGTGACGGATGTCGAGCAGCACGTGATCGGTGCCGGTACGCTGCATCTCGGCATCGATGGCGCGAGCCACGATGTCGCGGGGCGCCAGCTCGGCGCGGGGGTCCACGCCGGGCATGAAGCGCTCGCCCTCGCCATTGAGCAGCAGGCCGCCCTCGCCGCGTACCGCCTCGCTGATCAGGAAGGGCGCGCCCTCGGGGTCATAGAGGCAGGTGGGATGGAACTGCTGGAACTCGAGGTTCATCAGCTCGGCGCCCAGTTCGGCCGCCATCATCATGCCTTCGCCGCTGGCCGGTCGGGGACTGGTGGTATGCCGGTACAGGCCGCTGGCCCCGCCGGTGGCCAGCACGGTATCCGCTGCCAGCAGGCGGTGCAGCTGGCCATCCTCGTCGAGGCAGTGCGCGCCGCGGCAGTGACCGGCACTGTCGCCGATCAGCCCGATGGCGGTCAGGTCGGTGCGCAGGACGATGGCGGGGTGGGCCTGCACGTGCGCCATCAGGGTCTCGACCACGGCCCGCCCGGTGGCATCGTCGGCGTGGATGATGCGCCGCGCCCCATGGCCGCCTTCCCGGGTCAGGTGATAGGGGTAGCCGGCTTCGGGGTCGGGGTCCGGGGTGAAGGGCACGCCCAGCGACAGCAGCCAGCCGATGGCGGCGGGGCCCTGCTCCACGGTGAAGCGCACCGCGGCCTCGTCGCAGAGGCCGTCGCCGGCCACCAGGGTATCGGCGACATGGGCCTCGACGTCATCCTGGGGCGAGAGTACCGCGGCGATCCCGCCCTGGGCCCAGCGGCTCGCGCCCTGCTCGTCCCGGGCGGGCTGCAGCAGGGTCACGCGTCGCCGGTCGGCGACTTCCAGGGCCAACACCAGGCCGGCGATACCGCCGCCGATGATCAGCACCTCATGCTTGCTGTCGGTCATCTGGCAGTCCTTGTTGATGGGCCGGCCGTGCGCCGGCGGGGCGGTCGAGGAGGCCATTGCGCGAGGCGCGCCGGCGCAGGCGCTGGCTGGGCAGGCGCTCCAGGCCGCCCAGCCGCTCGATGAGCTCGCCGGTCAGGCGGGCGAGCTCCCGGTTGAGCCACAGGTAGCCGCTGGGGCTGAACAGTGCGCGACCGTCCTCGCCGTGGGCATCGGCGGCCAGGCCGGCGTGGCGCTGCAGGTCGAAGGGCGCGACGCGCACCTCGACGGGGTGGCCGGTGCGCACCTGGAAGGCCAGGCTGCCGATTCCCCGGGCCAGGGTATGCTGCTGATCGCGAAGGCCGCCCATGGCATCGATCCGGTCATGGCCGGCGCGGGTATTCCAGTGGGTCTCCAGCAGCAGCTCGATGGTCGAGAGCATGCGTCGCTGCAGGGAGATGATGTCGTCGAGCTCGCCTCGGCGCAGCCGCCCCTCGCGGTGGATGGCGTCGACCATGCCGCGCTGCTTGACCAGCAGGCCGCTGCAGGCCTTGAGCAGCTCGCGGGTGTCCAGGTCCGGCGCCGCGGTGGCCGAGGTGTGGGCATGGTAGAGGCGCGCCATGCGATCCAGGTTGTCGGCGAGCATGAAGCGCAGCATGTCGGTGGCCTTGTGGGGCAGGACCGCCACGGTGACCCCGATGCCGATCAGTGTGCCGAGCAGCACGTCGAAGCTGCGCCACAGCGCCACGCCCAGCTCCTGGTTGCCGTCGCCGACCACCAGCAGCAGGCTGATGGCGAACATCAGGCCGCCGTAGCCGTAGCGCTTGCCGAAGGTCATCCAGGTGCCCAGGGCGATGGCCAGCAGGGTCCCCAGCGGCACCAGGCCGGCCCAGGGCAGGGGGGCGGCGGCGATCAGCAGCAGGCCCCAGGCGGCCCCGAGCAGGGTGCCGAGCAGGCGTTGCCGGCCCTTGTCGAGCACGCCGCCGATATGCGGCAGGTTGCCCATCACCATCACGGTGCTGACCAGAGCCCAGCCGCTGTGCTGGATCGCGAAGAGTTCGGTGACGGCGTAGGTCACGCACAGGGCGAGGGCGACACGCAGGACGTGCAGCTTGCGGCGGTGACGATGGCTGAAGTACGGATCGCGCAGACGCGCCAGGATCATGAAGCGACGCCCCGTTGGATGGCCGGGCTCAAGATGAGTCGAAACGCTGACTGCGGTATGGTGCCCGGAGCCGGGCTCGAACCGGCACGGTGTTGCCACCGAGGGATTTTAAGTCCCTTGCGTCTACCAATTTCGCCATCCGGGCGGGGTTCGAGCGGGCTGCTATAGGAATGATGGAGGCTGGAGTCGGAATCGAACCGGCGTACACGGAGTTGCAGTCCGCTGCATAACCACTCTGCCATCCAGCCTCATGAGTCGTGCCATTCTTGGGGAATGGAGCGGGAAACGAGATTCGAACTCGCGACCCTCGCCTTGGCAAGGCGATGCTCTACCACTGAGCTATTCCCGCCTGACTCGAGGACGCATTATACGGATAAGTCGGTGACTGTCAAACGGTTTTCTCGGCCTGTCGTCACATCGAGCGGCTCAGGTGCGGCCAGGCGGCGCGCAGGTAGTCGATCATCGACCACAGCGTCAGCAGGGCGGCCACATAGAGGGTCGCGACGCCCAGCATGGCGATGGGGGTGCCCGGGGCGAAGGCCAGCAGCAGCAGCAGGGCGATCATCTGCAGGCTGGTCTTGAACTTGCCGATCCAGGACACCGCCACCGTGCCGCGCTTGCCCATCTCGGCCATCCATTCGCGCAGCGCCGAGATGACGATCTCGCGGCCGATGATGACCAGCGCCGGGAGGGTCAGCCAGCTGGCGTCGTAGCGTTCGATGAGCAGGGCCAGGGCCACGGCGACCATCAGCTTGTCGGCCACCGGATCGAGGAAGGCGCCGAAGGGCGTGGACTGGTCCCAGCGCCGGGCCAGGTAGCCGTCCAGCCAGTCGGTCACCGAGGCCAGGCCGAACAGTCCCGCGGCGAGCGGCATGCTCCAGGAGACGGGCAGATAGAACAGCACCACCAGCAGCGGGATGAAGATGATTCTGGCC
Organism: Halomonas sp. M4R1S46; assembly: GCF_025725685.1. Classification (NCBI taxonomy): domain Bacteria; kingdom Pseudomonadati; phylum Pseudomonadota; class Gammaproteobacteria; order Oceanospirillales; family Halomonadaceae; genus Halomonas; species Halomonas sp. M4R1S46. Next base: position 1,615,863 of record NZ_CP107008.1, read on the forward strand.
AGGGTCAGGATGTTGGGGATGTTCATCGGAAGCTGCGGTCCTTGCCTGTATGGAGAGGGGATGCCGTGATGTCGGGCTATTCTATCCAGCTTGGCCGCGCTCATCCATGCAGGGCACGATGAATCGCCTCGGCCAGGGTGGCGCTGATGCCGGGCACCCGGGCGAGCTCCTCCCGGCTGGCCTGCTTGACCCCCTGCAGGCCGCCGAAGAAGCGCAACAGCTCGCGGCGACGCCGCGGACCGACGCCGGGGATCTCCTGCAGGGTGGAGGTGCGCCGGGCCTTGTCGCGCCGTGCCCGGTGGCCGGCGATGGCGAAACGGTGTGACTCGTCGCGGATGTGCTGCAGCAGGTGCAGGGCCGGCGAGGTGCCGTCCAGGTCGAGGGTGCGGTTCACGGTCTCGATGTACAGGGTCTCCAGTCCGGCCTTGCGGGTGGTGCCCTTGGCCACGCCCAGCAGGTGGACGCCGGTGACCCCGAGTTCCTCGAAGACCTCGCGGGCCATGTTGAGCTGCCCCTTGCCGCCATCGACGATGAGAATGTCCGGGCGTTCGCCCTCGCCCTCCTTCAGACGCCGGAAGCGGCGAGTCAGCGCCTGGCGCATGGCGCCGTAGTCGTCGCCGGCTTCCACGCCCTCGATGTTGAAGCGCCGGTAGTCCGACTTGCGCGGGCCGCTGGCATCGAACACCACGCAGGAGGCCACCGTGGCCTCGCCATGGCTATGGCTGATGTCGAAGCACTCCAGCCGCGCCGGCGTGGTCTCCAGGGCGAGCGCCTCGCGCAGGGCCTCGAAGCGCCTGGTGAGCTGGTTCTGGCTGGCCAGCTGGCCGGCCAGCTGCTGCTCGGCGTTGGTGCGGGCGAGCTCGCGCCACTGGGCGCGGTGGCCGCGAACCTGGTCGGTGACCCGGATGCGCCTGCCGGCGCGCTCGCCCAGGGCGCGGGCGATCAGGGCGGCATCGGGCAGCGGGTGGCTGGTGATCACCTCGGTGGGGATTTCCCGGCTCTGCCCCAGGTAGAACTGGCTGACGAAGTCGCCGAGCAGGGCCTCGGGGCCCAGGTCCAGGCCGTTGGCGGGCTCATGGTGGCGGGCGCCGAGCAGGCGGCCCTGGCGCACGGTGAGCACCGAGATGCACAGCGCGCCGGGGCGCGTGGCCAGGGCGAAGACGTCGGCGTCGCCGCCGCCGGTATCGACGAACTGGCGCTGCTGCAGCTGGCGGAGGTGCTGGATCTGGTCGCGCAGCCGGGCCGCCTCCTCGAAGTCCAGCGCCTGGCTGGCCGCCTCCATGTCCCGGGTCAGCTCACGAGTCACCGCCTCGCTCTTGCCCTCCAGGCACTGCACCGCATGCTCCAGGTCGCGGCGATAGTCCGCCTCGCCGATATAGCCGACGCAGGGCGCGCTGCAGCGGCCGATCTGGTATTGCAGGCAGGGCCGGGTGCGATGGGCGAAGACGCTGTCCTCGCAGTTGCGGATGCGGAAGATCTTCTGCATCAGCGACAGGCTCTCGCGCACCGCGCCGCTGCTGGGGTAGGGACCCAGGTAGCGCCCGTCGTCGTGGCGCGCGCGGGCCCGCTTGTACTCCAGGGCGGGGAAGGGGTGACGGTCGGTGACGAAGACGAACGGGTAGGACTTGTCGTCGCGCAGCAGGATGTTGTAGGGCGGGCGCTGTTCCTTGATCAGCGTCTGCTCGAGCAGCAGTGCCTCGGTCTCGCTGTTGGTGACCGTGACCTGGATGTCGGCGATGCGCGAGACCAGCGCCTGGGTCTTGGTGTTCAGGGCGCCCCGGAAATAGCTGGCCAGGCGCGCCTTGAGCCGGCGGGCCTTGCCCACATAGAGGGTCTCGCCCTGCTCGTCGAGCATGCGATAGACCCCCGGGGACTCGGTGACGGTATCGAGGAAATGACGGGAATCGAAACTCATCGCGGCGCCGGTGGTGGATGAAACGGGAGCGTCATCCTATCAGACCCGCCACCGGGCGGGTCATTCCACCTCGCTGAAGCCGTCCACCAGGCCGTGACGCAGTCCCAGGTGGGTCAGCTCCACGTCGGAATGCACCCCGAGCTTCTCGAAGATGCGGTACCGATAGGTATTGACGGTCTTGGGGCTCAGGAACATGCGGTCGGCGATGTCGGCCACCTTCTGGCAGTTGACGATCATCATCGCCACCTGCAGCTCGCGCTGGGAGAGCTGGTCGAAGGGGTTGTCGCTGGAATCGATGCGCGACAGCACCAGGCGCTGGGCGATCTCCGGGCTGACGTAGCGTTGGCCGGCGAAGACCCCGCGGATCGCCTGGACCATCTCGTCCTGCTGGCAGCCCTTGCTGATGAAGCCATGGGCGCCGGCCTCCAGCAGCCGCTGGGCGAAGGCCTCCTCGAGGAAGGCCGTCAGCACCAGGATGCGGACGTCGCTGGTGAAGCGGTGGATCTTGCGCGTGGCCTCCAGTCCCCCGATGCCGGGCATGCGGATATCCATCAGCACGATATCCGGCTTGAGCTGACGCGCCTGTCGAATGGCCTCCTCGCCATCCGCGGCCTCGCCGATCACGCTGATATCGGCCTCGGCATTCAGCAGGTGGGCGATGCTGGTCCTAACCAGGTGATGATCATCGGCAACGAGAACCCTGATCAAGGCAGGTGCTCCTGAACGAAGTTGAGAATGAAAGGGTGGGCATGCCACGGCATGACGCTGGCGCGTTGCTCGTCATCCCGGGCGGCTCACGATGCCCTTAGCGTGGCACAACATCATCCTAAGGGGAATTGGCGTCAGTCCCGGGGATGGTTTTTCTCATGGCGGGGTTGACGGTCTCCCGGTCAGGACGTAATATTCGCCTCGTTCTCGCAAGGCAGGAACGGCGAGACAGCGTGGGGCCTTAGCTCAGCTGGGAGAGCGCAACACTGGCAGTGTTGAGGTCAGCGGTTCGATCCCGCTAGGCTCCACCAACAAGTTTCAGAGAATCAGCCGCTTGGTGCTATGCACCAGGCGGCTTTTTCGTGTGCCCGTAAAAAATCCGAAAAACTCCACACCGCTTTTGCCCGTCAGCTCGCCGGCGAGCAGGACGTCGTTGCGAAGTTCCGGGCGGACGAGATCATCCTGCCCCAGGCTCGACGGCAGTTCAGCGGCCTCGAGGCGGGAGCCGGTGAGGTGGCGGGGAGCAGCGGTGGGACCTAGCTGTGATCTCTCGGTAGGTTGTTCATCCGGAACCTACCCGGACAATTGGAGGTGCGACCCAAACCAACCTCCAGGAGGCCCGGATGAACACCCATAAGAATGCCCGTCTCACACCGCATGGTCGAGCCCTGCTGGTCCGCCGAGTCGTTGACGAAGGGCTCCGGCCCGAGGAGGTCGCCCAGGCGCAAGGTGTCAGTGTGAGGACGGTCTACAAGTGGGTGCGCCGCTACCGGCAAGAGGGTGAGGCCGGGCTGCAGAACCGCTCTTCTCGTCCCCGTCGCTGCCCTCATGCGGTCCCTGCCGAGGTTCGCGAGCAGGTCCTCGAGCGTCGCCAGCAGCGCCAGACCTACCGCCAGATCGCCGAGCGGTTAGGGATCGGACACAGCACGGTCGCACGGCTCCTCGAACGCGAGGGGCTGAATCGTCTCTCGGCCTTGGCACCTGCCCGTCCCGTGAATCGTTACGAGCATGACGCGCCGGGAGATCTACTGCACCTGGACATCAAGAAACTCGGCCGCTTCGAACGCCCAGGGCATCGTGTCACCGGCGATCGCCAGCAGAACACGCGGGGCGCCGGCTGGGAGTATGTTCACATCGCCATCGACGATCACTCGCGGGTCGCTTTCGGCACCCGCTATCCCGATGAAACCGGTTGGAGTGCGTGCTATGCCCTATTGGAGGCCGTGCGTTACTACAGGAACCTGGGCATTCGCTTCACGCGCGTGCTGACCGACAATGGTGGATGCTACAAATCCAAGCCGTTCCGCCGCCTGTGCCGGCGTCTGGGACTGAAGCGCAAACGCACTCGACCCTATACGCCCCGCACCAATGGCAAGGCAGAGCGGTTCATTCAGACCGCGCTGCGGGAATGGGCCTACGCCCGGTCATACATCAGCTCGGAGGAGCGAGGCAGGCATCTGCCTGCCTGGCTTCATCAGTACAACTGGCATCGGCCACATGCCAGTCTGGATTATCGGCCTCCGGTTAGCCGGCTGAGGCTTTCCGTGAACAACCTGGTGGGTTTACACACCTAGCTACGCACAGTCCATATCTGTAACAGAGGCTCTTTCATGCCGTTGCGCCTGGCCAGGTATTCGACCTCCCGTCGTGCATTGGCCAGTTGCTCTACGGTCATCGGGCCATCGTCTTGATCGCGACGAGAAGTGGCGATGGTGCGGGCCGCCAGATGAAGGGCGGCGATTCCGGAAGGGCGGCGAGTCGGGTTGGCAGCGTGCTGGGTGTGCATTGGACCACCTCCAGTCCAGGGAGAAAGGCAACCTGTCATGCTAATGAAGCTGTCGCTGACTTCTCTTGTAACAGTAGTACACAAACTGTTACGAAAAAGGGTTGCTTTTCTCCTACTGCCTGGCGTGTTCGCAGTCACGGCATCTAGCACTTTTCCCTGATGTCGAGCTCCTACCTATACCCTACGGCGTGCCGGCCTTGGGCAAGCGCACCGGCACCGCCGCCGCCCGGCAATCGCTCACGCCGGGCGACAGCCCACCGTCGGAAGCCAACCGCCAACGTAGCCGGCATCAACCCCGCTTGAGCTTGAGGATATCCGCCACGCAGTCGCTGCCCCGGTAACGGCAGAACTCGCGCTCCTGCTGGTCGGCCCCATACATGGCCATGCGGTCTGCCAGCTCGTTGCCTTCGACGCCGGCGTGGCCCTTGACGTGGGCGATGGTCACCGCCGACGCGAGGCTTTCATAGAGGGCATGGGTGGGCTGGATGATTTCGGGGTTCTTGATCGCCTGGCCATCGGCCTTCTTCCAGCCGCGCTTCTTCCACCCGCTGGCCCACTTGGTGATGGCGTTGATGGAGTAGGTGGAGTCGCAATGGATCCGCACGGAGGCCCCCCGGGCGACCTCCTCCCGGGCCATGCGGAGCGCCTGGTGCAAGGCATTCAACTCGGCGGTGTTGTTGGTCCCCCTGGGGTTGTGGAGCCCATACCAGAGCTCGGCCAGAGTGCCATTGCGGTAGATGGCCATGCCCGAGCCGGCATCCCCGGGGTTGGGCTCACAGGCACCATCGCAGTAGATCTCCGTGTCGTAGGCCTTGCCTGGTGGCGTGGAGGTGTCTTGTGCCGGCGCAGTCTGCCGGCGTGTCGTGCGTCCCCCGGACGCCGAGCCCGCGCTGCCCGATGCCTTCGCCGTCTTGGCGGGTGCGGCACTGAGAGGGCCTTTCGCGAAGGCGGCTTCGGCATCCTCTCGGGTCGGGAAGGACTTGTAACGGGCCTTGGGGTAGCCCTTCACCTGGCGATTGCATTCGGCCCAGGTGGTGAAGATCCCGGTCTGACGGCCGACCCAGACGACATAGAACTTGGGGCCTTTCCTTGTTGCCATGCGTCGCTCCGTGGCTGTGATGGTCTGGGGCAGGAATAGAAGAGAGCGACCTTTACAGGCCGGGCTCGGTCCGTCAACACCGCTCAGGGAGCGACCCAGACGAAGTGGTCGGCCTGCAATTGCTCCTCGCCGTCCCAGCGATAGGCGCACAGCTTGCTGCCCCCCTCACGGTGCGAGGTCGGCGAGGCGGCGATGCTGTAGTCCAGGCAGGCGATGTGGGGGGTGAGGGGGCGCGGCGTGCCGGTGAGCCAGTAGTGCCCCACGAACAGCGGCTTGTTCCCCTCATATCCCGGCAGCACATCCCCGGGGATGGGCTCGTGGGGGATCTCCTCGATGGCCTCCGGTGGCACCAGGGCGAGGTCACGGTAGGTGAGCCGGTCGAGTTCCCACCAGCGCGTGCGCACGCGACGGCGGGGGTTGCCGTCCTTGTCGAGGAACTCGTACCCGGTCGGCAGTTCCACCTCGAGTCCCTTGAGCAGGGTCTCCACCGCCTCGAAGGCGGCGCTGCCCTCGCGCACCAGCTCGGGCCAGGCCGCGGGCGGGATCCGGCCCGCGTCGTCGAGTCGCGAGGCAAGCGTCTCCAGGGAGGGCGGGTGCCAGCAGGCGTGGACGACGCGCAGCCCGGGCAGGTCGAGGTAGAGCGGCAGCGACCTGAACCAGGCGATGTGGTCACGGTGCAGGGGACTGCCCTCGCCGACCTGGTCGAGATAGGCCTGATGCTGGCGTCGGTGCTTCGGCGAGTGGCGGCGCAGCGTCTCGCCGGGCCGGGCCGGGTCCGCGGTGGCCCAGGTCACGGCGTTGAATTCATGATTGCCCATCACGGCCAGGGCGTGGCCGGCGTCGACCATCTCGCGGGCGATGCGGACCACCTCGGCCTGTTCCGGTCCGCGGTCGATGAAGTCGCCGAGGAAGATCACCCGGCGCGCGGGATGTGACCAGACACCGCCGCGCTCGCGGTAGTCGAGCCGCTCGAGCAGCACCCTTAGCGGGGTGGCGTAGCCGTGGATATCGCCGATGAGGTCGAACATGAGCCTTCCTTCGCTGGACGGACCGCCATCGAGGCGTGTGCGAGGCACAGGAAGGCGGCCGTCGCCAAGGATACCTCATTGTCTCCGCTTCGATCAGCCGGCCAGGATGCGTGTCAGCCTCGCCGGGCCTGGAAGGCCAGCCATTGGCGGATGCCGAAGGTCCATGGGGGCAGCCGGTCCGAGCGGTCGACGCGGTTGACCAGTGCGCCCAGGGCGGGGGTGGCGATGGTCACGCGGTCGTCGACATGGTGGGTGAAGCCCTGGTCGGCGCCGTCGCGATCCTGGATCGGCGAGAACATGGTCCCCAGGAACAGCATGACGCCGTCCGGATACTGGTGATGCGCGCCGAGGGTCTGGCGGACCAGATCCAGCGGGTCGCGGCTGATCTCGGCCATGTCGCTGACGTCCTCCAGCATGAAGTCGTCATCGGCGCCCTCGATGCGCAGCGATACCCGGGCCTGGCGTACCGTGTCCAGGGTGAAGCGCTCGTCGAACAGGCGGATGAAGGGACCGAGCGAGCAGGAGGCGTTGTTGTCCTTGGCCTTGCCCAGCAGCAGGGCGCTGCGGCCCTCGACGTCGCGCAGATTGACGTCGTTGCCGAGCGTCGCGCCCTTGGCCCGGCCGGCGGCGTCCACCGCCAGCACGATCTCCGGCTCCGGGTTGTTCCATTCCGAGGCCGGGTGCAGGCCCACGCCGCGGCCGAAGCCCACCGCCGACAGCGGCTGGGCCTTGGTGAACACCTCGGCGTCCGGGCCGATGCCCACTTCCATGTATTGCGACCAGGCGCCGCGGGCCTGCAGCTCGGCCTTGAGTGCCATGGCCGCCTCGGAGCCCGGGACGATCCTCGACAGGTCGTCGCCGATCAGCCCCTGCAGTTCCTCGCGCAGCTCGCCGGCCCGGGCCGGGTCGCCGCCCGCCTGCTCCTCGATCACCCGCTCCACCAGGCTGACCGCGAAGGTCACCCCGCAGGCCTTGATCGCCTGGACGTCGCAGGGGGCGAGCAGATAGGGCGCCTCGGGCGTGTCCCGCAGGGAGTTCGCCAGCAGCCCCTCGACCGGGCCCAGGTCCTCGCCCTCGACCGAGGCCACGAACGCGACCGCGTCGTCGCGGTCGAGCAGGTCGGCCATGCAGGTACCGCTCGCGGTGATGTCGAGGACCCGGCCCCGACGGACCACCACCAGGGCCGGGCCCTGGTGGGGCGCATCGCGCCAGACCCGGCCGACCAGCAGGGCCTGGTCGGCATCCTCGGGCAGGGCGAAGGTCATGGTATGCGACATGGGCGTCTCCTCAGGCTTCGCGCCGGCCGTCGACCAGGCGGCTGACGCCGGCGGGGTTGCCGTCATGCAGTGCCTCGGGCAGCAGGCCCTGGGGCAGGTTCTGGTAGCACACCGGGCGCAGGAAGCGGTGGATCGCCGCGCTGCCCACCGAGGTGGTGCGCGAGTCCGAGGTCGCCGGGTAAGGCCCGCCGTGGACCATGGCGTGGCACACCTCGACGCCGGTGGGCCAGCCGTTGGCCATCACCCGCCCGGTGCGACGCTCGAGGATCGGCAGCAGGTCGCGGGCGGCCTCCAGGTCGCCGTCGTCCATCTGCAGGGTGGCGGTGAGCTGGCCTTCCAGATGCTCGGCCACGCGCTTGACCTCGTCGAGGTCCGCGCACTCCACCACCAGCGAGCTGGCGCCGAACACCTCGGCCTGCAGGGCCTCGTCGCTCAGGAAGTCGGCGGCCGAGGCCACGAACAGCCCGGCCTGGCCGGCGTTGGGACCCTCGCCGACCGGGCCGCGGGCCACCTCACGGGCCTTGCGGCTTTGAAGGAGGCCATCGACGCCCTGCACATAGGCGTCATGGATGCCCGGGGTCAGCATGGTCTGGGCCGCGGCGCCCGTCACCGCCTCGCCGGCGGCGGCCACGAAGGCGTCGAGGCCCTCGCCCTTGACGCCGATCACCAGCCCCGGGTTGGTGCAGAACTGGCCGGCGCCCAGGGTCAGCGAGCCGACGAAGGCCTCGCCCAGCTCGGCAGCACGGGATTCCAGGGCCGCCGGCAGCAGGAACACCGGGTTGATCGAGCTCATCTCGGCATAGACCGGGATCGGCTCGGGACGCGCCTGGGCGGCCTGCATCAGCGCGGTGCCGCCGGAGCGCGAGCCGGTGAAGCCCACCGCCTTGATGCGCGCATCGCGCACCAGCGCCTGGCCCACCTCGCGGCCGGAGCCGTAGAGCAGCGAGAACACGCCCTCGGGCAGCTCGCACCTGGCCACGGCGCGCTGCACGGCGCGGCCGACCAGCTCGGAGGTGCCGGGGTGGGCGGAGTGCGCCTTGACCACCACCGGACAGCCGGCGGCCAGGGCCGAGGCGGTGTCGCCACCGGCCACCGAGAAGGCCAGCGGGAAGTTGGAGGCGCCGAATACCGCCACCGGGCCCAGGGCGATATGGCGCTGGCGCAGGTCGACGCGCGGCATCGGCGCCCGCTCCGGCAGCGCCGGGTCGAGGCGCAGGTCGAGCCACTCGCCGGCGCGCACCACCTGGGCGAACAGGCGCAGCTGGCCGCAGGTGCGGCCGCGCTCGCCCTCGAGGCGGGCCCGGGGCAGGCCGGACTCGGCCATGGCGCGCTCGATCAGCGCATCGCCGATGGCCTCGATCTCGTCGGCGACGGCCTCGAGGAAACGGGCGCGTTCCTCGAGGCCGGTCTCGCGGTAGGTCGCGAAGGCCGCCCAGGCCAGGTCGCAGGCCTGTTCCACCTCGGCCTTGCCGCCCGCGGCATAGGCCGGGGACAGGGTCTCGCCGGTGGCCGGGTCGATGGCGTGGATCGCCTTGCCGTCGGCGGTCACGGCCGCCTGGCCGATCAGTTGCTTGCCTTCCAGGGTCATGGAGCCTCCTGAGGTCACAGGGAATGAACGGGGGTATCGGTGGTGTCGGTGTCGAACGCCAGCGGGTTGCGCAGTGTCCGGCCGAAGGCCGGCAGGGCGATCTCGAAACGATCGCCGTCGCGGGTCTGGACGCCGTCGGCGAAGCTCAGCGTCGCGGTGCCGAAGAAGTGCACGTGGACGTCGCCGGGGCGGCGGAAGCCGGGGTACTTGAAGTGATGATGCTCGAGGTTGGCCAGGCTATGGGCCATGTTGGCCTCGCCGGTCAGGAACGGCTTCTCCCACAGGGTCTCGCCGTCGCGGACGATGCGGCTCACGCCCTCCAGGTGTTCGGGCAGCTCGCCGATCAAGAGCTCCGGGCCGAAGCTGCAGTGGCGCAGCTTGGAATGGGCCAGCCACAGGTAGTTGAAGCGCTCGGTGACGTGGTCGGAGAACTCGTTGCCGATGGCGTAGCCGACCCGCCAGGGCTGGCCGTCGTCGCCGATCAGGTAGAGCCCGGCGAGCTCCGGCTCCTCGCCGGCGTCCTCGGCGAAGGCCGGCACCGGCATCGGCGCCTCGGGGGCCACCACGCAGTCGCCGTCGCCCTTGTAGAACCACTCCGGCTGGGCGCCGGTCTCGCCGGCGGCGGGCTTGCCGCCCGCCACGCCGAGCCGGAACATGCGCATCGAGTCGGTCAGCTCGGCCTCGTCGGCCTGCGCCTGTTGTTGAGACGGGGCGTGCATCGCCGAGCGGGTGTCGGCGCTGCCCAGATGGGTCAGGCCGGTGCCGGTGACCAGGCAATGGGCCGGGTCGGGGTGGGTCAGCGGCGGCAGCAGGCGCTGCTCGTCGACGAGCTGAGCGTAGTCGAGCCGCGTCTCGGTCAGCGCCGTTTCGGCCACCTCGGCCAGCGACCGGCCGTCGGTGATGGCGCGGCGGGCCAGGGTATAGGTGTCGGCCTCTAGAAGCCGGACGTTGTTCTCGCTTTCGACCAGGGCGGCGCGGGGGGCGCCGTCATGCAGGCATTGGATGATTCGCATGGTGTGATTCCTCGGCTGTCGGGTCGGAGCGGCGAGCACCGAAGTGGCCCCATCATAGCCCCGGCTTCCGGGGTATGTACAACATATAATATTATATGTTGATTCTATGGTCCTGATGACTTGCTGGCGTGGTGGCTCATGGACGTTGTCTGGCCGGTGGCAGGGTGTCCTCGCCGGCCCGTCCGAAATCGGGGAAGCCGTGCTCGTCCCAGCGGATCGGCTTGACGTAGGTATGGCGGTTGGGGTCCCACAGCGGGTCGCCCAGGATGTCGGTATAGGTGCGGGCGTGGTAGACGAGCAGGTCGGTGCCGTCCTGGCTGACCACGAAGCCGTTGTGGCCGGGGCCGAAGATGTCGTGCTCCGGGTCACTATCGAGCACCGGGGTCGGCGATTTCGACCAGCTCGCCGCGTCCAGCGGGTCGCTGTCGGCATCCGCCCACAGGAGTCCCACACAGTAGTTTTCGTCGGTAGCGCTGGCCGAGTAGGTGAGGAAGAGCCGACCGTGGCGCTGGAGCACCGCCGGCCCCTCGTTGACCAGGAAGCCGCGTTTTTCCCAGTCGTGCTCGGGCACGCTGAGGCGGGTCGGCGGCCCGGCCAGGCGGTCCGGGCCCGCCAGCTCGGCGATATAGAGATTCGAGTTGCCGGGAATGGCCGGGTCCTTCTGGGCCCAGACGTAGTAGTCGCGTCCGCGCAGTTGGAAGGTCGTGGCATCCAGGCAGAAGCTGTCCAGCGGCGTCTCCATCCGGCGCGGCTCGCTCCAGGCGCCGGCCAGCGGGTCGTCCGCCGCGCAGGTGATGGCGTACATGCGGTGCTGGAAGAGGCCATCGACGATCTCGCGGGACGGCGCGGCGGCGAAGTAGATCACCCAGATGCCGCCGACGCGATGCAGCTCGGGGGCCCAGATCAGCTCGCGCAGCGGCCCCGCGTCGGGCTTGCGCCATACCGTGGCGGCCGGCGCCGTGGCCAGCCCCGCGACGCTGCCCGCACGGCGGATCTCCAGGCGGTCGTAGTCGGGCACCGAGGCGATGAAGTAGTAGTGCCCGTCGTGGGCGAGGATCCAGGGGTCGGCACGCTGCTCGATGAGGGGCTCGGGGGGCAGTGTCATGGAAGGCTCCGTGGCGTGGGCGGTTGAACGGGGGGCGGCCATCAGTTGGCCCGGCCCGGCTCGAGGGCGCTGTCGGTCGACGGGGCGGCGGCGTCACGGTCGGCGCCGATGTCGCCCAGCGACGCGTAGTAGGCGTCGGTGATCCGGTAGCGGAACATGAAGCCCCCCATCAGGGTGTGGAAGACGCCGGGGATGATCGACAGCATCAGGGCGATCCCGGTGAGGGTGAAGGCGCTCTGGTCGACGTTGGGCTCGTAGTGGAAGACGGTCAGCAGCACGCCGACCAGGAAGCCCGCCGCACCCATGCCGGCCTTCTGGAAGAAGGAGATGCCGCCGAACGCCAGCCCCGAGACGCGCTGGCCGGTCTTGGCCTGGCCGTAGTCCACGGACTCGGCGATGGCCGACCAGAACACCGGGGCGTGCAGGTCCACCACGAAGGAGATCAGGAAGTAGAGCACGAAGGCGAGCACCACCTCGCCGGGATCGACCAGCACGAACATCAGCACGCTGAGCACGCCCACCGCGACCTGGCTCCAGCGGAACAGCTGTACCTTGCAGTAGCGCTTGGTGATCCAGGTGGAGGCGATCATGGCCAGGATGGCGGCGCCGACGCCGACGGTGAGGAAGGCCGAGAGCAGGCTCGGGCCGGCGCCCAGGTAGTACTTGGCGTAGTAGGCGGCCACGGAGCTGCGCATCACGTAGCCCATGGTGCCGGTGAAGCAGGCGCCGCACAGCAGTAGCCACTGGTCGTTCTTCATCAGCAGCGCGAACTGCTGCTTGATGGGCTTGTCGTCGATGCGGTGCTGGACGCGCTCGGTGGTGGTGTGATAGCAGAACAGCAGCAGCAGGGTCGCCAGGCCGCCCATCAGTCCCATGGCGACCTGGTAGCCCAGCTCGAGCTGGCCTTCGCCGAAGGATTCGGCCAGCTTGGGCACGATGATGGTGACCAGGAAGGCGGCGATCTTGGCGAAGAACAGCCGGTAGCCGTTGGCGGACAGCTTGTCCTTGGGATCGTCGCTCAGCACGCCGATCAGCGAGATATAGGGGATGGTCACGGCGGTGAACAGCAGGGTGACCAGCAGGTAGGTCGAATAGGCCCACACCAGCTTGGCGTTGTAGTCCCAGTCCGGGGTGGTGAACAGCAACAGCACCGAGATGCCGAAGGGCACCGCGAAGATCAGGAAGTAGGGGCGGTAGCGTCCCCGAGGCGTGTTGATGCGGTCGGTGATCATGCCCATCAGGGGATCGGTCACCGCGTCGACCAGGCGGGCGACCAGGAACAGGATCCCCATGTGGGAGGGCTTGAGACCGAAGATGTCGGTATAGAAGTAGGAGATGATCAGGAACATCGAGGAGATGACCACGTTGATGGCCATGTCCCCGCTGCCGAAGCCGATCTTTTCCAGGTACGTCAGTCTGGGTGTCGCCATGATGTTGTCCTTGTCATCGATGGAGACGCCTGCGTCGGGCGTCTAGGGGGCAAGGCGACACCCCTGTCGCCTTGCCGGCGTCGCTCAGCCCACCAGCCACATGGCCAGGTTGGGCCAGAACAGCAGCGCGAACAGCACGCAGAGTTGCAAGGCGATGAACGGCAGCAGCGAGACGAAGATGTCCTTGAGGCTGACCTCGGGCGGCGCCACGCCCTTGAGGTAGAAGGCCGCCGGGCCGAAGGGTGGCGACAGGAAGGACACCTGCATGTTCACGGCGAACAGGATGCCGAACCAGATCGGGCTGTAGCCCAGCTGCTCGACGATCGGCACGAAGATCGGCAGGGTCAGCATGGCCACGCCGATCCAGTCGAGGAACATGCCCAGCACCAGCAGGATCGCCATCATCACCAGGATGATCATGATCGGCGCCACGTCCAGGCCCATGATCATGCCCGAGATGAAGCGGTTGCCGCCCATCAGGTTGTAGACCCCGACCAGCGCCGCGGCGCCGATGCCGATCCAGATGATCATGCCGCAGGTGATCAGCGTCTGGCCCAGGCTCTCGTGCATGGTCTTCAGCGAGAACTCGCCGCGGGCGACCACCGCCAGCAGCACGCCGAACACGCCCATGGCCGCCGCCTCGGTCACCGAGGCCACGCCGCCGTAGATCGAGCCCAGCACCAGCACCGCGATCAGCCCCGGGACGACGATCGCCTTGAGGGCCTGCCAACGGTTGGCGAAGCCTTCCTCGCGGTCGGCATCGCTCATCGGCGGGCCCATGGCGGGATTCTTCAGGCAGCGCACCAGCACGTAGCCGATGTAGGAGAGCATCAGGATCACCGCCGGGGTGATCGCCGCGGTGAACAGGTCGGCGATCGACTCCGAGGCGATCAGGCCGTAGATGATCAGCACGATGGACGGCGGCATCATGGTGCCCAGCGCCCCGCCGGCGCAGACCACGCCGATGGACAGGTGCTTGTCGTAGCCCAGGCGCAGCATCTGCGGCAGGGCCAGGATGCCGAGCAGCACGATCTCGCCGCCGATGATCCCCGACAGCGCGGCCAGGAAGAAGGCCACCACGATGGTCTGCACCGCCACGCCACCGGGCAGGCGGCCGGCGAACACGCGCATGGCGTTGAACAGGTCCTTGGCGATCCCCGAGCGGTCGAGCAGCGAGGCCATCAGCACGAACATCGGCACCGCCACCAGCGAGTACTCGGTGACGAAGCCGTAGACCCGACTGGTGACCAGCGGCAGGGCGTCGGGGCCGAACCAGCCGAAGGTGAAGGCGAGCGCCACCAGGCCGGTGATGAAGGCCAGCGGCAGGCCGGTGACCAGCAGCGCGAAGATCAGGCCCACCAGCAGCAGGGTTCCGTCGGCAATCGTCATGATTGAGCCCCTCGAGCTGCGAAATCGGCACGGCGGCGAAGCGAGCGGATCAGATGCAGCAAGGCCTGCACGCACATGATCGCCAGGGCCAGCAGGATCACGCCCTTCACCAGGGCCGGGATGGGCGGGTTCCAGGCGGTGCCGGAGCGCTCCAGCTGCCACTCGCCCAGCGGGTTGTGGGAAGCCGACCAGAACATGGTGTAGGCGGCGTAGGACATGCCCAGGCAGAACAGGAAGGTCACCAGGTCGTTGAAGCGGTCGAGCCACAATCGGGCGCGGGGGCCGACGGCGTCGTAGAGTACCTTGACGCGGATGTGACGGTCGTTGGCCAGGGCCGCGGGGCCACCCAGGGAGAAGCCGACCGCCACCAGCATCACTACGCTCTCGTGGACCCAGGAGGTCGGCGAGCCGAAGGCGTAGCGCATGATGACCTCATAGACGCTGATCGCCATGGCGATGAACACCAGCCAGGCGGCGCCGCGGGCCGCCTGGATCACGCCGCGGTCGAAGACACCGCGCCCCGGTGCGCCGGCCGCAGGATCATGGGCATGTTCCGGCTCGCCGGCGGTGGCTGCGGAGAGTTCATCCTCGTCGCTGGCGACGTGCCCCTCGTCGACGGCGAGGCGGTCGTCGTGATTCTTGGGAGACATGACTCCTCCGGGCGGCGCCGAGGCGCCGCCGATGTCATTGGGAGTGGGGAGAAGGGCGGTGCCGGCCGGGCACCGCCGAGTGGGTGGGGGCTGGGGTTACAGCAGGCCGCGGGATTCCAGGAAGGCGGTGGCCGAGTCGTAGACCTTCTGGGTCATCTCGTTCTTGCCGGCCCATTCGCGCCATTCCTGTTCGGCGGCCTGGCGGAAGCGCTTGCGCTCCTCGTTGGACAAGTCGATGGGGGTGACGTCGGGGTTGTCGTTGAGCGCCTGCAGGGTCTCGATGTCCTGTGCCTTGAGCCGTGCGATCAGGTCGTAGGCCATGCCGTCGAAGGCCGTCTCGAGGGTGGTCTTCAGCTCGTCGGGCAGGCCATCCCAGATCTCCTTGTTGAGCGACACGGCGATCATCGGCATGGAGTGGAAGCCCGGGTAGAGGGGGTAGGGCGCGAACTCGTGGATCCCCATGGCGTCGTTGTTGGACAGCACCGTGGAGTCGGCGGCGTCGATCACGCCCTTCTCCAGGCCGGTGTAGACCTCCGAGCCCGGCAGGTTGACCGGGGTGGCACCGATGCGCTCGAAGATGTTGTAGACCATGCCCTGGGGCGCGCGGATCTTGAGGCCCTCGAAGTCATCGATGGACTCGATCGGCACGGTGGAGGGAATCGATTCCAGCGGGAAGGTCGCCGCGCTGATCAGCTGGGTGCCGTAGGGGTTGGCCAGCTCGTTGTAGAGCGCCTCGCCGCCGCCGTACTTCATGTACTCCAGGAAGTCGTAGGGATCGCTCCAGGCGCCGACCAGGTTGCCCAGCATGCCGAAGGCGGGATTCTGGCCCGAGAAGTAGCTGGGGTCGGTCATGTGGCCCTGGAGGATGCCGGAGGACACCGCCTGCAGGGTCTCGGTGGGGCCGACCACCGAGTTGATCGGCAGGATCTCGATATGCACCCGGCCATCGGTCATGGTCTCGATCTTGTCGGCCCACTCCTCCTTGATCTTGAAGCTGGGCTCGCCGGCGGTTTCCGAGGCCTGGAACTTCCACTCGTACTCCGCCGCCTGGGCCGTGGACAGGCCGAGCATCAGCGCCGTGCCGGTGAGCAGCAGGCTTGGCTTGAAGTGGGGCATCTGCATTCTCCATCGAAGCTGTTGTTGTGTCGTGGTGTCACGGCTGGCTATGCCGTCGTGGGACTAAATGTTGTACATACGGCATATTTGTTCAACATATACTTTCGTATGTGTCGACTACTCGTCGGCATCGGGCTACCGTCATGGCCAGGCCGCGCCGCATTTGGGCGACGCCTTTGAGGCGAAAGACAGGCCGCGATACGCGAAAGGAGAGACTCCCATGACCGACAGCAAGCGCCGGTTGCGCAGTGCCGAATGGTTCGGCAGCGCCGACAAGAACGGCTTCATGTACCGCAGCTGGATGAAGAACCAGGGCATTCCCGACCACGAGTTCCAGGGCAAGCCGATCATCGGCATCTGCAACACCTGGTCGGAGCTGACCCCCTGCAACGCCCACTTCCGCAAGATCGCCGAGCACGTCAAGCAGGGCATCCTGGAGGCCGGCGGCTATCCGGTGGAGTTTCCGGTGTTCTCCAACGGCGAGTCCAACCTGCGTCCCACGGCGATGTTCACCCGCAACCTGGCCAGCATGGATGTCGAGGAGGCGATCCGCGGCAATCCGATGGACGCGGTGGTGCTGCTGGTGGGCTGCGACAAGACCACCCCGGCGCTGCTGATGGGTGCGGCGAGCTGTGACCTGCCGACCATCGTGGTGACCGGCGGGCCGATGCTCAACGGCAAGCACGAGGGCAAGGACATCGGTTCGGGCACCGTGGTCTGGCAGCTCTCCGAGCAGGTCAAGGCGGGCAAGATCTCGATCCACGACTTCATGGCTGCCGAGGCCGGCATGTCGCGCTCGGCGGGGACCTGCAACACCATGGGCACCGCCTCGACCATGGCCTGCATGGCGGAATCCCTGGGCGTTTCATTGCCGCATAATGCCGCGATCCCGGCGGTGGATTCGCGTCGCTACGTGCTCGCGCACCTCTCCGGCAACCGCATCGTCGAGATGGTCGACGAGGATCTCAGGCTGTCGAAGGTGCTGACCCGCGAGGCCTTCGAGAACGCCATCCGCACCAACGCGGCGATCGGCGGCTCGACCAACGCGGTGATCCACCTCAAGGCGATCGCCGGGCGCATCGGCGTCGATCTGACGATGGACGACTGGACGCGCATCGGCCGCGGCACGCCGACCATCGTCGACCTGCAGCCGTCGGGGCGCTTCCTGATGGAGGAGTTCTATTACGCCGGCGGGCTGCCCGCGGTGCTCAGGCGCCTCGGCGAGGCCGACCGGCTACCCCACAAGGACGCCCTGACCGTCAACGGCAAGACCCTGTGGGAGAACGTCTGCGAGGCGCCGCTCTACGACGACGAAGTGATCCGTCCGCTGGACTCTCCCTTACGCGCAGATGGCGGGATGTGCGTGCTGCGTGGCAACCTGGCCCCGGGCGGGGCGGTGCTCAAGCCCTCGGCGGCGAGCCCCGAGCTGATGCAGCATCGCGGCCGCGCCGTGGTGTTCGAGAACTTCGACGACTACAAGGCGCGCATCAACGACCCGGACCTGGCGGTCGACGCCGACAGCATCCTGGTGATGAAGAACTGCGGTCCGCGCGGCTATCACGGCATGGCCGAGGTCGGCAACATGGGCCTGCCGTCCAAGCTGCTGGAGCAGGGCGTCACCGACATGGTGCGCATCTCGGACGCGCGCATGAGCGGCACCGCCTACGGCACCGTGGTGCTGCACGTGGCGCCGGAGGCGGCGGCCGGCGGCCCGCTGGCGGCGGTGCGCAACGGCGACTGGATCGAGCTCGACTGCGACGGCGGCCGCCTGCACCTGGAGGTCGACGAGGCCGAGCTCAAAGCGCGGCTGGCCGAGGGCGACCCCACCGCCGAGTCGAAGGAGATCGCCCGCAGCGGCGGCTATCGCCAGCTCTACATCGAGCACGTCCTGCAGGCCGACGAGGGCTGCGACTTCGACTTCCTGGTCGGCAAGCGCGGCGCCGAGGTGCCGCGCCACTCGCACTGAGGCGAGGGGACGCGGGGCTCTAAGATACGGGGTGGTGCCTCGCCACGCCGCTTGCCTCCGATAGGCCTCGAGGAAAGTGGCGGTAGCGCCGGCCGGCTGGGCTGAGCCGAAATGTCGGCCATGGGCTACCGCCGTCGGCGGGGATGCCGGTGCTGTCCCGCCACCGGCATCGTCGTGAGGGGGCGGGCGGTTGTCAGGACTCGGCGGGACGGGCGTTGTGTGCCGGGGCATTCCGGGACCGTACCACCCGGTAACCCACGGCGCCGGCGATGACCAGCATGCCGCCGCAGCCGACGGCCAGGGCGTAGGCGCCGGTGACCGCGGATTCGGGGATGCCGAATTGGCCGGCGAGCGCGGCCAGCGTATCGGCGTACTGGCGCCACAGGAAGGCACCGACGCCGACGCCCGCCAGCATGGTGAACGCGGCCACCCCGCGGGAACCGGCGGTCCAGCCGCTGGGCTCGTGCTCGTCGGCACGATGCAGGAAGGCCCGGTAGTCGCGCTCGGCCTGGCTGACTCGGGTCAGCGACGAGGCCACGGCGATGGCCACCAGCGCCATCAGGGTGCTGAGCAGCACGGGGTGCAGGTAGGTCGGCAGCGCGAGCCACTCGGCCTGCACCATCAGCGACAGGATGAGGTTGCCGACGAAGCCGACCGTCAGGCCCCAGCCAGCGCCGGCGGCGGTGATCCGGCGGCTCCAGATGCTCATCAGCGCCACCGGGCCCCAGGAGGAGGCGAACAGGGTCGCCGCGAACCACACCACGGCCATCACCGCCGGCGGCTGGAACAGCGCCAGGATCAGGGCGATCAGACCGGCTCCTAGCACCGCGATCCGGCTGGCGCGCATGGCCGAGGCTTCGTTGCGGTTGGCCGGCAGGATGTCGTTGGAGATGCTGAAGCCGATGATCGACAGGAAGGTCGAGCAGGAGGACAGGCCGGCGGCGAAGACGCCGGTGAGGATCACCACGCCCAGCCAGGCCGGCAGGACGTTGAGGGCCGCCCACACCATGGCGCGTTCGCCGTTCAGGGTCGGGTCGTAGAGGTTGATGGCCGCGCCGGTCATCATCATCAGGGCGTAGAAGACGGCCAGCGAGACCGCGGTGAGCATCGCCGAGCGCATCACCACGTGCTCGTTGCGCGCCATCAGGTAGCGGCTGGACTGCCAGGGGCTCGCCGCCAGCACGGCGGCCCACACCAGGCCCAGGGTCAGGCCCCAGGTCAGGGCTTCGCCCGGCGTGGAGAAGGTCGCGTCGTCACCCTGCAGGACGCCGTGCCACAGCGCGATGCCGGGCTTGTCGCCCTGGGCCAGGAGCCCCTCGACCACGCCGTGCCAGCCGCCCAGGTCCTGGATGATGTAGATCGAGCCGCCGAGCGCCGCCACCGAGAAGATCACGAACATGATCGTGTCGGTCAGCATCACGCCCGGCGAGCCGGAGTAGAGGATGAAGCCGGTGTAGGTCAGCCACACCAGCACCAGGCCGACCCAGTAGGGCAGTCCGGTGAGCTCCTCGAACATGATGCCGGCGCCCTGCATCACGCCCAGCAGGTAGGCGCCCAGGCCGAGCACGGTGGTCAGCCCGGCGATCCTCTGCACGCGCTTGGAGGCGAAACGCTTGCCGAAGAACTCCGGCACGGTCAGGGCGCCGCTGCGGCGCAGGTAGCGCCCGAAGGCCAGGGCGCCGAGCAGGCACCCGGAGGTGCTGATGGCGGCGAAGATCAGCATCACGAAGGGATAGCCCTGGTAGGCGAAGCCGGTCTCGCCGAGGAAGGCGCTGGTGCTCAGGTAGCTGGCGACCAGGGTGCCGAGGATGAGAAAGGTCGGGGCGTTGCGCCCCGCGACCAGGTAGTCGTCGAGGTGCTTGACCCGACGCCCGGCCAGGTGGCCGATGACGAAATAGCCGATCAGGCTCAGCAGGATGGCGCTTGTATAGACCATGGCAGAAACCGTGTTGGATTGTTGGGGGGTGCCATGATGCAGGCCGGGCATCCGATTATCGTTCTCTGTGCGTCATGCCGAAGGATGTATACGACATCGCACCAGGCTCGCCCGCTACTGGCAGCGGCGCTAGGCCGGCAAGTTCCCCTTCGGGGAGGGCCCCGGTGTCCCGGTCGGTCTTCTACGGTCATCTAGATATGTTTAACATATGGTTAGTATGTTTAACTTATTCCCGACTGTAACGACGCCATCATCACGATAGAGGTGCAGACATGGCCCAAGAGTCACGCCGGATCTCCCCCGACCCACTCCGCTCGCGCGACTGGTTCGATAACCCGGACCACCCCGGCACCACCGCGCTATGCCTCGAGCGCTACCTGAACCAGGGCGTCACCCTGGAGGAACTGACCAGCGGGCGCCCGATCATCGGCATCTGCCAGTCGGGCTCCGACCTGACGCCCTGCAACCGCCACCACGTGGAGCTGGTGAAGCGGGTCAAGGACGGCATCCGCGCCGCCGGCGGAGTGCCCTTCGAGTTCCCCATGCACCCCATCCACGAGAACGTGCGCCGCCCCACCGCGGCGCTGGACCGTAATCTCGCCTACCTGGGCCTGGTCGAGGTGCTGCACGGCTACCCGCTGGACGGCGTGGTGCTGACCACCGGCTGCGACAAGACCACCCCGGCCAGCCTGATGGCCGCGGCCACGGTCAATATCCCGGCGATCGTGCTCTCCGGCGGGCCGATGCTCAACGGCTGGCGGGGCGCCGAGCGTGTCGGCTCGGGCACCATCGTCTGGGAGATGCGCAAGCGCCTGGCCGCCGGCGACATCGACTACCCCGAGTTCCTGTCGCGGATCGCCGATTCCGCGCCCTCGGTGGGCCACTGCAATACCATGGGCACCGCCTCGACCATGAACTCGCTGGCCGAGGCGCTGGGCATGAGCCTGCCCGGCTCGGCGATGATCCCCGGCCCCTACAAGGAACGTGGCGCGGTCGCCTACCGGACCGGCGAGCGCATCGTCGACATGGTCCGGGGGGACCTGCGGCCGAGCGACATCCTGACCCGCGAGGCGTTCGAGAACGCCGTGGTCACCTGCTCGGCGCTGGGTGGCTCCTCCAACGCGCCGATCCACGTCAACGCCATCGCCCGGCATGCCGGCGTCGCCCTCGACAACGACGACTGGCAGCGCCTGGGCCACGAGGTGCCACTACTGGCCAACGTGATGCCGGCCGGGGCCTATCTGGGCGAGGAGTTCCACCGCGCCGGCGGCGTGCCGGCGGTGATGCACGAGCTGCTGGAGGCCGGCCGGCTCCACGGCGAGGCGCCGACCGTCAATGGCCGGACGATGGGCGAGAACCTGGCGGGGCGCGAGACCCGGGACCCCGAGGTGATCCGCCGTTACGCCAACCCGCTGGTCGAACACGCCGGCTTCCTCAACCTCACCGGCAACCTGTTCGACTCGGCGCTGATGAAGACCAGCGTGATCTCCGCCGACTTCCGCCGGCGCTTCCTCGAGGCCCTGGATGATCCCGAGGCCTTCGAGGGTCGCGTGGTGGTCTTCGATGGCGCCGAGGACTACCATGCGCGCATCGACGACCCGGCGCTCGGCATCGACGCGACCACCATCCTGGTGATGCGCGGCGCCGGCCCGGTGGGCCATCCCGGCGGGGCCGAGGTGGTCAACATGCAGCCGCCCGAGGCGCTGATTCGTGCCGGCATCGAGGCCTTGCCGTGCCTCGGCGACGGGCGCCAGTCGGGCACCTCCGGCTCGCCGTCGATCCTCAACGCCTCGCCGGAGGCGGCCACCGGCGGGCCGCTGGCGCTGCTCGAGACGGAGGACCGGCTGCGGGTGGACCTCGGCCGCGGCGAGGTACGCCTCATGGTCGATGACGCCGAACTCGCGGCGAGGCGTGAGCGACTCGAGCGGCAGGGCGGCTATCGCTATCCCGCTCACCAGACGCCTTGGCAGGAGATCCAGCGCTCGATGGTCGAGCCGCTGGATCGCGGCATGACCCTGGCGCCGGCGCCGAAGTATCGCGACGTGGCGCGCCGCAGCCCGCCGAGGGATAACCACTAGCCCGTCGCCGGAGCGCCCGCCGCCTCCGGCGCGACCCACCGAGGAGAGCCTCATGTCCGCCTTTCGCCTGGGCCTGGCCGGTGTCGGCAAGATCGCCCGCGACCAGCACCTGGCCGCCATCGCCGCCACCCCCGGCCTCGAACTCGTCGCCACGGCGGATCCCCATGCCCGCCTCGACGGTGTCACCGCCTATCCGTCCCTGGCGGCGATGCTCAACGCCGAGCCGAGCCTTGACGGGGTGGCGATCTGTACCCCGGCCCACCTGCGTCACGAGCTCGCCTCCCTGGCGCTGCGCCACGACAAGGCGGTGCTGCTGGAGAAACCCCCCGGCGCGACCCTGGCCGAGATCGAGGACCTGAGGGTCCTCGCCGCCGCGCGGGACCGGGTGCTGTTCGCCGCCTGGCACTCGCGGTTCGCGCCGGGGATCGCCACCGCCAGGGCGTGGTTGGCCGACAAGGCCGTGCGCGGCGTGGCCATCCGCTGGCATGAAGACGTGCGGGTCTGGCACCCCGGCCAGCACTGGCTCTGGGAAGCCGGTGGCATGGGGGTCTTCGACCCCGGCATCAACGCGCTGTCCATCGCCACCGAGCTGCTGGCACCGTTCTTCCTGCGCCGCGCGACCCTCCAGATCCCGCAGAATTGCCAGACGCCGATCGCCGCGGCCCTCGCGTTCCGCACTGCCGCCGGGGTCGAGATCGAGGCCGATCTCGACTTCCGCCACGAAGACCCGCCGTGCTGGGAGATGCGCATCGACACCGCGCAGGGCGTGTTGACGCTCGAGAAGGGGGGCGCCCGCCTGGTCATCGACGGCGAGACGGTGATGGATGAGCCGGAGCGGGAGTACCCGGGCGTCTATGCTCACTTCCGCGACCTGCTCGAGCGCGGGGCGAGCGATATGGACATCGCCCCCCTGCGCCACGTGGCCGATGCCCTGATGCTCGGCCACCGGCAGGCCGTGGCGCCGTTCCACGACTGACTGGTGACCTCTCGATCAGCGGCTGTGGGGTGACCGGGCCCCTCAGCGGAGCTCGCGGCGGCGGATCACCTCGCGCAGCTGGGTGGTGAGTGCCGCCGCCCCGGGCGACAGGCGCTTGGCCCTCAGGGTGACCAGGCCGTAGGGCTGGACGTTCACCGGTTGCGGGGTCGGCAGCAGGCAGAAGCGCTGTGGGTCGCAGAGCAGCTCGGCCACCTCCCGGGTGGTCACCGTCAGCGTGTCGGAGGCCGCCACCAGGGCCAGCGATACCAGGATATCCGGGGTGTCGACGACCTGTGTGGGGGGCGCCAGGCCGTGATAGCTGAGCAGGTAGTCGAAGCGCTGGCGCATCAGGGCGCCGGGCGGCTGCAGGGACCAGGGGTAGTCGATCATCTCGACCAGCTCGGGGGCGGCCGTGGCCGTCAGCGGATGGCCGTGCCGGCAGATCAGGCTGATGACTTCCTCGCCGATCTCCTCGAAGACGAACTGGCCGTGATCGAAGCCCGCCGGGATGCGGCACAGGGCGATGTCGAGCTCACCCTCGAGCAGGCGCGGGATCAGCCGCTGGCTGACGTCCACGTCGACGTTCACCTTGAGCCTGGGCAGGTCGCTGCGCGTGGCTTCCAGGGCCTGGGACAGCAGGGTGACCGCTGGGTCCATGACCGTGCCCACCGAGACACGGCCGGCATTGCCGGCGCGCAGGGCGTTGAGCTCGTCCCCGGTCTGCTGCAACTCCGAGAGCATGCTGCGGGCCCGACGCACCATGATCTCGCCATACCAGTTGGGGTCGAGCCCCCGGGCGTGACGCTCGAAGAGCCTGACGTCGAGTCGGGCTTCCAGCTCCGCGAGCAGCTTCGAGGCGGCGGGCTGGCTGATCGCCAGGCTGGCGGCGGCGCGATGCAGGTTGCGATGCTCGTCGAGGGCGGCGAGCAACTGCAGGTGGCGACACTTCAGTCGCACGTCGAGAAACCAGTCCGGCGTCAGGCGACCGTCATGGGCAGGAGGCGTCATGGGCATGATAACCAGATGAATATGAGTAGAGCGCCAAGCCAGTATCAGCGGTTACCAAAAGCGGTGTCCAGAGAGAACCCCATCACCACCCGGCGCTTGCGGGCCCACCCCGATTTCCCCTCGATGCTGCGATTACCGGGAGAGACCTACCGGAGCCATACCCGGTGGCATTTCTCGACCCGCTGAGTCGGCCGCCCGCCAGACCGGCCCGGCGCACCGCGTCCGTTGGCCACACTTTAGTCGCAGCGTTGTCGCCCCCGTCGTCCTGTCCGTGTCCCCGTAGCGCCCCCTTCATTCAGGTTGATAACCATATGGATATCACTTTATGCGCCGAATGCTATTGGAGAGTTATGGTTGTCACGGCGTAGGGTGACCATTACCGCGGCAGTTGAAGGGCTGCCCGCGGGGTGCATAACAACAATCGAGATCACCACAGGAGTACGCGATGAGACCCCTTTCACTGATCGCCACCGTTACCCTGGGCGCCGGCCTGGCCCTGTCTGCCCCCACCATCGCCCTGGCCCAGGAGGAGGTGACCCTGGGCTTCATCGTCAAGAAGCCCGAGCAGGCCTGGTTCATCAACGAGCAGAAGGCCGCCACCGCCCTCGGCGAGAAGCAGGGCTTCGAGGTGGTGCGCCTGGCCGGCGAGGATGGCCAGCAAGTGCTGAGCGCCATCGACAACCTCCATTCCCAGGGGGCCCAGGGCTTCGTGATCTGCCCGCCGGACGTGCGCCTCGGCCCGGCGATCATGAACCGCGCCGAGCAGTACGGCATGAAGGTGGTCACCGTCGATGACCGCTTCGTCGGCCCCGACGGCGAGCCCATGGAGGGGGTCCCCCACCTGGGCATGTCCGGCTACAAGATCGGCCAGCAGGTGGGCGAGGCCCTCGCCGCCGAGATGGACGCGCGCGGCTGGAATCCCGAGGAGGTCGCCGCGCTGCGCATCACCAACTACGAGTTGCCCACCGCCAAGGAGCGCACCGACGGCGCCACCGATGCCCTGCTCGAGGCCGGCTTCCCCGAGGGCAATATCTTCGATGCCCCCCAGCAGAACAGCGATACCGCCAGTGCCTTCTCGGCGGCCTCGCCGGTGTTCGCCAAGCGCGGCGACTATGAGCACTGGGTGATCTATGCCCTCAACGAGGAGAGCGTGCTGGGGGGCGTGCGTGCCAGCGAGCAGTATGGCCTGGGCGCCGAGGACGTGATCGGCGTGGGCATCAACGGCTCCGGCGCCGCCTTCGCCGAGTTCTCCCGCGAGAACCCCACCGGCTTTCACGGCACCGTGGCGGTGAGCTCCACCATGCATGGTCGCCAGACCGCGGAGAACCTCTATGCCTGGGTCACCGAGGGCGACGAGCCGCCGGGCAACACCGTGACCACCGGCACCCTGATGACCCGCGACAACTGGCAGGCCGTGCGCGATGAGCTCGGCCTCTGATCCCGCCCGCCCGGCCCCCGCGGGGCCGGGGGCCCGCCCGCTGAGGAGTCTGCCCCCATGTCAGAACCCTATCTGCGTTTCGACGGCATCAGCGTCGAGTTTCCCGGCGTGCGCGCGCTGGACGGGGTGAGCTTCGCCGCCCATGCCGGCCAGGTGCATGCCCTGATGGGCGAGAACGGCGCCGGCAAGTCGACCCTGCTCAAGGTGCTCAGCGGCGTCAATCGTGTCACCGAGGGCGCCCTGTGGCTGGGCGGTGAGCGCCACGTCTTCGCCAACGCCCGCGAGGCCCTCGGCCAGGGGGTCGCCATCATCTACCAGGAGCTGACGCTGTCGCCCAACCTCTCGGTGGCCGAGAACCTGCTGCTCGGCCAGCTGCCGGCCAGGCGCGGCTTCGTCGATCGCCGCCGCATGCGCGAGGAGGCCCTGCGCATCCTGCGCGACCTGGGCGAGGACGCCATCCATCCCGCCACCAAGGTGCGTGAGCTGTCCATCGGCCAGCAGCAGATGATCGAGATCGGTCGCGCCCTGCTGCGCGATGCCAAGGTGATCGCCTTCGACGAGCCCACCAGCAGCCTCTCCGTGCAGGAGACCCGCCAGCTCAAGCGCATCGTCAAGCGCTTGCGCGACGAGGGGCGGGTGGTGCTCTACGTCACCCACCGCATGGAGGAAGTATTCGAGATGTGCGATGCGGTCACGGTGTTCCGCGACGGCCGGCACATCCGCACCCACGACAGCCTCGAGGCCCTGGACCACGACACCCTGGTCAGCGAGATGGTGGGGCGCGACATCGAGGACGTCTACGGCTATCGCGCCCGGGAGGCGGGCGA
Organism: Halomonas sp. M4R1S46; assembly: GCF_025725685.1. NCBI lineage: Bacteria > Pseudomonadati > Pseudomonadota > Gammaproteobacteria > Oceanospirillales > Halomonadaceae > Halomonas > Halomonas sp. M4R1S46. The sequence goes on from NZ_CP107008.1 coordinate 1,642,196, forward strand.
GGAGCTGATGGCCATCGACGCCATCGCCGGCAAGGGGCTGAGCGAGCCGGTCAGCTTCAACGTCCGCCGCGGCGAGGTGTTCGGACTGTTCGGCCTGGTCGGCGCCGGCCGCAGCGAGCTGATGCGGCTGGTCTGCGGCGTCGAGCGCCCGCGCGGAGGCGAGGTGCGTTTCGCCGGCGAGCCGCGTCGCTTCCGCACGCCCGCCGAGGCGATACGCGCCGGCATCGCCATGTGTCCGGAGGACCGCAAGTCCCAGGGCATCTTCCCCATCGCCAGCGTCTCCGACAACCTCAACGTCAGCTGTCGACGCTTCTTCAAGCGCTGGGGACTGTTCCGCCAGCCGTCGCGCGAGATGGCCAACACCCGCGACTACATCCGGCGGCTGAGCATCAAGACGCCGGGGCCGCGGACCCGCATCAGCACCCTGTCCGGCGGCAACCAGCAGAAGGTGATCCTGGCTCGCTGGCTGTCCGAGGAGATCGAGCTGTTCGTCATGGACGAGCCGACCCGCGGCATCGATGTCGGCGCCCGGCGCGACATCTACACCCTGCTCTACGACCTGGCCGACCAGGGCAAGAGCGTGGTGGTGATCTCCAGCGACCTGGCCGAGGTCAGCTCGATCTGCGACCGCATCGGAGTGATGCGCGACGGCGCCCTGGTCGACATCGTGGCGCGCGACGACGCCACCCCCGAACGCCTGCTGGGCCTGGCGCTGCCCGCCTGAACGAATCGCCTGACACCACACCAACCGCGAGAGAGAATCCTATGAATACGCAAGAGATCGCGCAGGGCGAGGGCGCCGCCCCGGCCCGGCCCGAGGGCCGCCAGGGGCTCACCAAGCCGCTGCGTACCCTGCTCGACACCTCGGGGCTGATCGCCATCTTCCTGGTGCTGTTCGTGGCCCTGTCGGTGTTCATCCCCGACTTCCTCACCGGCCGCAACATGATCGGGCTGCTGCTCTCGGTGACGCTGATCGGCACCATCGCGACGACCATGATGCTGGTGCTGGCGCTGGGCGAGGTCGACCTCTCGGTGGCCTCCATCGTGGCCTTCGCCGGGGTGGTCGCCGCGGTGGCCACCTCGGCCTCGGGCAGCGTGATCATCGGCGTGCTCGGCGGGGTGGTCGCCGGCGGTGCCGTGGGGGCCTTCAACGGCTTGGTGGTGGCGCGCTTCGGCATCAACTCGCTGATCGCCACCCTGGCGGCCATGGAGTTCGTGCGCGGCCTGGCCTACATCACCTCCGGCGGCGATGCGGTGATGATCACCGTGCCGGCCTTCTTCGAGCTGGGCAGCGCCTCCTTCCTGGGCCTCACCCTGCCGGTGTGGACCATGATCGCCTGCTTCGTGATCTTCGGCGTGCTGCTCAACATGACCGCCTTCGGGCGCAACGTCCTGGCCACCGGCGGCAACGCCGAGGCCGCGGCCCTGGCGGGGGTCAACGTGCGCCGTCTGAAGATCATCGTCTTCGGCCTGCAGGGCGTGGTCGCCGGTATCGCCGGGGTGCTGCTGACCTCGCGCATGGGCCTTGGCGATCCCAACACCGCCCTGGGCCTGGAGCTCGCCGTGATCTCCGCCTGCGTGCTGGGCGGCGTGGCGCTGTCCGGCGGCATCGCCTCGATCACCGGCGTGCTGGTCGGGGTGCTGATCATGGGCTGCGTGCAGAATGCCATGGGCCTGCTCAACGTGCCGACCTTCTACCAGTACCTGGTGCGTGGCGCCATCCTGCTGCTGGCGGTGATGTTCGACCGCTGGAAGCAGACCCGTCGCTCGCGAGCCTAGTCAGCCGCTTTTCCGAGCGCGATCGGCTCCCATGCTGCGGCGTGGGAGCCGATCGCATTTCGGGACGGGCCGGCTCACCGGGGCGTCGTGCCGGACGGTCAGGCCTGCGTCGGGGGCAGGTCCAGCTGGCTGCCCAGGATGGCGTCGCCGGGGGGGATGCCCAGGGCGTCGGCGGTCCCGGCCAGGACCGCCTGGGCGGCGAGAAAGGCCTCCCGGGGGCGGCGGGCGCGGATGCATTCCATCAACTGGCGGTGGCGCTCCAGGCTCTCCTCGGGGTCGCTGGCGCTGACGTTGGACTTCTCGATCAGCATGTAGATCGAGGGCCTGAGGATATGCGAGAGCTGCGCCCAGACGATGTTGTGGGTGGCCTTGTAGATGGCGACGTGGAAGGCGACGTCGTAGTCGCTGTGCAGGCGGCCGGCCTCGCCGTTGCCGCCGTGCAGGTTCTGCCCCATGCCCTCGAAGGCCTCCTCGATGGCGACCAGGTCGCGGGCGGTGGCACGCCGGGCGGCGGTCATGGCCACGTAGGGCTCCACGTCGAGGCGAAAGGCCAGGATCTCGCGCTGGATCTCCGGGTTGGGGGTGGCGTAGCGGGTCATCCAGTCGGTGACCAGGGGGTCGAGGATGTTCCAGGCATCGTACTCGCGCACCTTGGAGCCATGTCCGGAGATGCGCTCGATGATGCCGACATCGACCAGTTGACGCAGGTCGCTGCGCACCGCCGAGCGGTTGATCGCGAACCGCTCGGCGAGATCCACTTCCTTGGGCACGAAGTCACCGGGCTGGTAGCGGCCGGAGAAGATCTCCCGGGCGAGGTGGTCGGCGATGCTGGGGCGCACGGTGTCCGGGCGGGAGCGAGTCGACAAGGCGGGTCTCCACTAAATAACCGCGATGCTAGCTTATGTTCAACATACTGGCAATGACTGGCAGGGCAATCGCAGTTGAGTGGCGAGGGGCGCAGGGGACAGGTCGTAGAGGGGGTCCTACGCCAAGGATGGCGTCGGTAGCGCCCAGGGAGGGGTTCACAGCGCCCCCTCGTAGACCTGTCGACGAATCAGCCCCGAGCGGCAACGCTAACTGCGATAGCCCTGCAATGGCTAGCGAGGGTGAGGGGCGAAGGGACCGGCAATGGCAGGGGGGCGGCACCGGCTCGGGGCCGGCTCGCCTGGCCGTGGCAGGGGCGAGCCCCGGGCCCGTGCGGCGGGTCGCTCGCCGATGCCGACCACGCGTCGGCCGGAGACCGCCGGGGGCAATGACGGAAGCAGGGTCAGGGGTAGCGGCCCGTTCGGCGATTCTCGACCAGCACCTCGAGGATGGCGTTGGCCTCGCGCATGATCTCGCTGGGCGGCTCGCCCCGTCGCCGGCTGCACAGGATGGGGATGGTGATGTGTGTCTCCGCGAGGTAGACATAGTTGATCCCGTCGCGCTGCAGCCGGCGAACCTGCTCGGGCACCAGGGTGATGCCCAGGTCCGAGGCCACCAGGCCCAGGGCGGTCTGCATCTCGTTGGCCTCCTGGGCGACCTGCACCCGCAGGCCGCGGCGGCGGAACATGCCGAGTACGGTGTCCGCCATGCTCGGTCGCGGTGTGGCCGGGAACAGGATCAGCGGATACTCGGCCAGCTGCGCCATGGTCGGCGTGGTGCCTTCCAGCGGGTGACCATTGGGCAGCGCCGCCATCATCGGCTCCTCGAACAGCACCTCCTGCTCGACCTCCGGGTCGTCGATCCTCAGCCGGCCGAATCCGATGTCGATGCGACCCGCCTTGAGCGCCTGGATCTGCTGCACCGTGGTCAGCTCGACCAGCGTCAGTTCGACGTCATCCTTTTGTCGCAGGCCACGCACCAGCAGCGGAAGCTGACCGTAGAACACCGACGGCACGAAGCCGATGCCGAACAGCTGGCGCTTGCTGCGGGCGATGCGCCGGGTGCCCGCGACGGTGGTGTCGACCTTGTCGAGTATCTGCAGGGTATGCTCATGAAAGAACTGGCCCGCCGGGGTGAGGGTCAGCCCCCGGGGGCTCCGCTCGAACAGGCGAGTGCCGATCTCTTCTTCCAACTGGTTGATTTGTCTAGTTAAGGGTGGCTGTGCCATGTGCAGGCGGGCGGCCGCCCGGGTCATGTTCAGTTCCTCGGCCGCCACGCAGAAGTACCGCAGGTGACGTAGCTCCATGATACCTCCAGGGTATGGCTAACCACCAAAACCATATTGGTTCCTTTCCCGGGGCGCAATCAAACTGCCTCCAACAGTTCAGCATGCCGCCTTTCGGGAGCCTCCATGTCATCCGTGATCGAATCCATCGAGACGCAGCTGGTCGACCTGCCGACCATTCGCCCCCACAAGCTCTCCATGACCACCATGGCCTGCCAGACGCTGGTCATCGTGCGCATGCGCCACAGCGACGGCGTGGAGGGCCTGGGCGAGGGCACCACCATCGGCGGCCTGGCCTACGGTCCCGAGAGCCCGGAGAGTATCAAGCGCAATATCGACGCCTACCTGGCGCCACTGCTGATCGGCCAGCCCGCCGACAACCTCAACGTCCTGCGCGCCCGGATGGCCCGCCATACCCGCGGCAACATGATCGCCAAGTCGGCGCTTGAGACCGCCTTGCTCGACGCCCGAGGCAAGCGACTGGGGGTATCGGTGGCCGACCTGCTCGGCGGCGCGCGCCACGCGCATCTGCCGGTGCTGTGGACGCTGGCCTCGGGGGAGACCGACAAGGATATCGACGAGGCCTGCCAGCGCCTCGACGACCGTCGCCACTGTGATTTCAAGCTGAAGATCGGCGCCCGTGACCTGGACGAGGACGTACGGCATGTCGCGGCCATCAAGGCGGCGCTGGGGGAGCGAGCCAGCGTACGGGTCGACGTCAACCAGGCCTGGGACGAGGCCACCGCGGTGCGTGGCATCGCGGCCCTGCAGGATGCCGGCATCGAGCTGATCGAGCAGGCGATTCCCGCCCGCGAGCATGCCGGCCTGGTGCGCTTGGCCAACCGCTTTCGGGTGCCGATGCTGGCCGACGAGGCGGTGGCCGACGCCCGCGACGGCCTCGACCTGGCGGCGCGCGGCTTCAGTGGCGCCTTTGCCCTCAAGATCGCCAAGTCCGGCGGGCCAGTGGCGGCGCTGGAACTGGCTCACCTGGCCCAGACCGCCGGCATCGGCCTCTATGGCGGCACCTTGCTCGAGGGCACCCTCGGCACCGCCGCGTCCCTGCATGCCTGGTCGACGCTCGGCGAACTGGCCTGGGGCACCGAGATGTTCGGGCCGCTGCTGCTCAAGGACGACATCGTCGCCGAGCCGCTCCAGTACCACGAGTTCGGGGTCGACCTGCCGGCCGGTCCCGGGCTCGGTATCACCCTCGACGAGGACAAGCTCGCCCACTATTCGCGCCAGTAAGGGCCCCTGGCCAGATTCAAGAGGAGGAGAAACATGCTGTTTCAAGTGGAAATGACCGTGAAGCTGCCGCCGGACATGCCGGCCGAGCGGGCCGCCGAGATCAAGGCGACCGAGAAGGCCTATGCCCAGGAGCTGCAGCGCGCCGGCAAGTGGCGCCACCTGTGGCGGGTCGCCGGCAGCTACGCCAACGTCAGCATCTTCGACGTGCAGGACAACGCCGAACTGCAGGAGATCGTCTCGAACCTCCCGCTCTTTCCCTACATGGAGATCAGTGTCACGCCGCTGTGTCGCCACCCCTCGTCGATCCGCGAGGACGATGCCTGACGGCACGATTGCAGCCAGCGCCTGCCATCGGGCGGGCCAGCCAACCACAAGAACGAGGATGCCAGCATGACCGTGAAGATTTTCGACACTCCCGAGGTCCAGGACTTCCTGAAGACCGTCAGCGGCTTCGACCAGGCTGGCGGCAACGAGCGCGCCAAGCAGATCATGCACCGCCTGCTCTCCGACCTCTACCGCCTGATCGACGACTACGACGTCAGCCCCGAGGAGTTCTGGTCCGCCGTCAGCATGCTCAACGCCCTGGGGGGCGAGACCCAGTTCGGCCTGCTGTCACCGGGGCTGGGCTTCGACCACTTCCTGGACATGCGCCAGGACGCCATCGATGCCGAGGCCAAGCGCACCGGGGGGACCCCGCGCACCATCGAGGGCCCGCTGTACGTGGCCGGCGCCCCGGAAGCCGAAGGCTTCGCGCGCATGGATGACGGCAAGGACCCGGATGGTGAGACCATGTGGCTGACCGGCCAGGTGCGCGACGTCGACGGCACCCCCATCGCCGGTGCCAAGGTCGAGATCTGGCACGCCGACTCCAAGGGCGGCTACTCCTTCTTCGACCCGACCCAGAGCGACTACAACCTGCGTCGCTCCATCATCACCGACAGCGAAGGTCGCTACACCGCGCGCAGCATCATCCCCTCCGGCTACGGGGTCCCGGAAGGCGCGCCGACCGACCAGGTGCTCAAGGCGCTGGGCCGCCACGGCGAGCGTCCGGCGCATATCCACTACTTCATCTCGGCGCCGGGGCACCAGCACCTGACCACCCAGATCAACCTGGCCGGCGACCCCTACACCTTCGACGACTTCGCCTTCGCTACCCGCGAGGAGCTGGTGATCCCGGCGCACCGCATCGAGGATCAGGACGAGATCGCCAGGCGCGAGCTGGATGGCCCCTTCTCCGAGGTGACCTTCGATATCGAGCTGGCCAGGACCGACGACCCTGAGCTGCAGCATCGCCACAAGCGCCCGCGCGCCAAGGAAGACGAGCAGGATCAGGCCAGCCAGCAGGCCGGCACCGCCAGGGTCTGATCGGCATCTGCCCCTGGCATTCCGCCGGACAAGCTCCGACAGACAGATACGACAAGATATCGAGGTATTGAATCATGACCAGCAAGCTCGATCGTCTCGAACAACGCGTCCGCGGTGCCGTCGTCGACGACGCCGCGGCCGGTATCTTCCGCGCCCATCGCAGCATCTTCACCGACCCCGAGTTCTTCGAGCTCGAGATGAAGCACATCTTCGAGGGCAACTGGGTGTTCCTGGCCCACGAGAGCCAGATCAGTGAGCCGGGCGACTACATGACCGTGACCCTGGGCCGCCAGCCGGTGATCATCACCCGCGACAAGCAGGGCGAACTGCACGGCCTGCTCAACGCCTGCGCCCACCGCGGCGCCACCCTGTGCCGCAAGAAGCGCGGCAACAAGGGCACCTTCACCTGCCCGTTCCACGGCTGGACCTTCAAGAACGACGGCAAGCTGCTCAAGGCCAAGAACGAGAAGACCGGCGCCTACCCCGACGGCTTCAAGCAGGGAGGCTCCCACGACCTCAAGCGCCTGCCGACGTTCGGCAACTACAAGGGCTTCCTGTTCGGCAGCCTGAGCGATGACGTGATGCCGCTGGAGGAGTACCTGGGCGAGACCACCAAGGTGATCGACAATATCGTCGACCAGGCGCCGGAAGGCCTGGAGATCCTGCGCGGCACCTCGTCGTACACCTTCAACGGCAACTGGAAGCTGGGCGCGGAGAACGGCGCCGACGGCTACCACGTCAGCTCGGTGCACTGGAACTACGCCTCGACCATGGACCGGCGCAACTACGACGCCGGCGGCACCCAGGCGGTGGACGCCGACGGCTGGTCGAAGAGCCAGGGCGGTTTCTACTCCTACGCCAACGGCCACATGATGCTGTGGACCCGGCTGCTCAACCCCGAGGTGCGTCCCGTCTACGGCCGCAAGGACGAGATCGAGGCCGAGCTGGGCGAGGCGCGGGCCGACTCCATCGTCAACCAGACCCGTAACCTCTGCCTTTACCCCAACGTCTACCTGATGGACCAGTTCTCCACCCAGATCCGGGTGATCCGCCCGCTGTCCGTGGACAAGAGCGAGGTGACCATCTACTGCTTCGCGCCCAAGGGCGAATCGGCGGAGAGCCGCCGTGTGCGCATCCGCCAGTACGAGGACTTCTTCAACGTCTCGGGCATGGGCACGCCGGATGACCTGGAGGAATTCCGCGCCTGCCAGAACGGCTACGCCGCCCGCGACGCCGAGTGGAACGACCTCAGCCGCGGCGCCAAGCAATGGATCGAGGGCGCCGACGACAACGCCCAGGCGATCGACATGAAGCCGCTGCTGAGCGGAGCGTCCCCCGAGGACGAGGGGCTCTACGTGCTGCACCACCAGCACTGGGTCGAGGAGATGCTGCGTGCCATCGACAAGGAACGCAGCCAGTACATCGCCACCGCGTCCGCCTAAGCGCCAGCGACTGTGAAGAGGGGAGGAGTGACCATGAGCATCAGCTATCACGATATCCAGGCTTTCGTCTTTCGCGAGGCGCGCCTGCTCGACGACCGCCAGTGGGACGCGTGGCTCGAGTGCTACCGCAAGGACGCGGTGTTCTGGATGCCGGCCTGGGACGACGACGACCGGCTCACCGAGGACCCGCAAAGCGAGATCTCGCTGATCTACTACCCGAACCGCGAGGGGCTCGAGGACCGGGTCTACCGGATCAAGACCGAGCGCTCCGGGGCGACCAGCCTCCCCGAGCCGCGCACCACGCACCTGATCGGCAACCTGGAGGTGCTGGGGCAGGAGGGCGATGAAGTGAAGCTGCGCTTCAACTGGCACACCCTGAGCCACCGCTACCAGCAGACCAACCAGTTCTTCGGGACGTCCTTCTACACCCTGGACGTGTCCGGCGAGACACCGCTGATCAGCGACAAGAAGGTGGTGCTGAACAACGACTACATCCACCAGGTCATCGACATCTATCACATCTGATCCGGTGGGGGAGGAGAACGACCATGAGCTACACCATTGCCCTCAACTTCGAGGACGGCGTGACCCGTTTCATCGGCTGCAAGGAAGGCGAGACCGTCCTCGACGCGGCCTACCGGCAGAAGGTCAACCTGCCCATGGACTGCTCCGACGGCGTCTGCGGCACCTGCAAGGGCCACTGCGAGCAGGGCGAGTTCGACATGGGTGACGAGTACCTGGAGGAGGCGCTCTCCGACGAGGAGGCCGCCGAGGGCCAGGTGCTGACCTGCCAGATGGTGCCGTCGACCGACTGCGTCCTCCAGGTGCCGGTGGCCTCGACCCTGTGCAAGACCGCGGTCGGCAAGCTCGAGGGCACCGTGGCCGTGGTCGAGCCACTCTCCGAGGACAGCATCGAGCTGGCCATCGACCTCGATGACGACGCCGAGCTGGCCTTCCTGCCCGGCCAGTACATCCACATCGACGTGCCGGGCACCGAGGAGCATCGCTCCTACTCCTTCAGTTCCCGGCCGGGCGCCTCGAGGGCCACCTTCCTGATCCGCAACGTCCCCCATGGCCTGATGAGCGGCTACCTGAGCGACCAGGCCAAGCCCGGTGAGCGCCTCACCCTGACCGGGCCGATGGGCAGCTTCTACCTGCGCGAGATCACCCGGCCGGTGCTGATGCTGGCCGGCGGCACCGGCCTGGCCCCCTTCCTGTCGATGCTCGAGCAGTTGGCGGAGCAGGGCTGCGAGGCGCCGGTGCACCTGATCTACGGCGTCAACAAGGACGATCACCTGGTCAAGACCGAGGCCCTGGATGCCCTCAGGGAGCGCCTGCCGACCTTCAGCTACGCCACCGTGGTGGTGGACGAGGACAGCGATCACCCGCGCAAGGGCTACGTCACCCACCATATGGATGCCGAGGTCCTGCACGACGGCGATGTCGATGTCTACCTGTGCGGGCCGCCGCCCATGGTCGACGCCGTGCTCAAGCACTTCGACGAGCAGGGCATCGCCCCGCAGAGCTTCCACTACGAGAAGTTCACCCCCAACCAGGCACCCGGGGAGGCCGCATGAACCGCCAACGCTTCGCTGGCCCACGTTTCCAGGACCGGGTGATGGTGGTCACCGGCGCCGCCCAGGGCATCGGCCAGCGCGTCGCCGAGCGCGCCGCCGCCGAGGGTGCCCGTCTGGCCCTGGTGGACCGCGCCGACCATGTCCAGGCGGTGGCGGCCGAGTTGCGCGAGCAGGGGGCCGAGGCCATCGCCCTGCAGGCCGACCTGGAGACCTGGGAGGGCGCCGAGGACGCCATGACCCGGGCCCGGGAGCACTTCGGGCGTCTCGATATCCTGATCAACAACGTGGGCGGGGCGATCAACTTCAAGCCGTTCACCGAGTTCAGCGATACCGAGATCTCGGCCGAGATCACCCGTTCGCTGATGCCGACCCTGTGGTGCTGCCGCGCGGCTCTGCCCAGCATGGTGGAGCAGGGCAGTGGCGTCATCGTCAACGTGTCCTCGGCGGCGACCCGCGGTATCCACCGGATTCCCTACTCGGCGGCCAAGGGCGGCGTCAACGCCATGACGGCGTCGCTGGCCTTCGAGTATGCCGAGCACGGCATTCGTGTGGTGGCTACGGCGCCGGGCGGTACCGAGGCGCCGCCGCGGCGGATCTCGCGCGGCACGCCGGAGCCCCGCAATGAAACGGAGCAGGCCTGGTTCCAGGCGCATATCGATCAGACCAAGGCGAGCTGCCTGATGGGCCGCTACGGCACCCTGGACGAGATGGCCGCGCCGATCCTGTTCCTCGCCTCGGACGAGGCCAGCTACATCACCGGCACGGTGGTGCCGGTGGCCGGTGGTGACCTGGGCTAGCGCATCGGGCGTTCTCCTGACCTCCAACGACAATAACCCCTGGAGCAGATCATGAAGCATATCGAAAAGGGCGTGGGTCTCGTGTCCGCGCCACGCGACTTCATCCGCGATCTCAATGCCGACAACCTCAGTGCCGGCCTGGTGGCCGGGATCTTTGGCCTCAGCGCGGGTATCATCCATATCAGCGCCGGCACCGCCGCCGGGCTCCCCCAGGAGTTCACCCTGCTGTGGGTGATCAGCTATCTGATGATCAACGGCCTGTTCGGGCTCTTCCTGCCGGCCTACTATCGGCTGCCCCTGCCGATGGCCAACTCCATTCCCGGTGCCTTGCTGTTCGCCGCCATCATTCCCGTGGTGGGGCTCAACGAGGCCCTGGGGGCGACGCTGCTCGCCGGGGCCATCGCCTTGGTCGTCGGCCTGGCCGGAATGATGAGCCTGGTCATGCGGCTGATTCCGATGCCCATCGTCATGGGCATGGTCGCGGGCATCCTGCTCAAGTTCGGCATCAACATGGTGATGCCGCTGCAGGATGCCATGCTGCCGGCGGTGGTGATGATCCTGGCCTTCTTCCTTTCGGCGCGCTACCTGCGTCGGGTGCCCCCCCTGGTCGTCACCCTGCTGGTCGGCGTCGGGTACATGGCCGCCTCCGGCGCCGACTTCTCGAGCGTGGAGTTCTCCTTCAGGCTCCCCGAGTTCATCATGCCCACCTTCACCCTGGAGGCCTTCCTGGCCTATGGCCTGCCCCTGGCGCTGATCCTGGTGGGCATGGAAACCCCCGCTGGCGTGGGCCTGGTCAAGGGCATGGGCTTCAAGGAGGCGCCGGCCAATGCCATCACCGCCGTGGGGGGCTTCGGCACCATGATCTCGGCCTTCTTCAACCTGCACAGCACCTGCATCGCCGCACCGATGACCGGCATCTGTTCCGGGCCGGAGGCCGGCAGTCACGACAAGCGCTGGGTGGCCGCGGTCATCGTCGGCATCATCTTCGTCGTGGCCGCCCCCTTCTACGGCTTCGTGTTCAGCCTGATCGAGGCCATGCCGAGCTACTTCATCGCCATCATCGCCGGCCTGGCGCTGCTGCGGGTGATCGGCTCGGCGATGCACATGACCTTCTCCGGCAAGCATGAGGTGGGTGCGATGTTCTCCTTCCTGATCGCCGTCTCGGGCCTGCAGATCCTCGGCATCGGCTCCTCCTTCTGGGCGCTGGTGCTGGGCGTGGGGCTCTCGATGCTCGTCGAGTTCAAGGATTTCGACTTCACCTTCGAGCGCCGCCCGCTGTCCAGGAAGGCCGGCTAGGCCCCGGCGTCTGCCCCGGCATCCTCCCTTGGCCCGCGCCCGCGATGGTGGAGCGGGCCTTTTTTCCTTCGTCGGCACCCTCGGGTGCCGCCTTCCCGTTTCCCCGCCGAGGTTCTCGTCATGCGACTCCACCAGGACTGGTCCCTTCCCGCCGTCACCGCCGGCTTCGTGGCGGTGCTGGTCTCCTATGCCGGCCCCCTGGCCATCTTCTTCCAGGCCGCCCAGAGTGCCGAGATCTCCGGCGCCATGATGACCTCCTGGGTCTGGGCCATCTCCATGGGGGCCGCCGTCTCCGGCATCGGGCTCAGCCTGTGGCTCAAGGTGCCGGTGGTCACCGCCTGGTCGGCACCGGGCACGGCGCTGCTGGTCACGCTCTTCCCGGGGCTGTCGCTCGGCGAGGCGGTGGGGGCCTATCTCACCGCGGCGGCGGTGATCCTCGTGATCGGCATCACCGGCTCCTTCGATCGCATCATCCGGGCGATTCCGCCGGGCATCGCCAGCGCCATGATGGCCGGCATCCTCTTCCAGTTCGGCGTCGGCGTCTTCGTCTCGCTGCAATCGGTGCCGGCGCTGGCCATCGGCATGCTCCTGGCCTACCTGGTGTTCAAGCGCCTGACGCCGCGCTACAGCCTGGTGCTGCTGCTCATCGTCGGCGTCGTCCTGGCGGTCGTCCTGGAGGGGGCGAGCCTCGAGGGCGTGACGCTCAGCCTGGCCTCGCCCCAGTTCATCCGCCCCGAGTGGACCTGGCAGGGCACCCTCAGCCTGGCGATCCCGCTGGTGCTGGTCAGCCTGACCGGCCAGTTCCTGCCGGGCATGGCGATCCTGCGCACCGCCGGCTACGACACCCCGGCCCGGCCCATCGTCACCGTCGCCAGCCTGACCTCCCTCGTGACCGCCTGCTTCGGTGGCATCACCACGGTGATCGCCGCCATCACCGCGGCGATCTGCACCAGCCCGGAGGCCCATGAGAACCCGGACAAGCGCTATGTCGCCGGCGTGGCCAACGGCGTCTTCTACCTGGTCGGGGGGACCCTGGCCGGTACCATCGTGGCGCTGTTCACCTCGCTGCCCGGCGAGTTCGTCGCCGTGCTGGCCGGCCTGGCGTTGATCGGGGCCATCACCAGCAACGTCAGCGCCTTCGCCGCCTGCAAGGATCACCTGGAGGCCTCGGTGATCACCTTCCTCGCCACGGCCTCCGGCATGAGCTTCCTGGGTCTCGGCTCGGCCTTCTGGGGCGTGGTGGTCGGCGCCCTGGCCTACGGCCTGCTGCATCGGCCGCTGGCCATGCCGGGCCGTCGCGCCGCGACGAACGCCGCGCGACGCTGACGCGGGCCGGCGGCGACTCGCCCGGCGCGTGGAACCTCCGGGCTGCCGCCGGGCAGGTTGCGGTGATAGGCTCGCCATCAGCTCGGTCGACAGGCGGCCGGGCCGATGACGGGAGACAGCGGGTGATGGCGAGTCGAGGTGCCTGGAGGGGTGGAAGGAGCATGAGAGGATGGGTCGGCCGGCTGGGCCTGCTGGGCATGGCCCTCGGCCTGACGGGCTGCGCCATGTTTGCCCCGACGCCGCCCCGGGACCAGACGAACCTCTGCGAGATCTTCCGCGAGCAACCGGACTGGTACGACGCCGCCCGGGACACCGAGCAGAAATGGGGCACGCCGATCTGGACGCAGATGGCCTTCATCGAGCGCGAGTCGTCCTTTCGCAGCCACGTGAAGCCGCCTCGGCGACGCCTGCTCGGCTTCATCCCCTGGACCCGCCCGTCGTCGGCCTTCGGCTACGCCCAGGCCCAGGACCCGGTGTGGGGGGAGTACCAGGCAGAGGCGGCCGGCTGGTTCGCCAGTCGCAGCGACATGGAGGACGCCACCGACTTCATCGGCTGGTACAACGCGCGCACCCGGCGCATGACGGGGGTGTCGCTGCACAACCCCGAGCACCTCTACCTGGCCTACCACGAGGGCCAGGGCGGCTATCGGCGAGGGTCCTACCGCAGCAAGCCCGGCGTGCGGCGCGCCGCCCGGCAGGTCGCCGCGACCGCCGGGCGCTATCGCGCGCAGCTGGCCGCCTGCGAGGCCGAGTTTCGCTGCGATCGCTTCTACCAGGTCTGGCCGTTCTGCCGAGGCTAACCGAGCGAGGGAGGCATTCGAGGCGCCGGACCGTTCGTGGCACACTGTGTCGCGGATTCGCAGGCGGGGAGCCGCCTTCGCCGTGCAGGCCGCTCGGCCGGCCACCTCGGCCGATGGTGGGTCCCGACGCTTGCGAATGACCGACACCACCAAGGACTCTGAGGTTCACCCATATGTTTCGCATCCTTGCCGGCATCGTGCTGGGGCTGGGCCTGCTCGGCGCGGGAGCCATGGCCTACATGCACAGCGGCATGTACAACGTCGCCGCCAGTGACGATCACCTGCCGCTGGTCGAGTCGGTCCTGCATTCCACCATGCACGCCTCCGTGTCCTCCCGGGCCGAGGACATCGAGGTGCCCGACCTCGACGACCCCGCGATGATCCGCCAGGGGGCCCGCGCCTACGAGGACCTCTGCACGGCCTGCCACCTCAAGCCCGGGCTCGACGGCACGGTGCTGCGGGCGGGCCTGAACCCCGTGCCCCCGCGGCTGGCCGAGCCGAACCATCGTTCGCCGGCCGAGCAATTCTGGATCATCAAGCACGGTATCAAGATGACCGGCATGCCGGCCTGGGGCGAGACCCATGACGATGCCGAGCTCTGGGAGATGGTGGCCTTCCTGCAGCGCCTGCCCGAGCTCTCCGAGCAGGACTATGCCGCCTCGATCGCGCCCGAGGCGCGACAAGGCGTGGCCGACGATGGCCATGACCACGAGCACGGCAACCTGCTGGCCATGGCGGACACCACGGGGGCCCAGGGGGAGGCCGGTGAGGGCCACCACGACGGGGCGGCGGATGACCAGGGGACCGACGACCACCACCAGGAGGCGTCGGCCGCCCCACCCGAGGACGACCATCACGGCGATGGGCATGATCACGCCCATTGAGGGTCGCGAGGCACGACGGCCCTGATGACGGAAGGGGGACGGCCCAGAGGACCGCCTGGCCTAGCCCTGCACGAGCCTCGGCTCGATGCGATAGGTGAGCCCGGCCTCCTCGAGGAGCATCGTGATCTTGTGCCCGTTGGGCGTGGTCCAGGAGTCGAGATCGCTCGCCTCGGCTCCTCGTTATCCTTTCAGCATGGCGATCAGCCGCTCGGCCACCGGTGCGGAGGAGGGCGGGTTCTGCCCGGTGAGTAACTGCCCGTCCTGGCGAGTGTAGGGGGTGAAGTCCTCGGCCTTGGAGTACCTGCCGCCCCGGGCGATCAGGGCGTCTTCTACCAACTGCGGGACGACCTCGGTCAGGCCGACCGCCGCTTCCTCGCCGTTGGTGAAGCCGGTGACCTCGCGTCCCTCGACGATGGGCCTGCCCGAGGCGTCCCTGGCGTTCAGCAGCACGATGGGCGCGTGGCAGACCGCCGAGACCGGCTTGCCCTGGGTCCAGAAGGCCTCGATCAGGCGGATCGAGTCGCGGTCGTCGACCAGGTCCCAGAGCGGACCGTGACCGCCGGGGTAGAAGACCGCATCGAAGTCGTCGGCGTTCATCTCGGCGAGTCGATGGGTGGTGGCGAGCCGGGCCTGGGCCTCCGGGTCCTGCTTGAAGCGCCGCGTCGCCTCGGTCTGGCTGTCCTCGGCGTCGCTCTTGGGATCCAGCGGGGGTTGTCCGCCCTGGGGGGAGGCCAGGGTAATCTCGGCACCGGCATCCTTCAGGGCATAGTAGGGGGCCGCGAATTCTTCCAGCCAGAAGCCGGTCTTCTCGCCGGTGTCGCCGAGACGGTCGTGCGAGGTCAATACGATCAGGATCCGCTTGTTCATCGGTCTTTTCCTCCTTGGCCGGGGCGTCGAAGTCACGTGGCCCCGGAAAAGCGGGTTGGTTCCGGTGATCTGGCACCGGGCGAGTCGAGTGGTTCCCATCCGACTGCGGGCCTGGTTGCGCGAGCGGATCCGGGCGCCGCTGTCGCCCGACGGCGAGTGACCCTGGAAGGCCTCAGGTGCTCTCGCCGACCAGCAGCTCGAAGCCGACATCCAACTGGCGGCGGGTGACCCGCTTGCCATCCAGCCGCCGCAGGATCTGTTCGGCGGCCTGGCGTCCCATGGTCTCGCGGGGGGACCGGATCGTCGTCAGGCGTGGCGTGAGGTGCTGGCCCAGGGCCAGGCCGTTGAATCCGGCGATGGCGATCTCGTCCGGCACCTTCAGGCCGAGCCGGAAGCCGTGCAGCAGGGCACCGGCCGCCAGGTCGTCGTTGGCGAAGTGAATGGCCTCGGCCTGAGGGTAGGCCTCGCGCACCCGGTCGAGTCCGGCGGCGCCGGCCTCCAGGCTGCCCAGCCGGTCCAGTTCGATGAGCGGGGCCTCGCGCCCGGCCGCCTCCATGACCTCCCGGTGGCCGGCGAGGCGCAGTCCGGCCCGGTAGTCCTTGTCCAGGCAGGCGCCGACGTAGACGGTGCGGCGATAGCCACGCTCCAGCAGGTGGCGGGCCATGCAGCGGCCGGCCTCGCGATGGTCCAGGCCGACGTTGAGGTCCAGGGCCTCGCCCAGCTCCATGACCTCCATCACCGGCTTGTCGCAATGCTCGAGCAGGTCGCGACAGGCCGGCGTATGGCGCAGCCCGGCGGTGACCAGTGCCGAACACGACCAGCCCAGGAAGGTCCTGACCAGGCGGTGCTCGCGCTCGATGTCGTAGTCGGTGTTGCCCAGCAGGATCTGGTAGCCCTGCGCCTCGAAGGTCGTCTGCAGGCCGCGGATCACCTCGATGAACACGGCGTTGGCCAGCGACGGCACGATTACCGCGATGAAGCGGGAGCGGGCGGACGCCAGGCTGCCGGCGACGAGGTTGGGCACGTAGCCCACCCGGTCGACGGCCTCGAGGACCCGCTTGCGGGTCTCCTCGTTGACGCGCTCGGGCGTGTTCAGCGCGCGGGAGGCGGTGATGGAGGACACGCCGGCGGCGGCCGCGACCTCCTTGAGGGTCGGCTGGGTCGAACCGCGGCGGCGCCGTGTCCTGCTGGGATCCTGATTAGACATTGGTCACATCCTTGCACACTGGGCTTGCTGTGGGAAAGTCACTCGTCTAGAACTATGTTAGCGCTAACATGACAGCGCTACCATCGCGAATCACACGACCATCGGGAGATCGAAAGGTGAGTGACATTTCCGCAAGCGCGCCGCGCATCGGGGTCATCGGCCTGGGCGCCATGGGCATGGGCACGGCCACCGCCCTCCTCGAACAGGGGCTGGCGGTGACCGGCTGCGACGTCTCGACCCCGGCACGCCAGGCCTTCGAGGCCCAGGGAGGGCGCACGGCCACCACCCCCGCGGAACTGGCCGCCCGCTGCGACATCGTGCTCCTGGTGGTCGTCAACGCCGACCAGGTCGAGCAGGTACTGTTCGGTGACCAGGGCCTGGTGGGTCGCCTCGCCCCGGGCAGCGTGGTACTGCAGTGCGCAACGGTGGCCCCCAGCATCGCCCGCCGGCTCGGCGAGCGGCTGGCCGAGGCCGGGCTCGAGATGCTCGATGCGCCGATCAGCGGCGGGGCGGCCAAGGCGCGCCGCGGCGAGCTCTCGGTGATGGCCTCCGGCACGCCCGCGGCCTTCGACAAGGCCGCTGCGGCGCTGGACGGCATGGCGGCCACCGTCTATCGGCTGGGTGACGCGGCCGGCATCGGCTCGAGCATGAAGCTCGTCAACCAGTTGCTGGCCGGGGTGCATATCGCCACGGCGGCGGAGGCCATGGCGCTGGGTATCCGCATGGGGCTGGACCCGGACACCGTCTACGAGGTGATCACCCATTCGGCGGGCAACTCCTGGATGTTCGAGAACCGGGTGCCACATATCCTCAAGGGCGACTACACCCCGCTGTCCGCCGTCGACATCTTCGTCAAGGACCTCAACATCGTCCACGACACCGGCCGTGAGCTGGCCATGCCGACGCCGGTGACCGCCAGTGCCCTGCAGCAGTTCACCGCGGCCAAGGGCGCCGGTTTCGGGCGCGAGGACGACTCGGCGGTGATCAAGGTCTACGAGCGGCTGTCGGGCATCGCGCTGCCCGAGGCGGCCAACGACCCGGGGGAGGCGTGACCATGGGGATCGTACTGGGTGCCATCGCCGACGACTTCACCGGGGCCAGCGACCTCGCCAACAACCTGGTGCGCAGCGGCATGCGCTGCCTGCAGGTGATCGGCGTGCCGCAGGGCCCCCTGCCGCTGGAGGATGTCGATGTGGTGGTGGTGGCGCTGAAGTCCCGCTCCTGTCCGGCGTCCCAAGCCGTCGAGGACTCCCTCGCCGCCCTCGACTGGTTGCAGGGCCAGGGGGCGCGCCAGGTCTTCTTCAAGTACTGCTCGACCTTCGACTCCACCGCCGCGGGCAACATCGGCCCGGTCAGCGAGGCGCTGATGGAGCGCCTCGGCGCGGCGCAGACCGTCATGGTGCCGGCCTTCCCGATCAATGGGCGCACCGTCTACCAGGGCCACCTGTTCGTCGGCGACCGGCTGCTGAGCGAGAGCGGGATGCAGCACCACCCGCTGAACCCCATGCGTGACGCCGACCTGGTGCGGGTGCTGTCCCGCCAGGCCTCGCGTCCGGTCGGGCTGGCGGCCCGCCCGGTGCTGGCCCAGGGCGGCGAGGCGACCCGCCGGCACCTGGAGGCGCTGCGTGAGCAGGGGATCGGGCATGTCATCTGCGACACCCTCGACGAGCAGGACCTCGAGGCGATCGCCGAGGCCGTGGTCGACCTGCCGCTGGTCACCGGCGGCTCCGGGCTCGGCCAGGCCCTTCCCGCCCAGTATCGGCGCCGGGGCTGGCTCGCCGAGGTCGCCGAGCCCGGCCGCCTCGCCCCGGCGTCGGGCAGCGCCCTGGTGCTCTCGGGCAGCTGCTCGCGAGCGACGCTCGGCCAGGTCGTTCGTTTCCTCGAACGCCACCCGGGCCATGCCCTGGACCCGCTGGCGCTCGCTGAGGGCGAGGACCACTTCCAGGCGGCGTTGGCCTTCGCCCGGGAGCGGCTGGCGGCCGGCGGTCCCGTGCTGGTCTATGCCTCCGCCGAGCCGGAGCGGGTCCGGGCCGCCCAGGCGGCGCTCGGCACCGAGCGCGCCGGCCAGCTGGTCGAGGCGGCACTGGGGCGCCTGGCCCGCCAGCTCGTCGCGGAAGGGGTGGGGCGCCTGGTGGTCGCCGGCGGCGAGACCTCCGGCGCGGTGGTCTCGGCGCTCGGCATCCGCACGCTGCGCATCGGCGACCAGATCGATCCCGGGGTGCCCTGGACCCAGGCGCCGCTCGCCGATCGCGAGGCCCCGCTGTCCCTGGCCCTCAAGTCGGGCAACTTCGGTGGCCCGGACTTCTTCACCCGAGCCTTCGAGGTGCTGCCATGAGCGTTCATGCCATCAATGCGCTGCGCGAGCGGATCGCCACCCTGGGTCAGTCGCTGTTCGACCGCGGCCTGACCATGGGCTCCAGCGGCAACATCAGCGTGCGCCTGGAGGATGGCGGCTGGCTGATGACGCCCACCAATGCCTGCCTGGGACGCCTCGACCCGGCGCGCATCTCGCGCCTGGACCGGGACGGCCGGCTGCTCGACGGCGACAAGCCGACCAAGGAGCACTTCCTGCACACGGCGATGTACGAGGAGCGTCCCCAGTCGGGCGCCATCGTCCACCTCCACTCCACCCATTCGGTGGCCGTCTCCTGTCTGCCCGACGTGGACCCCTGCGACTGCATCCCGCCGCTGACCGCCTACTACGTGATGCGGGTGGGCCGCCTGCCGCTGGTGCCCTACCACATTCCCGGCGACCCGAGCCTGGGGGATGCCGTGCGCGGGCTGGCCGGGCGCCACAGTGCGGTGCTGCTGGCCAACCACGGCCCGGTGGTCGCCGGCAAGTCGCTGGAGGCGGCGGTCTATGCCACCGAGGAACTGGAGGAGACCGCCAGGCTGTACCTGCTGCTGCGCGGGCAGAAGCCACGCGGCCTGACCCCCGAGCAGGTGGCCGAGCTCGAAGCGCGCTTCCCGCGCGACTGAACCCACAGCGAGGACCGATCATGATCCGACTGGCCGCCAACCTCAGCATGCTGTTTCAGGAGCATGCCTTCCTCGACCGCTTCGCCGCGGCCGCCGATGCCGGCTTCACGGGGGTCGAGTACCTGTTCCCCTATGCCCATGCGCCGGAGCGGATCGCCGAGGCGCTGCGCGAGTCGGGCGTCGAGCAGGTGCTGTTCAACCTGCCGCCCGGCGACTGGGCGGCGGGGGAGCGCGGGCTCGCCAGCCTGCCGGGCCGCGAGGCGGAGTTTCGCGACGCCGTGATCGAGGGGCTGCGCTATGCCGCGCAGCTGGACTGCCCGCGCGTGCATGCCATGGCCGGGCTGCTGCCCGAGGACGCCGATGCCGAGGTCCGCGAGGCCCATCACGCCACCTACCTGGCGAACCTGCGCTTCGCCGCCGGGGAGGCGGCCAAGGCCGGCAGGGAGCTGCTGATCGAGCCGATCAATACCCGTGACATGCCGGGCTACTACCTCTCTCGCCAGGACCAGGCGGTGGCGGTCCTCGAGGCCGTGGGGGCCGACAACCTGCGCCTGCAGTTCGACCTCTACCATTGCCAGATCATGGAAGGCGACCTGATCCGCCACCTCGAGCGTCTGCTGCCCCGCATCGGCCACGTGCAGATCGCCGGGGTGCCGGAGCGCCACGAGCCGGACATCGGCGAGGTCCATTATCCGGCGGTGCTCGAGCGCCTCGCGGCCCTGGGCTATCAGGGCTGGGTCGGCTGCGAGTACCGGCCGGCCGCCGACACCCGCGACGGCCTGGGCTGGGGCCGCGACTACGGGCTCCAGCCCTGACCGGAAGTACCGACACGACAACCTCTAGATCAGGAAGCGAGAATCCATGCATATAGCGATCACCGGCGCCGCCGGCTTTCTCGGCCAGCGCCTCGTGCACCGGCTCCTCGATCGCGGCACGCTCAATGGCACCGCGATCCGCCGCCTGACCCTGGTCGACCGGACCGAGCCGCCCGCCATCGCCCGGGAGGGCGTCGAGGTGGTGCCCCTGGCGCTGGACATCAGCACCCCGGGCGCCCTGGACCCGGTGCTGGAGGCCCGGCCCGATGTCATCTACCACCTGGCCGCGGTGGTCAGCTCGGCGGCCGAGGCGGACCTCGACCTGGGCATGCGCGTCAACTTCGACGCCACCCGCGCCCTGCTCGAGGGCTGCCGCGCCCAGGGGCTGTCCGATACCCGCCTGGTCATGGCCAGTTCCGTGGCGGCCTATGGCGGCGACCTGCCGGAAGTCCTCGACGACATGACCGCGCTGCACCCCCAGAACTCCTATGGCGCCCAGAAGGCCATGAGCGAGCTGCTGGTCAACGACTACAGCCGTCGCGGCCTCGTCGACGGGCTGGTGCTGCGCCTGCCGACCATCGTCATTCGCCCCGGGCGTCCCAATGCCGCGGCCTCGAGCTTTGCCTCCAGCATCCTGCGCGAGCCGCTGAACGGCGAGGAGGCCGTCTGCCCCGTCCCCACCGACCTGGAGCTGTTCGTGATGTCGCCGGCCAAGGTGGTCGAGGCGCTGATCCACGGCGCCGAGGTGCCGGGCGAGGCGCTGGGCCCTTTCCGGGCCTTCATGCTGCCGGGCATCACCGTCAGCGTCGCCGAGATGCTCGAGGCGCTGGGCGAGGCGACCGGAGAGGAGGCGCTGGCCCGGGTGCGCCACGAGCCCGATGCGCGCATCGAGGCCATCGTCGGCAGCTGGCCGGCGCGCTTCACCAACGAGCGCGCCCGCCGGCTGGGCTTCCAGAGCGACAAGGATTTCCACGAGATCGTCGAGGCCTTCCTGGACGAACGTGCCTGATCCCGGGACCACCCCCCCGGGATGTTTCCCCAAGCGTATCAATGCCAACAGAGGTGACAACAATGACAGCCACTTTCGCACGCCGCACCCTGGCCACCGCCATCACCGGTGCCACGACCGCCGCGCTCGCCATGGGGGCCCTCAGCGCCCAGGCGGCACAGACCATCAACCTGGGCCACACCCTCTCCGACAGTTCCCACTACTCGGTCGGGGCCGATGCCTTCAAGGAGACCCTCGAGCGCCTCAGCGACGGCGAGTTCGAGGTCGTGGAGCATCCCTCGGGCGCCCTCGGCGGCGAGCGCGCCATGATCGAGGGCCTGCAGATCGGCACCGTGGACCTGGTGATCACCTCCACCGGTCCGCTGGGCAACTTCGTGCCGGAGACCTATGTGCTCGATCTGCCGTTCCTGTTCGAGGACTACGACGAGGCGCGCTGCGTGCTCGACGGCGAGGTCGGCCAGGACCTGCTCGACAAGATGAGCAACCACGACCTGGTGGGCCTGGCCTGGTCGGAGAATGGCTTCCGCCACATGACCAACAGCCAGCGGCCGGTCACCTCGCCGGGCGACGCCGAGGGTCTCAAGGTCCGCACCATGGAGAACAAGGTGCACATGGAGGCCTTCGAGCAGATGGGCGTGCATCCCACCCCGATGGCCTTCCCCGAGGTGTTCACCGCCCTGCAGCAGGGCACCGTGGACGGCCAGGAGAACCCCATCACGGTGATCGTCGCCACCAAGTTCTGGGAAGTGCAGGATCACCTCTCGCTGACCGGGCATGTCTACTCGCCCGCCGTGGTGCTGGGTTCGCCGATCCTGCTCGACGGGCTCTCCGAGGAGCAGCGCGGCTGGTTCGAACAGGCCGCCCAGGCCTCCGCCGAGGCCACCCGCGAGGAAGTGTCGCGTCTCGAGAGCGAGGGCGTGGAACTGCTGCGCGAGAAGGGCATGACCGTGGAGACGGACATCGACAAGGCGCCGTTCCAGGAAGCCGTCAAGCCGGCCTACCAGATCTACACCGACCAGTACGGCAGCGAGATGCTCGACCGCGTGCGCGCCAGCGACTGCTGATCCGCTGAACCGACCCTCCGGCACCCTCAGGGTGCCGGGGCCCTGCTTCACTGATGGTGGCCACGATGCTGCAACTCTTTCTCAGGGTCGAGCGCCAGACCACCCGTCTGGCCCTGCTCGGCGCCGTGCTCATGCTGATCGTGTCGGTTTCCCTGGGCTTCTACCAGGTGATGACGCGATTCGTCTTCGATGCCCCGTCGACCTGGTCCGAGGTGATCTCCCGCTCGGCCATGATCTGGTGTGTCTTCCTGGGGGCCGCGGCAGGCTTCCGGGGCGGGTTCATGATGTCCGTGGAGGTCATCTACAAGCTGGTGCCGGGGCGTCGCCTGATCTGGCTGGAGGGCTTCATCGCCGCGTGCTGCGCCGTGGTGCTGGTGGTGCTGATCACCTTCGGCACCGCCATGATGCTGCGGGTCCAGAACCAGATGCTGTCGGGGCTCGAGGTCTCGATAGCCTGGGCCTATGCCGCCATGCCGGTGGGCGCCAGCTTCGCGCTGGTCGCGGTGCTCGCCCGCCTGCTCGCCCAGGCCGCCGGCCAGGAGACCATCGGCCCGGTCGTGGAAGAGGTGCCGGCGGTGGCCGGCGAGGGCGCGATGCCGGTGACCGGCGGCCCCACCCAGGATGCCGTCGCCCCCGGCAAGCCCAACGACAGGAGTGAACGCCCATGAATGCCGCCATCGGACTCTCGCTGATCATCCTGTTCAGCCTGGGGGTGCCCATCGCCGTCTCGATCGTGCTGGCCTCGATCATCGGCATCGAATTCTTCTCGCGCCTGCCGCTGCTGCTGGTGCCCCAGCAGATGTTCGTGGGCATCGACAACTTCCCCCTCATGGCGATCCCGTTCTTCATCCTCGCCGGCAACCTGATGGCCGCCGGCGGGATCTCGCGGCGCCTGGTGGACCTCGCCAAGGCCCTGGTCGGCGGCCTCCAGGGCGGGCTGGCCATGACCTGCGTGCTGACCTGCATGATGTTCGCCGCGGTCTCCGGGTCGAGCGTGGCCACCACCTTCGCCATCGGCTCGATCCTGATCCCGGCGATGGTCAAGCACGACTACCCGCGCCCGCTGGCGGCCTCCATCCAGGCCTCCTCGGCCGAGCTCGGGGTGCTGATCCCGCCCTCCATCCCGCTGATCCTCTACGGGGTGAGCACCGATACCTCGATCGGCAAGCTGTTCATCGCCGGCATCGGCCCGGGGCTGCTGATCGGCGGCGCGCTGCTGCTGTTCCTCTACCTGTTCTGCAAGATCCGCGGCTACGGGCTGCGTGACCGGGAGGATCGCCACGACTTCCCGACCGCCTTCAAGCGGGCCTGGGCCGCGCTGCTGATGCCGGTGGTGGTGATCGGCGGCATCTACGGCGGGGTGTTCACCCCCACCGAGGCCTCCGCCGTGGCGGTGGTCTATGCGCTGATCGTGGGCGGACTGATCTACCGCGAGCTGCCCCTGGCGGAGCTGTTCCCGATCTTCAAGGAGAGCGTGATCTCGACGGCGGCGGTGATGCTGATCATCGCGGCGGCGGCGCTGTTCAGCTTCCTGATCAGCCGTTCGGGGCTGCCGGGCGAGGTGGCGGCCTGGGTGACCGAGGTCTTCGACAGTCCCATCGCCTTCCTGCTGGCGGTCAACGTCATGCTGCTGGTGGTCGGGATGTTCATCGAGACCTCGGCGGCGATCCTGGTGCTCGCGCCGATCTTCACTCCCATCGCCGTCCAGTACGGCATCGACCCGGTGCACTTCGGGCTGATCATCGTGGTGAACCTGGCGCTGGGCATGTTCACGCCGCCGCTCGGCGTCAACCTCTTCGCGGCCTGCGCGGTGGCCCGGCTGTCCGTCGACCAGCTGCTGCCCTGGCTGATGCGCTTCGTGCTGGTGGTGCTGGCCTGCCTGCTGGCCATCACCTACCTGCCCTGGATCTCGCTGGGGCTGGTCGACCTGCTCTATTGACGCCCTCACGACACGGAGGCCAACACATGCCTGCATTACCCGACATGCCCCGCCGCGAGGCCCTGATCGGCGGTGACTGGGTCGCCACCCTCGAGACCCTGCCGGTCGAGGCGCCCGCGCGGGGCGAGGCCATCACGTGCATCGCCCGTGGCCAGGCCGAGGAGGTCGACGCCGCCGTCAGGGCGGCGGGGGACGCCTTCGCCGGCCGGCTCGGCGACTGGTCGCGCTGGAGCGCGCGCCGGCGCGGCGAATGGCTGCTGGCCTTCGCCGCGGCCATCGAGGCCGATCATGCGCGGCTGGCCGCCCTGGAGTGCGCCGACACCGGCAAGCCGCTGTCCCAGGCCCGCGGAGACATCGCCGCCTGTGCCCGTTACTTCCGCTTCTACGGCGGGGCCGCGGACAAGCTGCACGGCGAGACGCTTCCCTTCGAGACCGATTTCGCGGTGATGACCTGGCGGGAACCCTACGGGGTCTGCGCCCAGATCATTCCCTGGAACTATCCCGCCCAGATCTTCGGCCGCTGCGTCGCCGCGGCCCTGGCGGCGGGCAACAGCGTGGTGCTCAAGCCGGCGGAGGAGGCCTGTCTGAGCGTGCTGCGCCTGGCCGAGCTGGCGATGCATACGGGCCTGCCGCCGGGCGTGCTCAACGTCGTCCCGGGGCTGGGGCGCGAGGCGGGCGCCGCCCTGGCGGCCCATCCGCGGATCGATCACCTGTCGTTCACCGGCTCCCCCGAGACCGGCACCCGGGTGGCCCGGGCCGCGGCCGCGCATCATGTGCCGGTCACCCTGGAGCTGGGGGGCAAGTCCCCGCAGATCGTCTTCGCCGATGCCGACCTCGAGTCGGCGCTGGAGGCGGTGGTGCGCGGCATCATCCAGAACGCCGGCCAGACCTGCTCGGCCGGCAGTCGCCTGCTGGTCCAGCGCGAGGTGGCCGAGCCCCTCCTGGCGCGCCTCGCCGAGCGCTTCTCGGCCCTGCGTTGCGATGCCGGCGAGGCGGATGCCGACTGTGGCCCGCTGATCAGTGCCCGGCAGAAGGCCGGCCTCAAGGCCAGGCTCGAGGCCGCCCGGGCCGATGGCATCCGGGTGCTGGCCCAGGGACGGCTGGCCGAGGGGGCGCCTGCCGGCGGCCACTTCGTGGTGCCGCAGCTGCTGACGGATATTCCGGCCGGCCATGCGGTGCTGCGTGAGGAGTTGTTCGGGCCGGTGCTGGCGGTGCAAGGCTTCGACGACGAGGCGGCGGCGCTTTCGCTGGCCAATGCCACCGACTTCGGCCTGTGCGCGGGGATCTGGACTCGCGACGGCGGGCGCCAGCTGCGTCTCGCCAAAGGCATCCGCAGCGGCCAGGTGTTCGTCAACGACTACGGGGCCGCCGGCGGTATCGAGCTGCCCTTCGGTGGCGTGGGGCGTTCCGGCCATGGCCGCGAGAAGGGCTTCGAGGGGCTCAGGAGCTACACCCGGCTGAAGACCCTGGCCATCCGCCATGGATGACGCGGTGGCGTCCTCAACCCAGCCACCAAAGGAGACGACAATGACCCAGACAATGCGGGTCGGGCTGATCGGCGTGGGCCTCATGGGCCACGGCATCGCCCGCAACATCCTGAAGGCCGGTCATCGGCTGTGCTTCCTCGACCATCCCGGCAACCAGCCGGTAGACGACCTGCTGGCCGCTGGTGCAACACCCAGAGCATCCGGGCGCGAGGTGGCCCAGGCCAGCGACGCCGTCATCCTCTGCGTGACCGGCTCGCCCCAGGTCGAGGCGGTGCTGTTCGAGCCCGGCGGCGTGCTGGAGGGGCTCGCGCCCGATGCCGTGGTGATCGATTGCTCCACGGCCCTGCCAAGCTCGACCCGGCAGGTGGCCGAGCGGGTGACCGGGGCCGGGGGACGCTTCATGGACGCCGCCATGACCCGCACGCCGAAGGAGGCGGAGGCGGGGCGGCTGAACCTGATCGTGGGGGCGCCGGAGCCGCTCTTCGCGCAGTACCGGCCGCTGCTCGCGAGCTTCGCCGAGACCATCACCCATGCCGGCGAGGTGGGGGCGGGGCATACCCTGAAGCTGCTCCACAACTTCGTCTCGCTGGGCTTCTCGGCGGTGCTCGCCGAGGCCGCCGCCGCCTCGCGAGGGGCGGGCATCGACGACGCGGCCTTCCTCGAGGTGGTGGGCAGGGGAGGCGGTGGCGGGGTGGTCTTCGAGCGCCTGCGCCCCTTCATCGAGACCGGCGACCCCTCCGGCTTCCGCTTCAGCGTGGCCAACGCCAGCAAGGACCTCGGCTACTACCATGCCATGGCCGAGGAGCTGGGCGCGGCCAGGGGGCTCGCCTCGGCGGTCGAGGCGCTCTATGCCGGCATCGAGGATCGCCAGGCCCACGTGCCCGAGCTGATCCGCCTGCTGCAGTGAGGGGTGCCGAAGCCGATCTCACACGGGACAGCCGCAGGGCCGCGACATCGTCGCGTCCCCGCGGAATCGTGATCAGCTCAGCAGCGACGCCAGCTGGCCGCGCAGTTCATCGACGGAATCCCGGCCGGAGAGGGGAAGGCGGGAGAAGCACTCATCGGTGCCGGCCATCTCGGAGAGCAGCGAGCCCAGCCCCGTGGCACGGGTATCGCGCTGCACCAGCAGGTCGAGGCCATCGCCCCGGGCGGCGGGCAGGAAGGCGATCTCCGCCTCGTCCAGGTGGCCGAAGCGACTGCCGGGGGCGGGCTTGAATTCGAACTCCTGAAGGCAGCCGGTGGCGGGGTTCTTGCGCGACAGCTCCAGTGGCGCGCCGGTCATCACGAAGCCCAGCGCCTCCATGGCCTCGAAGGCGGCGCGGTGGACCGGCCCCGGCAGGATGCGCAGGGGATCCTTGTCGCGCGGGTCCAGGGCCATGGCGATATCGGCTCGGGTGGCGACCCAGGTCTTGGGATGCTGGCGGCCTACCGAGAGCGGCAACAGCAGCGGCAGGGGGAGCTCGAAGGGGATCCGGCGCTCCTCGCCGGCGGCGATGGTCATGGCGCCGCAGACCTCTACCGAGGCCCAGGGATGGCCGATCCTGACCTTCTTGTCGTCGACTTCCTTGATGGGATCCCGACGGCGGCCATGAGCTTGTCGCACATCCGATGCTTCCTTCTGCGGGGTCCAGGGGAGAAGCCCCGAGTATAGCGGTCCGCCCGGTCATGGCGACAACCCTGGCATCCTCGCCGATCTCGCGGCATCCTTCGATCATGGACCCCGATACCTCAGCACTGCCGGGCAGCGTGGAGCGCTCTTATCCCCTCGACTGCCTGAGCGACACCCATGACTTCCACCAGCTGCTGGTGGGCCTCGACGGCCGCGTGGATGTCGAGATCGAGGGCCGCGGCGCCGCCGTGGCCCCGGGCAGCGTCTGCCTGATTCCCGCCGCGGCGACCCATCACTACCTGGGGCTCGTCGCCGGTAACCGCTGCCGGGTGCTGGACCTGCCGGTGGGGGAGCCACACCTGGAGGCCCTGTTCGAGCGTATCCGCTTCCTGCGCCTGGCGCCCGAGGAGGGACGGGGGCTGGACGACGACGCCCTGCTGTCGCGGCTGACCGGGGCGCCGCCGTTGACCGGGCCACGCCTGAACATGGCGCGGCTGACCCGTCGGGTGCAGGCCGACCCCGCGGCGCCCTGGACCCTGGCGCGGCTGGCCGAGGCCTCGCGCCTCTCGGAGCGGCAGCTGCGCCGCAGCCTGACCGCGCTCACCGGCCTCACGCCCTGGCAATGGCTGCAGCGCCAGCGGCTGGCCCGGGCCGCCCGGCTGCTGGACACCAGCGAGGCCACGATCACCGAGATCGCCCTGGCCTGCGGCTTCGCCGATGGCGCCCAGTTCAGCCGCCACTTCCGGGGCTGGCGGGGCATGACGCCGAGCGCCTTCCGCCGCCGGCCGCACTGATGGCCGAAATCGACAAGTTCTCGCCGGCGCCGGCGGTCACACTGTACCGCTGATCCCTGACCGGAGACTCGCGATGTCGGCCGCTTCCCCTGCCGAGGCACGCCGCGCCACCCTGTGGGGCGCAACCACGGTGCTCAACTGGGCGACCCTGGCGCTGTTCACCCAGTGGGCGGGGCCCGTGCCTCCCTTCCTGCTCACGGGCCTGTGCTTCGGCCTGGCCGGCGGCCTGGCGCTGCTGGTCTTCGTCGCCCGTGGCGAGAGGCGCGCCCTGGTGGCCGCCCTACACCAGCCGCCCCTGGGCTGGGCGCTGGGGATCGGCGGCCTGTTCGGCTACCACCTCTGCTACTTCATCGCCCAGCAGAACGCGCCGGCGGCCAACGCCGGGCTGATCAGCTACCTGTGGCCATTGCTGATCGTGATCCTGGCCGGCTGGCTGCTGCCGGGCGAGCGCCTGCGCGGCATCCATCTGTTGGGAGGCGTCTGCGGTTTCCTGGGCGCGGCGTTGCTGGTGGGGCCCGACGGCCTCGACTGGGCGGGCGAGTACACCTTCGGCTACCTGGCGGCGCTGGTCGCGGCCTTCCTCTGGAGCGGCTATTCGGTGGCCTCGCGGCTGTTGGCCAGGATTCCCACCACCGCGGTGGCCTGGAACTGCCTGGGCGCCGCGGCGCTGGCGTTGGTCTGCCACCTCGCCTGGGAGCCCCTCGGCTGGCCCGAGGGCGCCAATCCCTGGGCGATCCTGGCCCTGGGACTCGGCCCGGTAGGCAGCGCCTTCTTCACCTGGGACCTGGGCATGAAGCGCGGCCGGGTGCGGCTGCTCGGCCTGCTGGCCTATGCCACGCCGCTGCTCTCCACCCTGGTGCTGATCGCCGCCGACCTGGCCACCCCCAGCCCGACCCTGTTGCTCGCCGCGCTGCTGATCTGCGGCGGGGCGCTGATCGGTAGTGGCATGCTAGGAAGCCGCAAGGCTCGGCAGCGCGAGGAAGCGTTCTCGGAGCAACCGCGGGGATAACGCCTGGAGCGTTCTCTGGAAAGGCAGAGTTGGCGAATGGCATGAGGAGAGGAGTGCAGCATGGAACAGATCGAATGGGCAGATTTCGCCAGGGTCGAACTGCGCGTGGGGACGATCGTGGAAGCCGAGGCATTCCCCGAGGCCAGGCGGCCGGCGTATCGGCTGCGGGTCGACTTCGGTGAGGCGATCGGGGTGCGCAAGTCCAGCGCCCAGATCACCGACCTGTACGAGCCGGGCGAGTTGGTCGGCAAGCAGGTGGTCGCCGTCGTCAACTTTCCCGCCAAGCAGATCGGCCCGATGCAATCGGAGTGCCTGGTCACCGGCTTTCATCGCGACGACGGCGCCGTGGTGCTGGCGACGCCCGATCTGGCGGTACCGAACGGGGCGCGTCTGGCGTGATGAGGACATCGCGACGACAACGGGCCGCCCTCAGGGCGGCCGTTGTGTTCGGGGAGAAGGCCTCGCTTCAGGCCGGCCGGGTGACGTAGCGGGTCTCGAGATAGGCTTCGAGCCCCGCGCGGCCGAGCTCGCGGCCGATTCCGCTGCCCCTCATGCCGCCCCAGCCGAGCCCCGGCGGGGCCACCTGGTGGGTGTTGCACCAGACGCTGCCGGCGATGAGCCGGGCGGCCAGGGCCTCGGCCCGCGCCGGGTCGCCGGCGACCACGCTGGCGGCCAGGCCGAAGTCGCTGTCGTTGGCCAGCGCCACCGCCTCATCGTCGTTACAGACGGTCTGCGTGCAGAGCACCGGGCCGAAGATCTCCTCCCGCCATAGGCGGCTGTCGGTCGGCACGTCGCGGAACACCCGCGGGGCGACGAAGTGGCCGTGATCGGGCAGGGCGATCCTGTCCGAGGTGGTGGGGGCGAGCCCCTCGGCTTCGGCCGCCGCCAGGTAGGCGTTCACCCGGTCGCGCTGCGTGGCGTTGACCAGCGGGCCCAGGGTGGTGGCCCCATCGAGTGGATCGCCGGCCACCAGCGCGGCGATGGCCGCGTCCAGCCGGGCATGCAGGGCATCGGCGACGGCCGCGTGGACCAGCAGCCGCGAGGTGGCCGAGCACATCTGGCCGGCGTTGTAGCAGAAGCCGGCCAGCACCAGCTCGCAGGCCAGATCGAGGTCGGCGTCCTCGGTGACGAGTATCGGTGACTTGCCGCCGAGCTCCAGGGAGACGTTGCGGGTGCCGCGGGCGGCGGCGGCCATCACCGCCTCGCCCACCGGATTGCTGCCGGTGAAGGACAGCTTGTCGACGCCGGGATGGGCGGTCAGCGGGGCGCCGACCCCTTCGCCGTCGCCATGCACCAGGTTGAAGACGCCGGGCGGCAGGTCGATCGCCAGGGCGATCTCGGCCAGCGCCTGTTCGGGAAGCGGGGTGACCTCGGAGGGCTTGAACACCACCGTGCAGCCGGCGGCCAGCGCCGGGGCCAGCTTCCAGGCGCTGCTGACCAGCGGAAAGTTCCAGGGCGTGATCAGCCCGGCCACGCCCGCGGGATCCTGGTAGCGGCGCGACACCAGGCTCGCCTCGCCGGTGGCCACGGCCTCGCCCTGGCGGGCGTCCAGGGCCCGGGCCTCGCCGGCATAGTGGCGGTAGCAGGTGATGGCATCGCTGAGGTCCTGCTCGGCCTCCGCCAGCGGCTTGCCATTGTTGCGGCTGGACAGCGCCTCGAGCTCCCCGCGGCGTGCCTCGAGGGCATTGGCCAGGGCGTCCAGATAGGCGCCGCGCGCCGCGCCGCCGAGCGCCCGCCAGGCGGGCAGGGCGCGCCGGGCGGCGGCCACGGCGGCGTCGACGTCCTCGGACGAACCAGCGGTGACCTCGGCGATCATCGCCTCGCGGTAGGGGTCGGTGACCGGCAGGCGGCGCTCGCCCTGGCTCGCCACCCAGCGGTTGTCGATGAAATGATGGGTCAATGCTTGCATGTGGCGGTCTCGACTCGACGAAGGGGTCGCCAGCGGCGGCGCGTCGGCTGCATGCCGGGGAAGTGGCGCTCCACCTGGCGCAGCACCAGGGTCAGCACTACCGTCATGGCCAGGTAGATGCCGGCGATCAGCATCAGCGGCTCGTAGACCAGGAAGGTCTCGTCGCGAATGATGTTGGCGGCCTGCAGCAGGTCCATCAGGGCGATGGTGGAGACCAGCGGCACCGACTTGAGCAGCAGGATCATCTCGCCGGTCAGGGTCGGCAGGCACAGCTGGACGGCTCGCGGCAGCCACAGCCGGGCGAAGACCTGGAAGGGGCTCATGCCGAAGGCGCGGCCGGCCTCGCGCTCGCCAGGGGGCACGCTCACCAGGGCCCCGCGCAGCACCTCGCCGGAGTAGGCGCCGACGCTGAGGATGAAGGTCAGGGCGCCGTAGAAGAACGGGTCGCGCAGCAGCGGCCAGATCACGCTGTCCTGCACGCCGGGGATGCCCTCCAGTAGCCGGCCGACCCCGTAGTAGAAGAAGAACAGCTGCACCAGCAGCGGGGTGCCGCGCATCACCGTGGTGAAGCCCTGGGCGGCCCAGGCCAGCGGGCGCGGGCCCTTGAGGCGTGCCATGGCCACCGCCACGGCCAGCAGCAGGCCGCCGATGGCGGAGACGGCGAGCAGCCAGAGGGTGTTGACGAAGCCTTCGATCAAGTACTCCTGATAGAAGGAGTCCCGGAGCCAGGAAAAATCCATGTCAGGCCTCCTCGCCCAGCGGTTGACCGCGTCGCACGCGGCGTTCCAGGCGCGTGAACAGCGCCGTGGACGACAGCGTCATCGCCAGGTAGATGACGCCGGCGGCGGCGTAGAACAGGAAGTGGGCGCGGGTGCTGGCGGCGGCCTGCTGGATGGTGAAGAACAGCTCGCTGAAGCCGATCACGCTGATCAGGGCGGTGTCCTTGATCAGGATCAGCCACAGGTTGGACATCCCGGGCAGGGCGTTGGGCAGCATGGCCGGGACGACGATGCGATGGAAGCGGGTCCAGGCCGAGAAGCCGAAGGCGTCGGCGGCCTCGAGCTGGCCCCGGGGGATGGCCAGGATGGCGCCGCGCAGCACCTCGGTCATGTAGGCGCCCTGGACGAAGGCCAGCACGCCCACGGCGGTGACGAAGCCGTTGATGGCGACCTGGCCGGGCAGCCCCAGGGCGTTGGTCAGCGCGGTCAGCGCCTGGGAGCCGGCGTAGTAGAGCAGGATGATCAGCAGCAGTTCGGGGACCGCCCGTACCGCGGTGGAGTAGGCGGTGGCCAGGCCGCGCAGCGGGGCCCAGGGGCTGAGCCGGGCGCTGGCGCCGAGCAGCCCCAGCAGCAGGCCGATGGCATAGGCCAGCACGGCGATCTCGAGGGTCGTCAGGGCGCCCTGGAGGATGGGGCCGGCCCAGTCGAGCAGTCCCTCGTGGGAAACCTTGTTCATGGAGAATCGTGTCCTTGATGAGACAGGGCGAGACCGGCAGGCGGTCGGGACCGCCTGCCGGACGAGCGTCGTCGAGGACCGGGATCAGGTGCAGATGTCGGTGCCGAAGTAGTCTTCGGACAGGGCGCTGCAGGTGCCGTCCTCGCGGACCTCGGCGATGGCCGCGTTGAGATCGGCCTCGAGGGCGTCGTCGTCCGGGCGGAGGCCGATGCCGACGCCCTCGCCGTAGGCGGCGTGGCGCGGCGCGGTGGCCTTGATCTCGAAACCCTCGGCCTCGTCGCGCTCGAGGAACTCGGTCATGGCGATCTCGTCGGCGAGGATCACGTCCAGGCGGCCGGCCAGCAGGTCGCGGTTGACCTGCTCGGCCTGATCGTAGAGGCGGATGTCGCCGACGCTGTCGCGCAGGGCGCGGCGCGCGTAGGTGGCGTTGGTGGTGGCGGCCTGCACGCCGAGCACCTGGCCGCCCAGATCGTCGGGGCCGCTCAGCTCGTGATCGTCGGCGGCCACGAAGGCACCCGGGGTGAAGTAGTAGGGTTCGCTGAAGTCGATGACTCGCTGGCGCGCCTCGGTGATCGACATGGAGTTCATGATCATGTCGATGCGCCCGGCCTTGAGCGAGGGGATGATGCCGCTCCAGCCGGTGGGGGTGATCTCGCAGGCACGCTCCATGGCCTCGCAGAGGGCCATGCCCAGCTCGACCTCGAAGCCGGTCCACTCGCCCGCGGAGGAAGTGTAGGTGAAGGGCGGATAGGGCTCGGCGGAGATGCCGATCTTCAGCGGCTCGGCGGCCTGGGCGGTGGCGGACAGGCCCAGGACGGCCGCGGCGGCGAGGGTGATCAGGGGACGGTTCATGCAGTTCTCCTTGGTATTGTGGATCTTGCGAACAAACGCTGTTCTCGCAGGCGATGAGCTTTCCCGGCAACAAGCCCCGGGGTGCCGGACCATCGCGAGGGCGCTGTGAACCCTTCCATGGGCGCTACTTTTGCCCTGCGGCGCTCTCGCATCCTGCGCCGCTTGCAGGGCCGGGGTTGGCCATCCTTGGCCAACCCGCTCGACGGGAAGAACATCCACTGGATGTTCTTCTCCTTCCGCCTCGCCCATGGCAAAAGACCCTCGCTCCGCCTTGTCCCCGGCGCTCATCTCGTTGCACGGCTGGAAACGAGATCCAAGCGGATTAGCGGATCAGGCCGCCGGGGCCACGAAGCGCCGGCAGCGCGGGTCCCGGCTCTCCTCGAACACTTCTCCGGGCGAGCCGGCCTCGCCGACGAAGCCGCGGTCGAGGAACACCACCTGGTCGGAGACCTCGCGGGCGAAGGCCATCTCGTGGGTGACCAGCACCATGGTGCGGCCCTCGGCGGCCAGGTCGCGGATCACGCCGAGTACCTCGCTGACCCGTTCGGGGTCGAGCGCCGAGGTGGGCTCGTCGAAGAGCAGCAGGCGCGGCTCCATGGCCAGCGCCCGGGCGATGGCCACCCGCTGCTGCTGGCCGCCGGACAGGTAGGCCGGATAGCCATCGCGCTTGTCGGCCATGCCGACGCGCTCCAGGTAGTGCTCGGCGCGCTCGATGGCACGGCGCCTGGACAGCCCCTGGACGCGCATCGGCGCCTCGCTGACGTTGCCCAGCACCGTGAAGTGGGGCCAGAGGTTGAACTGCTGGAAGACCATGCTGACCTTGGCGCGCAGCCGCTGCAGCTGGCGTCGGTCGAGGCCGACGATGTCGCCCTGGGGATTGCGGTCGAAGCGGATCGTCTCATCCGCAATCGCCAGGTCGCCCTGGTCGGGGCGTTCCAGCAGGTTGAGACAGCGCAGCAGAGTGCTCTTGCCGGAGCCGCTGGCGCCGATGATCGAGGTGACGCTGCCCTCGGGGACCTCCAGGGAGACGTCGCGCAGCACCTCGAGGTCGCCGTAGCGCTTGACGAGGTGCCGGACCTCCACCGCCAGGCGGTGGGAGGCGTCGGGGGAGGGGGCTTGGTTCGATGATGTCATAGGCGACTCATGCGATGGTGGAAAGGGAGCCGGCGCGGGCGTCCTCGGCGCAGCGCGCCAGGCGTCGGCAGGCCGCGGCGAGGCGTGCCTCCTCGACGGTGAGGCTCAAGCGCACGAAGCCGGCGGCGGAGGGGCCGAAGGCCTCGCCGGAGAGCACCGAGACGCCCTGCTCGTCGAGCAGGCGGTCGGCGAAGGCCTGGGAGGACAGGCCGGTGGCGCGCACGTCGACCATCAGGAACATCCCCGCCGCGGGGGTGACGACCTCCACCGCCGGGCAGTCGGCGAGCGCGGCGACCACGGCGTCGCGCCGCGCCTGGTAGGTCTCGCGCATGGCGTCGAGCTCGGGCAGGGGCTGGCGCAAGGCGTCGCGGGCGGCGTCCTGGATGAAGTCCGGGCAGCCGTAGAGCATGCACAGCGCCAGGTGGCTCAGATGGCCGATCAGCGCCTCGGGGCCGAGCACCCAGCCCAGCCGCCAGCCGGTCATGGCGTGGGACTTGGAGAGGCTGTCGACCACCACGCTGCGGCTGGCCATGTCCGGCAGGCTCGCGGCGCAGACATGCTCGCCCTCGAAGATCAGCTCGGCATAGACCTCGTCGGAGATCAGCCACAGGTCGTGGCGCCGGCACAGCGCGGCGATGGCGGCCCAGGCCTCGGCGTCGATCAGCTGGCCGGTGGGGTTGTGGGGGCTGTTGAGCAGGATCGCCCGGGTGCGCGGGGTGATCGCCGCCTCGAGGTCGGCCGGATCCAGGCGGAAGCCGGCGTCGCCGTGCAGCGGGATGCGCACCATGCTCGCCCCGGTCGATTGCAGCACCGCCTCGTAGGTGACATAGCTCGGCTCGGGGACGATCACCTCGTCGCCCGGGTCGAGCAGGCACTGGGCGGCGGCATACAGACCGCACTGGGCGCCGGCCATGACGATCAGGTTGTCCGGCGTGACGTCCACGCCGAGGGTCCGGTAACGCTCGACGATGGCCTCACGCAGGGCCCGCTTGCCCTGGACGTCGGGGTAGTGGGTGGCGCCGCCACGCAGGCTGGCCACCGCGCCCTCGACGATCGCCTCCGGGGTGTCGAAGTCCGGGTCCCCCACCGAAAGCACGGTGATGTCCTCACCGGCGGCCTGGCGCGCCAGGGCCCGGTTGTGGATGTCCCAGGCCGCGGCGCCCTCGCCGGCGATACGCTCGGTCAGTCGGGAAAATCGCATCTCGCTCTCGCTGTGTCAGGAAATCTCGGGGGCGTCGCTCACAGGCTGGCCTTCACTGCCGCCAGGGCGTCCTGGCCGTCGCGGGTCTCGACGCCCTCCAGGAAGGCGGCCACGCGCTCGGGATGGTCGGCCAGCCAGTCGTGGGCCACGGCCTCGAGTTCGCGCTCTTCCAGGCTGTAGGCACGGATGAACTCGCTCTGCTCGTCGGCCGAGAACACGAACTGGTCGAGCAGTTGCATCAGGTTGGGGTTGGCCTCGGCGTAGGGCTTGGCGACGATGGTCTTGACGTCGCTGCGGCCGTTGTCGGCGCCGTAGACGCCGGCCGGATCGTCGAGGATGCGCACGTCGTATTCCGGCACCATCCAGTGGGGCGTCCAGCCGTAGAAGAGGATCCAGCGGCCTTGCTCCTCGGCGGCCTCCACTTCGCTGAGCATGCCGGGCGTCGAGGAGGCCATGGCCTCCCAGTCGCCGAGCCCGTAGGTGTCGGCCTCGATGGCGCCCTCGAGCATGTCGGTGACCGTGGAACCGCTCTCGATGCTGTAGACGGTACGGCCGAAGCGCTCGGCCACCTCGGGGTCGGCGAGCTGTTCGGCGCTGGTGATGCCGGCCTCGACCACGTAGCCCGGCACCGCGAAGCCCATGCGGGCACCGTTGACGTTGTTGCCCAGGTCGACGATGGCGCCGGCGTCCATGGCGGCGTCGTAGCTCTCCTGCTGGGCGGGCATCCAGCCGGCCAGGAAGGCGTCGCTGTCGCCGTTCTGCAGGGTGTTGTAGCCCACCGTGGAACTGAGTTCCTGGGTGTCGGTGGCATAGCCCAGCGGCTCGACGAGCTGGGCCAGGATCTCGCTCTTGACGGTCACGCCCGGCCAGGGTGGCACCACCAGGCGCAGGGTGTCGTCGCGGTCCGCGGCCATGGCGGGGCCGGCCAGGGCCAGGCCGGCGATCAGGGGCAGGGTCGTATAGTGCGTCTTCATTCTTGGACGTCTCCTTTTGGAAAACACTGATTTATTGCTGCGCTCGATATCCTGGCCTCCGGCGGTGCTCGGAATCCTCATGTAGCAGGCTACACTCCGGTTCCTGCGCTCCGGCGGCGGCCAGCCTCTCGTCGCTCGCGACATAAATCAGCGCTTCCCTTTTCAGGGAGGAGGAGACAGTCATCTCCTCCTCAGGGTGGTCGTTCGAGGTGACGGCGCCGTCAGAGGGATGCCGCCCAGGCGGCGGCATCGACCTCGATGATCAGCGGGCTCGTGGCATCAAAGAGGCGGGTCAGGGCGTCGTGCAGGCTCGCCGGGTCGGTCACCCCCTGGTGACGGCAGGCATAGGCCTCGGCCAGGGCGCGGAAGTCCGGGGCGGCCAGGTCGACGCCCAGATGGGGCACTTCGCTGGCCGACATGTAGCGGCGGATCTCGTCGTAGCCATCGTTGTTCCAGATCACCAGCGCCATCGGCCGGCCCAGATCGCGGGCGGTGCCGAGCTCGCCGAGCACGAACTGCAGCCCGCCGTCGCCGACCAGGGCGACCACCGGCTGCTCCGGCCGGGCCAACGCGGCGCCCAGGGCGGCGGGCAGGCCGTAGCCGAGGGTGCCGAAGCCGGTGGCGGCGTTGAACCAGCGCCGTGGGTCCGGCATCGCGGCCAGGAAGTTGCCGGCATAGACCGGGCCGGTGGAGTCGCCGACCACGATCGCCTCGGGCAGCGCCTCGCGCAGGGTGGCGTAGAGCGGCACATAGGGGGCGAGCTCCGGATCCTCGGCGAGGGCCAGCGCACCGCGCACGGCTGCGGCACGGCCGGCGCCATCGCGGTCGATTTCGCCAGGCAGCCGCTCGAGCAGGCCGCGCATGGCCTGGCCGGCCTCGGCGAGCAGTGCCAGGTCGGCGGCCTGGTTGCGACCCAGCTGCTGGGGGTCGATGTCGACGCGGATCAGCCGGCCGTCGAGACGGAAGCCCTCGTCGAAGACCAGGTCGTAGTCGGTCTCGCCGAGCTCGGTGCCCAGCGCCAGCACCACGTCGGCCTCGGCGGCCAGGCGGCGCGCCGCGGGCAGGCTCTGGGTGGCGCCGAGATCGAGCGAGTGGTCGAGGCCCAGCACGCCCTTGGCGTTGATGGTGGTGAAGGCCGGGGCGTCGAGGCGCTCGACCAGCGCCCGGGCCGTCTCCGGGGCGGCGACGGTGCCGCCGCCGAGCAGCACCAGTGGGCGCTCGGCCTGGGTGAGCCAGTCGGCGGCCAGGGCCAGGGCCTCGGGAGCCGGGGCCGGCGGGAAGACCCGCGCCGGGGCGGCGGCCGGTGCCTCGGGGGCGGGTGCGGCCATCACCTCGAGCGGGATCTCGATATGCACCGGGCCCGGGCGGGCGGAGGCGAACACCGCAAAGGCGCGGGCCAGCACCTCGGGCAGCGCCTCCGGGTCGTGCAGGGTGTGGCTGAACACGCTGACGCCGGCGAGCGTCTCGCCCTGGTGGGGCATCTCGTGCAGCCGGCCCTGGCCGCGGCCCAGGGTGTCGCGGCGGTTGACGCTGGAGATCACCAGCATCGGCACCGAGTCGGCCAGTGCCTGGCCCATGGCGGTGGCGATGTTGGTCATGCCGGGGCCGGAGATGATGAAGCAGGCCGCCGGCTTGCCGCTGGCCCGGGCGTAGCCGTCGGCCATGAAGCCGGCGCCCTGCTCGTGGCGCGGCGTGACGTGGGCGAGGCCACTGTCGCCCAGGGCGCGATACAGCTCGATGGTATGCACGCCGGGGATGCCGAAGGCGGTGTCGACGCCGTGGGCCTCGAGCAGCTCGATCAGTCGCTGGGCACAGGTCATGGCGCGTCGCTCTCCTCGGTGATCGCCGGCAGGCCGCCGAAGGGGGCGCGCCCCAGGACGCGCTCCACCATCGGCACGAAGTGCGCGAGCGGCAGGGTGTCGTAGTCGGGATCGAAGCTGGTCTGGTCCCAGTCGTCGCAGAAGCGCACCGTGCGGGCATAGGCGGGATGGTCGCGGAAGCGCTCCCGGGCGTGGCGATCCAGGCCGAAGAAATGGCGGTAATGGTAGCCCTGGAAGAGCTCGTGGTGACGGATCATCCAGGCATTGAGCGGATCGACGAACGGCTCGAGGATGGCCGCGGCGATCTCGGCATGGTTGGTCGGGGCCAGGTCGTCGCCGATGTCGTGGAGCAGGGCGCAGACCACCATCTCCTCGTCGGCGCCGTCGCGCAACGCCCGGGTGGCGGTCTGCAGGCTGTGGGTGTAGCGATCCACCGGGTAGCCATGGGTGTCGCCGGCCAGGCGGTGCAGGTGCTCCAGCACCCGGCGCGGGGCATCGGCCACATAGTCCCGGAAGCGGTCGTCGATCAGCGCCCAGTCGTCGCGTCGGGCCTCGCCGAAGTGGCGGAAGCAGGCCTGGTTCATGCCACCTCCCCGGTCTCGGCCAGTTGCCGGCGCAGCACCAGGCGGCGGCTGGCGGTGCTGTCGCGATCCACGTAGCCCTGGCGCAGGTGGCGCACGCCCCCGGCAAGCTCGTAGGCGCGGCGGCCGTGCAGCAGGCGATAGTTGTCCATGATCAGCATCTGGCCCGGGTCGAGCTTGAGGTGCACGGTGAGTTCCTCGGAGGTGATCAGCTCGAAAAAGGCGCGCCGCGCGGCATAGTAGCGGGCCAGCTCCTCGGCGGGCAGCGCCTCGACGCGCTCGGTGCGGTTGGAGTAGCGCACCCGCATTACCTGGCCCCGGCCGTCGAGCTCGATCAGCGGCCCCTCGCTCTCCAGCCAGGTGGTGTCGTCGCTGTAGCGAAAGCCCGGCGAGACCCGGGTCAGACAGTCGAAGGCCGCCGGATCGCGCTCGCGGAGCAGCTGGGCTGCGCGATAGCCATCGACCAGGGTGTTGTCGCCGCCGGCGGCGGCGTTGGTCAGGCAGTGCAGCCAGATGTAGCCGGGAATCGGGTCGCGATAGGGGTTGTCGGTATGCGGCTCCAGGCCGCGCTGGGTCATGGTCAGGTCATAGGCGTCGGCCACCGACTTGACGTCGGCGATGCCGCCCCAGTTGGTGCGCCGCAGCGGCCCGATGCGGTCGATCAGCGCCTGCATGCCGTCCTCGTCGGTGGGCACGCCGGAGACCAGCACGAAGCCGTAGCGGTGCAGGCCCTCGAGCATCTCGAGCAGGGCGGTGTCGTCGTCCAGGGCGGCGACGAAGTCGGTACGGGGCGGCTCGGCCAGCCGGGCGTCCCACAGGGTACGGCCCGGGACGATCGTGTCGCGGGCATCGGTGTCGGCGCGCAGTTCGGTGAGCGGAAAGTGTGTGGCGTGACCGTCGCTGAAGCGCAGCGCCAGGGCGTCGCCAGCGAGTTCGACGTGTTCCAGGGCAAGATCCAGGGGCAGGTCGGCGGCCTCGATCAGGCGCTGGCCGGTGCGCGGGTCCAGGGTCTCGGTGTCGGGCGTCCGCTCGCGCAGCC
Organism: Halomonas sp. M4R1S46; assembly: GCF_025725685.1. NCBI lineage: Bacteria > Pseudomonadati > Pseudomonadota > Gammaproteobacteria > Oceanospirillales > Halomonadaceae > Halomonas > Halomonas sp. M4R1S46. The sequence goes on from NZ_CP107008.1 coordinate 1,682,600, forward strand.
ACAGGGCCGCGAACTCGCGGGTCTGATCATCGAGGTCGAGGGTCAGGCGCTGCCCGTCGGGGGACAGCCGTGGCTTGCCGCTTGCGGTCATGGCAATGGATCTCCGAGTCATGCAGGGGACGTTGTGGGGTCGCGGTCAGCGGCGCCGATGACGTGACCGGCTTTACCCTAACGCCACCCCGGGGCTATGATTTGCATAAATTTGCCATAAAGTTGATGAAATTGGCCATGATCGATGACTATCCCGAAACCTGGCCCTATCCCCGTCCCGATTCGCCCCCCTTGCTGTCTCCCGAACAGGCGGAGCACACCCTGGATGTCTGGCTGGTGCCCAAGTTCTCGATGCTGACCCTGTTCTGCATGCTGGAGCCGTTGCGGGTGGCCAATCGTTTCGGTCGTGATCTTTTCGCCTGGCGACTCCGCTCGGCGGACGGCGAGGGGGTGGTCGCCAGCAACGGCGTGCGCATCGAGGTGGATGGCCAGCTTGCCACGGTGCCCGATGACGCCAGCCTGATGGTGGTGTCGTCCTATGAGGCGGAGGCCGGGGTCACCGCCCAGGACCGGGCGGTGCTGCGCCGCGTGGCGGCCCATGGCGGCTGGCTAGGGGGGCTGGATACCGCGCCCTTCATCCTGGCGCGGGCCGGCGTGCTGGAGGGGCATCGGGTGGCCCTGCACTGGGAGAGCGTGCCGGCCTTTCGTCGCGAGTTCCCGCACCTGAGGATCAGCCGCGAGCGCTTCGAGTCCGATATCGCCCGCCAGACCGGCGCCGGGGGCACCACCGGCATCGACATGATGCTCGACCGCATCGAACGCGACTATGGCCCGGCGCTGGCCGACGCCGTGGGCCGTCAGCTGGTGCATGACCGATACCACGAAGCGGACGAGGGCGAGCGCCAGGCCCGCTATGCGCGGCTGCCGCGCAGCGTGGTCAGGAGTCTGGCGGTGATGGAGGCCAACCTGGCCCAGGCGTTGCCGATCCCCGAGATCTGCCGGATGGTGGGTCAGTCCCAGCGCCAGCTCACGCGGCTGTTCCTGGCGCACTTCGGCGAGACCCCCAAGCAGTGCTACCTGGGCATGCGCCTGGACCGGGCCCAGCGGCTGCTCGCCGGCAGCCACTGCCGGGTCACCGAGGCGGCGATGGCGACCGGCTTCCAGCACCCGGCGCACTTCTCGCGCGCCTACCGGACGCGCTTCGCGGAGTCGCCCAGGGAGACGGCGGCCCGGGGACCGGGGTGAGTCGGTTCAGGCGTCGGCGGTCAGCCGCCGGCGACGCCGGGCCCGCTGGATCATGCGATAGCGCGAGCGGATCTCGTCACGCTCCATGTAGCAGCCCTGCAGCCAGCGGTGGCCGCTGGCGCCCTCGAAGGCGTCGCGGGCATGCAGCAGGCGACGGTTGTCGAAGATCACCAGGTCGCCGGGCCGGTAGGTGAAGCGGATGGCGAAGGCCGGGTCGCGCAACAGCCGCTGCAGGGTCATCAGCGCCTCATAGGCCGGCTCGACGTCCTCGAAGGCGGTCTGCAGGGGGCCGCGCAGGAAGTCGGCGATGCGTACCTCGAGCAGTTCGCCCCGGGCGTCGAGGCGGATCATCGGCGCGAACCACACGTAGTCGGTGGTCCTGGCGGTGTTGGCGTAGCACCAGCGCACCCGGGTCAGGGTGGCCCAGGCCTCGGGGTGGCGGTCGCGCAAGGCCTCGGCCACGGCGAAGCCGTCGAGCATCACCGCCTGACCGCCCTCCACGCCGTTCTCCAGGCAGTGCAGCATCTGCAGGCCCGGGTGATACTCCCGGGTCGGCAGGTCGACGTGGGGCGGCAGGGCGATGGCCGTGTAGGCGTTGGAGTCGGGATCCGGCTTGGCCTTGACGTCGAACAGCTGGCCGAAGTTGGTGGGTCGCACCGGACCGATGCGTCGGGCGATGGCCTCCAGCGAGCCCGGCTCGGTGGGCAGGCCACGCAGCCGCACCAGCCCCTTGCCGAGCACGCTTTCCAGTGCCGGGGCGAGGATCGCCTCCTCGCCTTCGCCGTCGGGGGCGGTGTCGAGCAGGCCCGCGGCGTCGAGGGTGTCCGGGCCGCCCTCGGGGCCGCCCTGCCAGCTCGTCACCGGTACCAGCGGCGCCTCCGGATCGTCGGCATTGTCGTAGTCGTGGGCGCGCAGCCAGCCGGGGTGGAAGCGCAGGCGCCGGTCCTCGGGGGCGAAGTCGACACACAGGGCACCGGCGGCGTCGATGTCGGCGCCGGCGATCTCCGGCCAGGCGGGCAGGGTGGAGAGATCGAGGATCCGCTCCCGGGTCGCCGGGTTGACGGTGGTCTCGTCGGCGGCGTTCTCGCGCAGCCAGACGCCGTGATAGCGGCTGACGCGCCCGTCGCTCCAGCGCACCGTCACCAGGCGCGGCGTGAAGGAGACGGCGTCGAGGGCGGCGTCGATCGGCCACGCATCGTAATCCGGCGTCAACGGCAGGGCGGTCTCGGTCATGGGGTATCTCCTGAACGGCGTGGGAACGGGCTCAGGATGCCAGCGGGAGAGCAAGGCCTCGCGACAGGATTCGACGCCGACTGTGCACGATTCGACAGGCGGGCTCAGCCGCCGATCACCAGCCAGCCGTCCGCCAGGCGCACGGGGACCGGGTCCAGGGCACAGCCCAGGCCCAGGCCGCCCACGCCTTCCCCGCTGCGGGTCGCGAAGGCGGCGTCGTGGTTGGTGCAACGCAGCTGCTCGCCGTCCTCGCTCAGCAGGCGATTGCCGCGCTGGTCGAGGGGCAGGAACTGGTGGGGGCAGGCATTGACGTAGGCCCTGAGTTCGCCGTCGCCGAGGCGTATCACCAGCAGCGGGAACCGGCCGCGGTCGCTCTCCACGGTCACGCTCAGGTGGCCCTGCTCGGGCAGGGCGTCGGCCTCGGCCACGCGGGTACCGGGGGAGGGGGCGCTGCGATATTGCTGCCAGGACTGAGGCATCGGGGTCTCCAGGGACGTGAGCGAGCATTTGGTTTCAAATGAAACCGGTTGCCGGCGGGCCTGTCAACATCCTCCGGCGCGGGGGCGTCCGGCAGTCGAGGCATCGCTCAGGGATGCTGTCGCAGCGCGCTCGGGGTGACGCCATGGCGGCGGCGGAAGGCGCGGGTGAAGCTCGAGGCGGAGGCGAAGCCGCAGGCCAGGGCGATATCCATGACGCTGTGGCGAGTCTCGCGCAGCAGCCGATGGGCATGGTCCAGGCGGCGTGCCAGGTAGGCATGCTGCGGCGAGGTGCCCAGGTGGCGGGCGAAGAGCCGGTCGAGTCGCCGCCAGGAGAGGTCGAGTTCGGCGGCCAGCTCGCGGATGCCCAGCGGCGCCTCCAGGTTGGCCTCCATCAGGGCGATGGCACGGCGCAGGGCCGGGTCGTCGGGGGTGGCCGGGTCGCGCTGGCGGCTGGCCGGCCGGCGTCCCTGGTCGTGGATCAGCTGCTCGCGGACCTGGCCGGCTAGGTCGTCGCCATGACGGCGGCGGATCAGGTCGAGGCTCATGTCGATGGCCGCGCTGCCGCCGGCGCAGGAGAACCCCTCGGGGGTGATCTCGTAGAGCGATTCCACGGCGTCGACGCGCGGGTAGCGGGCGCGGAACTCGGGCAGGGATTCCCAGTGCAGGGTCACCGTCTGGTCGTCGAGCAGGCCGGCGGCGGCGAGCGCGAAGCAGCCGGTGTCCATGCCGCCGAGCAGGCAGTCCGCGGCGGCCCGCTCGCGCAGCCAGTCGAGCAGGGTGTCATCGACGGCGGCCTCGGGCTCGAAGCTGGCGCACACCGCCAGGCTGGGTGCCAGCGGGGCCTCGGCCATGGCGCGGGTCGCCGACAGCGTCATGCCGTTGGAGGCCATCACCGGCTCGCCGTCGCGGCTGATCACGTCCCACCGGAAGAGGGTCCGGCCACTGATGCGGTTGGCGATGCGCAGCGGCTCGATGGCCGAGAAGAAGGCCACCATGGCGAAGCGGGGCAGCAGCAGGAAGCCGAGGCGCTCCGGCGCGGGAACGGGAGGGTGGAGTCGCATGGGGCCTCGGGCCGACATCGAGTGGGGCTCGTGCGGTGCCTGCAAGGGGCCCGCGGATCTCGGTCCCCGATTGTAGGGGCTGAACGTGCCTTTGCAACGCCGGGCGAGGCTCCGGGGCATCGTGTCGCCTCATGTCGTCCATGCGTCGCCTTATGGCGTCCTCAACGGCCTGGCCGAGGGCGACCTGGAGGCCTACCTGGGCGGCTGGTACCCGGTGCTGACCGACATGGTCGAGCCGCTGGTCGCCGACGGCAAGGTGGTCAAGGCCGCGGCCAACATCCAGGGGGCGACTTCGGGATTGGTGGTGCCGCGCTATGTCCATGAGGCCGGCATCACCTCGGTGGCCGATCTCGACGCCCATCGCGAGCGCTTCGACGACACCATCCAGGGCATCGAGGCCGGCACCGGCATCAACATCGCCATCGGCGAGGCGGTCGACCAGGACCTGGCCGGCCTCGGCGACTGGTCCCTGCGCGAGAGTTCCACGGCGGCCATGCTGGCTCAGGCCGAGAAGAAGATGCGTGACGGCGAGTGGGTGACCTTCGTCGGCTGGGAACCCCACTGGATGAACGTCAGCTTCGACCTCGTCTATCTCGAGGATGCCGACGGCGCCGGGATCGCCGACATCGAGAGCACCGTCTGGACGGTGGTGCCTGCCACCCTCGAGGACGAGGATCCCGACCTCTATCGCTTCATGAGCCAGTACGTGGTCGACACGGCGGACCAGAACGACTGGGTCCATGCCTACAGCTACGAGGAGCGGCCCGCGGAGGAGGTGGCCAGCGAATGGATCCGCGAGCACTACGACACCGTCGAGGCCTGGCTCGAGGGCGTCGAGGCCAGGGACGGTCGACCTGCCATGGAGGCGGTGAAGGCCCATTTCGCTGATCCACGGCGAACGCAGTGAGCCGTGTCGCTCGGGGGCGATCCGTCGACCTGTCCCCGGCGCCCCTCGCTTGCCGACACGACGAGGGCCGGTCATCATGACCGGCCCTCGTCCTCTCCACCGGCCTCGTCATGCGCCTCGACTACTCCGGACCCACGCCCGAACCGATCGGCTTCCTGCTCCTGCCGCGCTTCTCGATGATGGCCTTCTTCTCGGCCATCGAGCCACTGCGCATCGCCAACCGCATCAGCGGCCGGCCCCTGTTCGACTGGACGCTGATCAGCGAGGACGGTGGGCCGGTCACCGCCTCCAACGGCATGACCCTGCTCGCCGAGCAGTCCATCGAGGCGGTGCACCACCTGCCGTCCCTGGCGGTATGCAGCGGCTTCGATCCGGAGCGCCACCTGAGCCGGACGCTGATGCGCTGGCTGCACCGCCTGGACGGGGCCGGCTGCGTGCTGGGCGGGCTCGACACCGGGTGCTTCCTGCTGGCCGCGGCGGGCCTGCTGGATGGCGAGCGGGTGACCCTGCACTGGGAGAGCCTGCCGGCCTTCCAGGAGCGCTTTCCCGCCATCGCCACCTCCGACGAGCTCTTCGAACTCGGCTCGCGGCGCTTCTCCTGTGCCGGTGGGGCGGCCGCCATGGACATGGCACTCGAGGTGATCGCCCGCCGGCATGGTCATCGGCTGGCCATCGACGTCTCCGAGCAACTGGTGCACGAGCGCATCCGCACCCGTCATGACCAGCAGCGCATGACCCTCGCCCGTCGGCTGGGTACGCATCGCCGCCGCCTGGTGGAGGCCGTGGACCTGATGGAGCGCCACCTGGAGTCGCCGCTGCCGCTGGCCGAGGTGGCGCGGCGCAGTGGCGTCTCCTCCCGTCACCTGCAACGCCTCTTCGACCAGGAGCTGGGCCAGTCGCCCCGGGACTGGTACCTGGGCCTGCGCCTGGAGCGGGCCCGCCATCTGCTGGAGGAGACCGACCTGGACATCCTGGCGGTGGGGTTGGCCTGTGGCTTCACGTCCGGCTCGAGCTTCGCGCGGGCCTTCCGAAGCCGTTATGGCATCTCCCCGCGGCAGGCCCGGCGACCCTGAGCGCCTAGGAGCCTGTCGGATTTGACCGATCGTCGCGAGAGACACGGATTTCGAGACAAGTTTATCGATCTGATGAGGCGAATAGCGGGCTCTTTAACGAAGCAGATCGAATGAAATTGGCCGAAAGCCCGGGTTTCGCAGTCGATCAGCGTTAAGTCCGACAGGCTCCTAGATCTCCGCCCACATGCGCAGCAGGTTGGCCAGGCTCTTCGACAGCATGTCGAAGGTGCGGGTCTTGCCGTGGGCCTCGAATTCCTGGCGCCGGGTGGTATCCAGGTCGAAGAGGATCTCCCGCTGCTGCGGGTCGCGCACCTGGCTCTGCGCCCAGCCCACGGCGGCCAGCCGATCGCCTCGGGTGACGGGCTCGACACGGTGCAGGGTCGAGGAGGGGTAGAGGATCAGGGCGCCGGCGGGCAGCTTGTAGGTCTGCTCCCCGGCGGTGGAGTCGATCAGCAGCTCGCCGCCCTCGTAGCTGTCCGGGTCGTTGAGGAAGAGGGTGAAGGACAGGTCGGTGCGCATGGCGCCCTGGGGAGTCGCCATGATCGCATCATCGACATGGTTGCCGTAGCTCATGCCCTCCTGGTAGCGGCTGAACATCAGCGGCTTCATGCGACGCGGGCGGGCGGCCATCTGGAACAGCGGGTGGCGTTGCAGTGCCGAGGCCAGTTCCTCTCGCAGGGCGACCACCTCGGGCTGGCGGCCGTCGGCCTGCTCGTTCTGCTTGACGGTGCGGGCATGCCAGCCCGCGGTTTCCCGGCCGTCCCGGAAGGCGCTGTCGGCCAGGGTGGCCTGTACTCGCGCGAGCAGCTCCGGCGAAATGACCTGGTCGATGCAAAGGATCACGGTAGGCGCTCCAGTCGAGAAAACGACTGCCAATTATAAACGGCTGTGAATGGTTTGCATTAAACTTTCGCAGCCGGCAATCTATGCCGTTGACCGAGTCGGCCAGCGTGGCCGAGCGCCCTGGTAATCCCGTTACACGAGGAAGACTGCATGTCCAACAATACCCGCACCAAGATTTGGGTCGGCGTCGGCGCCTCCGTTCTGCTGGGCACCAGCGCGGCCAGCTGGGCCGAGGTCCCGAACGATTACACCCAGGGGCCCGACAGCCCGATGCTCGCCCATGCCGACCATGGTGGCGAAGGTGCCGAGGGCGGTGAAGCCGGCCACCACCACGAAGGTGGTGAAGGTGGTGAAGGTGGCGAAGCCGGCCACCACCACGAAGGCGGTGAAGGCGGCGAGGGCGGTGAAGCCGGCCACCACCACGAAGGCGGTGAAGGCGGCGAGGGCGGCGAAGCCGGCCACCACCAGGAAGGCGGTGAAGGTGGCGAGGGCGGTGAAGCCGGCCACCACCAGGAAGGCGGTGAAGGTGGCGAGGGCGGTGAAGGCAGCGCCGCGGCCGATCCCTTCGCGGTGTTCGCCTACCTGAATGCCCCCGCCGGTGGTGAAGGCGGCGAAGGTGGTGAAGGCGGTGAAGGTGGCGAAGGCGGTGAAGCCGGCCATGCCATCGATGCCAGCAACCCCGGCGTCTACTACACCAACCTGGCCATGATGAAGGGCCACCTGGCCGTCGCCCGCGAGCTCTACCAGGCCGGCGAGCAGACCGCCGCCCAGCCGCACTTCGGCCATCCCCTTCAGGAGCACTACGAGCCCCTGGAGCCGGCCTTCGAGACCCGTGGCGTTGCGCCGTTCGAGGATACGCTCCAGGCCCTGGTCGATCAGACTCGCGAGGGCGGCGAGTGGGGTGAGCATGCCGACGCCTACCAGGCCGCCCTGGCCGCCATCGACACCGCCATGCAGGACGTCGACGGTGAGCTGCGCGAGGATGTGGCCTTCCAGGGTCGCGTCCAGCTGGCCTTGCTGCGCCAGGCGGTGCACGAGTACGAGGAAGCCGTGGACGACGGCCAGTTCGTCAACGTGCCGGAGTACCAGGACGGGCGTGGCTTCATGCTGACCGCCAAGGCGCAGCTCGAACAGCAGGCCGAACTCTTCCAGGCCAGCGACGAGGCGGCCTACGAGGAACTGATGGCGGCCTATGACGAGGCGATGGCGGCCTGGCCCTCCGCCGAGGCGCCCGAGGCGCCGGTGATGAGCTACGGGGAACTGTCGTCCAGCACCTTCAAGCTGGAATCGCTGCTCGGCCGCTACTGAGCCGCCCCGCCAACGATGGGAGGGCAAAGCCCCCCCGCCAAGGCCCGACCCGGCTCCGCCGGGTCGGGCCTTCTTGTCAGTGGGTCAGGTCAATCGTCTGGCCAGTCCTCACGCCAGCCGATGGGCCAGGGCGGCGCAGAAGTCCCGCCAGGCCGCTCGCATGGCGGGGAGGGGGGCATGGGCATGCAGGGCCCCGTGCCAGAGTCCCGGGGCACGCCGATAGCCGACCTCGGCACCGGCCGATCGCCAGGCGTCGATAGTGCGCTCCAGGGGCGCAAGCGACGGGTGGCCACGCCGGCGACGCTGGTATCGGCGACGGTCATGCCCTCGGGCAGTGGCGGCGCGAAGGACTGGCACAGCCGGTCATAGCGCGGCCGGGCCGCCCCGAGGGACAGCCCGGCCAGTGCCTCCAGACCCTGCGCGAAGGCGCGACGGAAGGTCTCCGGCGTCATTGCCGCTCCATCGCCGGGCGGGCCTGTCGCGACTCGCGCACCAGCGAGACCAGCACGCCGGCGGTCATCACCAGGATGACCCCGCTCAGCGGCAGGGCGGCGGCGATCAGCGCCGTCTGCAGCGCCTTGAGGCCACCGGCCACCAGCAGCACGGCGGCCACCAGGCCGATCACCACCCCCCAGAAGACCCGGAAGCGCTGGGGCGGCTCGTCGTTGCCCAGCGACAGGATGGTGGTCAGCACCAGGGTGCCGGAATCCGAGGAGGTGACGAACCAGCTCATCAGCAGGAACACCATCATCGCCGAGAGCAGCCAGCCCAGGGCGCCGGTGCCGGCGATGCCGTCGGCGCTGGCGAACAGGGCGGCGGGCAGGTCCCAGGCATTGACCAGCTCGATGATTCCCGCGCTGCCGGGGCCGTCCGCGGCGTGCAGCTCCTGATAGAGGGCATTGCCGCCGAAGATGACCAGCCAGACGAAGATGATCAGGGTCGGCACCAGCAGCACGCCGAGCACGAACTCGCGCAGGGTGCGGCCCCGGGAGATGCGGGCGATGAACAGCCCGACGAAGGGTGCCCAGGCCAGCCACCAGCCCCAGTAGAAGATGGTCCAGGCCTGCTGCCAGGCGGCCGGGCCGGGCTCGTCGGCGTACCACAGGCCCATGGGAATGAAGTGGGCGGCGTAGTCGAGCAGGGTCTCGCCGAAGGCCTGGACCAGCCACAGGGTGGGGCCGCCGAGCAGGAAGGCGCCGACCACCAGCACCGAGACCCAGATATTGAGCTCGGAGATGAGCTTGATGCCCTTCTGCACGCCGGACACCACCGAGAGGATGGAGACGGCCGAGATCACCGCGATCAGCACGAGCTGCGTCTGCAGGCCGTCGCTGATGCCGACCAGCCGCTCCAGGCCCACGGCCATCTGGCTGACGCCGAGGCCCAGCGAGGTGGCCACGCCGAAGACGCAGCCCAGCACCCCGAGGATGTCGACCGCATGGCCGACCGGCCCGTAGATGCGCTCGCCGATAAAGGGGTAGAGCGCGGAGCGCAGTGCCAGAGGCAGCCCCTTGCGGTAGGCGAAGTAGGCCAGCGACAGGCCGACGATCACGTAGATGGCCCAGCCGTGCAGCCCCCAGTGGAAGACCGAGACGCGCAGGGCGTCGATGGCCCGCTCATGGCCCAGGGTGGTGGCGCCGGCCATGTCGGCATGGGGGTTGTTGGGGTAGCCGAAGGCGCCCCCGTCATCCAGGTAGAAGATCGGTTCGGCGACCCCGAAGAACAGGATGCCGATGCCGATGCCGGCGGAGAACAGCATCGAGAACCAGGCGAAGTTGCTGAACTCGGGGCGACTGTCGTCGGCGCCGAGGCGGATGCTGCCGTAGCGGCTGACCACGATGACCGCACAGACCGCCAGCAGCAGCATCACGGTCACCAGGTAGTAGCCACTGAAGGTGCTCTCGATCCAGCCGCGCGCGGCGCCGAAGACGCTGCCGGCCACATCGGCGCCGAACCCGGTGAACAGCACGAAGGCCAGCACCAGGGCGGCGGAGGTGATGGTCATGCCCTTGTGCATGCCGCGGAAGAACCCGGCCTGGGATAGCTCGGTCACCATGTAGTCCGTGGTGGTCCCGGCGTGCGGGCGCGCGTCGCGCTGCGGGGGGGTGGGGGTAGCGATAAGCCGTCTCCTCTGATGGGCCGGGCCTCGGGCCGGCGATCCCGTTGCCCGCCCGGCGCCGGCCGGGCGGGATGGTGTGATGAAGCGATGTGATGACGCCGGGCGGCCTTAGCGCCTGGGCGGCAGGCCGATGCGTCGCCCGGCGAGTTCCGGCCAGGCGTCCGCCTCGGCATGCGGCAGCGCGGCGATGGCCCGCTCCACGGCCTCGGGGAAGGGCGCCGGACGGCCGGCCTCGCTGTCGATGCCCATCAGCATCTGCTCGCTGGTGGCCAGCAGGGTGCCCTCGGCGTCACGCATCGCGAAGAAGACGTGCAGGCGCTTGGCATCGCGGTCCAGCACCGTCGCCTCGACCGCCAGCGGCTGGCCCTCGTGGGCCTCGCGGCGATAGCAGAGATGGGTCTCCAGGGTGTAGAGGGTGTAGCCGTGGCGGCGCCGGCCGGCCGCGTCCAGGCCGATGGCGTCCATCAGCGCCTCCACCCCCAGGGAGAACACCCGGGCGTATTCGGCATCGTTCATATGGCCGTTGTAGTCGACCCACTGCGGGGCGACGCGGGTCTCGAGCAGTGCCATCAGATGCGCCCCTCGAGGCCCTCGGCCTCGGGCCAGTACTTCTGCACCAGGTCGAGCAGCTCGACCAGGAACTCATCACGGCGGCGGTCGAGCTCGGCCACGGGGCGGTCGGCGGCCTGGAACTCGCAGCCCGTGACCACCTTGTCGATCAGCTCGTCGGTGAGCTCCGGGGCCTCGAGCCTGGTCCAGGGCAGCTTCAACGCCGGGCCGAACTGCTCGAGCATATGGCGCATGCCCGGCTCGCCGCCGGCCAGGTGAAAGGTCAGGAAGGTGCCCATCAGCGACCAGCGCAGCCCGCAGCCGTAGACTACCGCCGCGTCCACCTCCTCGGTGGTGGCCACGCCGTCGTTGACCAGGTGCAGGGCCTCGCGCCACAGCGCCTCCATCAGCCGGTCGGCGATATGGCCCTCGATCTCGCGGCGCACCACCAGCGGGCGCATGGCCAGGTCCTGGTAGAGTGCCTGGGCCCGCGCGATATGGCTGGCCTCGGTGGCCTCGCCGCCCACCAGCTCCACCAGCGGCAGCAGGTAGACCGGGTTGAAGGGGTGGGCGACGATCACCCGGCCCGGGACCCAGGTGCAGTCGCGCTGCAGGTCGCTGGGCTTGAAGCCCGAGGTGGAGGAGCCGATGATCGCGCCGGGCGCGGCCGCGGCGTCGATGGCGGCGAGGATCTCGCGCTTGAGCTCGAGGCGCTCGGGCACGTTCTCCTGGATCAGGTCGGCGCCTGCCACCGCCTCCTCGAGGCGGCTCACGAAGGTCAGGCGTGCGGGATCGGCACCCTCGGCCAGGCCGAGTGTCTCGAGGGACGGCCAGGCGTTGTCGACGAAGGCGCGGGTGCGCTCGGCGGCCTGGGGGGCCGGGTCGAAGGCGACCACGTCCCAGCCGCGGGCCAGGGCCCGGGCGATCCAGCCGTTGCCGATGACGCCGGTGCCGATGACGGAGAGTTGACGGCTCATGCGTCACCTCCCGCGGCTGTCTCGAGCGCTGTCTTGACGATATGGCCGGTGCTCGGGTCGCGCAGCGCGAGGTGCGCGCGGGTCTCGGCGGGGGTCATGACGCGGCCGCCGAGGTGCTCGATGATGTCGCCGGCCTTCTCGACCAGCTGGGCGTTGGTCGCCATCACCCCCTTCTTGAGGTAGAGGTTGTCCTCCAGGCCGACCCGGGCGTGGCCGCCGAGCAGCATCGCCTGGGCGACCATGGGCATCTGCTGGCGGCCGATGCCGAAGGCCGCCCAGTTGGCGTTCTCCGGCAGCTTGTTGCGCATCGCCAGCATGGTCTCGGGGTCGGCCTCGGCGCCCCAGGGGATGCCCAGGCACAGCTGGAATAGCGGGTCGCCGTCGAGCAGGCCCTCCTGCTGCAACTGGCGGGCGAACCAGACGTGGCCCAGGTCGAAGCACTCGAGCTCCGGCTTGACGCCGGCGGCCTGCACCAGGCGGGCGTGCTCGCGCAGCCAGTCGGCGGTGTTGACGTAGACCATGTCGCCGAAATTCAGGCTGCCGCAATCCAGGGTGCACAGCTCGGGCAGCAGCTCGCCGACCGGCGCGTGGCGCTCGCGTGGGGTCTGGATGTCGGTGCCCGGGCCGCCGCGAGTCGGGTCCTCGGCGTCGGGAATCCAGTCGCCGCCGCCGCCGGCGGTGATGTTCATGACGATGTCGGTATCCGCCTCGCGGACCCGCTCCATCACCTCGCGGAAGTGCTCGGTGGAGTGGCTGATGCCGCCGGTCTCGGGATCGCGCACGTGGATATGGGCGACGCTGGCGCCGGCCTTGGCGGCGGCGATGCAGTCGTCGGCGATCTGCCGGGGCGTGACCGGGACGTTGGGGTTCTTGCCGGCGGTGTCGCCGGCGCCGGTGATGGCACAGGTCAGAATGACGTTGCGGTTCATGGGGACCTCCTGGGTGAGCCTGAGGGGAGTGTCCGTGATCCGGCGCCCACGAAACGTGCCTTAGGCGACTTGAAATTGACATAAGGCGCCAGGTGTAGGGGCGCGGGTCTGCCGTTGGCGATGGCCGGTGTCATTGCGGGGCGAAGATCGTCTCGAAGCGGCGTTCGAGCTCGCCGAGCAGGCGATCGCTGAAGGCTCGGGGTGCGGCGTGGCGGGCATCGGCTTCCCGCGGGGTCTGGACCAGCAGGCAGGCGCGCGAGGGCAGGGCGGGGGCGGAGCCGCGGTCGAGGGGCCTCGGGTGAAAGGCCGCGCGGTGACGCGCTGCCGGTGGAGGAAGGTCGAGACGCGTGCGGCGGCCCCGGGGGCCGCCGCGTGGGGCAGCGTCTCAGGCGCGGCTATCCGCCGCGCCGGCGCCGAACATGCTGAACAGCAGTTCGCGGCCGAGGTCGGTGAGCACCAGGCGCTGCTGGTCGTTGTAGGTAGCGGCGCCGCTGCCTTCCAGGATGCGCCGGTAACGGGGCCAGTCCCCGTCGGCGGCATCCAGATGCCGGAGCGCGCGGGCGTCGAGGCCCCGGTCGGGGATCGAGACGCTTTCCAGGACGTGGCCCTCGCGGTAGAGCAGGGCGGCCATGTCGCAGAGGCACTGCCGCAGGCTGCGCTGTGGGGTGGCCCCGGGGGATGAAGTGCTCATGGGCGCTATCGCCCTCCTCGCGGTCGCCAATGTTGCAGCGCATTATACTGGCGGCCAGGGCTTAGACCAAGGTCTAAGCCGTTTTCCCCCACACACCCGGGCCCCAACGCAAGACGCCCCGGCCATGACGGGCCGGGGCGTCGGGGATGTCGGGACGGATGGCCGGGTCAGCCGTCCACGCGGCCCAGCAGCAGGAACTCCAGCAGCGCCTTCTGGGCATGCAGCCGGTTGCCGGCCTCCTGCCAGACCACGGCGCGCGGGTCGTCGAGCAGGGTCTCGCTGATCTCCTCGCCGCGGTGGGCCGGCAGGCAATGCAGGAAGAGCACGTCGTCGGCGGCACGGTCGAGCAGCGCCTCGCTGACCTGGAAGCCGGCGAAGTCGGCCTCGCGCCTGGCCTGCTCCTCCTCCTGGCCCATGGAGGCCCAGACATCGGTGGTCACCAGGTCGACATCGACCACCGCCTGCCGGGGATCGTGCAGCACGGTCACCCGGTCGCCGGCGGCGTCGAGGATATCCTGGCGCGGCTCGTAGCCCTCGGGGCAGCAGATGCGCAGCTGGAAATCGAACTGGCGCGCCGCGTTGATCCAGGAGTGGCACATGTTGTTACCGTCGCCGATCCAGACGGCGGTGCGGCCCCGCACGCTGCCGCGCAGTTCGGTCCAGGTCATGACGTCGGCGAGCAGCTGGCAGGGGTGGTAGTCATCGGTGAGGGCGTTGATCACCGGGACCTCGCTGGCGGCCGCATAGGTCTCCAGGCCCTGGTGGGAGAAGGTGCGGATCATCACCGCGTCGACCATCTCGGCGAGCACCCGGGCGGTGTCGCCGATGGGCTCGCCGCGACCGAGCTGGGTGTCGCGGGGCGACAGGAAGAGCGCATGGCCGCCGAACTGCGCCATGGCGGTCTCGAAGGAGACCCGGGTGCGCGTCGAGGACTTCTCGAAGATCATCGCCAGGGTGCGGTTGGCGAACGGCGTATAGGTCGGGCCATGGGTCTTCAGGCCGTTCTTGATCGCGATGCCTCGCTGGATCAGGTGGCGCAGTTCATCCGGACTCAGGTCGAGCAGGGTCAAGAAATGGCGGGTCGCCATGGCGTCACTCCACGGGGAAAAAACGACCATCCTAGCCAGCTGCGGGGGGATGCGCAATGCGCCCGGCATCCGTACAATGGGCCTATCAACAAGGCCGACCAACGCACTCGGGTATTGCCCGGCAGCGCCCTGGTCACCACGCGATCCAGAGGGAGTGCACATGAGTACCACCGTCGAGAACATCCAGCGCCAGATCAGCGAGAACCCGATCCTGATCTACATGAAGGGTACCCCCCAGCTGCCCCAGTGCGGCTTCTCCGCCCAGACCGTCCAGGCCCTGATGGCCTGCGGCGAGCGCTTCGCCTTCGTCAACGTGCTGGACAATCCGGATATCCGCGCCGAGCTGCCCAAGGTGGCCAACTGGCCGACCTTCCCGCAGCTGTGGGTCGAGGGCGAGCTGGTCGGTGGCTGCGACATCGTCGTCGAGATGTACCAGAACGGCGAGCTGGAGCCCCTGATCAAGGACACCGCCGCCAAGCACCAGGACGATCAGGCGGAAGGCTGAAGCTCGAAGAGCGGCGCTTCGCGCCTGGAAGCTTGAAGCTGGACGATCAACACCCCTGCAGCATTGCTGCAGGGGTGTTTGCTATGGGGGCGGCGAACTTATGCTGCTCTCCAGCTTCCAGCTTCCAGCTTCCAGCTTCCAGCTTCCAGCTTCCAGCTTCCAGCTTCCAGCTTCCAGCTTCCAGCTTCCAGCTTACGGCTCTTCGATGCCCTGCTCGCGCTGCGCCAGTTGCCAGCCGCCGAGGTCCTTGTAGCGGTTGACCATGGCACAGAACAGCTCGGCGGTACGCTCGGTGTCGTAGCGGGCCGAGTGGGCCGAGGTGTTGTCGAACTCGATGCCCGCGGCCCGGCAGGCGCGGGCCAGCACGGTCTGGCCGTAGACCAGGCCGGCGAGCGAGGCGGTGTCGAAGCTCGAGAAGGGATGGAAGGGGTTGCGCTTGATGCCGCAGCGCTCCACCGCGGCATTCAGGAAGCCGTGGTCGAAGGCGGCGTTGTGGCCCACCAGCACCGCCCGCGTGCAGCCGTTGGCCTTGATCGCCTTGCGCACCGGACGGAACACCTCGCCCAGCGCCTCGGTCTCGCTGACCGCCACCTGCTGACGCAGGGGATCGTCGAGGCGGATGCCGGTGAAGTCCAGCGCCGACTGCTCGATGTTGGCCCCCTCGAAGGGCGCGACATGGCAGGCATAGGTCGCATCCGGCATGAGGTTGCCTTCGGGATCCATGGTCAGGGTCACGGCGGCGATCTCCAGCAGGGCGTCGCGCTGGGGATTGAAGCCGCCGGTCTCCAGGTCCACCACCACGGGCAGGAAGCTGCGGAATCGCTGTGCCATGAGTTCGCGGGCGACCACCTCGCTCATGCACCTCTCCTTGTTGGGCCAACGGAATGTCTCGAAACGCGAGAGTCTACCAGCTCGGGCCCGGGGCGTCCCGTCGCCGGTATTCGTGGTGGGCCTGGCGCGCTATAATCGAGCCTTTACGTCGTTCACCTAGAAGGAGCCCCAGCATGTCCGATGTCAAGAAGGTCGTGCTCGCCTATTCCGGCGGCCTGGACACATCCGTCATCGTCAAATGGTTGCAGGAAACCTACGACTGCGAAGTGGTGACCTTCACCGCCGACATCGGCCAGGGTGAGGAAGTCGAGCCGGCACGGGCCAAGGCCGAGGCCCTGGGCGTCAAGGAAATCTACATCGAGGACCTGCGCGAGGAGTTCGTGCGCGACTACGTCTACCCGATGTTCCGCGCCAACACCATCTACGAGGGCGAGTACCTGCTCGGTACCTCCATCGCGCGCCCGCTGATCGCCAAGCGGCTGATCGAGATCGCCAACCAGACCGGTGCCGACGCCATCTCCCACGGGGCCACCGGCAAGGGCAACGACCAGGTGCGCTTCGAGCTCGGCGCCTACGCGCTGAAGCCGGGGGTCAAGGTGATCGCGCCGTGGCGGGAGTGGGACCTCAACTCCCGCGAGAAGCTGATGGCCTACTGCCAGCAGCACGACATCCCGGTGGACTTCACCGGCCAGAAAAAGAAATCGCCGTACTCCATGGACGCCAACCTCCTGCACATCTCCTACGAGGGCGGCATCCTCGAGGATCCCTGGGCCGAGGCCGAGGAAGACATGTGGCGCTGGAGCGTGGCACCGGAGGCCGCCCCGGACACCCCCACCTACATCGAGCTGACCTTCGACAAGGGCGATATCGTGGCCATCGATGGCATGCCGATGAAGCCCCACGAGGTGCTCTCCCGGCTCAACAAGCTGGGCGGCGACAACGGCATCGGCCGCCTCGACATCGTCGAGAACCGCTACGTGGGCATGAAGTCCCGCGGCTGCTACGAGACCCCGGGGGGCACCATCATGCTGCGTGCCCATCGCGCCATCGAGTCGATCACCCTCGACCGCGAGGAGGCCCATCTCAAGGATGAGCTGATGCCCAAGTACGCCGAGGTGATCTACAACGGCTACTGGTGGAGCCCGGAGCGCCGCATGCTGCAGGCCGCCATCGACGAGACCCAGAAGAACGTCTCCGGCGTGGTGCGCATGAAGCTCTACAAGGGCAGCGCCACCGTGGCGGGCCGCAAGTCCGACGCCTCGCTGTTCGACGAGTCCATCGCCACCTTCGAGGACGACGCCGGCGCCTACGACCAGAAGGATGCCGAGGGCTTCATCAAGCTCAACGCCCTGCGCCTGCGGATTGCCGCTGGCAAAGGCCGCCAGCAGGACTGATCGCGACGGCGCCGGCGCGTCCGGTGCCCTCGACTCGGGAGGGCCACGATGTTCAAGAAGCTGCTATCCGGCCTGTTCGGCCAGGGCGTGGCCAAGGCCGGCGCCGCCGAGGGTGAGCCGGTGGCCTACAAGGGCTATCTGATCGTTCCCCAGGCCGAGGACATGGGCGGCCAGTTCCGCGTCAGTGGCTGGATCCGCAAGCCCCGGGGCGACGACGGCGAGATGCTCGAGCACCGCTTCGAGCGCTCCGACGTGGTCCCCGGCCGCGAGGCCTGCGATAGCCTGATGGTCAGCAAGGCGGAGCGGCTCATCGACGAGATGGGCGACGCCCTCTTCGACGAGGGCTGACACCCTCGGCCAGACCAAGCCAGACCAAGCCAGACCAAGCCAGACCGATCGACGGCGCCCGCGCGGCGCCGTTTCTCGTGGCGGCGACCTTCCCGGCCGGGGAGCGCCTCCCGGCGGGCTGCTACCCTGAAGCGGAACGCCTGCCGGAGTCCCCATGCGCCTGCTCCACCGTGCCTCGCCCTGGCGGGCCCTGCTTGCCGGCCAGGCGGGGCCGCTCGATGACCGCCTGACCGAATTGCTGGCCCCGCTGCGTGACTCGCTGGTGCGGCTGGGACCCGAACCCACGCTTGCCGCGTCCCGTGCCTGGCAAGCCGAGCTGGTGGATGCCCTGTCCCGGCTGGAGCTGCCCGCCTGGCGGATCGCCCAGCTGATCAGCGACCACAACGATGGCCTCTATCGCCACGCCATCGAACTCGCCCTCAACGAGATGCGCGGCCAGGGCTGGGGGGAGCCCCCGGTGGCCTTCTGCGTCCTGACCCTAGGCTCGGCGGCGCGCCACGAGAGCCTGCTGGGGCCCGACCAGGACAACGCCATGCTGATCGCCGACTATCCGGATGCCCGCCATGGCGAGATCGATGGCTTCTTCCAGTCCCTCGGTGAGCGCTTCACCGCGCGGCTCGATGCCGCGGGGATCCCGCTGTGCCCGGGGCACGTGATGGCTCGCTGGCCGATGTGGCGCAAGCGCCTGGGGGAGTGGGATGCCCAGCTGGCCCTCTGGACCGCCGAGCGCCGGGTCAAGCGGGTGCAGCAGGCCAATATCCTGCTCGACTTCCATCCGGTCCATGGCGCGACGGCCCTGGCCGAGGCGCTGGCCGACAGCGTCGCCCGCCACGTGCCGAGGGCGTCGTTGTTCCTCGACGAGATGGCCGCGCTGCTCGACGAGTCACCGGTGGCGCTGGACCGCTTCGGGCGGTTGGCCGGCGGCGGCAAGGAGGCGCCCCACGACGGCGCCGTGGACCTGAAGCACGGCGGGCTGATGCCGCTGGTGGGGGCCGTGCGGCTGCTGGCGCTGCGCCATGGCCTGCGGGCCGTGGCGACGCGCGATCGCCTCGCCGCCCTGGTCACCGAGGGCGTGCTCGCCGCCGGTGAGGCCGCCGAGCTGATGCGCTCCATGGCGCGTCTCCAGGCGCTGCTGCTGGAGGCCCAGCGCGGGGCGCGCCGGGAGGGACGCGTGGTGGATGGCTGGGTGGGCCTCGACGGCCTCGGCGAGGACCAGCGGCTGATGCTGCGTCACGACCTGGGCGTCATTCGCCGGCTGGTACGGCGGGCGCAGGCGTCGTCTTAGGACTCTCCTCGGGGGCCTCCGGCAACTCCATCACCAGGCAGGCGCCGCCCAGGGTCGGCGCGGCCTCCACCCACAGCCGACCCCCCAGGTGGGCGACGATGCCGCGGCTGATGGGCAGGCCGAGCCCGCTGCCGCGCGGCCGGCCGCGGACGGGACCGTCGTCCTCGCGCTGGATCTGGTGGAACTTCTCGAAGACCCGCTCGCGTTCGGCCTCGGCGATGCCGGGGCCGTTGTCCTCCACGGCGAGGCGGTAGCCCCGCTTGTGGCGGGCCAGGTGCAGGCGCACCCGGGGCGCGTCGTCGGCGGCGAACTTGCCGGCATTGTCGAGCAGGTTGATGATCACCTGCTCGAGCCGGTCCGGGTCGCCGATCACCGGCGCGGCCTCGACCTCGATGGCCACCTCCAGGGCCACGCCGCGCTCCTCCAGGGGCCGCTGTATCGCCTCCAGGCTGTGGCGGGCCAGGGCGACGAGGTCCAGGCGCTGCGGGTGCAGGGTCAGGCGGCCGCTTTCGAGGCGGGCCAGGTCGAGGATCTCCTCGATCAGCCGTGACAGCCGCTGGCTCTCGCGCACCACCACGTCGAGGAAATGCGCGCGCTTGTCGTCGGGCAGCTCGCGGTTGTCGCGCAGGATCTCGGCGAAGGCGCGGATCGAGGTCAGGGGCGTGCGCAGCTCGTGGCTGACCATGGCCACGAACTCGTCCTTGAGCCGGTCCAGCTCGCGCAGGCGCTCGTTGGCGTCGCGCAGCTCGCGGCCGATGCGCTCGAGCTCCCGGGACTTCTGCTCGAGCCGGCGGTTCATCTCCAGGGTCTCGGAGGTGGTGTCGAGGATGCTGAGGATGGCCTCGAGGTCGAGGGCCTCGCCGCGCACCACCGAGTCGATCAGCACCCGGGCCGAGGCGTTGCCCAGGGCGCCGGCCAGCGCCTGCTCCGCCCGGGCGATCAGGGCGGCGGGCGCCGGCTGGTCGTCGTCCTCGGCGGTGGTGGCGCCGAACACCCGGGCCGTGGCGGCGCCCCCCAGGTAGCGGTCGAGCAGGGCGCGCAGCTCCCCGCGCGGGATCTGGCCCTGCCACAGCGAGGCCTGGTCGAGGCGGGGATGCAGGGCCTCGGTGAACAGCGCGGCCTGGGTCTGCTCGAGGGGCGATTGCCGGGCGAACAGCGAGACGCCCACCAGCAGGCCGACGTTGGCGCCGAGGCTCCACAGCAGCGAGTGGGTGTAGATGTCCCAGCCCTCGAGGCCGAACAGGGCATAGGGCCGCAGCCAGCCGATCCCGAAGGGGCCCTGGGACAGGAAGCCGGCATCGAGCCAGCCCGACTGGGCGAACCCCGGGATCAGCAGGGTCCAGGCCCAGACCAGGAAGCCCGCGCTCATGCCGAGCCCGGCGCCCAGCCGGTTGGCGCCCCGCCAGTACATGCCGATCAGCAGCGCCGGGGCGAACTGGGCGGCCGCGGCGAAGGACACCAGGCCGATGGTGACCAGGCTGTAGGCGTCGCCGATCAACGCATGGTAGCTGTAGCCCAGCAGCAGGATGCCGAAGATCGCCACCCGGCGGATGCCCAACACCCAGCCGGCGAGCGCCCCCCGGCTGCTCTGCGGTAGGCGCTTCGAGCGCAGCAGCAGCGGCATCACCAGCTGGTTGCTGACCATGGTGGACAGCGCGATCGTCTCGACGATCATCATGCCGGTCGCCGCCGACAGGCCGCCGATGAACACCAGCACCGGCAGGCCCTCGCCGCCCGCGGCCAGGGGCAGGGTCAACACGAAGCTGTCCGGGTCGCCGCCGGCGTCGCCCAGCAGCCCGGCCAGGGCGATGGGGATCACGAAGAGGTTGATCACCAGCAGGTAGAGCGGGAAGAGCCAGGCGGCGCGCTGGATATGGCGCTCGTCGACGTTCTCCACCACCAGCACCTGGAACTGTCGGGGCAGGGTCAGGAAGGCGAGGAAGGCGAGCACCAGCATGCCGACCCAGCCGAGCGAGCCCCCCGGGACCGCCGCCAGGCTCAGCGCCTGCTCGAGGGCCGGCGTGGCGGCCACCCGGGCGAACAGGTCGGCGGGACCCTGGTAGAGCACGAAGACGGTGAAGACGCCCACCGACAGGAAGGCCGCCAGCTTGACCAGCGACTCGAAGGCGATGGCGGCGACCATGCCCTCGTGGCGCTCGCTGGCATCCAGGTGGCGGGTGCCGAAGAGGATGATGAACACCGCGAGGACCAGCGCGACCCAGAACGACTTGTCGGCCAGGAAGCTCGCCTCGTCGAGGCGCCGGGCGGTTTCCTGGGGATAGTCGACCAGGGTGGCGTAGCTCAGGGTGATGGCCTTGAGCTGCAGGGCGATGTAGGGCGTGATGCCGATCAGCGCGATCAGCGCCACCAGGGCGCCCAGCCCGGCGCTCTTGCCATAGCGGGCGCTGATGAAGTCGGCGATGGAGGTGATGCGCTGGGCGGTGGCGATCCTCACCATCTTACGGATCACGAAGGGCGCCAGCAGCATGGCCAGCGTCGGGCCGAGGTAGATCAGCAGGAAGCTGGGGCCGGTCTGGGCGGCGCGGCCGACGCTGCCGTAGAAGGTCCAGGCGGTGCAGTAGACGGCGATGGACAGCGCATAGACGGTGGGCGAGCCGATCAGCGAGCGCCCCTGCTCGGCGCGTCGGTCGCCCCAGGCGGCGATGACGAAGAGCAGCGCGAGGTAGCCGAAGGCGATCGTCAGGACCGTCAGTTCGTCTCTCATGGGCCCGTCACTCCCCGCGCCCGCCTTCCATCAGCCAGGCCATCAGGCCGATCACCACGCCCCAGGCGACGAACAGGTAGATCGGCAGCCAGGACGGGCTGCCGCCGGCGCGATCGGCCACCAGCAGCAGCGGCGGGGTGAACAGGGCCGTGGCCAGCACGACCAGGGCGATGAGGCGTTCCTTGCGGCGTGGCGAGATCATGAGGCGCTGGCATCCTCCCGGTCGAAGGCGCTGGCCTGCAGGGCCAGCAGCGCCTCCAGGGTCTCGATGCCCCGCGCCTCGAGCCGCGGCAGCAGGGCCAGCCACAGTTCGGCGGTGACCCGGGCATCGCCCAGGGCGGTATGGCGGCTGCCCGGCGGGAAGCGCAGGTCGTAGCGCTCGGCCAGGGAGTCGAGGTCGTGGCCGTCGAGGCCGGCGTCCAGCGCCCGGGAGATCAACAGGGTGTCGAGCACCGGCATGTCGAAGGTCACCCCGCCATCGGGCGGCTGGATGGCCAGCAGGTCGAAGGCCGCGTTGTGGGCGAGGAGGATCGCCTCGCCGATATAGTCGCGGAAGCGCGGCAGGGCCACGGCGGGGGGCGGTGCGCCGGCCACGTCCTCGTCGCTGAGGCCGTGGATGGCGGTGCTGGCCGGGGGAATGGGCCGGCCCGGGTCGACGCGGATATCGAAGGTCTCGCTGGCCAGCAGCCGGGCGTTGACGATGCGGCAGGCGCCGAGGCTGATCACCCGGTCACCGCGGCGCAGCTCCAGCCCGGTGGTCTCGGTGTCGAAGGCGACGATCTCCAGGGCGCGCAGGGGACAGGCGGCGAGCTCGGCATCCGGCGCTGGCAGCTCGGCGATGCCGAAGTCGTGGAACTCGGGGCGTGGCGGCATGCGCGGTCGGGGCGCCCCGACCCGCTCCAGCGCCGGCAGGGGCAGGCGCAGCCGGGCATGCTCCCCGTCCGGGTCCGCCAGGCTCCAGGCATCGCTGGCGTGCTGGCGGAGCACCTCGCCCACCGTCGGCGTCATCGGCAGGCTCTCCAGCCGCCACTGCCGCCAGGCGTCGATGCGCTGCTCGGGCAGTGGCGAGCCGCGCCAGCGCAGGTCCAGGTAGACCCGACGGTTGCCCAGGCACACCTCGCCGTCGAAGGCCGTCTGGCCGGTGTGCTCGGCGAGGCGCTCGAGCAGGCTGGTCAGCACCACCAGCAGGGCCGGGGCATCGCCCTTCAGCCAGGCCGGCATGCCCACCGGCGTGACGCGCGGCGCCGTGTCGGGGAGGCGTTCGGCGAGGGCCTGCCAGAGGTCGTTGGACCACAGCGGGGCCAGTCGCTCGCCATGGCGCTGCATGTCGTCGACCACCTCGCCCAGGCGGGCGAGGCGATCGGCCAGGGCCCGGCCCTCTTCGTCGATCACCGCCTCCAGGCGCCGGCGCAGGGCATCGGCATCGGCGTCGGCGTCGGCGGCCGGTCGGGGCAGCTGGCCCAGGGCATCGGCAGCGGTGCTGAGGCTGGCGCCGTGGCGACGCAGCACGGGCAGCAGCTCGGCGAGCTCCGCCCGGGCGCCCAGCTCGCTGGACCAGGCCGCGGTGGTATCGGCCAGCGTCAGCAAGGCCTCGCCCTCGCTGCCGGGGACCCGACGCAGGCCCGCGCGCAGCCAGCGCTCGCCGCTGGGCACCAGCACCTCCCGGGGGCTGCCATCCTCGGGCAGCTGGCCCAGGGCATCGTGCAGGCTGGCCACCGGCAGCAGCGTCTCCAGGCGCTTGCCCAGTCCCAGCCCCGGGTGATCCTCGAACAGGCGCTCGGCGGCCTGGTTGTAGAGCAGCAGCCGGCGGTGCCGGTCGCACAGCAGCAGGGGGGTGTCGAGGACCTGCAGCAGGGCCTCGAGCTCCTGGCGGATGCGGGCGGCGCTGCGGGCGCCCTCGGCATGGGCGGTGGCGAGGCGGCCGCGATCGCTGCGCCAGGCCTCGCGGATGCGCACCAGGTCGGGCCCCAGGCCGCGCAGCCAGCCTTCGGGCGGGTAGTCGTCCCGGGCGTCGGGGTTGGCCACCATGCGGGCCAGCTGCACCTGCAGGTGGCGCAGCGGGGCGAACAGCTGGCGCTCCAGCAGCAGGCCGACCAGGAAGATGGTGCCGCCGCCGGAGAAGCAGCCCAGCCACAGCACCCAGCGGGCCAGGCCCCGGGGCTGGAAGAGGCCGTCGAGCCAGAGGGCGAAGATCGCCCCGCCCAGCAGGCTGATGCCGCTGAGCAGCAGCCACAGTCCGACCAGGGTCTGGCGGCGGGGGAGGCCGGGGTTGCGTCGCGCCATCAGCGGGCCTCGTCGAGCAGCGCCCTGACCTTATCGACCAGGGCCTGGGTCGAGAACGGCTTGGTGATGTAGTCATCGGCGCCCAGGGCCAGCCCCTTCTCGCGCTCCACCTCGCGGCCATGGGCGGTCAGCATGATGATCGGCAGCCGGGCCAGTGCCGGGTCGGCGCGCAGGCGTTCGAGCACATCGAAGCCGCTGATGTCCGGCAGGCTGATGTCCAGCAGCACCAGGTCGGGCGTCTCGGCGGCGACGCAGTCCAGCGCGGTCTGGCCGTCGCCGGCGGTGGTCACCTCGAAGCCGGCCTGCTGCATCAGGAACTCGAGTGACAGGACGATGTTGGGCTCGTCGTCCACCACCAGCACCTTGGCCATGGCGCTCTCCTCTGAAGGCTCGTTGTACGTTGTTGCGCTCAGGAAGCGCTGATTTATGTCGCGAGCGATGAGAGGCTGGCCGCTGCCGGAACGGAAACACCGGAGTTTACATGGCGGTAAATGAGGATGTTGAGTACCGCCGGCGGCCAGGATATCGAGCGCAGCAATAAATCAGCGTTTCCGTAAGTCTAGTGACCGCCCCCGGGCCAGCAAAGACGACCTTGGCCCAAGCCAGTAGACTGGCGGTTCCATCGTCAAGGAGGTCGATCATGATCCGCGTGCATCACCTGGAGAATTCCCGCTCCTATCGGCGGGCCATGGAACGGGGCGGGGCGTTCTCCCTGGTCGGCGGCGACTAGCGGGGCAGTCGGTCCTTCAGCCGCCGGGCGGCGCGGCCCAGCCACTCGTGCAGGGCGCGGCTGCTCTGGTGGAGGTGATAGGCGCTGGGCCGCCAGGCGGCGAGCCCCTCGGGCGGCGCACTGGCGAACTCGGTGGGGGCGGCGACGACCTCCAGGCCGGCCCGCTCGAAGGCCGCTCTCGCCCGGGGCAGGTGCCAGGCCTGGGAGACCAGGGCGACCCGCCGGATGCCCTCCTCGTCGAGCAATTCGGCGCTGTAGCGGGCGTTCTCCGCGGTGGTGCGGCTGCGGCCCTCGTACCAGCGGACCGGCACCTCGAAGACCTCCTCCAGGGCCGCGGCCATCAGGCCCGCCTCGGCGCTGGGCTCGTCGTGGCGGCGGCCGCCGCTGACCAGGATCGGCAGGTCCGTCTGGCGATGCAGGTAGGTGCCGTAGGCGAGCCGTCGCCAGCTGGCATTGGACGGGGCATCGCCCCAGCCGAACTCCGGCGCGTCATAGTCCCGCCCGCCGCCGAGGATCACGATGGCCTCGGCGCCATGCAGGTCCCCGGACGCCTGGAGCGCCGGTGGCTCGAGGTCCTGGCGCAGGGCATGGCTGGCCACCGGGGTGGCCAGCACCAGCAGGCCGCCGAGGCCCAGCACCACCGCCAGGCCGCCGAGCAGGTGGTGTCGGCGCCACAGCAGGCCGCCGACCAGGGTCAGCAGCGCATTGAGCGTCGGCGGAAGCAGCAGGGTCTCCAGCAGGGCCATGCCATCACCTCGGATGCGGGGGCTTACTGCATCCTCGTCCAGCCGGCGCTAGATGTCGACCTTGTCCGGGTACTCGCAGAGATCCTCGATCACGCAGCTGCCGCAGCGAGGGCGGCGCGCCAGGCAGGTGTAGCGGCCGTGGAGGATCAGCCAGTGGTGGGCATCCTGGCGAAACTCCCGGGGCACGTGGCGCATCAGCTTCCGCTCCACCTCCAGCACGTCCTTGCCCTTGGCCAGGCCGGTGCGGTTGGCGACCCGGAAGATATGGGTGTCCACGGCGATGGTCGGCTCGCCGAAGGCGGTGTTGAGGATGACGTTGGCGGTCTTGCGGCCGACCCCGGGCAGCGCCTCCAGGGCCTGGCGGGTGCGCGGGACCTCGCCGCCGTGCTGCTCCTCGAGGATGCGGCAGGTCTTCATCAGGTTCTCGGCCTTGGTGTTGTACAGGCCGATGGTCTTGATGTGTTCCTTGAGCCCGTCCAGGCCGAGTTCGAGGATGGCGGCCGGGGTGTTGGCCACCGGAAACAGCCGGGCGGTGGCCTTGTTCACCCCCACATCGGTGGCCTGGGCCGAGAGCAGCACGGCGGCGAGCAGCTCGAAGGGGGTCGACCAGTGGAGCTCGGTGGTCGGCTCGGGGTTGTGGTCGCGGAGCCGGGCGAAGATCTCGTGACGTTTCTGGGCGTTCATGATGGTTGAGACGGTTCCTTCAGCGAATGGTGCCGGTCACCCGGACGCGGCGGTGCTCCCGGGGACGGTCGGGCTGCCGGGCCAGGCGGCGCCGCTCCAGGTGGTCGTCGATGACGTTCTTCAGGGCGATCAGCAGGCCGGTGGCGAAGAAGGCGCCCGGCGGCAGCACCAGGAACAGGAAGTCGAGGTCGGGGAAGACGGTGATGCCCCAGCCGGCGGCCGCGGGGCCCAGCAGCAGGTCCATGCCGACGAACAGCGTGCCCTGGCCGAACAGCTCGCGCAGCCCACCCAGCAGGACCAGCACGGCGCCGAAGCCGAGCCCGGTCATCAGGCCGTCGGTGGCCGAGGGCAGCAGCGGCTGCCGGGAGGCGAAGGCCTCGGCGCGGCCGAGGATCGCGCAGTTGGTGACGATCAGCGGGATGAAGATGCCGAGGATGCGGTAGAGCTCGAAGGTGTAGGCGGCCATCAGCAGTTCCGCGCAGGTCACGAAGGCGGCGATGATCATCACGAAGGCGGGCAGGCGCAGCGTGCCGGTCACCTGGTGGCGGATCAGCGACACCGCGACGTTGGAGCCGAGCAGCACCAGCAGGGTGGCCAGGGCCAGGCCCAGGGCGTTGACCACGCTGCTGGAGACCGCCAGCAGCGGGCACAGGCCGAGCAGCTGCACCAGCGCCGGATTGTTCGACCACAGGCCGTGGCGGCTGACCTCGCCGAGGCTGGGCGTCGTCATGGCGTCTCTCCCGAGTCGGGGGCGGCGAGCAGGGCGGGCTGGGCCTCGACCCATTGCAGGGTGCGGTGCACGGCGGCGACCACGGCCCGCGAGGTGATGGTGGCCCCGGTCAGGGCCTCCACGCCACCGCCGTCCTGGCTCACCGCCCAGCCCCCTTCGGGCGGGTTCGCCAGCGAGTGGCCGGTGAACTGCTCGATCCAGTCGCTCTTGCGGGCCTCGATGCGATCGCCGAGGCCGGGCGTCTCGCGGTGCTCGGTGACCCGCACCCCGGTGAGGGTGCCCGCGGCGTCGAGGCCCACCACCAGCGCGATGTCGCCGCTGTAGCCGCGGGGGGAGGTCACCGGCACCACCACCCCGAGGACCCGCTCGCCGGCCCGGACCTGCCACAGGGTGACGGGGGCCTCGAAGCCGAAGGCCGGCGCGGGGGGACGGGTGAGCACATGGTCGAGCAGCCGGCCATCGTGCCCGGCCGGGGCCACCGTGGCGACTTCCCGGTGGCGGCTCGCCTGGCGATTGTCGGCGATGCGCTCCTCGGTCAGGCCGCGGGTCAGGGCGACGCTGCCGGCGGTGATCAGGGCGAAGGTCGCGAGTCCCAGGGCGGCCCGGCCCATGGCGCGGGGCAGCGCGGCGCTCATCGCTCCTCCTCGCCGGCGTCGGCGCGGATGCCCCGGCGGGCGGCGGGGTGGCCGAAGACCCGGGGCTCGCTGTAGTAGTCGATGAAGGGCGCGGCGAAGTTCATCAGCAGCACGGCGAAGGCCACGGCATCCGGGTAGGCGCCGGCGGCACGGATGGCCATCACCAGCGCGCCGATGCCGGCCCCGTAGAGCAGCTTGCCGCGCCGGCTGGTGGCGGCGCTGACCGGGTCGGTGGCGATGAAGAAGGCGCCGAAGATGGCGGCCCCGCCGAGCAGGTGGAAGAGCGGCGAGCCCTGGTGGCTGGGATTGCCGGCGTAGAGCAGCGTGGCCACCAGGGTCAGGGTGCCGAGCATGGCGACGGGGATCTGCCAGCCGATCACCCGCTTGTAGAGCAGCAGGGCGCCCCCGGCGAGCCAGGCCAGGGCCACTTGGCGCCAGGCGGCCAGGGCCCCCTCGGGGAGCGGCGAGCCGGCCCAGAACTCGCCGGCCATCAGCGCCTCGGGCTTGTGCTTGAAGGCGTCCAGCGGGGTCGCCCCGCTCAGCGCATCGAGGGTCTCGAGGGAGGTCAGGCCGGCGAGCTGGCGGAGCGTCTCGCCCAGGGTGCGGGCCTCGGGGCCGACCAGGCCGTCGGGGGCGGGCCACAGGCTCATCGGCCCGGGGAAGGACACCAGCAGCAGCGCATAGCCGACCATGGCCGGGTTGAACAGGTTGTGGCCCAGGCCGCCATAGAGCTGCTTGGCGACCACGATGGCGGCCACCATGCCGATCAGGATCAGCCACCAGGCGCTGCCCGGGGGCAGCGCCACGCCGAGCAGCACGGCGGTGACCAGGGCGCTGTTGTCGCCGAGGGTCGCGGCGACCGGGCGGCCGCGCAGGCGCAGTATCGCCGCCTCCAGGCCGATGCCGGCGACGGCGGCGAAGCCCAGGTTGGTGAGCACCCCCCAGCCGAAGTGCCAGGTCAGCGCGGCGATGCCGGGCAGGGTGGCGACCAGCAGCCAGCCCATCACCCCGGCGGTGGAGGCGGGGCGACGCGGGGCCGTCTGGTCGGCGTGCAGCAGGCTCATGCGGGCTTCTCCTCGGCGTCACGGGCGGCCTGCAGGCGGGCCTCGGCGGCCTGGCGGTTCTCGCGGGCGGTGGCCAGCTGGGTCTCCAGGTCGTCGAGGGTCGCCGGGTCCGCCTCGCCGCTTTCGGCCGCGCGGGCCAGGGCCTTCTCGGCCTTGCGCTCCGCCGCCGTGGCGGCGCTGTGGGCGATGCGCAGTCCGCGAAGGTCGGCGGCCGGCGCCGTGCCCGGGGCCTCGCCGCCGGCGGGACGCCGGGCAGCGGGGGCGGCGGCGCGCTTGCGGGCGGCCCGGCGGGCCTCCTTCTCCGCCTGTTCACGGGCCAGGCGGGCCTGGCGGAACTCGAAGCGATGCCGGGCGTGATCGGCCCGGGCCGCCTCGCGGCGCTGGGCGCGGATCGCCTGCTTGGCGGCGCGGTAGTACTGCTCCAGGGGGATATGGCTGGGGCATACGTAGCTGCAGGCGCCGCACTCGATGCAGTCGAACAGGTGGAAGCGCTCGGCCTTGTCGTGTTCGCGGCCCCTGGCGAACCAGTAGAGCTGCTGGGGCAGCAGGCTGGCCGGACAGACCTCCTCGCAGGCGCCGCAGCGGATGCACGGCTGCTCCGGCGGCGGGTCGGGCAGCTCCTCGCGGGTGGCGGCGATCAGGCAGTTGGTGGCCTTGACCACTGGACAGGCGAGCTCGCCCAGGGCCTCGCCCATCATGGGGCCTCCCATCACCAGGCGGTGCAGGGCCCGGGGGTCGAGCCCGGCGAAGTCCAGCAGCTCGCCCATGGGCGTGCCGAGCCGGGCGACGACGTTGCCGGGCCGGGCCAGGGCCTCGCCGGTGAGGGTCACCACCCGCTCGACCAGCGGCACGCCGTCGCGCACGGCGGCCAGCGCCGCGCGCAGGGTGCCGGGATTGTGGCAGTGGGTGCCGACATCCGCCGGCAGGCCGCCGCTCGGCACCTCGCGGCCGAGCAGGCGCTTGATCAGCTGCCGCTCGCCGCCGCTGGGATAGCGGGTGGCGATGGGGCGGATCTCCACCGGCACGGGCTCCGCCAGGCTGGCCTCGCGGGCGGCCTCCAGGGCCTGGCGGGCCTCGGGCTTGTCGTCCTCGATGCCCACCAGGATGCGCTCGGCGCCGGCCAGTCGCGCCATCAGGCGGGCGCCCTCCAGCACGTCGGCGGCGAAGTGGCGCAGGGTCAGGTCGTCCGCGGAGATATAGGGCTCGCACTCCGCCGCATTGACCACCAGGGTGTCGATGGCATGCAGCTCGCGGATGCGCGCCTTGACCTGGGCCGGGAAGGCGGCGCCGCCGAGGCCCACCACGCCGGAGGCGTCGAGGCGCTCGAGCAGCGTCGCCTCCGGCGCTTGCCGCCAGTCCAGGGGCGGCAGGGTCAGCCAGTCGTCCTCGCCCTCGCCCTCGATGACGATGCACGGGCCCCGCCGGCCGTCGGCGACGGGCAGGGCATGCTCCTCGATGGCCGCGACCCGGCCGGTGATGCTGGCATGCAGCGCGGCGGAAACGAGGCCGCTCGCCTGGGCGATCCGCTCGCCGGTGCGCACGCGCTGGCCGAGCTCGACGCAGGGCTCGGCGGGGGCACCGGCATGCTGGTCCAGCGGCAGGACGACCCGGCGTGGCAGGGGGGCCGTGCGCAGCGGCGCACGGGTGGAATTGGCCTTGCGGGTCGGCGGCGTGATGCCGCCCGGGAAGTCGAGTCGCTCAGCCATGCCGGGCCTCCTCGGGCGGGGCCGGGCGGTCGCTGGCGATCAGCGCCGCCCCCCAGGCCGGCGTGGGCAGCACGGGACGATAGCCGGGACCGGCGGGCAGGGGCGGCGCGGCGTCGTGTCCCGCGTCCCGGGGCAGCATGTCGATGCAGTCGACCGGGCAGGGCTCCAGGCACAGGTCGCAGCCGGTGCACTCGTCGGCGATCACCGTGTGCATGTGCCTGGCCGCCCCCAGGATGGCGTCCACCGGGCAGGCCTGGATGCACTTGGTGCAGCCGATGCACTCCTCCTCGCGGATGAAGGCCACCCGGGGCGTCGCCTCGGCCTCGCCGTCCAGGGGCTTGACCTCACGGCCCAGCAGGTCGGCCAGGGCGGCGATGGTGGCCTCGCCCCCGGGCGGGCACTTGTTGATTTCCTCGCCCTCGCCGATGGCCTCGGCATAGGGGCGGCAGCCCGGGTAGCCGCACTGGCCGCACTGGGTCTGGGGCAGCAGGGCGTCGATGTTCTCCACCACCGGATTGCCCTCGACCCGGAAACGCTCGCCGGCGAAGCCGAGCAGGGCGCCGAAGCCCCCGGCCAGCCCCACCAGCGCCAGCACGGCGACGACCAGGTCGGCGTCGAGCAGGGTCTCAAGCATCACCGTCTCCCCTCATAGCCGCACCAGCCCCGAGAAGCCCATGAAGGCCAGCGACATCAGGCTGGCGGTGACCATGGCGATGGCCGCCCCGCGGAAGGGGGTGGGCACGTCGGCGGTGGCCAGGCGCTCGCGCAGGGCGGCGAACAGCACCAGCACCAGCGAGAAGCCCACGGCGGCGCCGAAGCCGTAGAGGGCGGCCTCGAGAAAACCGGAGCCACGGTTGAGGGTCAGCAGGGCCACGCCGAGCACGGCGCAGTTGGTGGTGATCAGCGGCAGGAAGATGCCCAGCACCTGATGCAGCAGGGGACTGGTCTTGCGCACCACCAGCTCGGTGAACTGCACCACCACGGCGATCACCAGGATGAAGGCGATGGTGCGCAGGTACTCGAGGCCCAGGGGCGCCAGCAGCAGGTGATAGACCAGATGGCTGGCCACCGAGGACAGCGTCAGCACGAAGGTGGTGGCCAGCGACATGCCCATGGCCGACTCCAGCTTGCTGGAGACGCCCATGAAGGGGCAGAGGCCGAGGAACTGCACCAGCACGAAGTTGTTGACCAGTGCGGTGCCGACCAGGATCAGGAAGAAATCGGTCATTGCCTGCCAAGCGAGTCGAAACGGGGCGTCCCGGCGCAAGCGTCGGGGCGGTGAGGCGCCCATTATAGGGGCTGGCCCGGCCGGCGGGCCAGGTCAGCTCGCCTTGAGCCCGCTGGCGTTCCGCCCGCCTGGCAGCGCAGCGAACGGCAGGGGTGGCGTCATACCGAGTTCAGGACGTCTCGACCTGGACCCGGTTGCGCCCCGTTCGCTTGGCGGCATACAGGGCGGCGTCGGCGCTCTCGATCAGCGACTCGGCGGCGCGTGCCTGTCCGGCCTCGACGTGGCTGACGCCGACGCTGATGGTGACCCGCGGATAGGGATGGTGAGGGATGGCGAGTTGCTCGATGGTGTCGCGCAGGCTCTCCGCCATGCGCGGCCCGGCCTCGGCGGGTGCCCCGGGCAGCACCACCGTGAACTCCTCGCCGCCGGTGCGGGCCACCAGCTGCCCCGGCCGGCTGAAGTGCTGGCGCATGGTCTCGGCGACCGTCCTCAGGCACGCATCACCGGCGGGGTGGCCGAAGTGGTCGTTGTAGGCCTTGAAGTGATCGATATCGACCAGCATCAGGGTCACGCCATGCTCGCCCTGCGCCGCCCGCGCCAGGGCCGCGCCCAGGTGCTCGTCGAGGAGCCGGCGGTTGGCGAGGCCGGTCAGGGCGTCATGCTGGGACAGCTCGAGCAGCAGGTCGTGCTGGTGGCGCTGGCATTGTCGGAGGTGCTGGAAGGCGCGGGCCAGGATGCCGATCTCGTCCCGGCGCCCGATCAGGGACTCGGGCGTCTGCTGGTCATGGGCATGCCGCCCGAGCTGCTGGGTGAAGCGGGCGAAGTCCCGCAGGGGACGCAGGATCATGCGCTCCAGCAACAGCAGCACCACGATCAGGGTCACGGCGAGGACACCCGCGGTCCACACCAGCGCGAAGCGGAAGGTCTCCAGGCTCGCCTGGTAGCGTTGACGCGGCAGGGTGGCCTCGAGGCGCAGCGCCTGCCCGGCCGGCAGGGCGGCGAGGTCACGGGTGACCCGCATGCGGGTCGGGGAGAGCCGTTTCAGGCGATCGTCGGCCATGGCGCCCTCGACCGTCTGGCCGCGTAGCGTCAGCTCGATGCCGGTGGTCTCGCGGAGCTGGGTGACCAGGGCCGCCGACAGCGGCATCACCATCGCCAGCCAGCCGTTGGCCGGTGCGTCCTCCTGGCTCTTCAGGATGGGCGACAGGGCGATCAGGGCCGGGGCGTCGCCGGCCCACAGCCAGCTGTGGGTTCCCTCGTCGAGTCCCTGCCCGATGCGCGAGCCGAGCCGGTCGGTGAGCTCGCCGCTGCCCTCGCAGGCGTCAGGGTGGCCGGCGCAGGACCAGAAGGCGCCTTGCCGGTCGAAGCCGGCGGTCCAATAGGGCGAACCGTCGGCGGCGAAGAAGGCCATGAGCTGCACGCCGAGGGTCTCGAGGGCGCCGGCATAGAGATTGCTGTCGACGTATTCCGGACGCGTGCCGCCGACGAAGGCGTAGGTGTCATCCCACCAGGCCCAGTCCTCGACCAGGCTCTGCAGGTGATGGCGCTCGTTGCCCAGGGCACGCTCGATGCGGTCGAGCTCGCCGCTGGCATAGCGGCTCTCGTCCTCCAGCAGGATGGGAGCGATCTGGTAGCGGGCGATCAACGCCAGTATCAGGGCGGCGACGCCCACCACCAGGGCCAGGGCGGCCAGGAAGCGATTGCGCAGCGAGGAAAATCGGGGGGGCATCGAAGCCATGGCGGGCGCCTGTCCTTGTCGCGAGACCTGGGAATCAGGGTGACGGCCCGCCGGGCCCGGGACAAGTCGGGCCTGCCAACGCGCGGGCCGGGGGCATGAGGCCCCCGGCTGCGGGGCGGCGGGGTCAGCTCACGCGCTGGCCCGGCTGGGCGCCGGAGTGGGGCTCCAGCAGGTAGATGCCCTCGTCGTCGCCGGCCGCCAGCACCATGCCCTCGGAGACGCCGAAGCGCATCTTGCGCGGCGCCAGGTTGGCGACCATCACGGTGAGGCGGCCCTCCAGGGCCTCGGGGGCGTAGGCCTTGCGGATGCCGGCGAAGACGTTGCGGGTCTCGCCGCCCAGGTCGAGGGTCAGCTGGAGCAGCTTGTCGGCACCCTCGACGTACTCCGCCTTGGCGATGCGGGCGATGCGCAGGTCGACCCTGGCGAAGTCCTCGAAGCCGATCTCCGGGGCGATCGGCGTGTCGGCCAGCGGGCCCTTGGGGGTGTCCTTGAGTTTCTGTTCTTCCACCAGGTCCTCCTTCGATGCCTCGATCATGGCATCGATGCGGTCAGTCTCGACGCGGGTCATCAGCGGCTTGAACTTGGCGACCTCGTGATCCAGCAGGAGTTCCTGGCGGCTGTCCCAGTCCAGGGTCTCGAGCTGCATGAAACGCCGGGCGCCCTCGGCCATGGCCGGCACCACCGGGGCCAGGTAGACCATCAGCTGGCGGAACAGGTTGATGCCCACCGAGCAGATGTCGAGCACCTCCTGGTCGCGGCCGCCCTGCTTGGCCAGCACCCAGGGTTCGGCCTCGGCGATGTAGGTGTTGGCCTCGTCGGCCAGCTCCATGACCTTGCGCATGGCGCGGCCGAACTCGCGCGCCTCGTAGTGCTCGGCGATCTCGTCGCCGGCGGCGATGAAGTGGGCGACCAGCTCGGGCGCCGCGCAGTGGCCGGAGAGGCGGCCGCCGCCGAGCTTCTTGACGAAGCCGGCACAGCGGCTGGCGATGTTGACCACCTTGCCGACCAGGTCCGAGTTGACGCGCTGGGCGAAGTCCTCGAGGTTGAGGTCGAGGTCGTCGACCCCGGCGGTCAGCTTGGCGGCGAAGTAGTAGCGCAGGTACTCGGGGTTGAGATGGTCGGCATAGGTGGCGGCCTTGATGAAGGTGCCACGGGACTTGGACATCTTGGCGCCGTTGACGGTGACGAAGCCGTGGCAGTTCACCGCCGTGGGGGTGCGCAGCCCGGCGCCGTGCAGCATGGCCGGCCAGAACAGCGCATGGAAGTAGACGATGTCCTTGCCGATGAAGTGGTAGACCTCGGCGTCGGAGCCCTCGCGCCAGTAGGCGTCGAAGTCGATGCCCTCGCGGTCGCAGAGGTTCTGGAAGCTGGCCAGGTAGCCGATCGGCGCGTCCAGCCAGACGTAGAAGTACTTGCCCGGGGCATCGGGGATCTCGAAGCCGAAGTAGGGCGCGTCGCGGGAGATGTCCCACTCGTTGAAGCCGGACTCGAACCACTCCATCAGCTTGTTGCGGATCTGCGGCTGGACATGGTCGTCGTCGATCCAGCCCTGCAGGAAGCGGGCGAAGTCGGGCAGCTTGAAGAAGTAGTGGGTGGAGCTCCTGACCTCGGGCGTGGCGCCGGAGATCGCCGAGACGGGGTCGATCAGCTCCGCCGGCGTGTAGGTGGCGCCACAGGCCTCGCAGTTGTCGCCGTACTGGTCGTCGCTGTGGCACTTCGGGCAGGAGCCCTTGATGAAGCGGTCGGCCAGGAACAGGCCCTTCACCGGGTCGTACATCTGCTCGATGTCGCGGGTGGCGATGTGGCCCTTGTCGCGCAGCCGGGTATAGATCAGCTCGCTGAAGTGGCGGTTTTCCTCGGAGTGGGTCGAGTGGTAGTTGTCGAAGGCCACCCCGAAGCGCGCGAAGTCCTCCTGGTGCTCCTGGCTGACCCGGTCGATCAGCGCCTCGGAGGTGATGCCCTCCTGCTCGGCGCGCAGCATGATGGCGGTGCCGTGGGCGTCGTCGGCGCAGACGTAGTGGCAGTCCTGGCCGCGACTCTTCTGGAAGCGCACCCAGATGTCGGTCTGGATGTACTCCAGCAGGTGGCCCAGGTGGATGGCGCCGTTGGCATAGGGCAGGGCGCTGGTGACCAGGATCTTGCGCGGGGCGGTATTCGACATGGTGGCTCAGAGGTTCCCGTAAACGTGGATCACGGCGGCCGACTCGACGCCTGGGCGAAGTCGAGGCCGCCATGGGAAAGTCCGTGAAATCAGGCCCCGATTGTAGCATCTTCGCCCTCGACTGCACCCGCCCGCGCGGGAGACTTGTCGAACAGTGTGCGATTACGGTAGAGTCCTGATCCGTCGGGGGCGCGTCGATAGGATTGACGTCGGCGCCCGGCTCTCTCACGCTTCGCGAGTCACCTTCGTCGGACCCATGTTCTCATCGGAGGTAATCCCCATGGCATTTCGCCGTTTCCTGCCCATCCTCGGCCTCGCCACCCTGATGACCGGTTGCGCCGGTGGCGCCATCGCCCCGAACTACACCAGCGAGGACCCGGACATCATGCGCATCGGCAACGAGCGCCCGGCCGACCCCCAGGTCACCACCGAGAGCCTCGGCTCCTACTGCGTCAAGGTCACCGAGACCTGGAGCGAAGAGGGCAAGACCCCGGACGGCCAGAAGCTCTGGGCCCTCAACACCCAGCGCAACGTGGTGCCCTGCAACTGAGGATCGGCCCCGACCCTCACGCCACACCCGGCCCGGTGCAGTTCCTGCACCGGGCTTTTTTCGAGCTCCGCAGATCGCGGTGAAAGGCCGTTGGACGTAGCTCCCATGGTTACACTGCGCCACTGCATGGCACCCTGTGAGGTCGATACGACCCGCGGTGCCACCGCACAGCCCTTCGCATGAGCCCGGCTCTGCCTGCCTGCAAGCAAACGCCGCGCAGCGTTGCCGGGCCCCGACCCACACGGACGCACGACGGCGTGGCCATGACCTGACGCTCTCGGCCCTGCTGCATCCAGCGCCTTCTCCCCGAGATTTTCTCAAGCGACGCCTATCCATGCCGAAGTTCTCTTTGTAGTCTTGATTAGTGCAGGACGGCCATCGCCCGGCGCCCCGACGACTGGCTGCTCGCTGCCTGGCGGGTGTTGCCTCTGTTGCAACATCCGGCGGTAGCGTGGCCGATGCCGGGCAGGGGGCTGACAGGGGCCCCTGCTTCAAACGGGTAATAGCCAATGTGGGAACGTTCTTTGCAACGCGATAAATGGATCGGGCGTGATTCCGAACCCATGCGGTAGGCGGGCGGCTTCATCGCGCGACTGTCTGGATTCGACCCAAAGCGGACACTTGGTGCTCGGTGCGAAATCCCGATATGTGCGCGACATAAACCATGTTAATTCGCGCTATTGCGGTGATTAGATTGCGTAAAGGATGATGGAATAAAATCGTGCTGCAGATTAATACTGGTAAGTTATATCAACGAGGTGTAGGAAGAAAAAACCGGTTGACAGGTGTTGTCTACACCAATGTTCGCCTTCCGTATGAGCGCGAAATTGTCACTGCCGCTGGGACCCTGAGGTCAACCGGTTCGAGTCCGGAAGACATTGCCCTCGTTTACGAGATCGAAGAGCGGATCGAGAAGGCTGATCCTGAGCCTGGCGTTTTGATTTCTCACACGGTACGACCTTTTATCGATGATTTCGCTGTGGTCGCTTCATTCGGTCTCGGCGGAGTCTTCTCGCATGATCCGGAGACAGTCCGCGGCCTGACCGGAGGGCGCCCCGGATTCTCGTCCTACGAGGCCCCTGATAAGTTCGTTGCTGGCTTCTTTGACCGCTCAATCCATATTTCTGACGAACAGGCAGACGAATTCGTCGCATTTGTCGATGAACTGCTCGCCCTTGAGCGGAAGAGTTATCTGGGCGCCATGCGTGCCATGCGCAATTTCGTTGCCGGCCTGCATCGAATCCCCGACGATCTCGCACTCGCCTATACTCTGATCGTGTCGTCCGTGGAGTCTCTCGCCCAAGACTTCGACGGCTTCGCTCCAGCCTGGTCTGACCTCGACGACCGAAAGCGGAACACAGTTGACGGCGTTCTGGTTGATCTAAGTATCTCTCAGGCGGATGCTGTTCGAGCGGCCATTCTTAAAAGCGAGCATGTTGCGTTGGCGCGACGCTATCGCGCCTTTGTTCAATCTCATGTTGACGCCAACTATTTCCGCCATCCTGCCGCTGGCTCGCATCCCGTTGCTCGCTACGAACTCGATGTGGCTCTACGCCAAGCCTATGGGGTTCGCTCCGCATACATACATCGTCTACGATCGCTACCGACTCCTATCTCTTTGCCACATGGGCATCGGGAAACGACTTCTGTTGAGCGCCGGCCCGCGCTTACGTTTCAAGGACTTTTCCGGCTTACACGCCACGTCATCTGGTCTTTCGTAACCGAGGGACCGAAGATCCAAAAAGAAACGTATGACTACACGCTTGAGCAGTCGGGTGTCGTCTCGATGGAATTGGCTCCCCAATACTGGGTGTGGCGGCCGCTCACCAACTCGGCAGAGGCACGTCGCCGGCTAGAGGGTATGCTCAGCCTAACCGCCTCCGTTCTTCGTCGCGATCCAGGCGCTCTGCTTGTTGATTTGCGGCCAATGCTTGCCGACGTGGAGAGCCTGCTACCCCAGGCGGCAGCCGTTCACCGGCCCGCACTGCTTGCCCTGCATGTCCTTTTCAACCTGATGGTCACTCCAGATTTGCGAACGCCCAAATTCGAGAACTTTTTAAGCAAGCATGGTGCGGAGGCAGCGCGCCCTAGCGTTGAAACTGTTATCGTCTCAACAGTACTCAATGCCCATCAGGAATGGACGCTTGAAGAGCATCGGACTGTGCTGGAGCAGTACTTTGCCGAGCGGACGCGGCCCAAAGGTCTTCATGCGCCGCGACTGCTCGAGGCGGCGGCTTGCCTAGCACTTGCCGAAAAATATCGGGTCGCCGGAGATGGCTCGTACGCGAAGCGATTTGTTGAGCGGGCCGTTGAGGTGCATCCCGCGCACGTCGGCTTGCGTGGCTTCGAGTCAGCCTATGATGAGAGAAGTGCTATTGACTGGGAAGCCATCCTTTTACCAGAAAATCGAGTACAAGGTTAATAGAAAACTAGCTTGCGTTTGCAAGACTGCTGTTGGCAGCTTCTGGCCGAATAGAGACGATCTACATTTAGGTCGTCACTGCTTTCACCTATACTTCCGTCTGCTCGGCTATTTCTAATGCGGCATCTACCTCGATGCCAAGATATCTAACAGTGCTCTCCAAGCATCGTATGACCCAATAGCAACTGTACAGCCCTCAGGTTCTGTGTACGACGGTAGGTTATAGACGCCTTGGTCCTTCGCAGCGTGTATGTGCCATAGTTTGACGGGGCCAAGCCTGAAGGAATGGTTAGCGAAGTTACCGCGGTATCATGTGCGCTTCATCCCAACCTATTCCGCCTTGCACAACCAAGTCGAACGGTGGTTCGGGTTGACCACCCAGCAGGTGATTCGTCGAGGATCATTCAAAGCCGTCTGGGAGTTGGTGAAAAAGATGGATGCCTTTATCATGCAAGACAACTACCGCAACGACAAGGTCGCGCCATTTACCTGGACAGCAACGGCGGATTCGATTCTGACCAAGCTCTAATGCCTATGTACTGCGATTTTAGAGAAAAAACAATAGAGGTTGATTTGGGTCGCACCACCTACTGTCCGGTCGATTCAGTATGAACATCCAGCCGAGAGATCACCCCGGCTTATTCATGAGGCAGGCCTGAAAATGAAGATGGCGAGTGGTTTCCTCTTGTAGAATCAAGATGTTCCTGGCAGAACACGATTCAAGAGGACCACTCGCCATGGGTGAAACCCTAACGACCTGGTCGCCCTCGTGCAACGGCTCCGTCCGTGTCGAGCTGACCGGCGAGCGCACGACCAGCGACAGCAGCGCTCTGCTGCTGCGTGAAGCCCTCGATAACAGTGGCGTGATCGAGGCGCTGGAGGACAACCTGGTCGACCCGCGCCACCCGCTGCGTATCCGCCACTCGCTGGCCAGTCAGCTGCGCACCCTGGTGTTGCAGCGTGCGATGGGATGGATCGACCTCAGCGATACCGACACGTTGCGTCGTGACCCGCTCTGGCAGCTGGCCTGCAGCGATGCTCGCGGGACGACGCCATTGGCGCAAGATCGACCGTCTCAAGCCACGCTGTCGCGTCTGCTGACCTGCCTCGGGCGCAACGACAACATCGATGCCGTGCACGAGGGCCTGCTGCGACTGGTGGTCTGGCGTCTGACCTCACTGAAGAATGGCGAACGCCCCGAGCAATTGACCTTGGACATCGACGGCCTTCCGATCGAGGTCCATGG
Organism: Halomonas sp. M4R1S46; assembly: GCF_025725685.1. NCBI lineage: Bacteria > Pseudomonadati > Pseudomonadota > Gammaproteobacteria > Oceanospirillales > Halomonadaceae > Halomonas > Halomonas sp. M4R1S46. Next base: position 1,722,104 of record NZ_CP107008.1, read on the forward strand.
TCACCAGGGCGGCTCGGCGTTTCATGGTCTTTACGGTGCACGGATCTACTCGCCGCTGATCGCATCGCTGGCCGAGACCGGCGACATGCTGGGCGGGCTGCTGCGCGAGGGCAACGCCGGCCCGGCCGAGAATGCCGATACTTGGATCCCGCACTTGGTACGCCGGCTCAACGAGAGCCTCGGGGCCAGTGTCCGGGTGCGCATCGATGCGGGCTTCACCGACAACGACACGCTGGAGGCCCTGGAAGATCGCGGCATCGAGTATCTGGGCCGGCTGCGCAGTCACTCGGGGCTTCAGAAGCTGGCGGCGCCGTACCTGAAGCGGCCGCGAGGCCGCCCACCCGAGCAGCCTCGGGAGTGGTGCCACGACCTTGAGTACCAAGCCGGTTCCTGGCCGGCGCCGCGACGCGTGGTGCTGGTGGTGCAGGAACGCCCCGATGATCTGCTGCTGCATGCCTTTTTCCTGGTCACCAACCTCGGCAAGTTCGACTGGTCGCCGGAGAAGGTCCTGGCGCTCTACCGCAAGCGCGGCAACGCCGAAGCGCACATGGGCGAGGTGAAGTCGGCGTTGGATGTGCTTCTCTCGTCGACCGATCGCGGCGCCTCCACCGTCCAGGACGTCATGGCCCGCAACGATGTGAGCCTGCTGCTGAGCCTCTACGCCTACCAGGTGCTGCATGGGCTGAGGCGCCTGCTGGAGAGCCGGACGCTACAGGGTTGGAGCCTGATGCGGATGCGCGAATAGGTGCTCAAGGTCGCAGCCACGCTGACGGTACACGCCCGGCGCATCACGGTTCACCTCGGCGATGCCGCCGACAAATGGTGGCCCACCTTGCTGAAGGGACTGCCTCGGCTGACGGCTCTGGTCTGATCTCCGGCGTCACCACATCCCACGCAGCAGGCAAGGCGACCACAGTGGAGGTCGACGGCCACGGCTGTGCCGGCGATCGACATTGATTCCTAAAAGCTATAAAAAAGGCCGGCCAAAAGCTGAGTCGGGTATAGGTCAACCGGCTACCAAGCGGCCGCACGACGTTGAAGTGGGTCGATACCGGCAACCCCTTGGCTCAACACCCTCATTCGGCACCCTGATGAATGAGGCGGGATCACACCTCAGGCCGCATGACGCGTGGCGAGCTGGTCGCCAAGCGGGTCTTTTCCACGACTCAGTCGCGAGGAAAGCGCGCTTCGAGTTCGGTGATCTGTTCGGGCGTCAGGCAACGCGGGTTCTGGCCCCGCAGCAGCAGGTAGAGTCTGGCGGTTTCCTCCAGCTCCTCTGTGGCGTACAGGGCTGCCTCCAGGGTCTTGCCTGCCACCACCGGGCCGTGATTGGCGAGCAACACGGCGCTGTGCCGACCGGCCAGCGAAGCGACGGCATCGCCCAGGGCAGTATCGCCGGGGATGTGGTAGGGCACTAGGGGCAGCCTGCCGACACGCATTACGTAATAGGCCGTCAGCGGCGGGATGCAGTCGTGCGGGTCGATCTCCGGCAGGCAGGACACCGCCACCGAATGCGTCGAGTGCAGGTGCACAATGGCCGATGACTGGGGGCGCTCCCGGTACATCGCCATGTGCAGGAAGCTTTCCTTGGTGGGCTTATCCCCGCCCAAGTGGTGGCCCGTCGCGTCGAGACGCGATATTTGAGCGGGGTCCAGGCGTCCCAGGCAGGCGTTGGTGGGGGTCATCAGCCAGCCACCATCCTCGGTGCGTACGCTGATGTTGCCGCTGGAGCCCATTGTCAGCCCGCGATCGAGCAGGGAGCGGCCATAGGTCACGATCTGTTCGCGTAGCCGGGTCTCGTTTCTTGTCATTTCAGCACCTCGAAGGCACGGGTGAAGAAGTCGATCTCACCGAAGTTCCCGGACTTCAGGGCCAGCGAGAGCGGGGCGGCGCGACCGGCGATGGGAGCCTGTGTCCAGGGTACGCCGGGATCGATCTGGTGGCCGATCCGCAGTTGCTGGATGTTCAGGGCCGAGACTACCGCCCCGGAGGTCTCGCCGCCGGCGACCAGGAGGCGTCCGACTCCCTCCTGTACCAGAGTGCGGGCCAGGCTCGCCATGGCATCCTCGACCAGTCGTCCGGCGGCCTCGGTACCGAGGGCTTTTTGCGCCTGCTTGACGCGCTCCGGGGTAGTCGATGCATAGATCAACACGGGCCCATCATTATCGGCATCCTGTAGATGTGTTCGGGCGAAGGCCAGTGCATCCTCGAGCTGGCCATTGTCCTCGGCCAGTGCGAGGGGATCGAGCTCGTAGCCCGGATGGCTGGCCAGGAAATGCTCTACCTGAGCCAGGGTCGCACGGGAGCAACTACCCGAAAGCACTAGGGGAGCCCCTTCGGCGGGGGCCAATCGGCCGGCATCAGTGACATCCTGCAACCACCCTTGGCGACGGTACTCCACGGGCAGCGCTTGGCCCAGGCCGGAGCCGCCGGTAACCAGCGGATAATCCACTATCGCCCCCGCCAGGATCTCTAGGTCCGCCTCATCAAGGGTGTCGCAGATCACGTGACGGACCCCCTGGCCGGCGAGATGGTCGAGGTGCTCACGGACCGCGCGGCTGCCTTGGGCCTCGACCTCATGTGACACGAGACCCACACTGTGCGAGGTTTGGCGCGACAACACACGTACCAGGTCGGCATCGCACATCGGGTTGAGGGGATGATGTTCCATGCCGCTGTCGTTGAGGAGACGATCCCCGACGAACAGGTGCCCTTGGTAGACCGTCCGTCGATTGAGCGGGAAAGCCGGCACCATTACCGTTTGGCGACCTCCCAGGCGTTCCAGCAAGGCATCGCTCACTGGGCCGATATTGCCCTGGTCGGTGGAATCGAAGGTGGAGCAATACTTGAAGAAAATCTGGTGTGTCCCGTGAGCCTGCAACCACGCTAGCGCCGCCAGGGAATCCGTGACGGCTTGCGGCGCGGGCGTAGAGCGTGACTTCAGCGCCACCACTACGGCGTCGACATCCTCGAGTGCCAGGTCATGGGGCGGGACGCCGATCACCTGGACACAACGCATGCCGGCACGCACCAGGTTGTTGGCTAGGTCCGTTGCGCCAGTAAAGTCATCGGCGATTGCCCCGAGTACGATAGACATGCTGGTCTCTCCTGTCGTTGTTGTCATGGGGTCAGTTCACTTGCGTGCCGCACTTCACTCGCGTGAAGAAGTCTTCACCGCCGATCTGGCCGCCCTTGAGTACCACTTCCAGCCCCTCGAGCGGCGAGCCGGGGGCGATGAGGCGGCATAAGTGTCCGCCCTGGGCCTCATCGAAGGCCACCAGCTCGAGGGCGTCGGCGCCGAGTCGACGCATGGCATGGCTGGAGGTATCACCGCCGGCGAAGACGATGCGCGGAATGGCCATTTCCTGGCGGAGACGCTGGGCCAGGAGGGCGTACACGTCCCCCACGGCCAGGGCCAGGCTATCGCTAGACACTCCGGCGACGAGGTCGGCGTCGCGACGGGTGGTGGCAACAGCGACCGCCTGGCCGGCGGTGAAGGCCGCCGTCACCTCGCGGGCAAGTCGTTGTGCCAGCGCAGAAGGCGAACGTAGCGCCTCCTCGGGAGGCAGCGCCACGATGCGGCCCCCTTGCGCCTCGAAATGCTCGAGCTGACCGCGTGTCTGGGGCGAACAGCTGCCGGACAGCACCAGTAGTCGGTTCACCCCGGGATAGGTTGTAGGTAGTGGCTTCCGCTGATCCGTGTTCCGCGTGACCAGCCGCCCCAGGGCATCGGCCAGGCCCTGTGCCGCCACGGCCAGGGTGGTGCATCTCTCGGCGAGTTTCAGGATCAACTCGGCGGCGTGTTCCATCTCGTCCGCATCCGTCGCATCGAGGATCACGAAACGCTCCGCCTCCGCGGCGGATGCCAGACGCTGCCAACCGCCGTCCGCTTCCCGGTAATCGAGCAGCGTCACTGCCGCCGGCGGGATGGCAGTCTGTGCCATGAGGTGGCATCGTAGGTCCGCTTCGGTCATAGGCGTGGAGGGGTGATGTGCCATCGCCGGATTCTGGTCCAGTCGGCAGATCTCATTCCCATAACGCGTGAACAGATGGGAAAAGGCCGTATAGCGGCCGAAGGCCGGCGTGGCGGGCAGGATGGGGAAGGCACACCCTGGCCAGTGGCGCCTGGCCAGGTCCATGACATGGCCGATGCTGCCGACCGTGGGCGACGAATCGAAGGTCGAGCACACCTTGAACTGCTTGATCCGGGGATTCAGGGCGTTCAGCAGGGCCAGGGCGGGGGCGACTTCCTCGGTCATCGCCGACGGTGCGAGCCCGCGGGCCGTGCCGGCCAGCCCCACTACGTCCAGTTCGGCGGCCATGTCGAGAATCGCCTCGTGGTTGTTACTGGAGAAGAACAGCCGACCCCGGAGGCCATGGCGGCTGAATTGCGCCAGGTTCTCCGTCGAGCCGGTGAAGTCGTCGCCATAGAAGGCGGCCAAGAGTCGTTCCATGCGGTGTTCCCCGTTGCCATTGTCAGGTGCTTTCGCGGACGGTCAATCGATAGCCGATATCGATGCGAGGCCGCGAGGGTGACCGACCTTCCAGGCACTCCAACAGCAGCTTCGCTGCCTCCACTCCCATCTCGAAACGCGGTACCGAGACGGTGGTGAGCCTGGGCGTCAGGTGTTCCCCGAGTGACAGGCCAAGGTAGCTGCCCATGGCGATGTCCTCCGGCACGCGGATGCCTCGCCGGTTGGCCTCGAGGAGCGCGCCAGCGGCCAGGTTGTCATTGGCGAAGTGAATCGCCTCGAGGTCGGGGCGGGCCTCCATTGCCTCGAGGAACACCTGGCGTCCGGCCGAATAAGACGACGGCGCCTCGCTTGCGAACAACAGATCACTCTCGACCCCCGCCGCGGCCAGCTCTTCGCGATGCCCTTCGTAACGTTGTTGCGCGCGATAGTCACGCGTCATCCCAACCCCAAGGAAGGCGATGCGACGATAGCCACGATCAAGCAGGTGCCGGGCCATGCAGGCGCCGGCCCTGCGATTGTCGATGCCCACATTCATGTCGATGCAGGATGTGCCCAGCTCCATGATCTCGATCACCGGCCGTCCCCAGGCCTGGAGGCGTCGCACGGTTCTGTCGTGATGCCGCAGACCTGTCAGGATCACCCCCGATGGCGAGTAACCCAGCACTGAATCGACCAGCGTCGCCTCACGGTCCAAGTCGAAATCGGTCGACCCCAGCAACACCTGGTAGCCAGCATTCTCGAGGGTCTGCTGGATGCCATGTACTACCTCGATGAAGGTCAAGATCGACAACGATGGCACCACGACGGGGATGACTCGCGTACCCGCCGACGCCAGTCCGCCGGCGATAAGGTTCGGCACGTAGCCCAATCTCGCCACGGCCTGGTCGACGCGTTCGCGTAATTTTGCCGATACCTTGTCCGGCGTATTCAAGGCACGCGATACCGTGATCGGGGCCACCCCGGCTTCCTTCGCCACATCACCGATGGTGATCCGGTTATCGCCGTGGTGGCGGCGTCTTCCCCGGGGCACCGGCTTCTCGTTCGCCATGGGTTCATGTCCTCGTTCGGTACGGGTTGCGTGCTGTATCCCAGTCTAGGTTGAATCTCATGGTAGCGCTACCATGAGAGGCCTGCTAGGCTGAGATGCAGATATTTGGTAGCGCTACCATATTACCCGTGCTAGCTTGCTCGTAAACAATGACAACCGACCGGCTCAAGCCGGCCCAGGAGCACGCCAATGGCGACTTCCCGGAACCCGGGGCAGAGTCCGCGGCTCACCGCCAGCTATCGCATTGAAACTCCATGCGACCCCGAACGGGCCGCCGAGGCGATGGCCGGCGAACAATCTTCCGGCACCTTCCTCAAGCTGGCAGGGGAGACCGAGGCCCTGCGTGAACGGCATGCCGCCCGGGTCGAAGCGGTGACCCGTCGGGAGACGGTCGCCACGCCGTCCCTGCCGGGAGCCCTTCCCGGGGAGGCCTATACACGAGCCGACGTGACCCTGTCATGGCCGCTCGAGAACATCGGGGCCAGCCTGCCCAATCTGCTTGCCACGGTGCTGGGCAACCTCACCGAGCTGCGGGAACTCTCCGGCATTCGCTTGATGGACATGGGACTGCCGACCCGCTTCATCGAGGCGTTGCCCGGCCCACAATACGCGATTGACGGCACACGATCCTTGACCGGTGTGGGGCACGGTCCCCTGATCGGCACCATCATCAAGCCCAGTGTCGGGCTGTCTCCGGAGGAGACGGCGGCCCTGGTCAAACAGCTCATCGAGGCCGGGATCGACTTCATCAAGGACGACGAGTTGATCGCCGATCCTCCCTATTCGCCATTGCGCGAGCGGGTCCCCGCTGTCATGCGGGTCATCGAGGAGCACGCCCAACGGACCGGGCGCAAGCCGATGTATGCCTTCAATATCACCGGCGACACTGACGAGATGCGCCATCGTCACGACCTGGTCCGCGACCATGGAGGGACCTGCGTCATGGCGAGCGTCAACTGGATCGGCCTGGGGGCCCTGGTGGCGCTGCGACGCCATGCGCAATTAGCGATTCATGGCCATCGCAACGGGTGGGGACTGTTCTATCGCCACCCGCAGATCGGCATGAGCTATCGCGCCTATCAGGTACTGCTGAGACTGGCGGGGGCCGACCACCTGCACGTCAATGGACTCGCCAGTAAGTTCGCCGAAGCCGATGCGTCGGTGATCGACTCCGCCCGTGCCTGCCTGAGGCCGCTGCTTGAACGGCCGGGGAGAGATGACCGCGCCATGCCGGTGTTTTCCTCGGCGCAAACCGTTCATCAGGCCCATGCCACCTTCACTCAGTTGCAGTCGACCGATCTCATTTACACCTGCGGGGGAGGCATCATGGCTCACCCCGACGGAGTCGCGGCCGGATGCCGCAGCATACGTGCCGCCTGGGAGGCCGCGTCCAGCGGGGTCTCCCTGGAGGATCACGCCAACCAGGAACCCGACCTCGCGGTCGCGTTGCGGGCCTTTCGCAGCCCGTTTTCAGGATGAAGCATCGATCACGCCAATTACGCGCAATCCGCCAAGGAGAAGCCGACATGAAGACAATAAAAGCTAGCGGCATCGTGCTCGCCGGTCTCGTCACTCTGGGAACCGCAGTGAACGCCTCTGCCGAGGAGTTGGCCATCGCCATTCACGTGGAACCTTCGCACGCCATGTTCAAGGTTGGTGAACGGCTCAAGCAGAGCATCGAGGAACAGACCGACGGCGAGTACTCGGTGACTCTGCTGGGTACCGAGGTCGGCGGCGAACGCGACCACCTGGAGGGGGCCAGCTACGGGGAGTATGCCATCGCCCTGGGGGGCTCAATGCCCATGACCCTGTATGCCGAGAAATTCGCCGCCGCTGACCTGCCGTTCGTCTACGGCTCCAGCGACGAGGCCCGCGAGGTCTATCGGGGCGAGAGCGGTGACTTGCTCAACGAGCAGTTGATCGCCAACGGCAACATCCGCCTTGTAGGACTCTCGGCACGCAATCCGCGCAACCTGACTTCCAACTTCCCTGTCAAGACGCCGGAGGACATCGAGGGCGTGCGCATGCGGGTGCCCGAGATCGCCCCCTGGATCAAGATCTGGGAGCAGACCGGCGCGCTGCCGAGTCCCATTGCCTGGCCCGAGGTCTACACCTCGCTGCAGACCGGGGTGATCGAGATGCAGGAGAACCCGGTCGACTTGATCCACGCCGGCAAGCTCTACGAGGTGCAGGACTACATCAACCGCACCGAGCACGTGTACTCCTTCTTCCACTGGCTGATGAACGAGGACTTCTATCAGGGGCTATCCGAGGAGGATCGCGAGATCATCCTCGGGGCTATCGAGGAAGCCACCAGCTGGGGTGACGAGATGGTCGCCAATGGCGAGGAAGAGATGTACGCCAAGCTCAAGGATGAAGGGATGGAAGTTGTGGAACCGGATGTTGCGGCCTTCCGCAGCGCTGCGGAACCCGCCATCCGCGAGATCGCCAATGGCTACCATCCCTCGGTACGTGACTACGTGCTGTCGCTGATCGAGTGAGTGAGCGGGCGGTTCGGCACGCCGACGGCGATGCTGGACCGCCCTACATCTCCTGACTGACTCACTTCTGACCGGAGGTCCCCGTGAAAACCGCGGAACGCATCACCAATGCGATCGACCTGTGCTGGAAGCTGTTGACCGCTGTCGTCATGACGGCCTTCGCCCTGATGCTGATCATCATGGCCATCCAGGTCATCTCGCGCTATGCCCTGGGCATGGCGGTCCCCTGGACCGATGAAGCCTCCCGCTATCTGTTCCTGGCGGAAATCTTCCTGGGGTCTGTACTGGCGCTACGTTACCAGGAGCACATCCGCATCACCGTGGTGACGGATCTCCTGCCGACCCCGCTGCGTCATGTGGCGAACGCCCTGGCGGACCTCGTCTGCATGCTGGTGCTGCTGATGCTGATCGTCGGCGCCTGGAACATGATGGAGCGAACCGCAGGGGTCATGGCCAGCACCTTCAACATGAGCTTTTCCTACATTTATCTGATCCAGATGGTTTCCGCCCTTCTCATGATGGGCATCTTCCTCAGCGACCTGTGCCTGCGCATCGTCGCTGCCCGTCAGCTCACCCACAAACAAAGCCGGAGTCACTGACCATGGAAGTGTTCGCCATCATGTTCATCGGCCTGATCGTCCTGCTGATGATCGGAGTGCCCGTGGCCTTCGCCATGATCGCCTCCTCCGCGTTGGTGCTGGGCTATACGCGGGGGTTCGATGCCATCCCCCTGGAGATGATCTCCCAGCGCACCCTCTATGGGGTCAACAGTTTCACCCTGCTGGCGATTCCGGCCTTCCTGTTCATCGGGCGGTTGATGAATTCGGCGGGCATCTCGGATCGCGTCTTCGACGTCGCCCGCACCATGGTCGGCCATTTCAAGGGCGGACTCGGCCATGTCAACGTGGTAGCCAGCATGCTCTTCGCCGGGATGTCCGGGTCGGCGGTCGCCGATGCCGGCGGGCTCGGCGCGCTGGAGATCAAGGCCATGGAGGATGACGGCTACCCGACGGGCTTCAGTGCTGCGGTGACCGCCAGTTCGGCCACTATCGGTCCGATCATTCCGCCGAGCATTCCCGCGGTCATCTACGGCGCGCTGGCCAATGCCTCGATTGCCGCCATCTTCCTGGCTTCGATCATTCCCGGGCTGTTCATGGGGCTGGGGCTGATGGTCATGGTGGCGATCATTTCCCATCGCCGTGGTTTTCCCACCCGGGCCAGGGCGCGTCTCGACGAGTTCCTGCGGGCCATCTCGCGGGGCCTGCTGCCGATGCTGACTCCGCTGATCATCATCGTGGGGATCCTCTCGGGCGTGTTTACCCCCACCGAGGCCTCGGTTGTCGCGCTCCTCTATTGCATGATCATCTCATTCCTGGTCTACCGCTCGATCACCTTCCGTGACTTCCTGGGCATCCTGCGAGCCACGGCCATCGATACCGCTGCGCTGCTGTTCATCATCGCCGGCAGTGCCCTCTACAGCTGGGTACTGGCGCGCTACCAGGTCACCGCGCTGGTGGCGGACTTCCTGCTCGCCACCGTGACCGATCCCCTGGCGCTGATCCTGTTGCTGGCCGCGTTCATCCTGCTGATCGGCCTGTTCATCGACTCGGTGCCGGCGCTGTTCCTGCTCACGCCGCTGCTGGTGCCGGTGGTGACGCAATACGGTATCGATCCCGTGCACTTCGGCGTAGTGATGATCTTCACCCTGATGATCGGCTTGATCACGCCCCCGGTGGGGACGGTTCTGTTCACCATACAGAAAATCACCGGCATGTCGTTCGTGGGGCTGGTGCGGGAGACCATTCCCTTCTACATCCCGCTGTTCGTGGTGCTGCTGATCATCACCTGCTTCCCGGCGATCGTCATGTTCCTGCCCAACCTGGTGCTCAACTGACGCTCGTCGACAACGACTATCCAACAAGAAGGAGAGTTCATCATGTCCGTATTGATCACCGGCGGGCTCGGCCACGTCGGCTCCTGGGTGGCCTACCAACTAGCCAAGAAGGGCAAGAAAGTTGTCATCTGCGATATGGCGGCCAGTCACTTCGACCGACTGGGCCTCGACTACCTGGAAGAGGTTCGCGACCAGCTGATCCTGGAAAGCATCGATGTGCTGGATTACCACAGCCTCTTCGAGCTGATGCTGCGTCACCGCGATGACCTGGAAGGGGTGATCCATGGCGTCTCGGTGATTGCCGGCCCGCATTTCCAGACCCGTCCGTATAAGCACATCTCGATCAATGCCAGCGGGACCCTCAATGTACTCGAGACCTGCCGGATCCTGGGCATCGACAAGGTCGTCAACATGAGCTCCGGCGCCGTCTATGGCGATGCGCCGGGTCCCCAGCACGAGGCGACGCCCTACAAGGCGACCGACCTCTACGGCGCCACCAAGATCGCCGGCGAGCTCTACGGCCTGCAATACACCGACACCTTCGGCATGGACGTCAGGAACGCGCGGTTGTTCTTCGTCTACGGCCCCGGCAAGCGGCCGTCGCACATGCACCAGGTCTATCAGGCCATGTTCGGTCCACTGGAGGGCCTGGATGACATTCAGGCCCCCAACGGCTCGGAGCAGGCACTGGACTGGACTCATGTCCATGACACGGCGGCGGGCATCGTGCAACTGTTCGAGAAGGAGGGTGTCATCCACCGCAACTTCAATATCTCTAGCGGGGTGACCGTGGAGCATCTCGACATCGTCGAGCACGTCGCCGACGTCGTCGGCAAGCGCTCCAACGTTCAGCTTGGGCCGGGACCGTTCGTGATTCGCGGGGCCCCGCTGGATATCTCGCTGGCAAAGCAGGAACTCGGCTTCTCCCCGCGGTTCACCGACATTCGTGAGGGGCTTCGCGATTACTGGGAGTGGCTGAAGGATGTTAAGGCTTGAAAGTGTCTCCCAGCTGGCTAGGCTGGAAAGTCTGAACTGTGACTAGTATCGAAGTTGTTGTTTCTCTCTTTCCGTCACAGAAAAGGAGTCAATCGAGCTTTGTAAGAAAGAGTCAGCAACAAATAAAAACTTTGATTAAAATTTTAGCGGGACAATAATCCTGAAAGCGATAATATTATTGTCTGATTATGTGAAAAAGGTTGCGGAATATACGTGACCTTTTTTGCTTATCCTAACCCATACCATGGTTGGGCAGTATGTATCAAAGGTTAAAAACCTATAGATCTATATGCTAACTTTCGCGAGGCGTGTCACCATGTGCCTATAACCCTTTTCAGCATATTAGGTTTCGCAGGAAAGTAGGTTCTGCTAATTTTAGCTATTCTGCAGAAGCAGAGGTGAGGTATGAAAGGACGCTTCGTGCTAGTCTAGCCCCAGCCGGTCGACGATCAAGGATCATCGTCCCGCTACCTCAGCCGATGTGGTCTTACCCAGCAATCGTATACACCGACAGATTTCAGGTAGAGTCTGAAGGGGCTCCTGCTATTTGGAGTTCATGCTCAGGACTTTATCGGTGATTTTAACAAAAGGGGAGAGTTGGTCGCTAACAGCGGCGACTGAAGCAGTGGGCTATATTATGATTCGCTGTATGTCCGCTTCTGGCCGGGTGAAGAACTTTAGCCTATGCTGATGGGGTGGCTGAGGTAGTTGACGACCCGAAGCGGACCTTCGCGTCGTAAGGTAAGCCGCTTGTTTATCGTAGTTATCGATTCATGCCAGGTTGTAGCGTGTCACTATTCGACCAGATATGGATCGCCCGTGAGCCCCGTGTTAGAGCCACATAGAGTTGATAGCGATCTAGCGTGTGGGCATTCATGATCATGCAACTTTCCGCTTCGAGCCCCTTCAGCAGCAAAGTGCTACCGACGGCCATTTTGCCGGCGGTGCGTTCATGGTATCGACGCGCATCGCGTTCAGCCTGCGCGGCTGATATCAGATCGGGATGATCGCGTGAAATCACACGTGACAGCGCGTTTTGTGTGGCTTCGTAAATCGTCGGTCTGAAGATGCGGGTTTGGGCGCTGTCACGGAATGCATGCAGCAATCTCGAAACGGCCTGATAGGTCGGATCCGACATGAGATCAAGCGCTGCTCGATCGGCTTCGGTGAGAGTGAATCGACTGGTTCCGCGTTGGAGGATACGCTCGATACGAGATCGAAAGTCACTTACAGACATGATTTTTGTCATCACATCTTGCGCCAGCCTTGAACTCTCAGCGACAGCGCTCATGGGGTCTTGCAAGTCGAGCTGATTGGCAAACCTCATCATTCGGCGAAGCTCAACTGGTTCCACAACAGTGACCCCTGGATTGCGTCGTGCAAACTCATGTCGTCTAGCTTCTTCAGTGCTTGGACCGATGATCAACACTTGACCGTGTCGACCAAGTTCTCGCAAGATTTTAGCTTCTTCTCGTATGCGGGCGTTCGGTGGTGGTATCGCAGAACGTTTCACTCCGTCGGGAAGATTATTAATATAAATTGGCTCGCCGTTACACAGCGAATTTCTTGCGCTAGCGAGCCACCGCCCTATTTCGGGCGAGCCGGCGTTGTTCCAGCGCCAAGGCGTGTTGAGGGCATGCGTTTCCGGGAAGATGTAGGGCAAAGTCGTCCAGTCTACGCGCGGTCCGGCGAAGCCGAAGACCGACTGCATCGGATCACCGAGGACCACGGTCGGTAAGAGCCCAGCGCAGGCAACAGTCATATCGTGCTGTGCGATCGAGCAATCTTGGTACTCATCAACAATGAGATGGCTGTAACTCGCCTGAATGATGGTGTCGATGTCACCACTAGCAACCAGGCGACGAGCCGCTCCCTGTATCGCCGGATAATCCCGGCCCGGATTGGAAATCGTGAGCCTTCGTGTATCGATGCCCGAGCGTTGAGGATAAGCTTTTAAGAGACGAAGTGCCCAACCGTCCAGAGTCTGGAGGATATAAGCATTTCTTGGCACGCCGCGTACGCTCAAGCGCTTGCGTAGCGCGGCGACGCCGGCGTTTGTGTGGGTTAGGATCAGCACTGGCTTGTTAGCGTCGTTACCCATCAGGCTGTCAGCGATTAGCTGAGTCTTGCCGTAGCCTGCCGGCGCGCTAACGTGCCCACGCTTGACCGATAGCAAATCAATCTCAAGCATCTGCAGCCCATTCGAACAGCTTAGAGATTTCATCCTTCATCCAAGGTTCGCAATCTTCGAGCGCCGGACCTATCACTTCGTATGCGATAGTCTCCATCACCCCTATACCGCGTTTCTTGAACCAAGACTTAGAACGAGACATTGCAGCTTTAGCACAGGCCTGGCGCTCTGCATCATCTAGTACGCCTATCAATTCTGACAACTCGAAATCAAAAGCGCTGCCGTTCGGCAGTTGATTACGAACCTGATCCTCAATTGCCTCTAAACCGTAGAGTTCGATCGCGTGACGCACGACAGCTAGGCCATGCGAACCGGGCAAGCCGAGAAAAACTGCGTGCTCTAGAGCATAGCCTTGCGGCCATTTGGCTAATAGACAGCCGCCTGCGACCAAGGCGTTTTCATGGTCAGCATGTGGCTGTTTGTCGTCGTCGCGGAGAATGGCCACTCGATAGCCCAGACTGTGGAACGCTTCCGCGCACGCCAGTATGTTGTCGCAGCCCCCGGCATTGACCAATGCCGTTCCATATGCAGAGAGAGAATACTTGCCTTTGTCGATACGGTGCAGATCGAGACCACGAATCAGACCCACTTCCCCCGCCCCCTCGCACACGATGACAGACGTTGAAAGGAATGCTTCGGGATAGCTCCGCAGCGTACCTTGCAGGCTGCTTACAGCATCCATGGGCGGCATTTTTACTATTCCGTCGACATTCTGTACGCGAACCAACTGATCGACACTTAACTCGCGAACGACAACAGGCGAATGTGTTGTCGCAAAAACCTGAAATGTTGGATCCGAGCTTTTAGCGCCCAGCGTCTGTAACAGACGAACGATACGGTGCGGCTCAAGACCCGACTCCAATTCGTCTACCAGGCCGATATCGGCGCCGGCCTTGGCCTCCTGCTGAAGGCCGGCGATGAGAAGACGTGAGGAGCCGAGCCCGAGCCGTGTCAGCGGGATGCTCAAATGATCTTGCAGGACGACGTTTCCCGGTCGGAGGGTCACCTGAGAAGCATCGAGACTGGCGACTGCATTTGCGGCTGCGTTGATCCCCAGATGACCTGCGATCTGGTGCACACGTTCGAGGGTATCCTTGAGTTGGGCGTTTGCGGCGCCTCCGAAGGCATCCCGCGCGGCGCGTGCGGCGCTGGCCAAGGCACCATTCAGCTCCAACTGATCATCGGCCAAGTTGAATAGCACTGAGCCACGGCCGAAGGTCAGTTGTGAAGCGTTATCGCCCTGAAGTTGCAACAAAGATAACCGACGAAGCATACGTAGAGCCATAGCATGGCGTTCGGCTTCAACAACAATACGGTCGGTATCCAATGACCAGCGGCCCTGCATCGTCCAATCGATCCGCAAAGTAACCGAAAAGGCGATTTCAAGACCAGGGCCGGGTTCGTCCTCGACTTCATCTGTGTCGTGATTGAAGCCGCGGTGGTATGGCCCGAACGGCTCAAACGCCAACAGCCGCTCCGGGAGATCAATGAGCGTCAAAGAGATCTCGATCGGAATCTCCAGGTCTAGCTTGTAGAAATCCGCATCTGTAGCACTACGATTAACATTTGCGGATAGGCACCAAGCGATCGCCTCCAAAACTGATGATTTTCCGCTGTCACCCGACCCAAGTAGGCAGTTAAAGCCCGGTCTTGGTGACCAGTCGAATGACCTTATGGCCCGGAAGTTACGTATGCTGATTTTAGCTATCCGAGCCATTTTTCCCCTCGTCTAGTTGAGGCTAGGTAAATAATAATTACAATATAGTATATCAAGATATTTAAATCAATGTCATTTTCGCATACAGCCAGTGCTTGCTGCTATAGCAGTTTTACTGTCGCTTCAGCGTGTGCTCTAAATCGCTGCAGAGATAGCTGATTATATCAAGCATCACTAAAGTGACGATTCTGTCAGGATGCCGAATTTTAGGCTATGCTGATGCAGTCGGTTCGGTGGCTGACGACCCACAGCGGACCTCCTGGAAAATGCAGCCGGCACGTTTATTCAGGATAGGCTGACGAAGTATTGTTAAATATGATTCAAAGCAAGATGTTAATGATGCCATGCCAGGCGTGTTTATTGACTTAAACGAGAATGCAAGTTCATCTGGATATTTGTGCAGTTATCTAATCACTGTTTATGTTCTCCTTTGGGTGTAAGTTATGCCAAAGATTTCTAAACAAGAAAAAAGAAAGAAGAAAAAGCAAGCCAAGATGAAGGCCGCTAGGCGTGCCGTGCATGAAAAGAATCGAGAGCGAAAAGTAGCGGAAAACATACTCAGATATGGTAAGCCCTTAACTAGGCGTCAGTTTGATGCTTATTGCTATTGCCGAATGACTTTAGTTCGGTTCACAACAGAAGAGATCGAATGGTATTCACTATTTGAAAATCGGCTGCTTGGCATCGTCTTAAGAGATGTTGCAGATGATGACTATGGATTCATAATACTTGGTAGAGATGCGAGGAAGCTTTTTCGTTGTATCGAAGTCGGTACAGAGTTCTATGGCTCACCAGTAGAAGCTAGAAAATCATTAGCTCGGAAGCTTAGCAATGTTTATCTAGGGAAGGTCCAGGATGTATATCCACAAGAGGACGAAGCGGATGCCGGATTTGATTTATTTACAGATGTTATTCCAGTGAGTGAGCAGCATCATGGATATCAGGTGCTTAAAAATGAGCCTCGTTATGAAGCGGCAAGGAACATAATTTCTGAAATTGTAAACTCGTTCGTGGATAATGATGGGCACTATGAGCGCGAGTTCCAGTCTGTCAATTTCCAAGCCAGGTTATGGGAGTTGTATTTGCACATATATATTCATAACGCTGGATTGTTAGTTGAGAATAATCATCCGGCGCCAGATTTTGAAGTTTCGTATTTTGAGGATAAGCTCTTTATCGAAGCGGTAACAGTTAACCCTTCTTCCAATCCAAAACGTCCCGATTTGCCACCGCCTCAAACAAATGAAGAAATTGAGGAAAGGCTCAATGACTTTATGCCTATTAAGTTCGGCAGCCCTTTATATAGCAAGCTTTGCAAAAAGTATTGGGAAAAAGAATATGTGGCGGGAAAGCCTTTAATATTGGCAATACACGATTATCATAATGACAATGCAATGACGTGGTCACGCACTGCGTTGTCAGAATATCTATACGGAGTCAGGACGCGAATTGTTAATGGGGTGCCAAGCATAGAAAAAATTGAGAAGCATGTTTGGGATGGTAAAGAGATACCATCTGGATTCTTTTATCAAGATGATGCTGAGAATATTAGCGCCGTTCTATTTAGCAATCAGGCCACCATACCTAAGTTTAATCGTATGGGTAAAATCGCAGGTCTAGGAAGTAAAAATATTAAAATGATAAGAAAAGGTTTTTTGTATAACCCCGATCCTGATGCAATCCATCCAATCCTATTCTCCAAAGATTTAGATGATCCTGATTACGAGGAGTCATGGTCTGATGGGCTGATTATGTTTCATAATCCAAACGCAAGACATCCAGTAGACCCAAATGCATTTTCTGATATTAGCCATATTTTTTATTCAGAAGAAAAAGGCTTTCACGGTTTCCATCAGCCGTATGACGTACTAGGTTCAATTACTATGGTAGTTACAGCCGCTGAAGAACGAACATAACAATCACATGCACTCGGACACCAAAAAACGCCGCTCCTTCGTCACACTGCTTATTGGCGCCGGTGATGTGAGACGTTACATCAGTACATTCTACATGGCTGCTTATGGCCGATTGAAGAATATTGGTTTGTGCGCGAAGTTTTCGAGGCAGCTGACGCCAAAAGGATATGCTTTATACTGGAGATGTGTTGTTTTTTATAGTTAAGTCCACAGATGTAAATGAGGGTCGCCATGAAGTCAGAAAAATCATACAAGAAGTTTCAAGTTTTATATGAGTTTATTTTGCCTTTTATTGGTTTGACTGCACTTTATCGTTGGGAAGGCTCTGCTGAGATTAAAGTTGTGTTGACTCTAGTGGTTATTCGCTCCTGCTACAGCTGGTCAGAAATGGCAGCTTTAGAAAAAGGTTTTGTTTACTTGTCCCAAAAAACGTTTAACCGGCCTGATGATCAGGTAGTGACTCCAGACTTGGAGGAGCCAGAGATCAATTCTTGGGCTGAATTTATTGGTTTGGTTTTTCAGTTGTTTGTTACCATAGCGCTATCTTTAGGTGTGGCTTGGCTGTTATGATGGGTTTAATTGATATAGCTGATTGATTGAAGTTGTAATTTTTTATGCTAGGCCTTTTTCGCCAAAGCATCCCTTGATTATTATATCTGGAATCTACGTATGACCGCTTCTGGCCGATAGGACAATTTTAACCAACGCTGATGGACAGTTTCAGGCATCTAGCGACCCTATTTGGACGTCACGGCCTAGGTAGAGCATGAGCCAAAACCCGGACTTCAACTACAGCGGGATGATGAGCCTTTCATCCAAGTTCTATTATGTCTAAGATAACCTAGGGGTGAGCTGCGTAGCTAAGGGGACTTGATGGTGCGTCAAGGAGACAGCAAGGCCTGTAGATTGTTCGTGACAGGAGCTCTGCTGATGCAGGGACTCCTCTCGGGCATTGCCGTTGGGCAGGCCGAACCCGAACTGCAAGGCAC
This sequence comes from Halomonas sp. M4R1S46, assembly GCF_025725685.1. Taxonomy (NCBI): domain Bacteria; kingdom Pseudomonadati; phylum Pseudomonadota; class Gammaproteobacteria; order Oceanospirillales; family Halomonadaceae; genus Halomonas; species Halomonas sp. M4R1S46. Next base: position 1,739,831 of record NZ_CP107008.1, read on the forward strand.
GGTAGTCTTCGCCGGCTCCGCGACCTACCCCCCGTTCCAGTGGCTCGACCATCAGGGTCAAACGAAGGGATTCGTCATCGACTTACAGGAAAGCATGTCGCAGCGTGGCGGTGTTGACGTCGAGCATCGGTTGATGGAATGGGAAAGCGCCTTGAATGCCATCGATACCGGCGCAGCTGACGCCGTCGCGCTCTTCGCCTCGGAAGCGCGTAGCCAACGCTTCGACTTTACGGAGCCTTTCTATTATCTGTCCCACGGCATTTTTTCCCATGCCGAGGGTGAGCGTTTCGGCAGCCTGGCGGAGCTGGAGGGACACCGGGTCGCCGTGGTGGTCGGGAGCTATGCTGCAGAGCGCCTCGCTGAGAAGCACAAGGGGGTGCACCTGATCCCGGTCAACACCGAACACGCCTGCGTGGTGGCGGTGCAGGCGCGGGAGGCGGAGGCCTGTGTGGAAGCCACCCATACCTCACGGCGCCACGCAGCCGAGCTGGACGTGCACCAGACGAGCGCGCCCTTCTGGCCTCAGCCTTATGTCTTCGGTGTCCGCAAGGGCAACGCCGAGCTGCTGGCCTGGTTGAACCATCAGCTGGCCATGATCCAGACAGATGGCACTTACTATGATATTTATCAACGCTGGCTACCCGAGCTGGAGTGGCAGAAGCCGAGTCTCACCGACAGACTGCGCACCTTCGTCTGGGTGGTAACGCCTCTCTTCTTGCTTGCCCTTATCGGCCTTTCCTTTTCCTGGTATCTGAAACGCCAAGTGTCCCACCGTACCCGCCGACTGTCGGTAGAGCTGGAGGCCCGAAGCCAGCTCGAGGCGGAGCTTCGCTATCAGGCGGGACATGACACTCTCACAGGGCTGCCCAACCATACGGCCTTCATTGATGGCCTGGAACGACGCCTCCGGGACGAGCGTGACTGGGTTCCGACGGTCATCCTGCTACGCCTGCTGAACCTTGAGCAACTGACCAGCATCCTTGGCTATCGCTTAGGTCATGAGTTGCTACTACAAGGTTTTTCTCATCACTTGGAAAAGTTGAACTTCGCGCAAGTCAGTCACTTTGGCTCGGGCGTCTTCGCCATCCTATGCCAGCATGGCATGCCTCACGAGGACATCGCCGAGCTCATGAGCGAGTCGTTCGAGATCGATACGATTCAAATCGATGCACAGGTCGTGATGGGGATCAGTGAAAGCCGGACCACCGATGACGAAATGAGCCCGCGTGAGGCAGAGGAGCTGGTTCGCCGTGCTATGACGGCCTTCTCGTCGGCGGCGAGGACCGACAAGTCATGGTGTGTCTATAGCCCTCAGCTGGAGCCCAACCCCGACGACTTGATTTTGCTGCGAGACTTTCGACGCCATGGCACCCGTGACATGTTCTTGCTTTATCAGCCCAAGCTGGACCTGGCAAGTGGGCATATCCGGGAGGCAGAAGCGCTGATCCGCTGGCATCATCCTCAACTAGGGGTGGTGTCCCCGGGGCACTTCATTCCCCTGCTAGAGGAGACCGGCCTGATTACGCAGGTCACCCACTGGGTCATCGAGGAGGCGGTCCGGGAGATCAAGCATTGTCGCACCTACGATGCCGCATTCAGCGTCAGCGTCAATATTTCCCCTCGAGACCTGATGGAGGGGGGCACTCTGGTGGACTTTATCGAGGGGCGAGCGCCCCCCAGGCCCCCGCACAGCCTCTGCCTTGAGATCACCGAGACCGGTGTCATCAGCGACCAGGACTATGTCCAGGAGGTCATCGCCGAACTCCATGCGGCCAACATCCGTTGCGCCGTGGATGACTTCGGCACGGGTTACGCGTCCTTGTCCTACCTGAGCAAATTTTCCGTGGATGAAGTGAAGCTCGATCGTAGTTTCATCAGCAACATGCTGGAGAACGAGCGGCATCATGCCATCGTTGCTTCCACGATCGCCCTTGCCCACAAGCTGGGTCTCAAGGTCACGGCGGAAGGCGTGGAAGACATGGTTACCCTTCAGGCTCTGGCCGATATGGGGTGTGATACCGCTCAAGGCTATGTGATCTCTAGACCAATTACGGAAACGGAGCTCTACCGGCTTATGGGCCGTCGCCTCTTCAACAAAACCCTGCAATTCGCTGATACGTAGCATGGCCAAGATTCAGATCGACTACACCAAGACTCAAGTTTCTAAGTGCTCCATGTCATCTTTCGACCCCAAAGCTGTCATGGCAGAAAATGTAATCAGTGATTTCAGTTCATCATAAATTGAGCGATCTTAAAAATATGGTTGGGGGTGTTAAGTTTTGAGACAGGTTGCCATTGCTATAGAAACAACTGGTGATGACCCGAAAGACGGGCACAGAATCGTTGAGATAGGATGTGTTGAACTCGTTAACGAACGGATAACAGGTCGACATTACCATGCATACATAAATCCAGAACGCACTATAGATGAATCTGCCATTCAAAGGCATGGTATAGTTGACGAGTTTCTAGTAGGGAAGCCAGTTTTTTCCGATATTTTAAATGCATTCCTTGATTTCGTCGGATATGACGAGGTGGTCACATATGACGCAGGTTTTTTTCTTTCGTTTATTCATCATGAGATCTCGTTGTCTAACGTTGCTAATAAAAATAATGATGGTTTAAACAATGACATTGTAGACATTCTTCTTGTTGGAAACGAAAGGCATCCAAAGCAAAATAATAGCTTGCGAGAACTCTGCCAAAGATATTACGTGAAAACCTCTAAAAATGAGCATGCTGGAGCATTATTTAGGGCTGAGTTGATCGCAGATCTATTGCTTGCTCTCATAAGTGAAAGCACTAAGAAGATAACGTCAGACCTTACGCGATATGAAGAAGGTGAAAATCTCGTTGTTGTAGAAACATTCCCAGAATTCGATGAAGCAATTGACGGCATTAGCAAGACGGCTTTATGTAGAGGCGTTTCTAATCATGAGTATCCTCTGCTTCCCTCTCTTTTCCGGCATGTAGATGTTGAATCGGCAGATGTTCGCGAACATAATCTGATGTGGGTTTTTAAAACTCATGCAAAACCATATCTAAGCAGTAACCCAGAGAATGAAATCGAGTGGCTCACGATTGCTCAGCATCACGGCCTTCCTACAAGGTTGTTAGATTGGAGTCTAAGCCTGACGGATCCCCAGGAAATAGGCAACAAAATCAGAAGGATATAATTGAAAAGGCCTGCATGGATTGGCATGTTGTTAATCGCCAAACCAACAATATGCCGAAGGAGACCCATGCAGGCCCCTCGATTCTTGCATACTCTGCTGACGTCATCACTCCCCTCGATCCATGCCAAACGCCTGCAGGCACTACTCGACATGGTGGGGGCCCTGCTGGGGGAGCGCCGCCTGGGCTTGGCCGCCCTGGGGCGTGCCTTGCCGGGACCGGTGGCGACCAAACACACCATCAAGCGGGTCGATCGGTTGCTGGGCAACCCTCATCTGCATCAGGAGCGGCCGCTGTTCTATTGGCTCGTGGCCACCCTGCTGATCGGCCACACGACGCGCCCGCTGATTCTGGTGGACTGGTCACCGATCGATGATCGCGGCCAACAGTTTCTGCTACGCGCGGCGGTGCCGTTCGCCGGGCGGTCATTGCCGATATTCGAAAAGGTCCACCACAAGGATGGCTGCCAACACTGTGAAGCGTACTTGCTCGCGGCCTTGGCCGAGATCCTGCCGGCCAAGGCAACGCCGATCCTGGTCACCGATGCGGGCTTTCGCAATCCTTGGTTCAAGGCGGTCGAGGCGCGTGGTTGGTACTACGTTGGCCGGGTTCGCAGCCCCACTCGCTGCCAGGTGTCTGGCGACGCGTGGCGGCCAGTGACCGCCTTGTTTCAACAAGCGAGCGCGGTACCGCAAGCGCTGGGTTCCGTCCAGATCGCCGAGAGCAACCCGCTGACCACCCGCATGGTGCTTTATCATCGGCCGCCGAAGGGGCGCAGACATCGCAATAAGCGAGGTCAGGTCTCCCAGGGCGGCCACAGTCGGGCGATGGCCCAGCGCCAGAAGGAGCCCTGGGTGCTGGTCAGCAACCTGCCGGAGCGCTCCTCGCTGGCGGATAAGCTGGTCGCTATCTACCGTCAGCGCATGCAGATTGAAGAAGGCTTCCGTGACATCAAGAGCCCCTTGTTTGGCCTGGGCTTCGGCATGCACCAATCTCGCCAGGGCAAACGCATCGAGATCCTGCTGCTGATCGCGATGCTGGCCAATGTCGTCGTGATGGTGGCCGGCCTGCATGTCCGTGACAGCGGTCAACAGCGGCGCTACCAGAGCAATAGCATCCGGCACCGGAACGTGCTCTCCGTGTGGCGGTTGGGACTGGAATGGCTGCGGCGTCATCGTGCCGGTGCGGCTCCTTGGCCCTCCTGGAAAACACTTCGAGCAAGCCTTTGGGAGGAGGTCAGGGGGCAGGCCTTATGCGACGGATAGCCGAAGTTCGTGGGGATCCCTCAGAGTCTAAGCCCACTTGTTGCATGTTTTTTTGCTGTCCAAAGTCTAACTGGATCCGATGCGGCAATTTATGTTTACGATGTGGGTCGGTTTAGGAAAGAGGAAGAACTCGACGCTTCAAAATTAACGGACATTGTTGCATTCTTCCCCTCTCACGCAACTAAAAGGGTAACGTCTCAGTCGGGGATGTTTACAATCCATCCTACCAGCAATATGAAGCTTGAGTCTCCGTCAATCAAAAAAATCGTCATCCCTGCTGAGCGGAAAAAATATTTTTTGGAAAAGCTCATAAAATATGGAATTCACCCGGGCACGATTTTTCCAGACCTTGATGGGCTTTCAAGCTATTTAAGTTACTTGAACGGTTACAAGTGAAGTTCATGATAGCGAAGTGGGAGTAATCGAGGACGTACCCATATTTGCTATATCAGCGATCGCTGGATGTCAGCTTATGGCCGGATGGGGAAGTTTAGGCTACGCTCATGACAAGGGTCGTCGGTTGACGACCCTCAGCAGATTTCCCGGAGAATGGTGCCGGCAAGTTTATTAGTTTTCTACTAACCAAGTTGGATTTAGTATCTGTTATTCTCAGAGGGGTACGGATGAAAGGGTGCGCGTTTATTGACTTGAGCGTACCAGAAGGACAACTCCATAATAGAGCGTGCGATCTGATCACTATTATGCTGACGCCGCCAGGTCAAGACGGCTTTATAGACTCAGCTTTCGGAGGTGATCGCTAATGGCCAATATCCTATATGTACGTATCAAGTCCGACCTGGAGCGCAGTGAGTTTGAACGACGACTCCTTGAGAGACGCCCTCGTTTTCAGGAGGTGCCAGGACTTCTTCAGAAAGTGTATGGACGGGATCCAGAGACAGGAGATGTATGCGGAATCTATTTCTTCGACAGCGCCGAGTCACTCTCACAATTCAAGGACTCCGATCTTGCCAAAAGCATTCCTCAGGCCTACGAGGCAGTCGATGTCCGCAGGGAGGTCTATGACGTTCTATATTCGTTGAGGCCTGAGCGCGGGCCCTTGGATGACGAGACACTGTAATTCAGAGGTCCAGATCACGGATACCGTATAACCGGGTCGTGCAACCGGCCGCCTTCGGCGGCGGCTGACGGCCCGGTCCATTATATATCAGGGTGTTCTCAACGTCCGTTCTTGGCCGAATAGCGACAACCAAAAGGTAGGCCGTCGCTGGTTTCCCCTATACCTCCGTCTGCTCGGCCATTTCTAATGCATCATCTACCTCAATGCCAAGATATCGGACAGTGCTCTCTAGCTTTGTATGACCCAATAGCAGCTGTACAGCCCTTAGGTTCTTTGTGCGACGGTAGATTAGGGATGCCTTTTTTCTTCTGAGCGTGTGCGTGCCATAGGCTGATGGGTCCAGACCGATAGAAGCTACCCAGTCTTTTACAGTCCGCGCGTATTGTCGTGTAGATAGGTGATCTAACCTACTCAGGCGGCTTGGAAATAAGTAGTCTTCGTTTCGGAGTTGAGCACGCCTAATCCATGTATCTAAGGCATCGCGAGTCTGTTCGGTTATCTCGAACTGTACTGGTCTATGTGTCTTCCTCTGCATTATGATGGCTCTTGATGATACATGATCACCATGAGCTACGTCCCGGACACGCAATGTGACCAAGTCACAGGCTCGCAGTTTGCTATCGATTGCCAACTCAAATAGCGCTAGATCACGTATCTTCTCCGCAAGCTGCAGCCTGACCCGAATGGCCCAGATGTCCTTGAGGCGAAGAGGTGTTTTGTGACCAACCAGCTTGCCTTTGTTCCAGGGCTCCCGAGCAGCGTTTGTTGAAGTCGTCATGATATGGACCTCCACTGTTGGATGTATAGGATGGTCCAGCGCATGCGCCGCGTGGGCTCTGTGTTGTATGAAAAGTCGGCATGTAGGCTCCGGTCTATGCAAGCCAGGCATACCCTGGTGCGAAAGCCACTGCCGAAACTCGCTGCCGCAATGAAGCAGGCCCCGCCGGTGTCACCCGGCGGGGCCTGTCGCTTCCAAGGTGCTTGGGGCCGGCCTGATCAGGCCGCGCCGATCATCTTGCGCAGCACATAGTGCAGGATGCCGCCGTGGCGGTAGTACTCCAGCTCGTTGGCAGTATCGATGCGGCACAGCGCCTCGAACGTCTTCTCGCCTCTCGCGCTCTGGATGGTCACCTCGACCTGGCCGCCCGGGGTCAGCTCGCCGAGCCCCGCCACCGAGACCCGCTCGTCGCCGGTCAGGCCCAGGGTCTTGCGGGTCTCGCCCTCGGGGAACTGCAGTGGCACCACGCCCATGCCGATCAGGTTGGAGCGATGGATGCGCTCGAAGGACTCGGCGAGCACGGCGCGCACGCCGAGCAGCCGGGTGCCCTTGGCGGCCCAGTCGCGGGAGGAGCCGGTGCCGTACTCCTTGCCGGCGATCACCACCAGGGGCGTGCCTTCCGCCTGGTACTGCATGGCGGCATCGTAGATGGCCATCTGTTCGCCGGAGGGCACGTGGCGGGTCTCGCCGCCGACCACGCCGTCGAGCATCTCGTTTCTGATGCGCACGTTGGCGAAGGTGCCGCGCATCATCACCTCGTGGTTGCCGCGCCGCGAGCCGTAGGAGTTGAAGTCCACCGGCTGGACGCCGCGCTCCTGCAGGTAGCGCCCGGCGGGGCTGTCGGGCTTGATGGCGCCGGCCGGCGAGATATGGTCGGTGGTCACCGAGTCGCCGAGCAGGGCCAGGATATGGGCGTCCCGTACGTCCTCCACCGCCTCGGGCGTCCGGCCCATGCCCTCGAAGAAGGGCGGGTGCTGGATATAGGTGGAGTCCGCGGACCACTGGTAGACCTGGCTCTGGGGCACCTCGAGCGCCTTCCAGGTCTCGTCACCCTCGAAGACCTCGGCGTACTCCTTGTGGAACATCTCGGTCTTGACCTTCTCGACCGCCTCGGCGATCTCGGCCTGGGAGGGCCAGACGTCCTTGAGGTAGACGGGCTTGCCGTGGCGGTCGACCCCCAGCGGATCCCGGGCGAGATCCTTCTGGATGTTGCCGGCCAGGGCATAGGCCACCACCAGGGGCGGCGAGGCCAGCCAGTTGGTCTTGACCAGCGGGTGGATGCGGCCCTCGAAGTTGCGGTTGCCGGAGAGCACCGAGGCCACCGTCATGTCGCCGTCGTTGATGGCCTGCTCGATGGGCTCGGCCAGCGGGCCGGAATTGCCGATGCAGGTGGTGCAACCGTAGCCCACCAGGTGGAAGCCCAGGGCGTCCAGGTCCTCCTGGAAGCCGCCGGCCGCCAGGTAGTCGGTGACCACCTTGGAGCCCGGGGCCAGCGAGGTCTTCACCCAGGGCTTGGTGGTGAGCCCCTGCGCCAGGGCCTTGCGCGCCAGCAGGCCCGCGGCCATCATCACGCTGGGGTTGGAGGTGTTGGTGCAGGAGGTGATGGCGGCGATCACCACGGCGCCGGGGTCGAGGCGGAAGGCCTCGCCGTCCAGGCTGACCTCCTGGCTGTCGTGGTGCTCGTAGCTCTCCGTGACCCCCACGGCGGTCTGGCCGCCCTCGGAGAACAGCCGGCCCTTGTCCTCGGAGGAGGGCAGGGTCTTGCCGTCGTCGGTCATCACCTTGGCGAAGGCCGCGGGCATGTCGCGCAGGGCGACCCGGTCCTGGGGCCGCTTGGGGCCGGCCAGGCTGGCCTCGACCTCATTCATGTCCAGCGCCAGGGTATCGCTGTAGATGGGTTCGTGGCCCGGCTCGCGCCACAGGCCCTGGGCCTTGCTATAGGCCTCGACCAGCGCGACCTGATCGTCGTCGCGACCGGTCAGGCGCATGTAGCGCAGCGTCTCGTCGTCCACCGGGAAGAAGGCGCAGGTGGCGCCGAACTCCGGTGACATGTTGGCGATGGTGGCACGGTCGGCCAGGGGCAGGTCCGCGAGGCCGTCGCCGTAGAACTCGACGAACTTGCCCACCACGCCTCGGCTGCGCAGCATCTGGGTCACCGTCAGCACCAGGTCGGTGGCGGTGATGCCCTCGCGCAGCTTGCCGGTGAGCTTGAAGCCCACCACCTCGGGAATCAGCATCGACACCGGCTGGCCGAGCATGGCCGCCTCGGCCTCGATGCCGCCCACGCCCCAGCCCAGCACGCCCAGGCCGTTGATCATGGTGGTGTGGGAATCGGTGCCGACCAGGGTGTCCGGGTAGGCCAGGGTCTTGCCGTCCTCCTCCTTGGTCCACACCGTCTTGCCCAGGTACTCCAGGTTGACCTGGTGGCAGATGCCGGTGCCCGGCGGTACCACGCGGAAGTTGTCGAAGGCCTGCTGGCCCCAGCGCAGGAACTCGTAGCGCTCCCGGTTGCGCTGCATCTCGATGGCGACGTTGTCCTTGAAGGCGCTGGCGTTACCGAACTCGTCGACCATCACCGAGTGGTCGATGATCAGGTCCACCGGCGAGAGGGGGTTGATCCGCGAGGGCTCCTCGCCGAGAGCCTGGACGGCGGCCCGCATGGAGGCGAGATCCACCACGCCGGGCACGCCGGTGAAGTCCTGCATCAGGACCCGGGCCGGCCGATAGCCGATCTCCCGGGTGGAGGCGGCGTCCTGCTGCCAGTCGACCAGGGCCTGCATGTCGTCGCGGGAGACGCCCTCCTGGTCGGCGAAGCGCAGCTGGTTCTCCAGCAGGATCTTCAGCGTCATCGGCAGGCGGCCGATGTCACCGAGCGTCTCGGCGGCCTTCGCCAGGCTGTGGTAGTGGTAGGTGGTCCCGCCGGCCACGAGGGTCTGCAGGGTCTCCGATAGGGGCGAGGTGCTCATGTTGTCTCCTTTCGTTGCGCGGGCCGATGTCGCTAATGGTCGTCGGCCCGCGGTGGACGTTCATGACAGGACTGATTCAGCCGAACAGCCAGGGATCGATCAATCCGCTCGGGTAGGTCAAGGTCAGGAACTCGGCCATGCCCACCAGAAAGGCCGTGACCCCAAGCGCCATGACAGCTGCCACCCAAGGCTTGAGTCGCGCAATGGTCAGCAGGAAAACGAAGCAGAACAGCGTCGCCGCGGTGATGAAACCCAGTAGCAACATGGCGCCCACCAGCGCGAAGAAACCCAACAGCCAGAGGCCCTGCAGACCGATGGCCTGATGTTGCCACTGGGGACGGTGCATCAGGCAACGGGCGATCTCCATCAGACAGGAAACGGCGAGGATCGCGATGGCCAGTCGGGGCATGATACCGCCGATCAAGGTCAGGTCGGCCACATCGATCCAAGCAACGATAGCCGTACCCAGTAGGGCGGCGAAGAGCACCACGTCGATGACGCCCAGGGTGGGAGGTTCGGAGCGGGCCGCGGATGCCGCGCCGACTGAGGAGGCCTGGCGACGCTTGATCCACAATGAGCGCAGCAGGGGAATGAAGAGAGCCGCCAGGATCAGGGCACCGATGATCAACACGCCGGGACGCATGAAGGCGTCCGTGCCCTGGAATTGCACTGCCTGGTAGAAGTATCCCTCCGCTCCCGGAGCCAGTACGAAACCGATCAGGAAGGCAGGGCGCGACCAATTCGCCTGCTTGAACAAGACCCCCAAGATGCCGACCGCCCCCAGAGCAAGCAGGTCACCCGTGGAACGCGTGGCCTGGAAAGCGGCGAACATGATCAGCACCGTGATCAAGGGGGCCAGCGTGGCGAAGGGGACCCGGGTCAGGCTGGCCACGGGGCGAGCCAGCACCAGGCATAGCGCGGCCCCCAGGATATTGGCCAGAGCCAGCGACCAGATGATGGTATAGGTCAGGTCGAGGTGAGTCTCGATCATGCCGACGCCGGGCTGCAACCCGAGCAACAACAGTCCACCCAAGAAGACGGCGGCCGTACCCGAGCCGGGCACGCCGAACAACAGGGTCGGGACCATTGCGCCGCAGGCACAGGCATTGTTGGCGGATTCGGGGGCGATCACCCCGCGGATATCCCCCTTGCCAAATTCGGATTTGTCCTTGGCGCTTTGCACCGCATGGCCATAGGTGAGCCAGTCGACCACCGAGCCGGCCAGGCCAGGGATGGTGCCGATCAGGCTGCCGATAGCAGCGCAGCGCGCCACGAGACCACGTTGCTCACGGACATCGCGGATGCCTTGCCGCCAGCCTTCGCCGAGTTTGCACGGCTCTTCGGCGATGGCACCACGCTTGACCAGCAGATCGACAATCTCAGGGAGTGCGAAGATCCCGAGCCCCACCACCACCAACGGCAAGCCATCGTAGAGATAGTCGAGCCCGAAATTCATGCGGAATTCGCCTGTGGCCGGCGCCATGCCGATGGCGCCCACCAGCAGGCCCAGGCCACAGGCGGCCAGCCCCTTGAAGAGATCGCGCCCGGAGAGCACGGCCACCATCGACAGGCCGAGCAGGGTCAGCATGAATAGCTCGGAGGAAGAGAACGACAGTACCAGGGGACGCGCGATCAGGATGAAGCCGGTGAGTATGACGGCACCGATGAGGCCCCCGATCATCGAGGACAGGAAGGCGCTGGACAGCGCGCGTGCCGCCTGGCCCCGCTTGGCCAGCGAGAAGCCATCGATGACGGTCGCCTGGGAAGCGCTGGAGCCGGGAATGCCCAACAGCACGGAGGCAAAGGTATCGCCGGTGGGAATCACGGCGACCAGGCCCATCAGCATGCCAAGGGCCACGGTCGGTTCCATGCCGTAGAGGAAGGGCAACAGCAGCGACATGCCGGCGATGCCCCCGAGGCCGGGGATAATGCCGACCACGAGGCCGACCAGCACGCCCAGCACCATGAAGAGCAGATGGGACAGGGTAAAGAGCTGTCCCAGGCTGGAGAGAAGGATATCGAGCATGGCGTATGGCTCTTATATTGTGTGATTGGGAGGAGCCGGGGCTGCCGGCCCCAAGGGGCCGGCACATCCCACTGCGCGTCAGATCTTGGCGCCGTGCTCCGACTGCAGCCAGTCGGCCAGCCAGTCACGAGTGGCGTCATCGATGGACATGGCATCCTCAAGGTGACGTTGGACGGTGTCGCCGATAACCGGCGTGTATGGCCCCAGCTGGGCAGCGGCCTCCTCCTTGAACGCTTGGGTGTCCACGAAGTCGCGAGCCGCCTGACGATAGGTGTCGATCAGGGCCTGCGGGGTGTCCTTCGGCACCATGATCAGCTTCTGCAGGGCATAGCCGGAAGCAAAGAACTTGCGAAACGCCTCGTAGGCGTTGCCCGACGGTGCCTCGCCATGCCGGGCCTGGTAGACCTCGTTGAAGGTAGGCAGATCAGGGAACGCCGGGTCGCGGACGATCTTTCCTTCGTCGTTCAGCACCCCGAGCGTGAACAGCGGCACCGCCTTGCCGGCCTCCACCAGCGGCTCTACGTTGCTCAGATAGGCGGAGGTGGTCTGGAAGTCGATGTCGGCTTCCCCACGTTCGAATGCCAGGCGACCCTCCCCCCGGCTGCGCATGCCGAACACGGCCTGCACGTCGGCGCCCAGCATGTCCAAGGCGATCAAGACCGGCAGCTCGACGCCGGTGGGGTTCTGCGCCGCCAGTTTGACCGGCTGTTGCAGCAGGGCGTCCAGCGCAGTCTCGGCCGTTTCGCCGAGACTGGGTTGGGCATAGACCACCCCACCCGTCGGCGTGGCCAGGATGGGCGTCCAATCTCTGTAGTCGTAGCGGACGCGAGGATCGTCGAGCATGGCCGGATACTGGGTCGAGGCCGAGGTCCCTAACCAGTCGCTACCATCCGACTTGGCACGCACGGCGAACAGATTGGCACCATTGATGGAGCCGCCACCGGGCACGTTATCGATCATGATGGTCGGCTCTCCCGGCAGAGACTCGCTGAGCCAGGGGGAGAAGAAGCGTGCCCAGACATCCGTACCACCGCCGACGCCAAATGGAATGGTCCACTTGATGTTACCGGGTACCTCGACATCTTGAGCCTGGACAGAGGTCGTCAGGCCCAGTCCAGTGATCGCCAGCCCGATCAGCGCGGCTTTCTTGAGCCGACCGAGCGAGTGAGAAGAAATTGCAGTCTTTTGGATCTTCATGGCATTACTCCTGGCGTGTTGTCGTTGTCATGGTGGTTAATGAGGGCCCTGTCGATACGTGGACTCAGCTGGCCTTTGAAGTCAGCGTATCTTGACTGGGCGTGGCTGGAAGCGAGTAGAAGATGGTCCCACTCATGATCTTCCTGGCGGTGCGGATGAGGGAAACACGCGCAATATCGCAGGGATTCCCGTTACGGTGCTCGACATCCAGGTCGATGAATCCAGAGGGGTGTTCCAGCCTTACGTGCGACAGCCGGCCATCGGACGCCAGTTTCTCCGCTCCAATCGCGATTCGGTTTGCCACGGTGTCAGGGACACTGACGGCCGTGGCGACCGCGATGGCACCGGTGACGGCAATGGCCTTATGACAGCGGTGAGGCACGAAGTAGCGGGTACACAGCGTGGCGGTATCGCTAGACGGTGCTGACACCAACACGGGCTTGGGCAAGACGCTCTGGCTGACGTCCCCCAGCCCCATTCGACGCCCGGCCTGGCGACGAATCAGCTCCAGCCGCTTCAGCATGGCGGGATGATCGTCCAGCTCAGAGGGGGATTCCCGGCCGCTCAGACCCAGATCGGCCGCGTTGACCATCATGATGGGGGTGGCGGCATCGAGGCAGGTGACCTCGATGCCATCGATCGTGTCGGTAGCCTGCCCGGTCGGCAAGAGCGCGCCGGTCTTGGTTCCGACGATATCGAGGAAGCTGAGCTGAATGCCGGCGGCACGCCCCGGGACGCCGCTGATGCGCGTATCGCCCTCGTAGCACACCTGGCGCTCAGGGGTCGGCACGCGACATTCGATCAGGCGCTGGGTATTGAGGTTGCGAACGCGGACGATAGTGGTCCCTTCCTGGGGCTCCACCAGGCCCGTCTCGATGGCATACGGCCCCACAGCAGACAGCATGTTGCCGCAGTTCGGATTGAAGTCGACGCGCCGGTTGAGCACATCGACCTGCGCGAACAGGTAGTCGACATCCGCCTCGGGATGGGAGGAGCGCTCCACGATGGCCACCTTGCTGGTCAGCGGATCCCCTCCTCCGATGCCATCGATCTGGAGAGCGTGTCCTGATCCCATTAGCTTAAGCAGGATCTCGGCTTGCGCTTCCTGGCTGTCGGGAAGGTCTCTCATGTGCAGGAAGGGGCCTCGGGAGGTGCCACCGCGCATGATCATGCAGGGAATGCTGTTCATCATCGTCATGCCATATCGCGTTTAAAAGTTGTGATATGAGCATGTCAGGGGGCTTTTGATGCTTCAAATGCAAATAAATATGTCTGTCAATGTCATTATCACATTAATGTGCTATGGTTATTAATCACCACTACTTCATGCAAGAGTCAGGATATGCTACATCGACTAGAATTTCTTGATCTGCAAGCCTTTATTCTGGTCGCAGAGCTGGGCTCGTTCCACGAGGCCGCGCAACGCCTGCATCTCTCTCAGCCGGCGCTATCTCGACGCATTCAGAAGCTTGAGGAGCTTCTAGAGATCGAGCTTCTGGAACGAACCACCCGGCGGACGCGGCTGACCCCTATCGGCACGGACTTCCTTCCCCGCGCAAGACGCATGATCGAGGAGTACGAATCATCGATCCTGGGCATCCGCGAGCTGGCCACGCATCAGAAGGGGACGGTTACCATCGCCTGCATCCCCACCGCGGCCTTCTATTTCCTGCCTAGTGTGATCCGTGGCTTCAGCGAGGCATGGCCGGGGATCCGCATCAGGATCCTCGATGTCAGTGCCAAGGAAGGTCTGGAAAAGGTGATCAGCGGCGAGGCCGACTTCGGTATCAATATGTTCAGCGCCCAGAGTCCTGAAGTCTCCTTCACACCACTATTACGAGATCCCTTTGTCCTGGCACTACGTTCCGACCACCCTCTTGCGGATAAAGGTCGCATCGAGTGGTCGGATCTCGAACAGGTCAGGTTGATCACCGTGAGCCGAGACAGTGGCAACCGGATGCTGCTGGACAATACCCTCTCGGCTGAGGGCATCCGGTTGAATAGTTTCTACGAAGTCCAGCACCTGTCCACCTCCCTTGGCCTTGTCGAATCTGGTCTCGGAGTGGCGATCCTACCCAAAATGACAATGCCTGGTCCCGACCATGACACCCTGTGTTCACGTGAGCTGCCTGAACCACGTATTCAGCGCACCATCGGCCTGGTAAGAAGTAATTCGCACAGTATTTCCAGCACAGCCCAGCTGTTCATCGATATGCTTCTCGAACATTGGGGAGGCTCTATATGCTCCTGAAAGTTGCTGGGTTTGGCTGTGAATACTCATATCCGAAAATATTGGAGCTGAAATGTTGTGATATGACATAACTCGCTATATGTCCGCTTCTGGCCGATTCCTGACTGTCAGGCACCATGAAAAGCATGCGCGGTGCCTCTATTATGCTACGAGTCCAGTGTGTTCGCGACAGCGGAGGAGACGATGGCCTTCCACAATCCGAATCCGAAAATTCGGGCACTGGAGCAGCGCAATGCCCGATTGCGGGCCGAACTGTTTGCCAGGCTGTTTGGTGGTGTGTGGCGTAGACTTCGCAAGGGCGCCCTGCGACTGTCGAGGGGGCGATACCGCCGACGTCGCCATCGGCCTCGGTCCTGACCAACGGCCTGCCCTCAGCAGTGCTCTTGGCGGGAGAAGGGGGACCACAATGGGGCAATGCCATAGCCCTCACATGGCCTCGCGGCTTCGCCTCCAGGCCAACCTCGAGCCCGCACGGCTGACGCCATGCTGCAGTCGTCCGGCCTTTGCCCCTCGCGCCGGCCTCTAGACTCGCCGCGCCCCCTGGCCAGCAAGGAGCCGCCCGGCCACGTCGCTGCTGACGGTGTGCGGGTAGCGCTTCGCGTCACCCTTGCCGCGGGGGCGTTCCTCTCCAGCCCCGGCCGTGATGCGCCCCGGCTTCGCCGGTGGCTACGTGGGTGCGGGTACTCCCCATTGTCTGCGGATGGCCGTTTCTTGTCCTTCCCCCAGACTCCGGTCTGGCCCAGCATGCTGGCGGCTAGGAGATCACGGGCACCCGCGAGGTGTTCCGCAGCACCTCGCCCCTCGGCATCCCGATCTGTTGCCGCAACATTTCACGGTCCTGGCCGACGACTTATGCCACCAGCCCTCCGCCCCAAGCGTGTTGATGAGGGCTGGGAGGTCTGCCATTTCTACCTCGACGACTACCGGAGACGACGTGGCACCGCCCTACGGCCGCCATAAACCGCCTGCTCCGCTACTGGGCGGCGCTGATGCCGCATACCCAGCAGCATCCAGAGGGATCATCGTCACCGTGAGGTAACCCCATTTCTTGGTAGGTGGTAGGCGCGGCGCCCCAAGCTCCGATTTATGTTGCACTGCACAAAATTCCTTGTTATTGTGCACTGCAGCAGAACGGGAATCTCCCGTTCCATGACATTCAGAACCCCGGAGGTTCCCATCATGACCAACGTCTTCGCATTCGATGCCAAGCAGTTTGACACCGCCCAGTTCGAGTCCGTGTTCTTCGCCCCGGCACGCGCCTTCGCTGCCCTGTCCATCGACGTCACCGAGAAGCTGGTCAATGCCCAGCTCGACGCCACCAAGGCCTATGCCGACACCGGCTTGACGCAGCTGCGCAGCCTGGTGGAGGTCAAAGACGCCGCAGGCCTGAAGGGCTACCTGGAAGGCCAGCAGGCCGTCGCCAAGGAACTCACCGAGCGTCTGAAGGACGATGCCGGGAAGGCGGTAGCCCTGCAGCAGGAGTTCGTTCAGGAAAGCCAGAAGCTGACCGAGGGTAGCGTGAAGCAGGCCCAGGAAGGCCTCCAGCAGGCCACCGCGACCAAGGCGGTCAAGGATACCGCTCCCAAGGCCAAGTAAGCCTTGGGCCCGCGGGCCGCGCTGACGCAAGACCCCAGGCCGCCGATTCATGATCGGCGGCCTCTTGGTATGTGAGCAATGGACATGGGGCGATTGCCGGCAGGCCTCCCCGAGTTCGACACTTCCAGCCCGATCTTGGCCTGAAATTGGCACATGAGGACTGACAATTTCAGTGAGTTAGAAACTCTCTGCCAGAATCTCTGTAGTGACGCGTTTCGAGCCGTTTCCTTGCGGCCCAGACCCGTTGTGATCCCTCAGGGAAAGACCCCATTTTTATATATGGTAGGAATTCAATTGGCGGATCGGAGAAAGGATGAATAAGGTGAAAAGTATTTCTGATTTGATGGGGCGTGCTGTTTATGGGCTCATCAGCTTGAGCCTGGGTATTATAAGTCTCACAATGATGGGCGTTGCCTTATGGGATATATGGCTCTCGGTACACGAAAGAACCTTGCTTGTTGCAGCCCTTCTTAATGCCATCGGCTTGATCGTGATTGGAATGGCTGTCTTTGATGTATCCAAATTCCTGCTGGAGGAAGAGGTTTTTAGCAGCAGCGCTACAAAGTCGCCCGCAAAACAGAGAGAGGCTTTGTTAAAGTTCCTCGTCATAATTGCCATTGCCATAAGCCTTGAATCCCTGGTGTTCGTGTTTGACGCTGGGACAAAAGATATTACTACGTTGATCTATCCCACTTTCTTGTTGATTTCAGCTGTTTTGCTGGTGGTCGGTCTTGGTGTGTATCAGAGGTTGACTCGTGATGATGAAAAATAAGTGAATGCAAAAACCGGGTCTTCGTCGTTTCATGCGGGTTTGACCTGATCCAGCAGGCGGCCCACTGGACTGCCAATCAGATAGATCCACATAAAACGTCGAAGAGCCAAAGATCACTGGCACCCACGAGGTGTTCCGCAGCAAGCCGCCCCGGCTACGCCCCAACGCATGGTCTACCGGTTCGTCCGTCCCCCCTTTTTGCCGCCTCCCGAGGCGGCACGGGTGGCGCGAACGGCTGTGGCGTCGACCATCCAGGTGTCCAAGTCCATCAGGCCATCCTCGCGAAGCTTGAGCTGGAGGCGCGCCAGCACGGCGTCGAAGGTGCCATCATCACGCCACTGGCGGAATCGGGCATACACCGTACTCCAAGGGCCATAGCGCTCGGGTAAGTCGCGCCATTTGGCCCCTGAGCACAAGACCCAAAAGATGCCGTTCAACACCTGGCGATCATCTCGCCTTGGTCGGCCCATCGACTGGTGTGGCGAGACGATGTCCTTGATCAGCGACCAGCTGTGGTCGGATAGCTCGTAGCGTCCTGCCATATCTCACCTATGCTGCTGTGGCATAGGGGAAATTAGCAAAATCTGCTTATCGTACAAGGTCTAAAGACAGCCCCATGAGAACGCAGTTGCTGTTGTTCGAGAAGATAAAGGCCAGCATCCGCGCCAAGGTCGAGAACTCGTTTCATGTCTTCAAGAACCTCTTAGGCTACCAGAGGGTTCGATACAAGGTACTGGCTAAGAACCAGGCTCAGTTGTTCACTCTCGGAAATCTGGTATTGGCCACACGATGCCAAGGACGAGTAGACGGGGCTCGTGTGTCTTGAATCCGGCTTGACAGCCGGACAACCCGGCTGCCAGGTAAAACAGACCACCTGGCGTGGTCATAAAATAGCTGCTGACGCGGTGAGTGTGCCGCGCTGACCGCGTCAGCCGTTCAGAGACAAATTGATCAGCGGTTCCCTAAGGGGGGATCCTGGACGGCTTGACTATAGTTGTAGCTGAGGGCGCCGCGCGTCTCAGCTGCGGCGATATTGCTGGATCATTCACTGCCCTGAGGGGATAGGAGGACTACGATGAAACTGCTGACGTGGGCGGCTGGTGCCGCCTTGGTGATCGCATCATCATGGGGAGTGGCTCAAGACCTGACGGAAATCGATAAACCCGCTTCGGAGTTGGAAGAGGTGTTGGCACAAGAAATCGAGCTGCCCCCTGGCGCTCAATCTGTGCGAGTGGTCCGGGTGACGATGGATCCGCACACCGCCGCTGCGTGGCACACCCATCCCAGCCCTGTCTATGTATATGTCGTCGAAGGAGAGGTGACGCTTGAGGTGGAGGGCGAGACCAAGACGATCAAAGCGGGAGAAGCGGTAGCCGAACCACTGGATGCCCGGATGCGGGCGCTGAACACAACCGACCAGCCGGCCCATGCGGTGGTGTTCCAGGTCAGCCCGAAGGAGAAGGCGTTCCTGGAGGAGGACGCGCAAAACTAGAGGTTAGGATATTGCCGATGATAAATGCTTGAAAGGAGCGCCTACGGGCGCTCCTGCATGAGAGGATGGTGCTGCCCGAGGTCCTCACTCGAACGAAGTGATCCCGATGCGATGGATGCTGACATCGCCGGTGTTGAAGCCCACTTCCTGGCTCAGGCGCAGCCCGCTTAGCGCGGCGATGACGCCTAGGTTCTCCCATCCACGCGTCTCCTTCCCCACGCCTTGACCAACGAAGCATTTCGTTGATGCACCTCAAGACCACCATTCGCAAATGGAGAAAAGTTTGATTAGGCTGTGGTGTGAAAGTATGTATCTACCTGATGCCTTCATGTCTCGAAATGGCGACGCTTCAGGCCTCCGCAAAAGGGAAGGCGCCAGCTCGCGTCGGGATTTACTTGGCGGTAGCGTGCCTGCTCCCATGGACGGAGTGAAAACGATTGGAGCATCTAGGGTCGGTCAAAAACTGATCATAAATGACATTCTCTCGCTTATTCTGAGGCCGTTGCATGGCAAAACCCACCCCAGATTTCGCGCACGAAAGCCATCTTCAGGGCGGCTCGGGAGTTTCACCCAGCTTGGGAAGAAAGCGGCCCCTATGGACTATCTTCATGGTTCTCCATTAATCGAATGAATGCCTCAGACTAAAGAGCCCCGCCCAATGAGCCTGGGAAAAACAACCCCGATTCTTCGAATCTTCGATGAAGCCAAGGCCAGGGAGTTCTACGTGGACTTCCTCGGCTTCGCTGTCGATTGGGAACATCGTTTCCAGGACGACTTGCCGCTCTACCTGCAGGTTTCCAGGGACGATTGCGTGCTTCACCTGTCGGAGCACCATGGCGATGCCTCTCCCGGTACGACTCTGCGGATCGAGGCCCGCGAGATCGAGGCGTTCCATCGAGAGCTGCTGGGCGCTGGCTACCGATACGCCAGGCCGGCACTGGAGGCGATGCCCTGGGGGAGCAGGGAGATGTCGATCGCCGATCCGTTCGGCAACCGGTTGATCTTTACGAGGGCGGTCTCAATGAGCAAGTGCAACACGTGACCCATCAGGTACGGTGCTGCCATGACTCACTGCTATCGCCACCTCTCTGCTGAAGACCGAGCCGCCATCATGATGATGCGAGCCACGCACTCGATCCGGGCCATCGCCACTCATCTGGGCCGGGCACCAAGTACCGTGTCGCGGGAGCTCGCTCGCCACACGGTTGCCCCCGTCAAGGGCTACGATGCCAGCCTGGCGGGCTACCGGGCCCGCTTGACGCGTCATCGGCCTCGTCGTCGCACCAAGCTGCATCCCGATGGAGAGCTCTTCGAGGTAGTGGTCTACCTGCTGCGCAAGTACTGGTCACCGGAACAGATAGCCCGCACACTGAAGCGCATGTCTCCCAATGATTCACGTCGCCAGGTCTCGCATGAGGCCATCTACAACGCGCTCTATGTGATGCCCCGCGGCAGCCTCAAGAAGGAGCTCATCGCCTGCCTGCGGCAGGGCAACGGCAAGCGTCGGCCACGCAGTCGTGGCAAGGATCGACGCCAGCAGATTCCCGAGTTGGTCAGCATCCACATGCGGCCGCCGGAGATCGAAGACCGCCTGATGCCTGGCCACTGGGAGGGCGATCTCATCATTGGCGCCAACAATCGCTCGGCTGTCGGTACGCTGGTGGAACGCACCACGCGCTTGGTGATCCTGGCGAAAGTGGATGGCACCACAGCCACGGCGGCAGCCGTCGGCTTCAGCGACAAGCTCAATGAGGTGCCGCGAGCCCTGCGTTTGTCCATGACCTACGACCAGGGCAGAGAGATGATGAAGCATGCCGAGATCACTCAGAAGACCGGTACGGCGATCTACTTCGCTGATCCGCATAGCCCATGGCAGCGGGGCTCCAATGAGAACACCAACGGGCTGTTGCGGCAGTACCTGCCGAAGGGCACGGATCTGTCGGTCTACAGCCAGGAAGAGCTCGATGAGATCGCTGATTCACTGAACACCCGGCCGCGCAAGACACTGGACTGGCGAACGCCGCTGGAAGTTTACGCCGAGGTGCTCAAGAAATCCGTCGGTGGACCGAGCACCCTTCAATAGCGTTGCGCTTGGAACTTGAGACCGCCGAGTACCATCGACGATTGATACGGGCGCCGGGCGTTCGGTCGTCGTTTACGCTGGTCTGCAGGGGGCAGTACGGCGTCTGCCGCATGATGGGGCGGAACGAGACGTGGTCCTGCAGCACCATGCCGAGGCAAGGCGGGGGCGGGAAGCCTTGGTGAGGTGCGTTGAAGCAATCGATAGGGAGGGAAGCGACAAGGCCTGCTCTTGTTGTTGTTATTCAAGGCCTTGATTCAAGAGCGTTTTGTACTTGTTGGTGCCTGTTTCGCATTATTTTTTGCAGGATCGACTGCCTTGGCAGTGACGATTCTGAACGTGAGCTGGCGTGCTCCACCTGGTCCCCTTCGAGGGACCTTTTTTATGCGTGCTTCAGTGGCCGGCATCATGGCCGTTACGGTCACCGGCGACAACACGACCTTGGTGGTAGACCCAGTGGCACCGCGCCCGTGGTGCCACCGGCAGCGCCCGGAAGACGAACTGGTCGAGGCGCTGTAAGGAACGGCGGACCGCCGCGTCCCATCAGGAGGGAGACGGCGGCGGTCCATGCTGGCTCCTGCTGCATAGCAACGGCATTGGCTTGCCGGGCCGGGCCGGGCACCGGGTGAGGGAGAGGACGAATGGACAGGCGCATGGTGATGTTGCTGCTGATGGCGTGCCTGGTGCTGCCGGGGGTTTCGGCGGCCGGCGCTCCGGCGGCCGAGGCTCCGGCGGCCGGCCCCCCGGTAGCCGGACCTGTCTATCCCGGCAATCCGCTGGTCACCGAGCGGGCGCTCTTCGCCTCCGACGAAGGCGTGGTGCGTCTCGATCGCGGGAGCGGCGAGCGGGTATGGCGGGCGCTGGCCGGCGAGCAGACCTTCGCGCCGGTGATGGTGGCGGGCAACCTGCTGGTCGGCACCGGCTCGGGCCTGGTGGCGCTGGACCCTCGCAGCGGCGAGGTGCGCTGGCGCCGCTTTCGCGAGGCGACCCTCTATTCGCCCAGCGTGACGGGGGAACTGGCCTTCGTGGCCGGGCGGGACGGCACTCTGCGGGCCATCGACGCGGCATCGGGCGAGGTGCGCTGGACGCGCCGCTTCGAGGGGTGGGTCTATCCGCCGGCGCTCGCGGCCGGGGTGCTGGTGACCGGCGGCCAGGGCGCGAGGCTCACGGCGCTGGAACCGGCCACGGGGCGCCGCCTCTGGCAGCGCCCCGTCGGGCAGGAACTGGTCTACCGGCCGGTGGCGGGCCGGGAACTGGTGTTCGTCACCACCTTCGCCGGCGAGGGATTGGCTCTCGAACCGTCGAGCGGCGACATCCGCTGGCGGTATCGTGACCGGGTCGCCAGCGGCAGTCCCGCGGTGGATGATCGACGCCTCTATCTGGCGCGCCTGGATGGTGTGCTGCGGGTACTCGATCAGGCCACCGGGGCGCCGTTGGCTCGGCGGGACCTGGGGGCGAGCGTGTCGCTGCCCCTGCGCGTCGCGGCGGGGCGGGTCGTGGTGGCCGATGCGGCCTCGCGGGTCACGGTCCTCGGTGCGGATGACCTGTCCCTCGTCTGGCAGACGACCCTGGATGATGCCCTGCGGGCCACTCCTCACCTGGCGCGCGATCGGCTGATGCTGGTGACGGGACCGGACTATCGCTACCGGTGCCTGCGCCTGGCCTCGCCCCCGTCCCATGACGATGCGAGGCGGGATGGGCTGTAAGGCCGGCCGAATCTCGACGACCAACGTCCTGCAGGCCATCGAACCTACCTCATGACAGAGGCATGGAGGTCAACCATGAAGACCATCAGACTACTGGGTACCCTCGGGGTCGGACTGCTGATCGGCGGCCAGGCCGCCCTGGCCCAGCAGGCGCCGTTCGGCGGTGACGAGGATGTCGCCTATGCCGAGGCGCTATGGAGCGCCCTGCAGGAGGCGAACCTGGTCGGCGAGGGGCGCACCATGTCCGCGCCCTATACCGGCCAGCATCCGCACGGTGCCATCCTCGGTACCATCGACGGCGAGGTGACGGTGGACGGGACCACCGGGCCGGTGATCGTCAAGCGCAACTACGGCGGCGAGGGAGCCTCGAAGGAGACGGTATGGAACGCTCCCGACGACTACCTGGGCGCGGTGACGGTGATGTTCAAGCGGGAAGGCTACGACCCCGACAACAGCGACTGGTTCTGGGTCAAGTACCTGCCGAGCGGCGAACTGGATAGCAATCCCGCCGGGGTGCCGCTGGCCGGGCGCGTCGCCAAGGGCATGGATCAGGGCTGCATCGCCTGCCATGCCGGGGCCCCGGGCGGCGACATGGTGTTTGGGCATGATCGCATCCAGTAACCGGTAAGCCGATCAAGGAGCGGCGCCTAGCTCGAGGCTAGCGCCGCTTCTTCTCGAGGCCGGCCAGGGCCTGCTTGAGCGCCGTCGTGACGGCCTTCTGCCGCGCGTCCGTCGCCGTGCCGCGGGCGTGCGGATGCGGCGCAGTTCGCCGGGCAGGCCGTGCAGCTCGCGCCAGTCGTCGGTCACCTCCACCCAGCCACCCTCGTGAAAGCTCAGCACCTCGTCGCGGCCGGCCAGCCGGGGATGTCGGCGGCGTCGGTGGCGCAGCCGATATCGCCCACGTCGGGCAGCCCCTTCACCTGCCAGACGGTCTGCAGGCGCCCCGTGGTGTCGACGCCCACCGCTGGCTCGATCAGGTCGGGCGCGTTCACGGCGGTTATGCCGACGACTTCCTGGCGTACGCCATGGCAGGCGGCCCCCGGGGAGCAAGACACACGACAGCCATGCGGTACCCATGCTGGAGGCTCCGGCTTTATCGGGTTGCCGTGGACGGGTGTGCCGCATGCCGTTCCACGGCACGAGGACTGTCGTCCTCGCCGGGGGCGCTCTTGAATTTCCTGCCGCTGCGCGGTCGAGCGCAGGACTAGACTGGGAGTGGGCCCTGGCATGTCCCTGTCGTTGGTAGCGGTCGACCCGGCCAACCCGGTGGGGAGGGGGGCCTGGCATCGGGCATCCGCAATCCTGTGAGGTCGAAGGCCTGCCTCGTCCACGGGGGGCTGAAGCTTGGGAGCCGAGATGAAGGTCGATCCGCGGCACGGACGTCAGGCGCTGCTGGGGGGGCTGGCGCTGCTGGGGTTGGTGGCACTGGGGCTCTGGGTCTACCAGTCCGGGTGGATCGACGCCGACCGCCTGGAGCGCCTGGGCCTGAGTCTGGGGCCCTGGGGACCGCCGGTGCTGGCGGGCGTGATGGCGCTCACGGTGGTAGTGGGGCCGATTCCCACCATGGTGGTCAGCGTGGCGGCCGGGATGCTCTATGACCCGCTGCTGGCGTTCCTGCTGAGCATGGCCGGTGCCCTGCTGGGGGCCACCCTGAGCTTCTGGATCGCCCGGCTGGTGGGGCGGGCGGTGATCGAGCGGCTGTTCCATGGCCGGGTGGCGCTGTTCCCCGAGTGTCCGCAGCGCCTCCTCTTCGGCATGGTGCTGCTGGCGCGGTTGATTCCCGTCGTCTCCTTCGCCCTGATCAGCTACGCGGCGGGACTCACTGCACTCACCACCGGCCGCTTCCTGGTGGCGACGGCACTGGGCATGGCCCCCATGACCCTGATCTATGTGCTGGCGGGGAAGGGGATTGCCCTCGACAGCGGCTGGGCGATAGCGGTCGGGCTGGTGGTCGTGGGCGTGCTGATCGCCCTGCCACGGCTGGTCGATGCCGGCTGGATCCCCGTGCCCAGGCGTTGGCAGGCGTTCGTCGATCACTTCCGGCACCCTCCCTAGGGCGCCCGCCCGCGGTCAGCGCGATTCTGGGCGATAGACCCCGAAGTGTTCCAGGCCGCGGTCGGCCAGGTGGAGCGCCTGCATGCGGCTCATCACGCCCTGGTCACAGAACAGCAAGTATTGCCGGTCCCGGGGCAGGGTCGGGGCGCGGTCCTGCAGTTCGTAGAAGGGAATCTCCAGCAGCGGTACCTCGTTGACCTCCAGCGGTGCGGCCTCCTGCTGCGCCGGCGCGCGGATGTCGATCACGCAGGGGGCGTGCATCGCCGAAAGCGCCTGCGGTGAGTCCACCGTCAGCACCTCGCCGAGTGCCCTGGCGGGCTCTCCGAGCCGATCGCTGCGGGTGGTGACGGCGGCCTCCAGGGCGGCATCCAGCACCGAGAAGTCGAAGTCGGCCTCGGCGGCTTCGAGCCGCTGGGCGTCGGTCCTGATATGCGGTCGCCGCGAGATCACGCCGCAATATTCCGGCATGGTCTCGGCGAAGCGGGCCGTATCGAGGTCCCGTGCCTGGTCGATGATGGCCTGCTTGTCCTCGGTGAGCAGCGGGCGGAGGACGGGGACCGGGCTGGCGGCATCGATCTGGCCGAGGTTGGTGAGCGTCTGGCTCGACACCTGGGCGATGGCGTCACCCGTGACCAGCGCCGGGATCCTCGCCCGCTGGGCGACCCGGCCGGCGGCACGGACCATCATGCGTTTCAGGACGACCCCCATCAGCCCGTCGGGCACGCTGCGCAGGATTTCCCCGACCACGCCCTCGAAGGGCACCGAGAGGAAGCGGACCCGGTGCGAGGCCCCGTAACGGGCCCAGAGGTGGTGGGTGACCTCCCGGACGCCGGCTTCATGGGCCGGGCCGCCCAGGTTGAAGAAGATGAAGTGCGTCTTCACGCCCCGGCGCATCATGCGCCACGCGGCCACCGGGGAGTCGAAGCCCCCCGATATCAGCGCCAGGGCCTGGCCCTGCACGCCCAGCGGATAGCCGCCGATGCCCGGCCAGCGGGCGCGGATGACCTGGACGCGATCATTGGTGAGCTCCACCGGCACCACCACCTCCGGATGGCCCAGATCGACCCTGGCGGAGGGTGCCGCGTGGAGCAAGGCGCTGCCGAGGTGGCGCTCGATATCCTCCGAGGTGACGTCATGACGCCCTCGGCGCTTGGCCTTGACGCGAAAGCGGCGGCCCTCGATGAGCGGGCGCCAGAGGGGGACGAGGCGCGCGGCGATATCGTCCAGGGAGACGAAGGGCACATCCTCCGCCGCCAGGATCTCCTGGATGCCGGGAATGCGGGCCAGGTCGTCCTCGATGGTCGCGGTGAGCTCACGGCTCAGCCCGGCGGGCAGTCGCACGCGAATCGAGTCCCATTGGTCGCGAACCCGGATGCGCTCGTCATGTCGGCGCAGGATCGTGCGGATATTGCCGGTCAGGCAGCGGGTCATCTGCCGCCGGGCCGAGCGGGACTTGATGGTGATCTCGGGGTGCAGCTTGATCAGGTAGGACATGCGGCGACGCGTTGCAAAAGTGTCGGGCCATTCTATCAGGCGTCGCCGCGAGGCGCAGGGGCGTGGCGGCCGGCGGCACCGCTGTTGCCGCCACGCGAACCCGTCGCGGTCAGTAGAGGGCCTGCTCCTCGCGGACGACTTCCTTGAGCAGCTCCAGGAAGAGGCGGTCGGCCTCGGAGTGCTCGGCGGGATCCTCCGGGATGTGCACGCTGGTGGTGTCCGAGATCTCGTTGGCGATGCGGGCCATGACATCGGCCTGGTCGCCGTCGCCGAGGCGCCGCCGGGCGATCACCAGGGACTGTTCGAGGATCTTGGGGTCCTGGAGCAGCTTCTTGATGAAGCTGCGTAGCTCGTTGATCACACGGGTCTTCTGGATTTCCGATGAGGACATGGCGTTCTCCTTGTGCGGGCCGGTGCTGTCTTGCCGAGACGATACCATGTTTGGCCCCGGGCGCGAGAGGCCGGGGCCATGCCGTGTAAGACATCGCTTACAGGGCTCGTGGTCGATCACTTGCAGCGGCTCCCTGCGGGCCGGCTGCCAAGTCTGACAAAGCTTGTTAATGTGTGTAACAGTATGTTGTATATAATGCTGGAAGATGGGATTTCTCGTGCTGGGGCATGATGGGCCGGCGCTGCAGGACATGAGGCATCCCCACAGAAAGGCAGGAGGCAGGTAGGCGCCGGTGGTATCGGCAGGCGTGCGCTCCCCATGCCTCCGCCCCATTACGCACAACGAGAAGGGATCTGCCATGACACGCGCGCATACGCAGCCGTCATCGACCAGGATCGGGAAGCGCCTCGCCAGGGGCGTGGCCGCCGGTGCCACCCTGGCCTTGTTGCCCCTCGCCTCGGCCGTGGCGCAATCGTTGCCCGCCGGGTTGATGTCGCCGGGGTCCACCGACCTCCAGCAGGTGGTGCAACAGGCCATTAGCTCCAACCCGGAGGTCCAGGCCGCCTGGCGGGCCTTCCAGGCCTCGGGGCATGATGCGCGTGCGGCCTGGGGCAACTACCTGCCCAGTGTCGACGTCAACGCCGGGGTGGGCATCGAGGACCGCGAGAACGATGGGCGGGGCAGCTACGACACCGATTACGCCGAGCTGGCCTTGACCCAGATGCTCTATGACGGCTTTGCCACCCGCAGCGAGGTCGAGCGCCTCGACCGGGCGGAACTGGTGCGCTACTACGAGCTGCTCGGCGCCAGCGAGGGGGTGGCCCTGGAGGCCGCCCGAGCCTATCTCGATGTGCAGCGTTACCGTGAGCTGGTGCGGCTCGCCCAGGACAACTATCGCAAGCACCTGGAGGTCTTCAACCAGATCGAGCAGCGGGTGGCGTCCGGGGCCGGTCGCCGGGTCGACCTGGAACAGGTCAGCGGTCGCCTGGCCCTGGCCGAATCCAACCTGATGACCGAGGCGTCCAACCTGCATGACGTGACCGCTCGTTACCAGCGCATCGTCGGCGATCTCCCGGCGGCGAGCCTGGCGCCGGCACCGCGCTTCGATGACCAGCTACCCGCCGATGTCTCCCAGGCCCTCGACCTGGCCTTCCAGGGCAACCCGGAATTTCACGCCGCCATCGAGAACATCGCCGCATCCCGGGCGCAGCGGCGCGGTAGCGGGGCCGACTTCCATCCCCGGCTCGACCTGGTGGGGCGAACCGGCACCTACCAGGACGGCGACAGCACCAGCCTGCTGACGCCGGACGAGCGGCAGGACCGCCACAGCATCGAGTTGGTGGCCAGCATGAACCTGTACCGTGGTGGCAGCGACCTGGCGGAGTTCCGTGCCGCCAGCGACCGGGTCGAGCAGGCCATCCACCTGCGCGAGAAGGCCTGCGTGGACGTGCGCCAGACCACCCAGATCGCCTACAACGATACCCGGCGGCTGCGCGAGCAGCTGGCCTACCTCGATCAGCATCGCCAGTCCACCGACCGGGTGCGCGGGGCCTACCAGCAGCAGTTCGATATCGGCCAGCGTAGCCTGCTCGATGTGCTCGACACCGAGAACGAGTTCTTCGAGGCCAGCCGTGCCCACGTCAATGCCCGGTATGACGTGGCCTTGGCCGATGCCCGCACCCTGGCCGCGATGGGCCAACTGATGCAGGTGCTGGAGGTGCGCCGCGACGACCTGCCCAGTCTGTCGGAGCTCGGCAGCGAGGGCGTCCGTCTCGACCCCGAGACGGTCTGCCCGGCGCCGGGACCCAGCGGCTATACCCTGGCGGACTTCACCGACGGCATCACCCCGGCCCCGACCCGGGCCCCGGACGTGACCCTCTCCGCCGATGCCCTGTTCGAGGTCAACAGCGCCGAGCTGAGTCTCGAGGCTCGCGAGGAGCTGCGCTCGCTGGCCGAGCGGATTCGCGCGCGCAACGACCTGGTGCGCGTGTATATCGCCGGCCATGCCGATGCCACGGGAACCGATGCCATCAACGAGCCGCTGTCGCGGCGGCGGGCCGAGAGCGTGGGGGAGTATCTGGTGGCCCAGGGCGTCTCGGCCGGCCTGATCGAGACCGAAGGGTTCGGGTCGCGTCGTCCGGTGGCCAGCAATGACAGCGTGGCGGGACGGCGTCAGAACCGCCGGGTGGAGGTCACCCTGGAGCGGGGCGGGGAAAATCTCGACCTGAGCCAGCACGCGCCCGGCCTTCAGGGTCGGGTCGCGGGATGATGCCTGACCGGGAGCCGTCGGCTCCCGACGCCCGCGACCGAATGCAGAGGTGTCCGTGACACAACAGGAAGCCCTGGGAGAGGGCGCCGGCGCCAGTTCGGCGGTGCGTGACGAACTGCTGGCGTGCCTGCAGACCCTCGCCCTCGTCCATGACCATGACGCCAGCGCGGAAGCGCTGAC
Source organism: Halomonas sp. M4R1S46 (assembly GCF_025725685.1). Classification (NCBI taxonomy): domain Bacteria; kingdom Pseudomonadati; phylum Pseudomonadota; class Gammaproteobacteria; order Oceanospirillales; family Halomonadaceae; genus Halomonas; species Halomonas sp. M4R1S46. The sequence continues at coordinate 1,768,601 of NZ_CP107008.1, forward strand.
CGCCGGCCTGCCGCTGGAGGCCGGGCGGCTCACCCCGGGGGTCTTCCCCCGGGCGGCGGCCCGTGCCGGCATGTCGGCGCGGATCGTCAAGTCCCGCCTGGTGCAGTTGAACCCGGCCCTGTTCCCGGCCGTGTTGCTGCTCGAGCCCGGGCGGGCCTGTGTGCTGGTGGCCCTCGACCTGACGTCCCGCCGCGCCCGGGTGATCTTTCCCGAGCTCGGCGAGGCCGAGACCGAGGTCGATCTCGACGGCCTGCTGAGCAGCTACAGCGGCCAGGCCATCTACGTGCGTCCGCGCTTTCGCTTCGATGCGCGAGGCCCGGAGGTCCGGCGCCAGTCGTCACGGCACTGGTTCTGGGGCGTGATCCGCGAGAACCGCCGGCTGTATCGCGACGTGATCGCCGGCTCCGTGGTGATCAACCTGTTCGCGGTCGCCATGCCGCTGTTCGTGCTCAACGTCTACGACCGGGTGGTGCCCAACCATGCCACCGAGACGCTCTGGGTGCTCGCGGCGGGCATCTTCGTGGTGCTGGGCTTCGACCTGGCCCTGCGCCTGATGCGCAATGCCTTCGTCGACCTGGCGGCGAGCCGGGCCGACGTCAAGCTGTCCTCGGCGATCATGTCCCGGGTGCTGGGGCTGCGCATGGCGGCTCGGCCCGCCTCCACCGGCTCCTTCGCGGCGACGCTGCAGTCCTTCGAGTCGGTGCGCGCCTTCATCGGCTCCGCCACGGTGGTCGGGCTGGTCGACCTGCCCTTCGTGCTGCTGTTCGCCGGCATCATCGCGTTGATCGGACCGCCGCTGGTGATCCCGGTGCTGGTCGGCATCGCCTTCGTGCTGCTCTATGCCCTGGCGGCCCAGGGCAAGCTGCACGAGCTGTCCGAGACCACCTGGCGGGCGAGTGCCCAGCGCAATGCCACCCTGGTGGAGTCGATCTCCCAGCTCGAGGCCGTCAAGGCCCTGCGCGGCGAGAGCCGCATCCAGGGCACCTGGGAGCGGGCCTCGGCCTTTCTCTCGCGCACCACGGCCCAACTGAGGCTGGTGAGTTCCTCGGTGTCCAGTGTGGCGCTGTGGGCCCAGCACAGCGTGGCGGTCGCGGTGATCCTCATCGGGGTCTACCTGATCATCGACGGCCAGCTGACCCAGGGCGGCCTGATCGCCGCCTACCTGCTCTCCTCCCGGGCCATGGCGCCGGTGAGCCAGGCGGCGGCGCTCCTGGCGCAGTATCACCAGTCCGCCACGGCCCTGCAGTCCCTGGAGGGCGTGATGCAGCTGCCGGTCGAGCGGCCGGACGGACAGCGCTTCATCGATCGCCCGGTGGTCCGGGGCGATATCCGCTTCGACAAGGTGACCTTCCGCTACCCCGGCGAGGAGCAGGATGCCCTGCGGGACGTGTCGTTGAGCATCGCGCCGGGCGAAAAGGTGGCGCTGCTGGGACGCGTCGGCTGCGGCAAGACCACCGTCAACAAGCTCGTGCTGGGCCTGTATGCGCCCTCCTCCGGGGCGGTGAGACTCGATGACGTGGACATTCGCCAGTTCGACCCCATCCAGCTGCGGCGCCATATCGGCTATGTGCCCCAGGACGTGAGCCTGTTCCATGGCAGCCTGCGGGACAATATCGCCGCCGGCGGGGGCAGCGATGGCGTCGAGGACGAGGCGCTGCTGCGTGCCATCGAGCTCGGCGGTCTCGAAGACCTGGTGAATGGCCATCCCCAGGGCGTCGAGCTGAACGTCGGCGAGCGGGGGCAGCGGCTCTCGGGCGGGCAGCGCCAGGCCGTGGCCATCGCCCGGGCCCTGGTCCACGATCCCCAGGTGCTGCTGCTCGACGAGCCGTCGAGCGCCATGGACCACTCCACCGAGGAGGCGTTCAAGGCCAGGCTCAAGCGCTATGCCCAGGGCAAGACCATGGTGGTCGTGACCCACCGCACCTCGTTGCTGTCGCTGGTCGATCGGATCGTCGTCATCGACGCCGGCAAGGTCGTGGCCGACGGGCCCCGGGACAAGGTGGTGGAGGCCCTGCGCAAGGGCCAGGTCGGGAGGGCCGGCGGATGACCTCCTCGCGTCGCGGTGCCGAGCAGCAGGGGTTCGAGGCCATCGGTCGGTTCTCCGAGGCCGGCGGTCGTCCCTTCCGTCCCTTCATCGATCGTCTCTTCGCCCGTCGCGTGACGGCGGCGCATCTCGACCGCGACTGGGCGAGCGACGCCGACTGGGCGCGGCTACAGCAGGATCCGCTGCGGGCCAGGGCCTTCCTCTACGTGGTGTTGCTGGCGGTGGCGGCCCTCATCGCCTGGTCGGCCTTCGCCGCAATCGACGAGGTGACCCGCGGGACCGGACGGGTGATCCCCTCGAGCCAGCTGCAGAGGGTGCAGTCCTTCGATGGCGGGGTGGTTCAGGAGATCCTGGTCGAGGAGGGCGACCGGGTGGTGGCGGGGCAGCTGCTGATGCGCATCGACCCGACGCGCTTCCTGGCCACCTTCCGGGAGAACCGGGCCAGGGCCCAGGCCCTGGAGGTCCGCGCCGAGCGCCTGAGGGCGCTGGTCACGGCGTCCGACTTCACGCCCTCCGCCTCCCTGCGCGAGGAGGCGCCCGCGCTCGTGACGCGGGAGCGGGAGCTCTACGAGAGCAGTCTGGAGGCGTTGGCGGAGCAGAAGAGCATCCTCGAGGAACGCCTGGCGCAGCGGCGTGCCGAACTCGACGAGGCCCGATCGCGACGGGACACCGCCGCGCGGGAGCTGGGCATGGCCAGCCAGGAGCTGAACCTGACCCGGCCGCTGCTGGAGACCGGAGCGGTCTCCGAGGTCGAGGTGTTGCGGCTGCAGCGCGAGGTCTCCAAGGCCAGCGGCGAGCGGAACCAGGCGGCGGCCCAGGTGGAGCGCCTGCAGGCCGCCATCGAGGAAGCCCAGGCGCAACTGCGCGAGGTGACCCTGGAGACCCGCAACGAATGGCGCAATGAACTTTCCCGGACGCTCGGCGACCTGTCGGCACTGGATGAGTCCAGCACCGGCCTCGAGGACCGGGTGCGGTTGGCCGAGATTCGCTCGCCCGTCGACGGGGTCGTGCAGCGCCTGGGGATCACCACCCTCGGGGGGGTGGTGCAGCCGGGCCAGGAGGTGGTCGATATCGTGCCCACCGACGATGCCCTGCTGGTGGAGGCGCGCATCGCCCCCCAGGACATAGCCTTCCTGCGCCCGGGACAGCCGGCGACCATCAAGCTCACCGCCTACGATTTCGCCATCTACGGGGGGCTCGAGGCCGAGCTCGACCACATCAGTGCCGACACCATCACCGACGACGAGGGCAATACCTTCTATCTGGTTCGGGTCCGCACCCGGGAGAGCGGCAACGCGCACGAGGCGCTGGACGTCATCCCCGGGATGACCGCCCAGGTGGATATCCTCACCGGCAAGCGCACCGTGATGCAGTACCTCCTCAAGCCGGTCCTGCGGACCTGGGACAATGCCATGGGAGAGCGATGATGGCGCAGTTGTTCGTGTGTCGGGGGCACGACGAGGTGCCGCGCTGGCGCGAGGCCTTCGCCGAGGCTCGGCTGGTCGGGCCCGAGCAGGCGCGGGCCCAGGCCGTCGCCGGGGACCGGGTCTGGGTGACCAGCGACCTGGACCAGTGGTCGGGGCTCGTGACCACCCTCAGCCAACGTGGTGCCATCCTCAGCGTGCTGAGCTATGCGCCGAACTCCCTCGAGGCCTTCCAGGCGCTGGGGGCCGGCGCCCGGGGCTACGCCCATGCCCTCTCGCCCCCCGAGCTGTTGCGCCAGGTGGAGACGGTGGTGACTCACCAGGGTATCTGGGTCTGGCCGGAGTTGCTCGCCCGGTTGGTGGGGGGCGCCTTCCGCAGCCTGGGCGGCGAGGCCATGCTGCAGGAGGAGACCCTGGCGTGCCTGACCGAGCGCGAGCGGGCGGTGGCCCTGGCCGTGGCCGAGGGGCTGAGCAACAAGGCCGTGGCCAGGCGCCTGGCCATCACCGAGCGAACGGTCAAGGCGCATCTGGGGGCCGTGTTCCGCAAGCTTGGCGTGCGCGACCGCATTCAGCTGGTTCTCAAGCTCTCCCGCCAGGAGCAGGATGCGCTCTGATCGTCGCCTCCCCGGTGCGGCTCGGCCGGGTGACGGCCTGCTCTCTGTTACATCTTGTCACCCTGTCCATCGGTCCAATACCGATGCATGTCGCCGTCCCCTAACTTGAAGGTATGAGGGCCGAGTAGTATCGCCTTGCGTCTCGGCTGGTGTTTATCAGGGGAGCATGACATGACCATCGCAACCGTTGTTTCCATCACCGGTCAGGCCTGGGCGCGGGACGCCGCCGGCCAGCTACGTGAACTCGACGTCGGCGACAGCCTGCAGGAGGGCGAGACTCTCGTCACCTCGGACAATGGTCGGGTGATGCTCGACTTCGGCGACCATCTCGAGCCGACGGCGATCGGGGAAGGCCGGGAGGTCGTCATGACGCCCGAGCTCACTGCCGATGCGCCGGTCGAGGCGGCGGATGCCAGCGCCCAGGATGCGGACCTCGAGGCCCTGCTGACGGCCATCGATGAAGGGCAGGGGGACCTGCTCGAGGATCTGGACGCGACCGCTGCCGGGGCCGGTGCCGGCGGTGGCAGCGATGGGGGGCACAGTTTCGTGCGCCTGGCGCGGATCAGCGAGAGCGTCGATTCGCTGGCCTTCGACTTCGCTGCCACTGCGCTGGACGGGCCCGACGCGGTCCGGCTCGAGGGCGGTGCCGTGGCGGCGGAAGAATCCGATGATGAGCCGGTGGTGGGCGCCGAGGACCCCGAGGGCGGCGGCGAGGCGACGGAAGCTCCCGATGATGTGCCGGTGGTGGACCCCGAGGGCGGCGGCGGGGCGGCGGAAGATCCCGATGATGTGCCGACGGTGACCGCCCCCGACCTCGACGCGGACGGCGACGTGGTCTGGGAGTCCGCACTGCCAGAGGGCAGCGGTGGCGGCACCACGACCACCGGCGGCCGCCTGCAGATCGACACCGGCGACGACCAACTGGCGCTGATCGAGGTGCAGGACGCCAATGGCGCCTGGATCGCCATCACCGCCGACGGCACCGCCGTGCAGGGCGCCTACGGCACCTTGACGGTCGACACGGACGGCGGCTGGAGCTACAGCCTCGACGCCAACACCCTGGACCATGCCGGTACCGGCCTGACGGGCGACGCCGACCAGGTGCAGGAGCCGTTCGCGGTGCGGGTCACCGACGACGATGGCGACGTCTCGCCGGAGGCGACCCTGATCCTCGACGTCAACGACGATGGCCCGGGCATCGCAGCCAGCGTGTCCGATGGTGACAGCATCACCCTCAACACCCAGGATGCCGACCTCACCGACACCGACACCGACACCGACACCGACACCGACACCGACACCGACACCGACACCGACACCGACACCGACACCGACACCGACACCGCCACGGCCAGCTTTGCCGCTGCCTTCACGGTGGGCAGTAGCGCCTATGGCGCCGACGGGGCCGGTAGCACCAGCTGGAGCTATGCGCTCGAGTTGGCGGCGGCCGACGGCAGCGACTCGGGGCTGACCAGCGGTGGCGATCCCGTCTATCTCTACCTGGTCGGCGGCGAGGTGATCGGCTCCACGGCCGCGAGCGCCGGAGCGGTGGCCGACGCCAACACCGCCTTCACCCTCGCGGTGGATGGCAATGGCAGCGTGACCCTGACCCAGAGGGCGACGGTCGACCACGACCGCGCCGATACCAGCGACTACGCCAGTGACCAGCAAGGGCTGGGCAGCGGGCTGGTGAACCTGGTAGGCACGGTAACCATCACCGATCGTGAGGGTGACTCGGCCAGCGACAGTGAGACGCTGGATCTGGGCGGCAATATCCTGTTCGATGACGACGGCCCCGGCGTGATTCCGAACGCGGACTATACGGCCCCGGCGCTGACCCTGGACGAGTCGCCGCTGTCGGCGGATGGCATCGCCAGCGTCAGCGGCGACTTCCGCGGCGCCTTCGCCACGACCATCGACCATGGCAACGACGGTGCCGGCGGCGTGGCCTATGGCCTGTCGCTGAGCGGTGCCGACCTGGGTTCCGGACTCTATGCGCTGGGCGCCGACGGGGCGGCCGGCGGCGAGATCCAGCTGGCCATGGACGGGGACGACATCCTCGGCCAGCTCGACGGCACCGAGTACTTCCGCATCGGCGTGGACGACAGCGGCACGCTCACCTTCAGCCAGAGCGCCAACATCTGGCACGGCGCGGGTGAGGCCGCCCATGACGACGCCGAGACCCTGCAGGCCGCGAGCGGGACCCTGCTGCTGACCCAGACGGTCACCGACGCCGATGGTGACAGCGCCTCGGCGACCGTGGACCTGAGCGCCGGAGTCTTCACCATCGAGGACGACGGTCCCAGACCCTTCTTCCCCCAGGCCGCCCATGTCCTGCTGGCGGTCGATGCGCCAGAAGCGACCCAGCAGACCGTGACGCAGTCACTGAACTTCCTGCCGGGCACGGATGGGCTCGGTGATATCGTCTTCGACCTGGCGCTGGTGGATGGCAAGCAGGCCTTCCTCAGCGTGGAGGGCAATCAGCTGTATCTCGCCAACGAGCCGCTTTCCCTCCAGTACACGGACGACACCCACCGCGGCATCCAGGCCGTCACCGACGACGGTGACATCGGCTTCGAGGCCACGATCGATGCCGAGGGCAATGTCACCTACACAGTCTTCTCCGGCTCCATCATGACGGACAGCAAGCTCACCTCGTTGACCGACCTGAGTGGTATCGGGGGCGGCAATGTCGCCTTCAAGGGATTGAACATCGGTACCAAGCAGACGCCGGACCCGGATGGCACGGATGATGTCCTGGTGTCCTCGGACATCCTTCCCCTGGGCGATACCGATCAGGGCACCGTCAACAGTACCAACGCGACCCTCGGGGTTGGCGAGGGGGCCGAGATTTCCGGCGGCGAGATCATGCGCTATGACCTGGTCAGCAATCTCTCGGTCGATGATACCCGGAATGCCGAGTCGTACAGCTTCGATGGCTATCAGGAGACCCTGGCCTTCTCGCAGGGTATCGTCGTCTCCGGTGGCAAGGAGGCGAGCTTCTTCCTGCGGATCTATTCCATGGGGCTGGACGAGTCCGCCACGGGCGCGTCGCAGTCGCTGGTCTCCGGCCCCGGCGGCGAGGGACAGCTGACCCTGACCGCCGACGAGGTCAGGATCCATGACGAGAACGGCATCGAACAGTCGGGGCATGTCACCGCCAACGCCGACGGTTCCGTGCTGGTCGAGGGCCTGCAGGATGGCTGGAGCTTCGAGATCGTCAGCGTCGATGGCAGCCTGGCCCACGAGGCCTTCAATGCCGTCGAGATCGAGGGCGTCGAACTGGCCGATGGCGCTGCCACCGGCCTCAAGCTGGGCAGTTTCAGCTATGGGCAGGAAGCGAGCGTCTCTCCCGTGAGCTTCGAGCTGCCGGTCATCGGCACGGACGCGGATGGTGACAGCCGCGATGGCCAGGTCGCCATCACCGTCTACCCCGACTCGGAGAGCATCGTGGGTGACGGCCAGGGCAATACGCTGTCGGGCACCGGCGGGGATGACAGCCTGTTCGGTCTCGAGGGTGACGATACCCTGATGGGTGGACAAGGCGACGATGTCCTGGCCGGGGGGCTGGGCGCCGATACCTTCGCCTGGCAGTTCGGCGATGGGGGCGATCAAGGCGCGCCGGGAACGCCCGCCATCGATCTCGTCACCGACTTCAACCTGAACGAAGCCGACGAGGGCGATGCGCTCCTGCTGACGGATCTGTTGCAGGACAGCGATGGCGAGTCGGACTTCGCGAACTACCTGCATGCCGTCGACGACGGCCAGGGCAATACGCTGCTGCACGTCAGCACCAGCGGCGCCTTCAGCGACGGCTTCAGTTCGGCGGAGTCGGACCAGGTCATCGCCTTGAATGGCGTCAGCATGGAGGGTGCCGATTCCTCTGCCTTCCTTCAGTCCCTGATCGACAGTGGCCAGCTCGATATCGAGTGAGCAGGCGCCGCATCCGCTGCGCCCGACCAGGTCGGGCGCTGTCTTGTGCGTCGGGGGCGAGGCTGCCTATGATGCCCACACCAGTCCAAGGCGGGGAGCGGCCTATGTACATCGAGCGCGACGCCCAGGGGCGGATACGGCTCGTCAGTCGCGAGCCCACGCCGGAGTGTAGCGAGTACCTGCCGGCGGATTCGCCCGAGCTACTGGCGTTTCTCATGGAGGGGGAGGTCGGCAGGGAAGCGGCTCGCTTCCAGGCGTCGGATCTGGCCTTCGTGCGCGTGCTGGAAGACGTGATCGACCTGCTCATGGATAAGGGGGTGATCCGGTTCACCGAACTGCCCGAGGCCGCCCAGGAGAAGGTGATGGCGCGTCAGTCGCTGCGTCGCCGCTTGAATGGCCTGCAGCTGGTGTCCCCCGGGGCGGACGAGGACGACGTCATCTGACCGCGTGCACGGCCAGGATGCCGCTACCGCCGACCCGTCGGGCCGGCGGTTTGCCTGGTGGATCATAGGGACGACTTGTCGTTCTGACGTACCCCGGGGCCGGTGACGCCGTCGAGCCCCAGCTCGAAGAGCATCATGGTCTCGTCGCGGCGGGTGACGCCCTCGGCGATGGCCAGGATCCCCAGCGAATGGCACAGCGTGGCCATGCCGCGCAGGATGGTCTGTTGCTCGTGGTTGTCCGTCACCCCCCCGACCAGGCTGCTGTCGATCTTCAGGTAGGCCAGGCCCAGGTCCTGGAGGTCGGCGATATGGGTGAATTCGGCGCCGACGTGCTCGAGTCCCAGCTTGCAGCCCAGCGGGCGAAGTTCGCGGCAGAGGGTCCGGAAGCTTGCCAGGTCCTGGATGGCCAGGGTCTCCGGCAGCTCCAGCCAGAGCCTGGCGGCGGCGCTGGGCCGGGCGTGCAGCCGTGAGCGTAGCTCGAGGACGAAGCGCGCATCGCGAATCGATGCGACCGACAGGTTGATGGCCACCGACTGGTCGCGCTGATCGATGTCCTGCAGGGCCGCCTCCACCACCGCCAGGTCCAGCTCCGTCTCGAGGCCCAGACGCGTCACCCAGGGCATGAAGACACCGCCGGCCTGCCACTGCTGGTGTAGCCGCAGGCGCGAGGGGCACTCGTAGTGCAGCAGCTTGCCGTCACTGTCCAGCACCGGGAAGTGCGCCAGGAAGACGCCTTCCTGCATGGCCTGCTTCAGGGCGCTGCGCCACTGCGCATGGTTGGGGAACAGGCTTTGCTGCTTGCCCTCCTCGATGATGATGATGCCGTGCTGGCCCCGGGCCTCGGCGCTGGACAGGGCGCCGTCCAGGCTGGCCAGCAAGGTGCTGCGCCGGTCGCCCTGACAGTAGGGGCTGATGGCGGCGGGCAGGCCGATCATGGCGTCCTTGTCCCGGCCCAGGGACTTGAGACGCTTGACCAGTTCCTGGTGGACGTATTCCGTGTCATCCAGTCCGGGCAGCAGCAGGGCGAAGTCGCTGCCGTTGAGGCGGCCGGTCAGGCCGCTGCCATGCACCTGGGCCAACTGCTCCAGGGTCTCGGTCAAGGCCTTGAGCAGGGCATCGGTGCCGGCATGGCCGAGTTGCTCGTTGATCTGCGTCAGTCGACTGACGCGCACCAGCACCAGGGTGCCACTGGCGCGAAAGTCGTGGCTCTCCAGATGGATCTGCAACTGACTGAGGAAGGCCTCGCGATTCAGCGACCCCGTCACCGCGTCGTGCTGGAGGCGCCGGCGCAGGGTATCGAGCTTCTGGCTCTCGGTGCCGAGCATCTCGCCTACGGTGGAGGCGAGCTGGTTCATGGCCACGACCACATCGCGCAGCTCGCGGGTTCGGGGCACCTTCGAGGTCGTGAAGCGGCGCATGCCGATGTCGCGGGCCTGTTCGACGACCCGGTGCAGCGGCTGGCGGATCGAGCGCACCAGCCACCAGCCGAGCAGCAGGCTGAGGCCGCCGGCGAGCAGGAACCAGCCCGCCAGCTCCAGGGTGCTCTGCCAGAGAGAACGATAGGCGTAGCTGTGCTGGCTCTCCACGCTCAGGGTGGCGAACTGTTGCCAACCATCCTGCACCACGGCCGTGCCGGCGGGCACGTCGAAGTCGATCAGCTCGGTGAACCAGCCCGGCACGTCCTCGATGGCCGCATCGGCCTGACGCTGCTCGATGACCTCGCCGTCGAGGTCGCGCAGCTCGATCCGCCGATAATAGCCCGTGTCGAACTGGGCGGAGACCAGCAGCGCCAGGGTGACGGCATCCTTGGGCATCTGGCTCATGGTCAGCGCCAGGGCATTGGCGTTGTCGGCATTCTTGATGCGAACTTCCTGCTCGATATAGGCGCGGCTCGAGGTCACGCCGATGAACAGGCTGCCGCCGAAGGCCAGCAACAGCAGTCCCACGATGATCAGCCACAGTTGCTTGATGAGCGACATCTCGTTATCTCCCCTGGATGAAACCCTGTAGTCGCATTCGGTCGAGCACGCGCCGCCAGCGCGAGAGCCTGGCAACGGGGTCGGCCCTGGAGCGGCTCGAGCCACCGGCCCACAGGCCGCCGCTGTTGAAGCTGAACAGGGGATCCAGATCGTTGCGATCCCTGGCGGGCGTGATGGAGGGCACGAGGTTGTCCAGGATCAACGGTTCGGCGTCCGGCGTCGCGTAGTAGCCCAGCACCATATGGGCCTGGGTGATCTGGCTGCGTCCGATCCGCGCCCGGACATAGATCATCCGCAGCTGGTCGGTGGGTATGCCGAGCTGCTGCAGGGTGATGTACTTGGCGATGGAGTAGTCCTCGCAGTCCCCCTCGCCGCGGCCCAGGGTTTCCAGGGGCGTGGCCCAGTAGTCTTCCTGCTGCCAGATGAGGCTGTCGTCCAGCCATCGCACGCGGCGGTTGAAGAAGCTGTTGACCTCGCGCAGCTGGCGGTCGAGGTCGGCGCCGTCCAGGCGATCGAGCAGGGCGAACCACTCGTCGAGCACATCGAGCCCCGGCTGGCCGTAGGCGTCTTCCATGCTGCGACGCAGTCGCGTCGCATCGATGCGTGCCTCGACTCGGTCGGGCCGCAGGCCCAGGACGCCGGCGACCGTCAGGCCGCCCATCATCGCCAGGAAGCGGCGGCGCCCGGGCGATGCAGGAGCGGGGGACGAGCGGTCGGCCATGCGGTCTCGCGGATTAATGAGCTTTTGCTCAATCTTAGGTCGCAGGAGTCGCTAATGCGAACGTGTGAGCTCGATTCAGCCGCGACCGGGCCCCTGCCACAGGCGCAGTCGACCCACCCAGGGGAGGTCGCCGACCCGGCGACGCAGCGTGTCGGCGGCCTGGTCGAGGCTGGCATGCTCCGGCAGGCAGTCGACGTAGAGCGAGACGTCGATACGGTCGTCCAGGTAATGCAGATCCAGGTCGACCCGCTGGTGCCAGATGGCCAGGTCGTGCCAGGCCGCATCCAGCCGTCGCTCCACATCGTCGCGCAGCGGCAGGCCGGGTCTCAGGCTGTGCGCGGTCTCCCCGGCATCATCCTCGGGGTCGATGTGGAAGGTCACGTCGGAGAGGCTCGGAAACGCCTCGCGAAGGCGGCGGGTGACTTCGTTGCCGATCTCGTGGGCCTCGGAGACCGTGACCCGGGGCGGTACCACGATATGCAGGTCGAGGAGCACGTCGCTGCCGAGCTTGCGGGTCCGCAGGTCGTGGACGCCCCTGACCCCGGGCGCCGACTCGGCCGTGTCCTGCAGCGCCGTCCGCTCCGCGAGGGGCAGCGCCGTGTCGATCAGCTCCTGGCTGGACTCCCAGAGCAGCCGTCCGCCCACCTGGCCGACCATGATGCCCACCACGATGGCCGCCACGGCATCCATCCAGCCGATGCCGGCCTGGACCGCCACCAGGCCGACCAGGACCACGAGGGTGGAGAGGGCATCGGAACGCGAATGCCAGGCATTGGCCTCGAGCAGGCGGGAACCGATGCGCCGCGCGACGCGCATCGTGTAGTGGTAGATCCATTCCTTGGCGAGCAGGGCGGCCAGGGCGATGGCGATGGCCCAGCCGCCGGGAGCGGGGGCCGGCTCGCCGCCCAGCAGGCGGCTCAGGCTGGCCCAGGCGATGCCGCCGGCGACGAAGATCAGCACGCTGCCCAGCCAGAGGGTGGCCAGGGTCTCGATACGGCCATGGCCATAGGGATGGTCGCTGTCCGGCGCCTGGCGGCCGAAGTGGGTGGCCGCGATCACGAAGACGTCGGTGACGATGTCGGAGAAGGAGTGGATGCCGTCGGCCACCAGGGCCGCCGAGCCCACCAGCAGGCCGGCGATGAGCTTGGCCATGCCGACCACGAAGTCCACGACGGCGCCGATGAGGGTGACCCTGTGGGCCTCGCGGGTCTGGCGGTGGCCGCGCCCGGTGGCCGGCATCGTCTCAGCCCCGGGCGGCCCGGCTGCGGACCGGGTTGGCATACTGGGCGAGCCACCAGGCGCGCAGTTCCTCGGGCACCTCGGCGAGGCGGGCCTGGAAGCGGGCGCGGTCGGCGTCGGTCACCTCGCCGAGGTCGACCAGCTCCGGTGCGTCGCCCAGGGCCTCCAGGGCCAGGTAGTGACTGGGGAAGAGGTGGTAGCCCGCGAGGACCTGGCGGTCGATCTCCTCGGCCACGGCCTCGGGGGTGTCGAAGTCGGCGGACAGCGGCGTGCCGAAGCGCAGGTGGACTCGCCCCTTGTGGCCGGTGATGCCGGCGACGATGGAGCTGATGTCCTCGAACTCGCTCTTCTCGTAGTTGCCGCGCTCGTGGACCGAGTACAGCTCACGGGCCTTCTGGGTATCGCAGGGGTCGAACTCGTAGCTGATCGACACCGGCACCACGCGCAGTTCGGCGATGGCCTCGCCGATGCCGGCCTGGCGGTCCTGCCCGCGTCGCGCCATGGTCAGCATCTTGACGATCGCCGGGTCCGTGCGGTCGATGCCGTCCTTGGCCCGCCCCTCCCGTTGGGCCATCCAGATCGAGTGATTGTCCTCGGTGATGGAGTGGCGGATATAGGCGGAGAGCTTCTGGTAGGCGGCCAGCATGGCCCGCTTGCCCCGGGCGCTGCGCGGCACGATGAAGCTCTTGTTGAGCCGCATCAGGTCGGTGACATAGGGCTTCTTCAGCAGGTTGTCGCCGATGGCGATGCGCACCGTGTCCCGGCCGGCAAGGTACAGGGCATAGTTGACGAAGGCGGGGTCCAGGGAGATGTCACGGTGGTTGCCGATGAACAGATAGGCCGCTTGCGGGTCCAGGCGCTCCAGGCCGTCGGCCCGGAAGTCGGTGGTGGAGGTGCGGATCATCCGCTCCATGTAGCCGGCGATGCGGCCCTGGAAGGCGCGCACGCTGGTCACCCCGCGCACCTCGCGGCGAATGGCGAAACTGGCCAGCGCCCGCGACAGGCGCGGCAGGATGCGCGCCAGGCGCGGCAGGCGGAAGCGGGTCAGGGCATCCAGCAGTTCCGGGTCGCTGGCGAGTCGCTGCAGCACCTCGGCGACCTCGTCGTCCTGGTAGGGGCGAATCTCCGCCCAGGGATCGTTGTTGTGCATGTCTGGCGTCGTGTTCATGGGCGCGGAGGCGTGCTCGGTCATGCGGGATCGGCAGTCAGGACGGGGTGGGTGTCGCCGGCGGCATTGGCCTCGCCGCCCAGCCAGGCCAGCAGGCGCTCGATGCTCTCGGCCAGGGCCTGGGTCATCAGCAGGAAGTCGGTCTCCAGGCGCAGCAGGGCATCGCCGCCGTCATCGGCCTGGCCGGCCTCGTCGACGAGGGCGTCATCGAAGCGCAGCGACTTCACGGCCAGGTCGTCGTGCAGCACGAAGGCCAGGCGACCCTCGATGCTCAGGGCCAGCTTGCTGGCCTGACGGCCGCTTTCCAGCAGCTGCTGGATCTCGTCGCTGTCCAGGTCCACCTGGCGCGCGCGCAGCACCCCGTCGTCGCCCTTGGCCTTGAGTTCCACCTGGTCGCCGAGCACCAGGTCGGCGGGGCGTGAGCCGGGGTCGCCGAGCCAGGTGGTCATGGCGCGCATCGGCAGGGTCTGGCTGGCCAGCGGCGTCACCTTGAGGCTGCCCAGGGTCTCGCGCAGCAGGTCGAGGAGCTCCTCGGCACGCTTGCGGCTGCTGCTGTTGACGGCGATCAGGGCCCGGCGACTGTCCCACCACAGGTCGACCTTCTGGCTGCGCACGAAGGCCCGGGGGAGGAGCTCCTCGTAGACCTGCTCCTTCAGGGCGAGCTTCTCCTGGCGCCGAAGCTTGCGGCCCTCGGCGGTCTCGAGGGCGTCCACGCGCTCCTCCACTTCCTCGCGCACCACGGCGGCCGGCAGGATCCGCTCCTGGCGCAGGGCCGTCATCAGGCGCTGGCCCTGCAGCTCATGCAGCAGTTGGGTTCCCGCGCGGCCGGCCGGCGGGCACCAGCCGATACGACGCGGTTCACTGCCGCCGAGGGGGCGGAAGGCCTGCTCGCCGAGCGCCTCTTCCAGGGTGGCGGCCGCCAGGTCGGGAGCGCCGTGCAGGCGGTAGAGATGCAAGTGCTTGAACCACATGAAGCATTTCCCGGGTGAAAAGGAGGCACATTATGGCGAATGGGAGCCGGGGGTGCCAGCGGTGAACCGGCCCGGTGGGTAAAACCATCGTTTGAATGTCGGGCGATGGCCTGCCTAGAATCGCAGGATCCCCCAGAACAGGAGTCTAGTCCCATGGCGTCTCGCCTAACCACGGCCTCGCTGCGCGTCCGCGGCTATCACCTCGACGGCTACGGCCACGTCAACAACGCCCGCTACCTGGAGTTCCTCGAGGAAGGGCGTTGGGCCTTCTTCGACGACCGGCCGGCATTGGCCGAGATGGTGCAGCGCCTCGGGGTGGCCTTCGTGGCGGTCAACCTCAACATCGATTATCGCCGTGCGGCGGTGGCCGGCGAGGACCTGGAGGTGGTGACGGGCCTGGCCGAGCTCGGGTCCCGCAGTGCCCGCATGCATCAGGATATCCGCCGGGCCCGGGACGGCAAGCTCGTGGCCAGCGCCGACGTGACCTTCGTGCTGCTGGAGGTGCGCGCCAACAAGGCGGTGGCGATCGAGGGGGAGCTTCGCGAGGCCCTGGCCCCCCTGCTGGTTGCGCAATAGCCCGCTGCTTTGCCCCGCCCGGGGTGATATGATGTGAGGCTGTTATTGCGCGCCATGTCACGGCCACGTGACGCGCCAACCTGTTGCAGTGCAAAGGATTCGACGACCCATGGGTGACATCGCCAGAGAGATTCTGCCAGTCAACATCGAGGACGAGCTCAAGCAGTCGTACCTCGATTACGCGATGAGCGTGATCATCGGCCGTG
The DNA here is from genome assembly GCF_025725685.1 of Halomonas sp. M4R1S46. Classification (NCBI taxonomy): domain Bacteria; kingdom Pseudomonadati; phylum Pseudomonadota; class Gammaproteobacteria; order Oceanospirillales; family Halomonadaceae; genus Halomonas; species Halomonas sp. M4R1S46. The sequence goes on from NZ_CP107008.1 coordinate 1,783,919, forward strand.
CGCTGCCCGACGTGCGCGATGGCTTGAAACCGGTGCATCGGCGGGTGCTGTTCGCCATGCACGAGCTCGGCAACGACTGGAACAAGGCCTACAAGAAGTCCGCCCGTGTCGTCGGCGATGTCATCGGTAAGTACCACCCCCACGGCGACAGTGCCGTCTATGACACCATCGTGCGCATGGCCCAGGACTTCTCCATGCGCCACGTGCTGGTCGATGGCCAGGGCAACTTCGGGTCCATCGACGGCGACAACGCCGCCGCCATGCGTTACACCGAGGTACGCATGGCCCGGCTGGCCCACGAGCTGCTCGCCGACCTCGAGAAGGATACCGTCGACTGGGTCGACAACTACGACGGCACCGAGCGGATTCCCGACGTGCTGCCGACCAAGGTGCCGAACCTGCTGATCAACGGCTCCTCGGGGATCGCCGTGGGCATGGCCACCAACATCCCTCCCCACAACATGGTGGAGGTGATCGACGGCTGCCTGGCGCTGATCGACGACTATACGCTCACCGTCGACGACCTGATGGAGCACATCCCCGGACCGGACTTCCCCACGGGGGGCATCATCAACGGCCGTGCCGGCATCCTCGAGGCCTATCGCACCGGCCGCGGGCGCATCTACGTGCGTGCCCGCCACACCATCGAGCATGACGACAAGACCGGCCGCGACCACATCATCGTCACCGAGCTGCCCTACCAGGTGAACAAGGCGCGGCTGATCGAGAAGATCGCCGAACTGGTCAAGGACAAGAAGATCGACGGCATCGCCGAGCTGCGCGACGAGTCGGACAAGGACGGCCTCAGGGTCGTCATCGAGGTCAAGCGCGGCGAGTCCGGCGAGGTGGTGGTCAACAACCTCTTCGCCCAGACCCAACTGCAGAACGTCTTCGGCATCAACATGGTGGCCCTGGACGGCGGCGAGCCGCGCACCCTCAACCTCAAGGAGGTCCTCGAGGCCTTCATCCGCCACCGGCGCGAGGTGGTCACCCGGCGCACCCTGTTCGAGCTCAAGAAGGCCCGCGAACGCGGGCACATCCTCGAGGGCCTGACCGTTGCCATCTCCAACATCGATGAGGTCATCGAGCTGATCAAGGCCTCGCCGTCCGCCGCCGACGCCAAGGAGAAGCTGCTGGCGAGGAGCTGGCCCCCGGGGCAGGTCACCGGCATGCTCGAACGCGCCGGCGCCACCTCCTGCAAGCCCGAGGACCTCGAGGAAGGCTATGGCCTCGACCAGGCGTCCACCCAGTACCGGCTGTCGCCGGCCCAGGCCCAGGCGATTCTCGAACTGCGCCTGCATCGCCTGACCGGGCTGGAGACCGAGAAGCTCCTCGACGAGTACCTGGGGATCCTCAAGAAGATCGCCGAGCTCACCGAGATCCTGGCCTCCGCCGATCGCCTGCTGGAGGTGATTCGCGAGGAGCTCACCGCCGTGCGCGATCAGTTCGGCGAGCCGCGCCGCACCGAGATCCAGGCCAGCCACCTCGACCTGTCCATCGAGGACCTGATCGCCGAGGAGGACATGGTGGTCACGGTATCCCGCTCCGGCTACGCCAAGACTCAGCCGCTCTCCGACTACCAGGCCCAGCGTCGCGGGGGACGCGGCAAGTCGGCGACGGCGATGAAGGACGAGGACGTCATCGAGCACCTGCTGGTGGCTTCCACCCACGACACCGTGCTGCTGTTCTCCAACCGCGGCAAGGTCTACTGGCTCAAGGTCTACGAGATGCCGGCGGCGAGCCGTGGCTCCCGCGGCAAGCCGCTGGTCAACCTGCTGCCGCTGGACGAGGGGGAGGCCATCAACGCCATCCTGCCGGTCCACGACTATGACCCGGACAGCTACATCTTCTTCGCCACCGCCAAGGGGACGGTCAAGCGTACCAGCCTCGACCAGTTCTCCCGGCCCCGCAGCGTGGGGTTGATCGCCATCGACCTGGAGGAGGGCGACCGCCTGGTAGGGGCCGCCATCACCAGCGGGTCGGACCACGCCATGCTGCTGTCGTCCAACGGCAAGGCGATCCGCTTCGAGGAGGGCGACGTGCGGGCCATGGGGCGGACCGCCCGGGGGGTCCGCGGCATGCGCCTGGCGGGCGGCGCCGAGGTGATCAGCCTGATCATCCCCCAGAGCCAGCGGATCGACGCCGAGGACGAGACGGAAGGCGGCGAGGGGGGCGAGGTCGCGAACGGCAACGGCGGCCAGATCTACATCCTCACCGCCAGCGAGAACGGCTACGGCAAGCGCAGCCGCCTCGAGGAGTTCCCGCTGCGGGGCCGGGGCGGTCAGGGGGTCATCGCCATGCAGACCAGTGAGCGCAACGGCGCCCTGGTGGCGGCCATGCAGGTCTACGCCAGCGACGAGATGATGCTGATCACCGACCGCGGCACCCTGGTGCGGACCCGGGTCGACGAGGTCTCCATCTCGTCGCGCAATACCCAGGGCGTCATGCTGATCCGCCTGGGCGAGGCCGAGTCGCTGGTCAAGACGGTGCGCATCGACGAGCCGGTCGGGGAATCGGGGACAGACCCCCATTTCGACGCAGACCCCCATTTCGACGCCGACGACGCCACATAAAGACACCTGAACAGAGGAAATGGGGGGCTGTCCCCCATCACGACGCTGATGACACGCCATTACAACTTCTGTGCCGGGCCCGCCGCGCTGCCGGAGGCGGTGCTGGCCCGGGCCAGGGATGAGCTGCTGGACTATCGGGGGCACGGCCTCTCGGTGATGGAGATGAGCCACCGCTCGCCGGAATACGTGGCCATCGCCGAGCAGGCCGAGCGCGACCTCCGGGAGCTGCTGGCCATTCCCGACAACTATCGGGTGCTGTTCACCCAGGGGGGGGCGACCCTGCAGTTCGCCGCGGTGCCCTACAACCTGCTGGGATTCGGCGGGCGGGCCAACTTCCTGCATACCGGCATCTGGGGCAAGAAGGCCATGGCCGAGGCCCGCCACCTGTTCGGCGACGCCCCGGTCGCGGCCTCCAGCGAGGCCGGTGGCCATGCCGCGGTGCCCCGCCAGGCGGATATCGCCCTGAGCGAGGATGCCGCCTATCTCCACTACACCGCCAACGAGACCATCGGCGGGCTGGAGTTCGATTACATCCCCGAGCCGGTGCGGCCCGACGGACGCGAGGTGCCGCTGGTCTGCGACATGTCCTCCAGCATCCTCGCCGGGCCGTTGGAGGTGTCGCGGTTCGGGGTGATCTACGCCGGCGCCCAGAAGAACATCGGCCCGGCGGGGCTCGTGGTGGTGATCGTCCGCGAGGACCTGCTCGATCGCGCCCGCGCCGACATGCCCAGCCTGCTGGGCTACCGGACGCTGGCCGAGGCCGGTTCCATGGTCAACACCCCGGCCACCTACAGCTGGTACCTGGCCGGCCTGGTCTTCCAGTGGCTCAAGCACGATATCGGCGGCCTGGCGGCGATGGACGCCATCAACCGCCGCAAGGCCGAGAAACTCTACGCCGCCATCGACGGCAGCGAGCTCTACTCGAACCCGATTGCCCGGCGCAATCGCTCGCGGATGAACATCCCCTTCGTGCTGGCCGACGATCGGCTGGACAAGCCCTTCCTGGAGGAGGCCGAGGCCGCCGGCCTGCTCAACCTCAAGGGGCATCGCAGCGTCGGGGGCATGCGGGCGAGCCTCTACAATGCCGTGCCGGAGGCCGCCGTGGAGGCCTTGATCGACTTCATGGCCGATTTCGAACAACGCAGGGGATAACGCATGACCGACACCCCCAAGAGCCTGGATGAACTGCGCAATCGCATCGACCAACTCGACAGCGACATCCTGAGGCTGATCAGCGAGCGGGCGGAATGTGCCCGAGGCGTCGCCGAGATCAAGACGAAAGACGACCCCCAGGCCGTCTTCTACCGCCCCGAGCGCGAGGCCCAGGTCCTGCGCCGTATCATGGAGCTCAACCACGGCCCCCTGGACAGCGAGGAGATGGCCCGGCTGTTTCGCGAGATCATGTCCGCCTGCCTGGCCCTGGAGCAGCCGATCAAGGTCGCCTACCTGGGGCCGGAAGGCACCTTCACCCAGCAGGCGGCCCTCAAGCATTTCGGCGAGAGCGCCGTCAGCCTGCCCATGGCCGCCATCGACGAAGTGTTCCGCGAGGTGGAGGCCGGCGCCGTCAACTACGGCGTGGTGCCGGTGGAGAACTCCACCGAGGGCGTGATCAACCACACCCTGGATTCCTTCATGGACTCCTCCCTGCGCATCTGCGGTGAGGTCGTGCTGCGCATCCATCACCACCTGCTGGTCTCCGACACCACCCGGCGCGACAAGGTCTCGCGGATCTATTCCCACCCGCAGTCCTTCGCCCAGTGTCGCAAGTGGCTGGATGCCCATTACCCGCAGGCCGAGCGGGTGCCGGTGTCGTCCAACGCCGAGGCCGCCCGCCTGGTCAAGACCGAGTGGCACAGCGCCGCCATCGCCGGCGACATGGCCGCCAAGCTGTACGACCTGACGCGTATCGCCGAGAAGATCGAGGACCGCCCGGACAACTCCACCCGCTTCTTGATCATCGGCAACCAGGACGTGCCCATGTCTGGCGAGGACAAGACCTCCATCGTGGTGGCCATGCGCAACCAGCCCGGCGCGCTGCACGACCTGCTCGAGCCCTTCCATCGTCACCAGATCGACCTGACGCGCCTGGAGACGCGGCCGTCACGCAGCGGCGTGTGGAACTACGTCTTCTTCATCGACTTCAAGGGGCACCACGACGAGCCCCGCGTCGCGGCCATGCTCGAGGAAGTGCGCCTGCGGGCCGCGGAGGTCAAGGTCCTGGGCTCCTATCCCCAGGGCGTGCTCTAGGATGACCCGGCAAGAGACGCTACCCGCCGGGTCGCGGCTGCTGATCGTCGGGCTCGGGCTGATCGGTGGCTCCCTGGCCGCGGCCCTGCGCCGGTCCGGCTTCGACGGCGAGATCCTGGCCTGCGACCCGGATGCCGAGGAGATCGCGCAAGGCGTCGAGATGGGGCTGATCGACCGCGGCGATACCCGGCTCACCCCGTTGCTCGACGGGGTGTCGCTGGCCGTGCTGGCGGTGCCCGTGCTGGCCATGCGCGGCGTGATGGAGGAGCTTGCCTCGGGGCTCGGGCGTGCCGCCGCCAACCTGGCGATCACCGATGTGGGCAGCACCAAGTCGGCGATCCGCCAGGCCGCCGAGCAGGCCTTCGGCCGGCTGCCGCCGAACCTGGTGCTGGGCCATCCCATCGCCGGCTCCGAGAAGAGCGGCGTGGCGGCGGCCGACCCCCTGCTCTATGTCGGCCACAAGGTGATCCTCACCCCCGAGCCCACCACCGACCCCGACGCCCTGGCCAGGGTGCGGGCGCTGTGGCGTGTGGCCGGCGCCGAGGTGCTGGAGATGGATGTGGCGCGCCACGACCAGGTGCTGGCGCGCACCAGCCACCTGCCGCATCTGCTGGCTTTCTCGCTGGTGGACACCCTGGCCCGCCAGGACGAGCGCCTCGAGATCTTTCGCTATGCCGCCGGCGGCTTCCGCGACTTCACGCGCATCGCCGGCAGCGACCCGGTGATGTGGCGCGACATCTTCGTCGCCAATCGCGAGGCGGTGCTCGCGGCCCTCGACGACTTCGAGGCCGGGGTGGCCCGGCTGCGCCAGGCCGTGGAGAGCGGCGACACCGATGCCATGCTGGCGACCTTCGACCGCGCCAGCCACGCCCGGCACTACTTCGACACCCTGCTCAACCAGACCAGTTATCAGGCGGAATACCAGATGCAAGCACATGGCAAGCTGCGCTACCGGGTCAGCCCCGGTGGCGCCGTGACCGGGCGCATTCGCGTGCCCGGCGACAAGTCGATCTCCCACCGCTCCATCATGCTCGGCGCCCTGGCCGACGGGGTGACCGAGGTCTCCGGCTTCCTCGAGGGCGAGGACAGCCTGGCGACGCTGCAGGCCTTCCGCGAGATGGGCGTGGCCATCGAGGGGCCCCACCAGGGGCGGGTGACCGTCCACGGCGTGGGCCTGCACGGCCTCAAGGCGCCCGCCGGCCCGCTCTACGTGGGCAATGCCGGCACCGCCATGCGCCTGTTCGCCGGGCTGCTGGCCGGCCAGGCCTTCGATACCGAGCTGACCGGTGATGCCTCGCTGACCAAGCGCCCCATGGGCCGGGTGGCCGACCCGCTGCGCGAGATGGGCGCGGTCATCGATACCGCCGAGGGCGGTCGCCCGCCGCTGAGGATCCATGGCGGCCAGGCGCTCCAGGGCATCGACTACGACATGCCCATGGCCAGCGCCCAGGTGAAGTCCTGCCTGCTGCTGGCCGGCCTCTATGCCGAGGGCGAGACCCGGGTGCGCGAGCCGGCGCCGACCCGAGACCACACTGAGCGCATGCTCAATGGCTTCGGCTACAAGGTCGAGCGGGACGGCGACACCTGCTGGCTGAGCGGCGGCGGCAAGCTGACCGCCGCGCCCATCGACGTGCCCTCCGACATCTCCTCGGCGACCTTCTTCCTGGTGGCCGCGGCCATCACGCCCGGCGCCGACCTGGTGCTCGAGCACGTGGGCATCAACCCCACGCGGATCGGGGTGATCAACATCCTCCAGCAGATGGGCGCCGACCTGCGCCTCGAGAACGAGCGTGAGGTGGGCGGCGAGCCGGTGGCCGACCTGCATATCCGCCACGCGCCGCTGAAGGGCATCGACATTCCCGTCGACCAGGTGCCGCTGGCCATCGACGAGTTCCCGGCGCTGTTCGTCGCCGCCGCCAACGCCGAGGGCACGACCCGGCTGCGCGAGGCCGCCGAGCTGCGCGTCAAGGAATCCGACCGCCTCAAGGCCATGGCCGATGGCCTCAGCGTACTGGGGGTGGAGAACCGCCTCCAGGAGGACGGCATCGACATCGTCGGCTGTCTTGACGGGCAGGGCGGTGAGGGCCCGAGCTACGGCGGCGGCCACATCGACAGCCTGGGAGACCATCGCATCGCCATGGCCTTCACCGTGGCCGCGCTGCGGGCCTCCGGCGAGATCGTCATCGACGATTGTGCCAACGTCGCCACTTCCTTTCCCGGCTTCGTCACCCTGGCGCGTCGGGTCGGCTTGTCCCTCCAGGAAGAGCAGGAGGCGTCATGAGCGAGGCAGCGCCGGTGCTGACCATCGACGGCCCCGGCGGGGCCGGCAAGGGCACGATCAGTCGCCTGGTCGCCGAGCGACTGGGCTGGCATCTGCTCGATAGCGGGGCCCTGTACCGGCTGACGGCGCTCGCTGCCGCCCGGCACGAGGTGGCCCTCGACGACGAGACGGCGCTGGCCGGCGTCGCCGCCGCCCTGGACGTGGCGTTCCTGGCCGAGGACGGCGAGGCGCGCATCCTGCTCGAGGGGGCGGATGCCAGCCAGGCGATCCGCACCGAGCAGGTCGGCGATGCCGCGTCACGCGTCGCCGCGCTGCCGGCGGTGCGCGAGGCGCTGCTCAAGCGCCAGCGTGACTTCCGCCAGGCGCCGGGGCTGGTGGCCGATGGCCGCGACATGGGCACCGTGGTCTTCCCCGAGGCACCGCTGAAGATCTTTCTCACCGCCTCGGCCGCCGAGCGGGCCCGGCGGCGCCACCTGCAGTTGCGGGAGGCCGGGGTGGATGCTAGTCTATCGAGTCTTCTAAAGGAGATTCAGGCACGCGATGCACGCGACATGCAGCGCAGCGTGGCCCCGCTCGTAGCGGCCGAGGATGCCGTCGAGCTGGACACCACGAGCCTGACGATACCGGAAGTGGTGGATCGGCTGACGGAACTGCTGGCCAAGCGTGGCCTGGCATCCGACACCTGAACTCCCTTGCGGCGCCTTCGGCAAGATGTGATGACGTGGTCGGGCACCCCGTTTCCCGTGAGCCCGGCCAGGTCGAACCAGCGCCAACATCCCCGAAGGTAGTCTGAAATGGCCCGCACTCGCTGGTGGTGCGGAGGAGCGGCCCTGCCGCACACAACGTTGATCACGTAGGAACATCATGAGCGAAAGCTTTGCTGAACTGTTTGAACAGTCTCTCCAGGACATCAACATGGAACCGGGCGCCATCGTCCCGGCTACCGTCGTCGACATCGAGGGTGACTGGGTCACCGTCAATGCCGGCCTGAAGTCCGAAGGTCAGATCCCCGCGGCCCAGTTCCGCGACGAGAACGGCGAGCTGACCATCGCCGTCGGCGACGAGGTGCATGTCGCCCTGGAAGCCGTCGAGGACGGTTTCGGCGAGACCCGCCTGTCCCGCGAGAAGGCCAAGCGCGCCGAAGCGTGGAAGGTGCTGGAAGCGGCCTTCGAGAAGGAAGAGATCGTCAAGGGCGTGATCAACGGCAAGGTCAAGGGTGGCTTCACCGTCGACGTGGATTCCATTCGCGCCTTCCTGCCCGGCTCCCTGGTCGACGTGCGTCCGGTGCGCGACACCACGCACCTCGAGAACAAGGAACTCGACTTCAAGGTCATCAAGCTCGACCCGAAGCGCAACAACGTCGTGGTGTCCCGCCGCGCCGTGCTCGAGGCCGAGAACAGCGCCGAGCGTGAGGCCCTGCTCGCCACCCTGCAGGAAGGCCAGCAGATCATCGGTATCGTCAAGAACCTCACCGACTACGGTGCCTTCGTCGACCTCGGCGGCGTCGATGGCCTGCTGCACATCACCGACATGGCCTGGAAGCGCATCAAGCATCCGAGCGAGATCGTCTCCGTGGGCGACGAGATCAACGTCAAGGTGCTGAAGTTCGACCGCGAGCGTAACCGCGTGTCCCTGGGCCTCAAGCAGCTGGGCGAGGATCCGTGGGTCAACATCAAGGATCGTTACCCGGAAGGTACCAAGGTGCATGCCCGCGTCACCAACCTCACCGACTACGGCTGCTTCGCCGAGCTGGAAGAGGGCGTCGAGGGTCTGGTCCACGTGTCCGAGATGGACTGGACCAACAAGAACATCCATCCGTCCAAGGTCGTCCAGGTCGGCGACGATGTGGACGTCATGGTGCTCGACATCGACGAGGAGCGTCGCCGCATCTCCCTGGGCATCAAGCAGTGCACCGCCAACCCGTGGGAAACCTTCAACGCCCAGTACAACAAGGGCGACCGTGTGGCCGGTACCATCAAGTCGATCACCGACTTCGGTATCTTCATCGGTCTCGAGGGCGGCATCGACGGCCTGGTGCACCTCTCCGACATCTCCTGGACCGAGACCGGCGAAGAAGCCGTGCGCCACTTCAAGAAGGGCGACGAGGCGGAAGCCGTGATCCTGTCCATCGACCCGGAGCGTGAGCGCATCTCGCTGGGCATCAAGCAGCTCGATACCGACCCGGTCGCCGAGTTCCTGGCCGTCAACGACAAGGGCTCCATCGTCACCGGCCGTGTGGTCGAGGTCGACGCCAAGGAAGCCCACGTCGAGCTGGCGACCGATGTCGTCGCCGTGCTGAAGGCCTCCGAGATCAGCGCCGATCGCGTCGAGGATGCTCGCAACGTCCTGAACGAGGGTGACAGCGTCGAGGCCCGGATCATCGGGGTCGATCGCAAGAACCGTCAGATCAACCTGTCCGTCAAGGCCAAGGATCAGGACGATACCCGTCGCAACCTGGGCAAGCTGCGCGAGCAGGAAGTCGAGGGCGGTGGTCCGACCACCATCGGCGACCTGATCAAGCAGCAGATGGGACAGGACTGAGTCGCGGGCACTGCTTCCGCGCCTTGGCGCCCATCAAGACGCCGCCCCTCGGGGCGGCGTTTTTTTATGGGCGTCCGGGGCGTTCATCCGATGGGAATGGCTTAAACCCGACTCGCGAAAGGAGGGGGCGTTGTCGCTGGATAACTTCTAATAAAAGTGAGTGGCCGGTCTTGAACTTTAACGAAGTGGCCAGGTCGGATGTCCTGTCTGCCGATTTTATTTGTGACGAGTTGCATATGCTGATATTTGGAGCAATAATATTCGGGCATCCCCTGAGTTTTAGTCCTGGAAAAAAGGAAGAGAGTCGATGTCATCACTGCTGAGCAACTACATGCAGAAGGAGCAGCAACTCAAGCAGCTCCAGTCCGAACTCGAGAAGTTGGAGCATGACGAGCGTCTCAAGGCCGAGCTCGAGTTCAAGACCAAACTTGAAGAGTTGATGAAGGAGTTTGGCAAGAGTGCCGGCGACGTCATCGAACTGCTCAACCCGCAGCCCGCAGCGGCCGCCAAGTCGGCACCCGCCAGTGCCGGCGGTCGTCGCAAGCGCAAGCTGAAGATCTACAAGAACCCCAATACCGGCGAGGTCGTGGAGACCCGCGGCGGTAATCAGAAGACCCTCAAGGCCTGGAAGGACGAGTTCGGTGCCGACACCGTGGAGTCCTGGCTGGTCCGCGTCGAGGAGTGATCGGTCACCAGGGGCCCGATCGTTGACGACGCCGCCTCCGGGCGGCGTCGCTGCGTGGGTGGTCCCCTGCCGCCGGATGTCCGCTCGCATCGGGTCCGTGACTCATGAGCTGGCTGCTAATGGCGGTGCTCGCTTATTGATCCGGCGAGTGGAGGGAGCACCGTTCTCCGATGATGCCGGCGCCGGATGGTGGCACCGTTCTGTCCGGGATATCGCGATTTTCTATTAGATTATTTGAATGTGTCATTCATGCCGGCAACCAGAGACAGGGGCGAGTTTGCCATTCGATGGCGAGCGGTTCGGCATGATGATGCCTGCCCGGTATGGCCACTCGCGATGGTGATTGGGGAACAGTAAGCGGGTATACTTCCCTGGCACCCCGTACCATCCCATGGGCAGTGCCATTCCAGTATCCCCGGCCTGTGCCTTGAACCGATTGGTAGCGAATGAAACAGCAGAATTCACGAAAGCCAATGGATGAGCGTGAGAAGTTGCGCAAGTTCCGCGAGCTCGACGATGCCTTCGCCGAAGCGCTGAAAGAGCTCGAAAACCCCGACAGTCGACTGGATATCCCCACCGGGCCACCCGTGCGCTCCCTCGAGGCGCAGGAACGGCCGGACGGCGAGGCCGTCCAGCAGGCCTTCGAGCGTCGCCTGAAGGCCCTCATGCAGGACTATGCGCAGCCTGCCGAGAGCGTCAGTCGCCTCCTCGAGACACTGCGCTCCCTCGGCCATATCGCCTGATCGGAGGCGTCAGTTCCGATACCGGTAGATCCTCAGGCTCGGCAGCAGGGGAGCCTCCTCCAGGCGCTCATCGCGGCGGCGTGCCCGTGTGCGCCTTTCCGGCGGGCCCGGCGGTGGCTGGTTGTGGTCGGGCAGTCGACCGTCCTCGGATGGCACGAACAGCGGCAGCGCGACGTTCATCGCGCGGCGGGTATGGCCGTCCGGCAAGGCTTCCCGAAAGAACAGGTTGGCCCGCATCAGTGGCGCCTGTGGCTGGACCTGGGCCAGCGGTTCGTCGGCGGGCAGGCCGGCCAGCGTGCGCAGCTGGATGCGAACATGAGGGGCCTCGGTATCGAGGGCCTGCAGTCGCTGTTCGGCTTCACGCACCGTCAGGCGCTTGATGGAGCGCCCGCTGGCATACCAGGCCAGCCGTACCCTGGCCACCCGAGCCGGCGCCAGGGGCAGGGCGCGCCAGCACTGCTTGAGGTGCAGGCGTGCCAGTCCGCTGCCGCTCAGGTGGCCGTGCAGGCCGGGGTGACGGAAGGGCAGCACCGCCTTGATCTCGGGGATCAGGGCGGGCGCCTGCTCGCGGATCCGGGCCAGCAACGCTGCGAAGGCCTGCTTGGCGGCATTCACCCGGGCCGCCTGCTCCATCACGGCCGCGTCGGCCGCGACCAGCCCCACATGACTACGGGTGCTGCGGCCGTCCTGGCCATCCTGGTACCAGAAGTCCATCAGTACGGCGTGCAGCCAGTCGGCGTCGACGGCGCCCTGGGGAAAGGCCCAGGCCGTTCCTCGCGAGGCACGCCAGGTGGCGACCAGCGCCTCGGTGCTGTCCACTAGGCCGTCATAGGCGGCTTCCAGCTCCGCCAGCAGGCGATACTCCGGGCGTGCCGCCATGGTCGTCACGCGCCGCCACCGTCCCGGTCGGCCCGGGCCAGCAGGGCGTCGATGTCGGTCTCGTCCATGGCCGGTTCGCCGGCGATGCGGTGTGACTCATCGGCCCAGGCACCCAGGTCCAGCAAGCGGCAGCGCTTGCTGCAGAAGGGCCGATAGGGGTTGTCCTCGTTCCAGCGCACCTTCTGGCGGCACTGGGGGCAGGCGACCTCGAGGGGGCGGTCGTTGGGGGTGTGGCTCATCGCGGTCACTCGTGAGGTGGTGGATGTCGGGGAATTGCCCACAAGGATGACGAATCAGTGCGATCCGGGCAAACCGGCCAGGACTCGGTAGCGCTGGTCGAGCGCCTCGACCTGATCGGCCAGGTCGGCTTCGTCGCCGGCATTGTCGATCACGTCATCGGCTCGCGCGAGTCGCTCCTCGCGAGGCATCTGGGCGGCGACGATGGCCCGGGCCTGTGCCTCGTCGACATCGTCCCGCCGCGCCGTGCGGGCGATCTGCACGGCCTCGGGGACGTCGATCACCAGGCGGCGGTCGACCAGTGCTGCCTGTCCCGACTCGAAAAGCAGCGGCGAGACCAGCAGCGCATAGGGGGCCTCGCTGCGACGAAAGGCCGCCAGGCGCTCGACCAGGCGCTCGCGGATCCGCGGGTGGGTGACCGACTCCAGCCAGCGCCGCTCATCCGGGGCGGCGAAGACGATCTCGCGCAGGGCACGGCGGTCGAGTCGGCCATCCGCCAGCAGGACCCGCGGGCCATAGCGGGCGGCGATCTCCGCCAGGGCCGGTTCGCCGGGCTTTACGACCTCCCGGGCCGTGTCGTCGGCATCCACCCAGGGGATGCCGAGCCGGGCGAAGGCCCGGGTCACCGTGGACTTGCCGGAGGCGATGCCGCCGGTCACGCCGATGATCAGGGTCTTGGGGGGCATCTCAGAACACCAGGTCAAGGTAGGTGGCCATCAGGGGCTCGCCGACCAGCAGGGCAATCCAGCCGGCCACGGCCAGCCAGGGACCGAAGGGCATCGGCGCCCCCCGCAGCCGCGGCAGGGCCAGCTGGGCCAGGATGCCGACCAGGGCCCCGGCGCCCGCGGCGAGGATCAGTACCAGGGGCAGGAGCTGCCAGCCCAGCCAGGCGCCCAGGGCGGCGAGCAACTTGAAGTCGCCGTAGCCCATCCCTTCCTTGCCGGTGACCAGCTTGAACAGCCAGTAGAAGCTCCACAGGGCGAGGTAGCCGGCCATGGCACCGATCACCGCCGCCGCCAGCGCCGGCGGCTGGAAGACCAGCTGATAGAGCAGGCCCGCCCAGAGCAACGGCAGGGTGAGGATGTCCGGGAGCAGCTGGGTACGCAGGTCGATCACGGCCATGGCCAGCAGGGCCAGGCAGGCGCCCAGGATGAACAGGCCCTCCAGGCTGGGGCCGTAGAGTCCCACCACCGCCAGGGTCAGCAGGCCGCCGGCCAGCTCCACCAGCGGGTACTGGGCGCTGATCCGTCCCTGGCAGCTGGCACAGCGACCACGGCGCTTGAGCCAGCCGATCAGCGGGATGTTGTCGTGCCAGGCGATGGGAGCCTCGCAGCGCGGGCACAGCGAGGGCGGGCGGACCAGGTTGAACGGCGCCGACGATTCGGCCTCGAACTCCAGGGCGTCCCGCGCCTCGGCCCGCCATTCACGCATCAGCATCACCGGCAGCCGGGTGATCACGACATTGAGGAAGCTGCCAAGGCACAGGCCGAACACCGCAGCCAGCGGCCAGAGCAGGGAAGGGGGGAGGTCGACTAGCAAGGGGCGCTCCTTTCCGCGATGGGGTCTGCTTGCCATTCTATCGGCCCGCGCCCCGACTTGTCCGGTCTCTTCTATGCTGAGAGCGTCGCGTCGAGACCCGGGCTGTCCCGGCTGGCGCCTTTGGTCTAGAATCTCCCCCCTTCACACGTCAGGAAGCGACCATGACCCAGACGCTTGGACCGGTGATGCTGGACCTGGAAGGTCCCCGCCTGCGCGACGAGGAATGCGAACTGCTGCGGCGCCCGGAAGTCGGTGGGGTGATCCTGTTCGGCCGCAACGTCGAGGACGCCCTCCAGGTGCGCGAGCTGTGCCAGGCGATCCGCCGCGAATCGCCGTCGCTGCTGCTGGCCATCGACCAGGAAGGGGGGCGCGTGCAGCGCCTGCGCCAGGGGGTGACCCGTCTGCCGGCCATGGGGCGGCTGGGTCGCGAGGCCGCGGCGGCGCCCGAGGTGGCCCAGCGGCTCTGTCAGGATGCGGGCTGGCTGCTGGGCATGGAGATGGCGGCCTGCGGCCTGGATCTCAGCCTTGCGCCGGTGCTCGACGTCGATACCGGGCGCTCCTCGGTGATCGGCGATCGCAGTTTCGGCGCCTCGCCGGAGGGCGTGACGCGCCTCGCCGGTGCCTTCGTCGATGGCCTCCACGAGGCCGGCATGGCGGCGGTCGGCAAGCACTTCCCCGGTCACGGCGGCGTGGCCGCGGATTCCCACCTGGAGCTGCCCGTGGACGAGCGTCCGCTGGAGGCGCTGCGTCGGCACGACCTGATGCCCTTCGAGGCCCTGGCCTCGCGGCTGGGGGGCGTGATGCCCGCCCATGTGGTCTATCCGGCCTTCGACCATCGCCCCGCCGGCTTCTCGCCGGCCTGGCTCGGCCTGCTGCGTGAATCGCTGGGCTTCAAGGGCGCCATCTTCTCCGATGACCTGAGCATGGCCGGTGCCCACTCGGCCGGTACACCCGCCGAGCGGGCTCGCCTGGCGCTGGCGGCCGGCTGCGACATGCTGCTGGTGTGCAATGATCGCGCCGCGGCCCTCGAGGTGGTCGAGGCCTGCGAGGGGCGCACGACCAAGCGGGCCGCCAGGTTGCGCTACGGCCGGGCCCGCCCCGACCTCGACGCCCTGAGCGCGCTGTCCCGCTGGCGCCGCGTGCATGCCCGTCTCGAGGCCATGGCCGCCGACTGACGTCTCTTCGCTGATTGAACGACGAGCCCTACGATGCCCAAACTCGATGCCGACGCCCTCCCGTCCCTGGCCGACATGCGTGCGGTCATGGACTCCGCCGACTGCCTGATCGACCAGGAGCAGGTCGAGCGCGCCCTGGACCGCATGGCCGACGCGATCACCCGCGACCTCGGCGACAAGCTGCCGGTCTTCTACTGCGTCATGAACGGCGGCCTGATCACCACCGGACACCTGTTGACGCGGCTAGGCTTCCCCCTGGAGGTGGACTACCTGCATGCCACCCGCTATCGCGGTGGCACCCGGGGCGGCGAGCTGTTCTGGCGCGTCTCCCCGGAGATCCCCATGGCCGGCCGGCACGTGGTGATCGTCGACGATATCCTGGACGAGGGCACGACCCTCGCCGCGATCCTCGACTACTGTCGTCAGGCCGGTGCCGCCAGCATCACCACCGCCGTGCTGGTGGACAAGCGCCATGACCGCAAGGCCGTGCCCGACCTCAAGGCGGACTACTGCAGTCTCGAGGTGGTCGACCGCTATGTCTTCGGCTTCGGCATGGACTACAAGGGCTACTGGCGCAACGCGCCGGGGATCTTTGCGCCCAAGGGCCTGTAGCCCGGGCTTCGCCCGGGAGCCTGAAGACCGTCCGCTTCGCGGACGTCAGCTTCCAGCTGTCAGCCCAACCCGAGTTCGTGGGTGGCTTCCTCGCGCATCTTGAACTTCTGGATCTTGCCGGTGACGGTCATCGGGAAGGCGTCGACGAACTTCACGTAGCGCGGCACCTTGTAGTGGGCGATCTTGCCCTGGCAGAAGGCCTTGAGGCCCTCCTCGTCGAGGCTCTCGCCCTCGCTGAGCTTGACCCAGGCCATGACCTCCTCGCCGTACTTCTCGTCGGGGACGCCGATCACCTGGACGTCGGAGATGGCCGGGTGGGTATAGAGGAAGTCCTCGATCTCGCGGGGATAGATGTTCTCGCCGCCACGGATGATCATGTCCTTGATGCGGCCGACGATGGCCACATAGCCCTCCTCGTCCATGGTGGCCAGGTCGCCGGTATGCATCCAGCCCGCGGCATCGATGGCCTTGGCGGTGGCCTCCTCGTTGTTCCAGTAACCGAGCATCACGCTGTAGCCCCGGGTGCACAGCTCGCCGGTCTCGCCACGCGGGACCACGGCCCCGGTGTCCGGGCTGACCAGTTTGGCCTCGAGATGCGGGTGGATGGTGCCCACCGTGGTCACGCGCTTCTCCAGCGGGGCGTCGGTCTGGGTCTGGAAACTCACCGGACTGGTCTCGGTCATGCCGTAGCAGATGGTGACGTCCTGCATGTTCATCCTGTCGATGACCTTGCGCATCACCTCGATGGGGCAGATGGAGCCGGCCATGATGCCGGTGCGCAGGCTGCCCAGGTCGAAGCGCTCGAACTCCGGGTGCTCCAGTTCGGCGATGAACATGGTGGGCACGCCGTAGAGGGTGGTGGCCCGCTCCTCGGCCACGGCCTCCAGGGTCGACTGGGCATCGAAGCCGTCGCCGGGATAGATCATGGTGGCGCCATGGGTGACGCAGCCGAGATTGCCCATCACCATGCCGAAGCAGTGGTAGAGCGGTACCGGGATGACCATGCGGTCGGCTTCGCTGAGGTTCATGGTGCGGGCCACGAAGAAGCCGTTGTTGAGGATGTTGTGGTGGGAGAGGGTGGCCCCCTTGGGGGCCCCGGTGGTCCCGGAGGTGTACTGGATGTTGATCGGCTCGTCGAACTCCAGCCCGGCCTGGACCTCGGCCAGCCGGTCGGCGCCGACCCGGTCGGCATGCGCCAGCAGGTCCGTCCAGCTGTACATGCCGCGCAGCGCCCGTTCCTCGTCGAGGCAGATCACCCGCTTGAGCTCCGGCAGGCGGGCACTGGCAAGGCCGTCCGGGGAGCCGTCACGCCGCTCGAGGGCCTTCTCTTCCCGGAGCTCCGGCACCAGCTCTGCCAGCGTGGCCACGTAGTCGGAGGTCTTGAAGGTCCCCTGCAGGATCAGCGTGGAGGTGCCCGACTGCTTGAGGGCGTACTCCAGTTCATGGGTCCGATAGCTGGGATTGATGTTGACCAGGATGGCGCCGATCTTGGCCGTGGCGAACTGGGTGATGGTCCACTCGGCGCAGTTCGGCGACCAGATGCCCACCCGGTCGCCCTTGGCGACGCCCAGGGCCAGCAGGCCCCGGGCCGCCTGGTCCACGGCTTCCTGCAGGGCCTTCCAGCTATAGCGCAGCCCCTGGTGGCGGCTGATCAGGGCGTCCCGGTCGGCAAGGCGCTCGACCGTCTCGTCGAAGCAGTCGCCGATGGTCTGGCCCTTCAAGGGGGTATCGCTGATGCCGCTCACATAGCTGATCTGACGGGTTTGGCGTGACATGGTGGCTCTCGTCTTGTTGTGGCGTGAAAGCGTCGGGCACCGGGAAAGTCACGCGGCGGCCATGGCCCGGCTACACCTCGTCTCCCAGCTGGCGCAGCACTTCTCGTGCCCGCTGGTCCACGTCATCGATCTCCATGCGCATCAGGCGGATATCCTCGAGCTGACGCTCGAGGTTGTCGCGCTTGTCGGCCAGGATCTCCAGCAACCGCTTGAGCTGGCGGGCATTTCCGTCGGGCATGGCGTCGTACATCATCACCACCTCGCGGATCTCGGCCAGCGAGAAGCCCAGCCGCTTGCCGCGCAGGGTGAGTTTCAGCCGCACCCGATCCTTCTCCCGATAGATGCGTTTCTGTCCCTGGCGGGTCGGGGCCAGCAGCCCCTCCTGCTCGTAGAAGCGGATGGTGCGAGGCGTGACCTCGAACATTCGCGCCAGTTCGCCGATGCTGTAGGTACGCTGCTGCTTGGGCAGGGCATCCGAACTGGCTTCCGGGGCCTGGGATGAGGTTCGACTCATGACGTTGCTTCCTGTAGCCGGGTGGTCCACCGGCGGTTTCCCACCTCGTCAGAAAACCCTAGACGAGGTTTACGTTAACGTAAAGTGCTTGTTCGACCATGGGGTGATATGGGATAAACCAAGCAAGTGCTAGGTTGGTGCCGGCCGCCGGACCGGGCGTCCCAGCGAGGCGACGGTCCCGCCGGGCGGGGTGCCGACACCATCCACACTCCATTGCCGTTCGAAGAGAGGTTCCCATGGATTTTGCGCTGACCGACGATCAGAAGGCGCTGGCCGACGCCGCCGCCGATTTCGCCCGGGCCGAGCTGGCCGAACATGCCGCCGACTGGGACGCGCGCAGCCATTTCCCGGTGGACGTGATCCGCCGCGCCGGCGAGGCGGGCTTCCTCGGCATCTACACCCCCGAGGCACAAGGCGGCCTGGGGCTGTCGCGCCTCGACGCCTCGCTGATCTTCGAGCAGCTCGCCCAGGGCTGCATCTCCACCACCGCCTACCTGACCATTCACAACATGGTCACCTGGATGGTGGCCAGCTGGGGGGACGATGCCCTGCGCGAGCGCTACGTGCCCGCCATGATAGCCGGTGACGCCCTGGGCTCCTACTGCCTGACCGAGCCCGACGCCGGCTCCGATGCCGCCAGCCTCAGGACACGGGCGGTCCGTGAGGGCGACGAGTACGTCATCTCCGGCTCGAAGATGTTCATCTCGGGCGCGGGGGCCACCGATGTGCTGGTGGTGATGGCGCGCACCGGGGCGCCGGACAGCGGCGCCGGCGGCATCTCCGCCATCCTGGTGCCGGCCGATGCCGCGGGCGTCGAGGTGGGCAAGAAGGAGGAGAAGATGGGCTGGAAGAGCCAGCCCACCTGCCTGATCAGCTTCGACGGCGTGCGGGTGCCGGTGAGCCATCGCCTGGGCGAGGAGGGCGAGGGCTTCCGCTTCGCCATGAAGGGCCTCGACGGCGGTCGCCTGAACATCGCCAGCTGCTCGCTGGGGGCCGCCCAGCAGGCGCTGACGCTGTCCCGGGACTACCTGGCCGAGCGCAAGCAGTTCGGCCGGGAACTCTCGAGCTTCCAGGCCCTGCAGTTCAAGCTCGCCGACATGGCCAGCGAGCTGACCGCCGCCCGGCTGATGGTGCGCCATGCCGCCTGGCGGCTCGACCAGGGCGATCCCGAGGCCACCGCCCACTGCGCCATGGCCAAGCGCGTCGCCACCGACATGGGCTTCAACGTCTGCAACGAGGCCCTGCAGCTGCACGGCGGCTATGGTTATATCCGCGAATATCCCCTCGAACGCCTGGTCCGCGACACCCGCGTGCACCAGATCCTCGAGGGGACCAACGAGATCATGCGGCTGATCGTCGCCCGCCGGCTGCTCGCCGACGGCGTCATCGAATCGCTTCAGTAACCGGACACCAGGAGAGACATCGATGTCGGACCTCGCGGTTTGCTTCGACGAGTTGCCCACCCGCGGCGGCGGCCGCGTCGGCGTGGCCAGGCTCAACGCGCCGAAATCCCTCAATGCCCTGTCGCTGGAAATGATCCAGCGGCTCGAGGCCAAGCTCGACGCCTGGGCGGTGGACCGCAGCGTGGTCGCGGTCTGGCTGGAGGGGGCGGGCGACAAGGCCTTCTGCGCCGGCGGCGACGTGGTGGCCCTGTATCGTTCCCTGACCGAGGAGGGGGACAACCGCGGTGCGGGCCGCGACGGCCTCTTCGCCGAGACCTACTTCACGGCCGAGTACCGGCTCGACCACCGCATCCATACCTATCCCAAGCCGCTCCTGGTCTGGGGCGACGGTATCGTCATGGGCGGCGGCCTGGGCCTGTTGGCCGGTGGCTTCCAGCGCCTGATCACCGAGACCACCCGCATCGCCATGCCGGAGATCACCATCGGCCTCTACCCGGATATCGGCGCCAGCTGGTTCCTCAACCGCATGCCCCCGGGGATCGGCACCTATCTGGGGCTCACCGGCGCCCAGCTCAATGCCCGGGACGCCCTGGACCTGGGGCTCGCGGACCGCTTCATCCCCCGCGAGCGGCGCGACGACCTGCTGGGCGCCCTGGCCGAGGCCGATTACGGCGATCATGGAGCCCTGGCCTGCCGGCTCGCCGTGGAAGGGGCGCTCGACCGCTTCGAGGCCCGCGACCAGGCGCCCGAGGGCCAGGTCTGGCCGCGGCGCGATCATCTCCAGTCGCTGGTGGGCGAGGCGGGGGCCGCCGACGCCACGGCGCGCATCCTCGCCGACGAGCATGACGAGCCCTGGCTCGCGGCCAACCGGGCGCGGCTCGCCTCCGGCTGCCCGATGACCGCCCACCTGGTGTGGCGAATGCTGGAGCGCCATCGCCACTCCAGCCTGGCCGATGCCTTCCGCGACGAGCTGGGGCTCTCGGTGCAGTGCTGCCGCCTGGGCGACTTCTGCGAGGGCGTGCGGGCCCTGCTGATCGACAAGGACAAGCGGCCGAAGTGGTCCCACGCCGATGCCGCCGGCGTCCCGGAGGCGGACATTCAGGCCCTGCTGACCTCGCCCTGGAGCGGCGAGGCGCATCCGTTGCGGGACCTGGGCGTCGGCCACCGCGTCGGTTAGGAAACACCGATTGAGGGGCAATAAGAGCGCATAGCATATTCGTACTCCCGGTGGGGATAGGCACCGGGGACAAGGCGAAGCGAGGGTCCTTTGCCAAGGAAGGCAACGGTAGCGCCCAAGGAAGGGTGCACCGCGCCCTCGCGAAGGCTTGTCGCCGGAAAGGCCCACCTACACCACTCAGGTGTTGTCAGGAGCTCGAGAACAACTCACAAGATATCAAGGAGCAACGCCATGAAGATCGCATTCATCGGACTGGGCAACATGGGCGCGCCCATGGCCGCCAACCTCCTGGGCGCGGGGCACGACCTCTGCGTCTTCGACCTGGTCGAGGCCGCCATGGCGGACCTGGAAGGGCAGGGCGCCCGGCGGGGCGAGAGCGCCGCCGCGGCCTGCCGTGACGCCGAGGTGGTCATCTCCATGCTGCCCGCCGGGGTCCATGTGCGCGGCCTCTACCTGGGTCGCGACGGCGAGGCCGGCCTGCTCGAGGCCCTCGACCACGAGCCGCTGATCATCGAGGCCTCGACCATCTCCCCGGACGATGCCCGGATGGTGGGGCAGGCCGCCACCCAGCGCGGCCTGACCTACCTGGACGCGCCGGTCTCCGGCGGCGTCGGCGGCGCCAAGGCCGGCACCCTGACCTTCATCGTCGGCGGCGACGCCGAGGGCTTCGAGAAGGCGAAGCCGGTGCTGGAGGGCATGGGCAAGAACATCTTCCATGCCGGCGAGATCGGCGCCGGTCAGGTGGGCAAGATCTGCAACAACATGCTGCTCGGCATCCTGATGAGCGGCACCGCCGAGGCGCTGGCCCTGGGAGTCAAGAACGGCCTGGACCCGGCGGTGCTCTCCGAGATCATGAAGCAGAGCAGCGGCGGCAACTGGGCGCTCAACGTCTACAACCCCTGGCCGGGGGTGATGGAGGGCTCGGCGGCCTCCCGGGACTACCAGGGCGGCTTCCTCACCGACCTGATGGCCAAGGACCTGGGCCTGGCCTGGGAGCTGGCGCTCAAGGCCCGAGCCAGCGTGCCCATGGGCTCCCAGGCGCGCAACCTCTTCGCCCTGCACAGCGCCCAGGGCAACGGCGGGCTGGACTTCTCGAGCATCCAGACCCTCTATCGGGCGGGGGAGGGGCAGTGACCCCCTGACGCCCGGCGGGGCGCGCCTCGACGGGCGGGCCCCTTGCCAGGCCGGATCCGGGCTTGGCAATCGCGCCCTTTGGGTCTACATTTGTTCGAAATGTAGAAATTTAGAGGAGTGCCATCATGAGCCGGATCACCCCCGTCACCTGGGATGACCCCCTGCGGCTGATCGACCAGCTCGCCGAGGACGAGCGGATGGTCCTGCAGACCGCCCACGACTACTGCCAGGACAAGCTGATGCCTCGGGTGCTGGAGGCCAACCGCCACGAGCGCTTCGACCGCGAGATCATGAACGAGATGGGGGAGCTGGGCCTGCTGGGGGCCACCCTCGAGGGACACGGCTGTGCCGGCATGAACTATGTCAGCTATGGCCTGATCGCCCGGGAGGTCGAGCGGGTCGACTCGGGCTACCGCAGTGCCATGAGCGTGCAGTCGAGCCTGGTGATGTATCCCATCGATGCCTTCGGCAGCGAGGCCCAGCGCGACAAGTACCTGCCGAAGCTGGCCAGCGGCGAGTGGGTGGGGGCCTTCGGCCTCACCGAGCCCGATCACGGCTCGGACCCCGGCGGCATGTCCACCCGGGCGACTCGTACCGACGGGGGCTGGCGACTCAACGGCACCAAGACCTGGATCACCAACTCGCCCATCGCCGATGTCTTCGTGGTCTGGGCACGCGACGACGACGGCGTGATCCGCGGTTTCCTGCTCGAGAAGGGCATGGCCGGGCTGTCCGCCCCCAAGATCGAGGGCAAGTTCAGCCTGCGCGCCTCGGTCACCGGCCAGATCGCCATGCAGGACGTGGAGGTTTCCGACGACCAGCGCCTGCCCGGCGTCACCGGTCTCAAGGGGCCCTTCTCCTGCCTCAACCGGGCCCGCTACGGCATCGCCTGGGGCAGCATGGGGGCCGCGGAGGCCTGCTGGCATGCCGCCCGCCAGTACACCCTCGACCGCCGGCAGTTCGGTCGTCCCCTGGCCGCCAACCAACTGATCCAGAAGAAGCTCGCCGACATGCAGACCGAGGTCACCCTGGGGCTGCAGGCGGCGCTGCGGGTGGGGCGCATGATCGACGCGGGCCAGCTGGTGCCGGAGGCCATCTCGCTGATCAAGCGCAACAACTGCGGCAAGGCCCTGGATATCGCCCGCCAGGCCCGGGACATGCACGGCGGCAACGGCATCAGCGACGAATACCACGTGATCCGCCACATGATGAACCTGGAGGCGGTCAACACCTACGAGGGCACCCACGACGTCCACGCGCTGATCCTGGGGCGGGCCCAGACCGGCCTGC
The DNA here is from genome assembly GCF_025725685.1 of Halomonas sp. M4R1S46. NCBI lineage: Bacteria > Pseudomonadati > Pseudomonadota > Gammaproteobacteria > Oceanospirillales > Halomonadaceae > Halomonas > Halomonas sp. M4R1S46. The sequence continues at coordinate 1,806,724 of NZ_CP107008.1, forward strand.
AGGCGTTCAGCAACTGAAGGGGGCTCCAATGAGTGGACCGCTGGAGGGGATCACGGTGCTGGACATGTCGCGGGTCCTGGCCGGCCCCTGGGCCGGCCAGCTGCTGGCGGACCTGGGCGCGCGGGTGATCAAGATCGAGCATCCCGAGCGGGGCGACGACACCCGGGGCTGGGGGCCACCCTGGCTGGACGGCGAGCACGCCGCCGAGCGCCAGGCGGCCTACTACCTCTGCGCCAACCGCGGCAAGCAGTCGTTGGCCGTGGATATCGCCACCCCGGACGGCCAGGCGCTGGTGCGCGCACTGGCCGCCGGGGCCGACGTGCTGCTCGAGAACTTCAAGGTCGGCGGCCTGGCCCGCTACGGCCTCGACCCGGCACGGCTGCGCGAGCGCAACCCGCGGCTGATCGCCTGCTCCATCACCGGGTTCGGCCAGGACGGCCCCTACGCCCATCGCGCCGGCTACGACTTCATGATCCAGGCCATGGGGGGGCTGATGAGCCTGACCGGCGAGTCCGACGGCATGCCCATGAAGACCGGCGTGGCGATCACCGACGTGATGACCGGGCTGTATGCGACCATCGGGGTGCTGGCCGCGCTGCACGAGCGTCGCCGCACCGGCCAGGGGCGCCATATCGATGTGGCACTGCTCGACGTCCAGCTGGCCACCCTGGCCAACCAGGCGCTCAATGCCCTGGTCACCGGCCAGGATCCCCGGCGCCACGGCAATGCCCATCCCAATATCGTGCCCTATCAGGCCTTCGCCTGTGCCGACGGGCATCTGGTGCTGACCGTGGGCAACGATGCCCAGTTCGCGCGACTCGCGGACCTGCTCGGCCACCCCGACTGGGCCGAGGATCCGGCCTTCGCCACCAATGCCGCGCGGGTCGGCAACCGCGAGGTGCTGGTACCGAGGATCGCCGAGGCCTTCCTGGCCGGCGAGCGGGACGCCTGGCTCGCCGAACTCGAGGCGAGGGGCATTCCCGCCGGCCCCATCAACACCCTCACCGAGGTGTTCGCCGATCCCCAGGTGCGCCATCGCGGTCTGTGTCGGGAAGTGACGGACGGGGCGCGGCGCATCCCCCAGGTGGCCAACCCCCTGCGCTTCGACGGCGACAGCGTCACCAGCGAGCGGCCCCCGCCCAGGCTCGGGCAGGACAGCGATGCGGTACTGGCCGAGATGGGCCTGACCCGCGAC